>CBFHXG010000014.1:0-47050 GCA_965659725.1 Phaeocystidibacter sp. | reverse complement strand
AGCCCATTGGAGGAATGTTGATCCACACAAGATGTTCGATGCCTGCCTAACCGGATCGGGATACGACGTGGCGGTTGCCTACAGCAATAGAGGCACGGTGTATCAAAAGAAAGGATCGGAAAGAGAGATCTTGCATACCGATCACGAACCGCCTTTCTCTGACCATATCTTCTTTGTTTACTCTGGACAAAAACAGAACAGCGCAAAAGAGGTAAAGAGCTACGCGAAGATCGACCTCAACAAAAGACGCGATGCCATTTCGAGCATCGATCAGATCACACGCACCTTCCTGACTACCTCGGATCTCAAGGTGTTCCAACAAGCGGTGAGAGATCACGATAAGATCATTGGCTCGATTTTAGAGAGGGAAACAAAGAACGACGAGCTGCGTGACATCGAAGGTTCGATGAAACATTTGGGAGCTTGGGGAGGTGACTTCTTTATGTTGGCCACCGATAGTGAAAAAGACTTAGACAGGATCCGTGATCATGGTTTCGACACCGTATTGAATTGGGAGGAAGTCATTCTCGATTACTAACTTAGATCCTTCAATCACACCAAAACCTCAACCAATCTCCTTCACAGTTCGTACATTAAGTATGAATAACAAGGAAGCATAAGCGAATATGCGTAATCTATTACTCGCCTTTTTAATGCTGACGATCTCTGTCAGTCTCGAGGCCGCCCACCTAGTTGGGGGTGAGATTACGTACGAATGTTTAGGCAACGACAACTACAGGATCTCATTGAGGATCTACCGTGACTGTAATTCGCAGGGTGCCGGATTCGACCCGCAGGCAGCCATTACCATCTTCGATTCTCAAGGAAATATCGTTCGGAATGTGGATGCCTCACACGGACAGATCCGTCAGCTTCCCGCCACAGTGAACAACCCTTGTCTTCAGTCGCCTCCCAACGTATGTACCGAGTACACAGATTACAGCATCGTTGTGAACCTTCCACCTATTGCTGGCGGATACACCATCACACACCAGCGCTGTTGCCGAAATAACACGATCGATAATATCCCGAACCCAGGTGGATGGGGGAATACGTACACCGTTTCTATCCCTTCAATGGATCAGTGCAACAGCACTCCAACCTTTATTACCGAACCGCCTATCGTTCTCTGTTTGAACGACCCGTTGAATATCGATTCATCGGTACAAGAACCAGACGGTGACTCGCTGCACTATCAGCTTTGTACACCTCTTCATGGAGGGGGCCAAGATCAACCGCCAAGCGGGTCTAACTGTCTTACTTGTCCCGCTCCAGATCCTGCCGGGCCACCACCATACGTTCAAGTGCCTTTCATCGCACCGCGAACTCCTGCGAATCCTATCCCTTCCAATCCTCAGATCAGCATCGACCCTCTAACAGGCATCATTACAGGTACGCCGAACCAGCTTGGTCAGTTTGTATTTGCCGTATGTGTTCAGGAGTTTTCTAATGGTGTTCTGCTCTCCACCGTCAGAAGGGACTATCAGTTCAATGTGACCAACTGTTCGAGCAATGTGAGGTCGGGAATTGAATTGCAGATCGACAACCCAGGAAGCATTTGTTCGGGAACAACGATCTCGTTTACGGAGAATTCTGTGAATGCAACCGACTTCTTTTGGGACTTTGGTGATCCGAGCACGAATGGCGATACGAGTACGAGTCCAAACCCGGTCTACACCTACAACGACACAGGCTCGTACACGGTTACCTTGATCGTCAATCGCGGTTATCCATGCGCCGATACGGCCACTGCGGTGTTTGACGTACACTACCCTGTTTCCTTCGCAATTACTCAGGATGGCAACACCTGCTTCGACGCTCAAGGGATCCAATTATTTGCCAACGGAAGCTTTAGTGCCAATGCCACCTTCAATTGGACATTCCCTCCGGATGCGAATATTCAATCGAGCAATTCAGAAACGCCACCGGCTCTCACCTTTAACAATCCAGGTACGTTCTGGATCGAATTGACCATTGAAGACTTTGGCTGTACGACCACGGTGGGCGATTCAATAGCCATCGGTCTACGGCCAGAATTTGACGCTACTATTCCGGGCACGGAGCAATGCGCGCCTTATGCACTGGACTTGAACCACACGGCACAGTCCAACAATAGGGTCTTCTACGAATGGGATTTTGGAGATGGAAACACGAGTACATCTGCCAATCCGGCCTATGTTTACACTTCACCTGGGAATTATTCTGGCTATCTGTTGATGTATACCCAAGCAGGGTGTTTGGATAGTGCCTATTATCCCTTCAGTTTCACGGTATTTCCTTCTCCAGACATCGAACTGAGCGTTACGCCAACCAAAACGGACATCTTTGAGCCGTATGTACAGATCAGTGTGAGCGGTGTGGATGATGATGAATCCTTAGTGGTGTATACAGGAGATGGGTCGCAGTACACGAACCGGACGAGTATCTATCACAAGTACAACGACACGGGTACCTACTACATCAGGGCTTTAGCTGAAAACAGCTTTGGGTGTACGGAAGAAGAGATCATTGCCTTTAGGGTAGCACCTATCCCGTTGATCTACACGCCGGATGCCTTCACACCGAATGGTGATGGAACGAACGACCGGTGGAGGTCGTACAGCAGTGGGTACAAGAGATATCGCATCGATGTTTACGATCGATGGGGCAATCGCGTCTTCAGCAGTAATGATGCATTTGAATGGTGGGATGGAATAGATCAAGGATCTGGAGATCCGGCCCAAGAGGGCACATACGTTTGGATCGTGCAATTCCGCAGCACGGAAGATGAGTACATCGAACGCAGGGGAACGGTTACGCTGATGCGTTAGGCCACAGCTTCAACAAGGTAGCCATCACCGCCAATCCTACGGCAACACTTATCACTACATTCAATATGGCATAGAGCCACTCCCCTTTTGACCAAAAGTAAAAGGTCTCGTAGCTGAACGTAGAAAATGTGCTGAATCCGCCGCACAATCCAACGGCTAGGAATAGGTAGGTAGACTTTGATATCGCTCCATCTCCATTCAACTTAACGATGATGGCGAGTAGAATACACGCGAGCATATTGGATCCAAAGGTGGCGAGCAGGGGTGCCCATTTAACGGAAACATTCCTCATCACTCCAAGTGAAATGGAATAGCGCAACATGGAGCCGAGTCCTCCTCCCAAGAACACCCACAAGAAATTCATGTTCCGAAGGTAGAAAACAAAAAAAGAACCCCGACGAACTCGCCGGGGTTCACCCCTCAATTATAACATCTCTGCTTAGGCTTAAGGGGATGGCATTGTTGAGGTCGGTTTTACTGACCTTGTCCCAAACTGTATCCTCTCACACCGTCGAACTCATATAGGTTCTCCGTTTTGATCACGTCCACTCCATGGGTGATCGCGCGTGCTAGCAATACTGGGATGGCCGACTTATCTGCGGCCTTTCCTACGGCTGGCTCAAAGCGACAGCGCCAATGATCGGTGCAGAACGTCTCATCGAATCCATTTGGCCAAACCTTCACACCTCGGTTGGTGATCATGGTCAACTCCAGGTCTCCATTGAGTTGTTGCAGCAACTCACCGAGCTCGTCGGGGTTACTTCCCTTCCAGTCCACGAACACGTCGAGTCCTTTAAAGACCTTCTTCGCAATCTTGCGCTTGTAGTCTGGCAATACGATTGGGCGATTCTCGGCCAATTCAGCTGGAGCGATGTGCTCAGGAACTTGTCCGAGTCTGGCGATAACCGCATCCGTGAACTCTTTTGTACCTACGAGTTGTGTACTCTTACCTGATTCGAAGATATCTGCGGTGTGGATCCCTTCTTCGATGGTGCAGGCCCAGGCGTTGTAGATCTTTTGGGCTACTTCTGGCTGACCGATGTGCTTGAGCATCATCTCTGCGGCGCGAAGTAGTCCGGATGGGTTCGCGATATCCTTTCCGGCGATCTGCGGAGCAGAACCGTGGATGGCTTCGAACATTGAAACGGTACTACCGATGTTGGATGATCCGGCCATACCTACTGATCCGGAGATCTGTGCGGCGATATCTGAAATCACATCACCGTAGAGATTTGGCGTTACAATCACGTCGAAGATCTCTGGGGTATCGGCCAATCTTGCGGAGCCGATATCTACGATCAAGTTTTCTGATTCGATATCAGGGTACTCGGCGGAGATCTCTTTGAATACTTGGTGGAACAAGCCGTCGGTGTGCTTCATGATGTTATCCTTGGTGAAGCAAGTCACTTTCTTGCGCTTGTGAAGGCGAGCGAATTCGAAGGCGTAACGAATGATGCGCTCGGATCCAGGGCGAGTGATGAGCTTGAGACACTGCACTACCTCGTCGGTTTGCTGGTGTTCGATCCCTGCGTATAGATCTTCCTCATTCTCGCGCACGATAACCACATCCATGTTCGGGTGCTTGGTGCGAACGTATGGGTCGTAGCTAAGACAAGGGCGAACGTTGGCGAATAGGCCGAGTGTTTTGCGCAGAGTTACGTTCAGGCTTTTGTAACCACCTCCTTGTGGAGTGGTGATAGGTGCTTTGAGGAACACTTTTGTTTCGCGAACGGATTGCCAGGCTTCTGGACTGATCCCGCTGGTATTGCCGGAAAGGTACTCTTGCTCTCCGATGTTCACTTCTTCCCAATCGATTTGGGCTCCAGCTGCATCGAGGATGCGAAGTGTGGCATTCATGATCTCTGGTCCGATGCCATCTCCTTTTGATACGGTTACTTTTCTCATGGTTTCTCTGGGTTAAATTTTTTGAGGGATGCTCGGGCGACTGGGTACCTCCTAATCCTACTTTCGCCGCCCGAGACTCTCCTCACTACTAATCTTAAATGCTTTTATGTCAGTTCTATGAAGTACATGTAAACTGGTATTCCGATGGTGATGTTGAACGGGAAGGTTACCGCCAACGCCATAGGGATGTACAATCCCGAATCTGCTTTTGGATTGGCCAACTTCATGGCCGCTGGAACTGCGATGTATGAGGCTGAAGCAGCCAGGATCGCGATCAATAATCTATCGCCCACCACTGAGGTGATATATCCACTCACCACTGCGATGATGATACCATTGATCACCGGAACTACTGCACCGAAGATCATAGGGAAGGGTCCGTTCTTCCAGCAGGAAGACAAGTTCCTACCACTCGTTATGCCCATGTCTAAGAGGAATACCGCGAGGAATCCCTTGAAGATATCGGTAGTGAATGGGGCGATACCTTGCGCCTGTTGCTCGTTGGCCAGGTATCCGATAGCGAGGCTACCCAAGATCAACAGTACGCTTCCATTCGTAAAGGAGTGATGCACGATCTGCTTCATGCTCATCTTTCCACCGCCTTTCGAGAATATGGATAGGAAGAGCATTCCCATAACGATTGAAGGTGCCTCCATTAGGGCCATGGTAGCTACCATGTGACCACCGAATTCCAGTTTTTCCATCTCCAAGAACGAAACCGTGGTAACGAAGGTCACCGCACTCACCGACCCATACGCTGCCGCAAGTGCTGCCGCGTTGTAAACTCCCAATCGCTTCTTCAAGATGAGGAACGTATAGGAAGGAATGGCGATGGCTGTGAACACTCCTAGACCGATGATCCCGTAGGTGTCGAGACCGATCTCACTGTGGGACAACTCTTGACCACCTTTAAAACCGATGGAAAAGAGAAGGTACAGTGAGATGAACTTCGACGAATTTTCAGGGATCGCGAGATCGCTCTTGATCTGCACTGCGAATATTCCTAGGAAGAAGAATAAGAGTGCAGGGTTCGTTAGGTTATCTGCAAGTAGGTCTAAACTCATCTGTGAGTTGCTGAGTGTTGCATATCCACTTCAGGCTTTCCCTCAACCTCTTCGATCTTCACATCACATGTGATCTTGAAGGTCTTGCTGGAACCATTCACAGCTCTAAAGGCCGCCCTTAATTCTTCGGCTTCCTGTTCGAGATACGCAGCTCTCTCTTTGAAATGTTGCTTGTTTTCTCCTGAAAAACGCTCTTCTGCACTGAGCACTTGAGTGTTCAGGAACCGGATCTTGTCCGAAACTAACGAGAGGAGGACTTCTCGTGCGTCTTCAGCCGCATACGTGCTGTCAACTAGTTTGAATTCTTTCATGAGGATGTTGTTTTATTAACGGCACAAAGGTTAGTAGAATAGATTATATATTTTTATATATCTTTAATATGTAAACCATAAAGAAGTCTTATGAATTACACTTTACACCAACTGCAGGTGTTCCTTGAAGTGGTTAGAAATGAAAGTGTTACAAGAGCTGCGGAAGAGATGCACATGACTCAGCCGGCCTTATCCATCCAGCTCAAGAACTTTCAAAATCAGTTCGATCTTCCCCTTACGGAGGTGGTTGGTCGCAAACTTCACGTCACCGATTTTGGTCGGTCGATTGCCGAATTAGCGGAGAATGTATTGCGTGAAGCGGATGCTATCAAGTACAGGACACACGAATTCCAGGGCTTGAAATCGGGAAAACTCAGGATCTCATCTGCCTCAACGGGCAAGTATGTGATACCGTTCTACCTCTCGCAATTCATGCATGAGCATCCTGCCATCGACCTTGTACTGGACGTGACCAACAAGACGCTCGTAATGGAAAGCTTGAAGAAGAATGAGATCGACTTTGCCTTTGTATCGGTGATCCCGGAAGACATCAATGTAGAGGAAGAGCCGCTCATCGAGAATCGCCTTTACCTCATGTCGAGCACACCCAAGCGTGATAAGAAGAGCCCCATGATCTACCGCGAAGAAGGATCGGCTACGCGCAAGGCCATGGATGCCCATTTTGGCGTGGTAACGGAGCGAAGAAGGATGGAATTGATGTCCAACGAGGCAGTCAAGCAAGCGGTGATCGCCGGACTCGGACAGTCTATCATACCGCTGATCGGAGTGAGGAACCAATTGGAGGCGGGAGACATGCATATCATCCCTGTAAAGGGACTTCCTATCAAGACAGAGTGGCGACTTATATGGCTAAAAAGTAAAAAGTTATCCCCTGTGGCTGAGGCTTTTATCGACCATATCAAAGAATATAAATCTGAAATAACTCATACATATTTCGACTGGTACATTAACTTCGAGGACAACCATCAACTATCATGAAACAGACTATCCTCGGAGCCGGTGGATCGATCGGAGTTGAACTTGCCAAGGTATTACCGGAGTATGGAAACGACATTCGACTGGTCAATCGCCATCCCCGGGCCATCAACCCCACAGATGAACTCCTAGCCGCCGACCTCACCAAGAAGGAGGATGTTCGGACTCCTCTGATGTGGTCGTTGAATTTCCCGAAGAACAGGCTGAATTTCCAGGAGGAGTAGATTCGCTCTTCAGCTACATCAACGGCCATTTCGAATTACCTCTTCACCTAAGGGACTCTATAGCTGAGGGTAGAATATTCGTACGGTTCGTCATCTATCTAAATGGAGAGGCCGGTAAGCCGGAGATCGTTCGAACCTTTATAGAGGATCGCTCTCTTGATCGTCATATTAAAGACCTCATCTTGAATATGCCAAAGTGGATTCCCGGAAAAGTTGACGGTAAGGCGGTCAATTCGCACATGATCCTTCCTATTCGGATCAAGCGTTAGACTGAATGGTCCTAGCCGATGCCTTCAATAGCAGCTGCGCGATAAAGGTGCCCAACACGGCTCCGCCGATCACATCCAACGGATAATGCACTCCAAGCCAAATGCGGCTATACGAAACGAGCGCGGCCCAAATAAGTAGAGTAGGTAATAACCACCTCACCTTGCTCTTGAGGAGGTTACCAATGAAAACAGCTAAACCAAAGGTATTGGTGGCATGCGATGAAACGAATCCAAAATGTCCGCCGCAATGGGATTTTACAAGTCGGACCTGCCCCTCCAACAATGGCTCATGGCAAGGACGAAGACGTTCAAAAACCTCTTTAAAAAGATGAACGGACCCTTGATCGCAAAGCAGGATCAAGACAACCACCCAAGCTAGGCCAACGATACCATCGCGAGTGCCTCTGTGGCGAAAAAGGAGGTAGACCAAAAAGCCGTAGAGTGGAATCCAAAGCAGGGTACCAGAAACGGCAAGCATAACGGGATCGAGTGCTTCAAAGCCGGCATTGTTGAGCGTTACGAATAGCGATCTATCCCAATCCCAAATACCTCCTTCAAAATCCATCCTGTTAGTCGTTTAGCTTCTTCCAGAGTAAGTCTTTCAACTCTTGTATCCCCTTTCCGGAAACGGAGGAAATGAACACATGCGGAACATCTGTTGGCAGGAGTTTCTCGATCTCCTCTTCCAATTCCTCATCCAATAGGTCCGACTTCGAAATGGCGAGCACTCGGTCTTTATCCAAGAGATCTGGATTGTACTTTCTCAGCTCCTCAAGTAGGATCTCGTACGATTTTGCATGATCTTCAGCATCGGCGGGGATCATGAAAAGCAGGAGTGCGTTCCTTTCAATGTGACGCAGGAATCGATGCCCGAGGCCCTTACCCTCACTGGCCCCTTCAATGATTCCGGGAATATCGGCTATGGCAAACGATTGAAAATCGCGGTAAGCCACCATTCCTAGATTGGGAACGAGTGTGGTAAATGGATAATCGGCGATCTCTGGTTTGGCTGCACTAACGGCTGAGAGCAAGGTCGACTTACCGGCGTTCGGGAAGCCCACCAGACCTACATCTGCGAGAACCTTGAGTTCGAGGATACGCCAACCCTCTTCACCGTCCTCGCCTGGTTGAGCGTAGCGCGGAGTTTGGTTGGTAGATGATTTGAAGTGAGTATTACCCATTCCGCCTCTTCCACCCTTCATGAGAACCTCCTCCTGACCATCTTCGGTGATCTCGAACAGTATCTCTTTGGTGTCGGGGTCGCGGGCTACAGTACCTAGGGGAACATCGATGTAGCGATCTTCTCCTTGCGCACCGCTGCGATCCATCCTACTCCCGTCTCCACCGTGTTCGGCTTTGATATGCTTTCGATACTTGAGGTGAAGCAATGTCCATTTCTGGCTATCGCCTCTCAGGATCACATGACCTCCTCTACCTCCATCGCCACCGTCGGGTCCACCTTTAGCGTTACCTCGGGTTCTATGCAGGTGTGTAGACCCTCTACCTCCTTTACCGGAGGTACAGTGGATCTTCACATAATCGATGAAGTTAGAGTTTGCCATTAAAGCTTGTCTATTACATTGGTTAGGCGTCCAGTGATCTCATCGATAGAGCCAACGCCATCCACACCAAAGAACTTATCTTGCTCGATGTAGTAATCCTTCACTGGTGCGGTTTCTGAATTATAGACATCGATGCGGTTCTGGATGATCTTTGGATCGGCATCGTCGGTACGGCCACTGCTTAGTGCACGTTCCTTAAGACGGCTACGCAACTCATCTTCGTCAACTTCAAGCGCAATCATCGCAGAAATAGCGGTGCCTTTGTCGGACATCAACTTATCCAGTGCAGCCGCTTGAGGCTTGGTACGTGGGAATCCGTCGAAGATAAACCCCTTTGCTTCTGGGTGCTTTTCGAGTTCAGCCGAAAGCATGTTGATCGTCACCTCATCTGGTACCAATTGACCTTTATCGATGTATTGCTTGGCGAGAGTGCCCAGCTCGGTAGCGTTCTTGATGTTGTAGCGGAAGATATCTCCGGTAGACAGATGAACCAACTGATAACGATCGATGATCCTTTCGGATTGAGTGCCTTTTCCGGCACCCGGAGGGCCGAATAGAACTAGATTCAACATGGAATGTATTATTTACGGAGCCGTAAAGGGCTCAAAGACTTTCTTTAAGCCGCGAAGATAGCCAAAATTGACGATGAGTTAACCACCGTATCCACAACTACTCCTCCTTAGAAAACTTATCTTTGCGATTCCTTTAGACTTGATCAATTCAATTATGACCCATAACTACTGCATTATCATGGCGGGTGGTATTGGAAGCCGGTTCTGGCCTTCATCAACATCCAAGAAACCAAAGCAGTTCCTCGATATATTAGGCACAGGTGAAACGTTGATACAGCAGACGTTCAGAAGACTCACCAACATCTGCCCACCCGAAAATATCTATGTAATTACCAATGATAATTACGCGGATATCACACAAGAGCAGCTTCCTGATATTCCGAGTGAGAACATCATCCTTGAGCCTGCTCGCAGGAATACTGCGCCATGCATTGCCTATGCTACCTTCAAGATCAAGAAGAAGGATCCATTGGCGAATATGGTGATCTCCCCTGCCGACCATCTCATCACCAATGAAGCTGAGTTCAAGAGGGTGATCGAACTAGGACTAGCTGCTACGGCTGAGAACAACATCCTCATGACCTTGGGCATCAAGCCACACCGACCAGAGACGGGATATGGATACATACAATACAAGAAGCCGCAGAAGGAGTTACACAAGGAGGTTCAGCAAGTGAAGACCTTCACGGAGAAGCCGAACCTCGAAATGGCCCAGTCGTTCATCGACAGCGGTGACTTCCTATGGAATTCGGGTATTTTCCTGTGGAATGCCAACACGATCATGAATGCCTTTGACAAGCATTTACCGGACATCTACCAATCCTTCGAACAAGGTTGGGATGTTCTCAACACAGAAAAAGAGCAAGCCTTCATTGAAGAGGTTTACCCGAGTTGCGAGAATGAGAGTGTTGATTATGGCATCCTAGAAAAGGCCAAGAATGTATTTGTTATCCCAAGTGAATTTGGGTGGAGCGACCTTGGCTCTTGGGGTTCGGTGCACGAACAGTCGGATACCGATGATAACGGCAATAGCACAAATACCAAAAAGGTGTTACTTTACAATAGCCGAAACAACGTCGTTCGCATCGATAAGGATAAGCTGGCGGTGATCAGCGGATTGGAGGACTATATTGTCATTCAGGATGAAGACCGCATCTTGATCTGTCCGCGTTCTGAAGAACAGGATATCAAAAGAATGGTAAATGACGTAAAGGTTGATTTCGGTGACCTATACACCTGATCGCGATGGCAGAAGAAACTCAGAAGGAACCTTCACACGATGTGGAGGCTCATATTGAGCAAGAACAACAACACAAGGAAAGATCTGCTTTCCACCTGCGCTCCTTCTGGAACGCTTTCAAAGAATTTTTAAGGAGTCGGCTTTCGATCATAGACAACGCCGACCCAAAAGCGACGATAGAAGGCGTCGAAAGAGACGTTGAATTCAGAGGTTTCAATCTGTGGATCCTCATCTTCTCGATCTTCATTTGTTCCATTGGATTGAACATCAACAACGGTCCGGTTATCATCGGTGCCATGTTGATCTCTCCACTTATGGGACCTATCATGGGTGTTGGGCTTGCCGTTGGGGTCAACGACCTTGCACTACTCAAGAAATCACTACGAAACTGGGGCGTTGCCGTATTGATGGGTGTTTCAGCCTCCACTCTCTACTTTTACATTACGCCTTTGCACGGTGATTCTTCTGAACTTCTCAATCGCACGGCGCCCACTTTGTTGGATGTAATGGTAGCGATCTTTGGTGGTACAGCGGGGATCTTGGCAGGGTCGAGACGAGTGAAGAACAACGTGATCCCAGGTGTTGCCATCGCTACTGCACTCATGCCTCCTTTGTGTACGGCGGGTTATGGTATCGCCAATGGCAATCTGCAGTACTTCCTTGGTGCTACCTATCTATTCTTGATCAACAGCATCTTTATCAGCTTGGCCACCACGCTTGTGGTTCGCTACCTGAAATTCCCACATAGGATTTTGCCTGATCCGGTTCGCGAGCGGAAGAACCGCCGCATTGCCTTGGTGATATTACTCATCTTCGTCCTCCCTAGCATCTATGTTTTCTACAATGTAGCTACCGAGACCTATTATAATCAGAAGATCAAGAACTTCGTCACTTTGGAGATCGATCCTGAGAATGCCACTATGGTTGGAGACGAGAAGATCATTGTGGATGAAAGCGGACAGAAGATCTTGGTGCTGTCGTTTATTGGTGAGAAACTCTCGGAAGACATGATCCGTCAATGGCGTGAAAGAGCGGATGAAATGGGCCTGGAGGATTTACAATTCCGCATCGTTGAAGAGGCCGATGGCGGCTGGGATGGCCCGGGCTTGACAGAGCTAACTACCACTCTACTGAGCAGTCAGAATACACTTGAAAGCAAGAATCAAGAGATAGAGCGGCTTCGTTCGCAGATCCGCAAGATGCAAGATGGTGGATTGCCTGCCACATTCATTGAAGAGATCAAGGTCTACAACCCACAGTTCGATCAGATCTATGCTGGTCAGCTTCAACTATCCAATGCTCGTCAGGATACCTTATGCAATCTGATGGTTCGATTCAAAACCGACCTCAACTTATCTGAGGCCGAGCGCATTGAAGCGACGCGCAAGCTTTCCCAGTTTGCGAATACGCGTTTGGAAACCGACACGGTGATCGTCACCGAGCTCAAGTAGAAAACAAAAAATCCCGGTAGGCAAGTGCTCACCGGGACTATATCTTTCGGTTCATCGTAGGAATGCGCGAGGCTACTCCTTGTGTCCTACCATCTTGTTAGCAAGCTCAGGCTTGAATCTTTCGATAGTAGTTAGAGTGATCCAGTAGCCCACAAAAAGGGCCAAGAAGATCAACATTGAAAATCCCATTAGGGCGATCAACAAGAAAATGAGGAATCCTACGAATTTCATATCTCAAAGTGATTAACGGCCGCTAAATTAACTAATCTTGACTTTCTCTGCTACACCTTTAAAAGATTATCTTCAGAAATATCTCCTTTCCACTTATTCAAACCTCTCATAGGTTGTATTTTTGACGCTCAATCAGAAGTATGGTCAATCGCGCTATTTCTATTGCTTTCTTATTGTCGGCCATCGGCTTAGGCTTGATCGCTTTTCCTCTTTTTGCCAGTATC
The DNA here is from genome assembly GCA_965659725.1 of Phaeocystidibacter sp. Taxonomy (GTDB): domain Bacteria; phylum Bacteroidota; class Bacteroidia; order Flavobacteriales; family Schleiferiaceae; genus Phaeocystidibacter. Next base: position 34,191 of record CBFHXG010000014.1, on the reverse strand, counting down.
ATAGAACCCAATGCCTTGTATGGTTTTCAGGGAGAGGTTCCGCTTGAAACGGATGAATGGATGGAGCTTAATAGAGCGATGGGCGCTGGGGCTTTTTCGATGGCTTGTGTGCTTTTCGCCTACCACATCATGGCTATTTGGAAGATGAGCAAGATATCCACTGGAAAGTATCTGGGTAGAGCCTTATTAGCGCTTGTGCTCAGCTTGATACCCGCTTATGCAACCATGCTTTTGATACAATAAAAGAATCGAATTCGAATCCAATAAATAACAAGAACTCATGGAATACCGCTCGGAGCACGACACAATGGGAGAAGTGAAAGTCCCTGCTGATGCTTACTGGGGTGCGCAAACAGAGCGCAGCCGCAATAACTTTAAGATCGGTCCTGAAGCCTCCATGCCTAGAGAGGTCATTCACGCTTTTGCCTACTTGAAAAAGGCAGCTGCTCAAGCCAATGCAGAACTCGGTGTTTTACCGAATGAGAAGTCGGACTTGATCGGAAAGGCCTGCGATGAGATCTTGGATCAGAAATTGGAAGATCACTTCCCATTAGTGGTATGGCAAACCGGTTCAGGCACACAGAGTAACATGAACTGTAACGAAGTGATCGCCAACCGTGCACACGTGATCAATGGTGGTTCATTGACCGATGACAAGAAGGCTCTTCACCCGAACGATGACGTGAACAAGTCGCAGTCTTCTAACGACACCTTTCCAACCGCGATGCACATTGCTGCGTACAAGATCACGGTAGAGAACACCATTCCGGGTGTAGAGAAACTTCGCGACGCACTTCAAGCGAAAAGCGAGGAGTACAAGGATATCGTGAAGACCGGTAGAACCCACTTCATGGACGCCACTCCACTGACCTTGGGTCAGGAGTTCAGCGGATACGTTCAGCAATTGAACAATGGCATTCGCGCAGTAAAGAACGCCTTGGAGATGGTACGCGAGCTAGCACTGGGTGGAACGGCTGTGGGAACCGGTTTGAACACGCCGAAAGGGTATGATGTATTGGTGGCTCAGAAGATCGCCGATCTAACTGGACTTCCATTTGTAACAGCACCTAACAAGTTCGAGGCACTGGCCGCACATGATGCGATGGTAGAATTGAGCGGTGCATTCAAGCGACTAGCTGTTAGCTTGATGAAGATCGGCAACGACATCCGTATGCTGGGTTCTGGTCCGCGTTGTGGCATTGGCGAATTGAACCTCCCAAGCAACGAGCCTGGTTCTTCTATCATGCCAGGTAAGGTGAATCCAACTCAGCCAGAGGCTATCACCATGGTGGCTGCCCAAGTAATTGGCAACGATACTGCGGTAAGCGTTGGTGGTGCTACTGGACACTTTGAATTGAACGTATTCAAGCCGATGATGGCCCGTAACGTGATCGAAAGTGCTCGCTTGATCGGTGATGCTTGTGTTTCATTTACCGACAATTGTGTTGTAGGCATTGAGCCGAATCACAGCATGATCAAGAATCACCTTGAGAACAGCTTGATGCTCGTTACGGCCTTGAACACGCACATTGGTTATGAGAATGCGGCGAAGATCGCGAAGAAGGCCCACGCTGAAGGCAAGACATTGCGCGAGGCGGCTGTTGAGTTGGAGCTATTGACCGATGCTCAGTTCGACGAGTGGGTTCGTCCGGAAAAGATGATCGGAAGTATGTAATCTCACCTTCCTTCAAATAGAAAAGTCCCGCCAATGGCGGGACTTTTTATTTCGTGTAGTTCGTGCTTCAGAGCAAGTTCTCTATCTCTTCTGCCGGTCGAGCGACAACCGCCTTATTCCCCTTCACAACGATAGGCCTTTGCATCAACTTTGGGTGTTCGATCATGGCGAGAATGAGCTCTTCATCATCGAGTTCCTTACCCTTGAACTCTTCCTTCCAAATAGCTTCATTGGTACGGATAAGTTCATCAGCATTCATATCTAGCTGTTCTAGAACCCCTTCAAGCTGACCTGCTGTTAGTGGCTCCTTCATGTATTCAACCACCTCGTATTCCAGTCCTTTTTCGTCTAGATACTTCAGTGCTTCGCGCGACTTACCGCAACGTGGGTTATGGTATACCTTGATCATTTTTCGGATAACATTATGTGTACAACACCATTTTCCTTGATTCCATCTCCACAGCGGGAGTTCGATTCAACGATCCAAAAGTACACACCTTCTGTTAATGGCCGGTCATTTACCCTTCCATTCCATTTGAAGCTGATGTCTTTACTGGCGAACACCTCCTGTCCCCATCTATCGTACACCTTGATGCTAAAAGCAGTTAGACTGTTGGGTACGAATCCTTCTTGGAGCTGGAAGTAATCATTGATGCCATCGTCATCCGGAGTAAAGACGTTCGGTACATTGCCGGAGAAATTCACCGCATCTGCTCTGAGTTGATAGGTTTCCGTTACGGTTACCGTCCTATTGCAATTGGTATCCGTTACCGTTAATGTGACGGTAATCGTGCCCGTCGCGGCTTGGGTAACCACAAACGGACCTTGAAATCCTTGACCGTCGCTCAACTGCCAAGTGAATGTATCCCATCCAGTGGTATCTGCAGAAAGTCTCAATTCACCTTGATTCGTGCATCCGTCGTAGAAAAAGTCGATGTCCGGCGCTTGAGGAGCTTCGAAGAAACTAACGGTGGCGGTGACGGTATCAGCAGCTGAGCCAAAGCAGTTGGAGGCAACGGCGATCAATGTAACCTGATAGGTGCCTGACAACAAATAGTTGTGTGTTACATCGCCCGTTGTGGTATCTCCTCTCCCATCACCAAAATCCCAGTAGTAGATAGCGCTGCCACTTGGGGTAATAAAATCGACCTCATAGTTTGGGTCACACGGATCATAACTTACGCTGAAGTTGGCAGATGCCGTGGGATTTACAACTTCGAAGGTGACAGTGGCGGTATCGGAAGAACCGCAATTCGTGTCCAATGCTATAACCTGAATGGAATACGTTCCTGGTGTGGTGTAGGCTCGCGTTGGAACGGCAAAGGATGTATCGATATCGCCTCCACCAAAATCCCAGATCACGATATCCGCACCTGTAATGGTATCTACTGCCGTGAATTGAAAAGGTGAACAAACGGTATCGGGAGCGGAGATAACTACCGACGCATCTTGTTGTTCGAAGGCAATCACGGTGATGGCCATATTGCAATTGGAATTGCCGTTGACCCTTGAGTATACATCATTGGGGAAGGTTGGGAATTGGTTCGAACCTCCGCAGCCCGCGCAGGTGGCCTGGTACATCACTCCTCTCGAATCGAATCTAGAAGTTCCCCCATCCACGTGTTCATGCCTGTTGTTACCAATAGCCCCGAAGAAGGTGGCATAATTGAACCGCTTGAAACCCGCATCGATCACTGCGAAGTAGAGGTCACTTCCATCTGTCGTATCCAAATACGCATCTGGAGTGATGAACATATTCCTCGTGGTAGACGGAACCAAATTGGTATTGCCACCCCATCCACTTAAATAGACATCTCCGCAAGCATCAACCGTAAATGCTGTGGGAGAAATAGCGAGACTTCCATTGATCTTATTCCCAAATGCTAGTGCTCGTTTATCGATGAGGAGATCTGGACCAAATTCGTGAACGAACACGGAGCTAAATTGCTCGCTGATCAAGTCTGGAGATGTGGGATAATTGCCCAACGTTTGACCGAATAGGTACACATTTCCATTCCTATCGAGGTCCATCATGAAGGTCATATCGTAATCCGAAGTACCATTGAATGTAGCACTTGCCGGTGTACTGGTATTGGCATTGAAACGAGTCACAAAACCATCTCTACCACCGTGGTTCGTAGAATGTGCACCTCCAGCACTTCCATCAAGCGCAGAGGATTCTGTAGACCCTGCCAAGTAAATGAATTGTCCGCTTGGTGAAACGCGAATTCCAAAACCTGCATCATCGTTCGAACCGCCGTATGTGGTACTCCATAATAGTGTATCACATTCAAGAGGAAGCTCGAGAAGCCAGGCATCTTGCCCACCTGCTCCCGGTGAGATGTAATTATCAACTACCGGAATATCGGTGCTATTGGTCGATGTGGCGATCAAGATAGTATTGGTTGGAGACAGGATCACTTCACCTCTCACCCAATCGCCATAATTTGTAGCCATCTCCACATTCAATCCATCCATGCCACTCCCTCCTATCAAGGTGCTGCCATAAAGAGCGGTTCCTGTTGGATTGAAGACGGTCACGAAAACATCGCTCGAATTGGCGTAGTTGAATTGATTGACTACCTGACCAGGCCCGCCATTGAAGGTAGTATCGTAGGCCGTAGTGGTAGTTGGAAAATTAGCCGACCCTGTAGTGCCAAGAACGATCAGTCTGCCTGTTGAATCGGCAATGATACTACTGGGTTGCTCTGCCGATGAACCTCCTAGGTAGGTCGAATAGATCAACTGTTTTCCATCCGGACTGAACTTAGAGATAACGACATCACTGTAACCTCCATTGAAAGTGGTGTCGAATGCACCGGGAGTATAGGGATATGGAAGTGCATCTAAAACGATACCTGCTGCGTATACACTGCTATCTGAAGGGTCGTACGTTGCGGAATATCCCCAATTATCCTCGGCCGAGCCGGTATAGGTAGAAAAGATGAAGGTTGGATCGAGAACGATGGGACCGTCATACCCTTCCTCTAGCTTAAATGACAGCGTATCACCGTTCAAGGAGAATTCAGCTTTGATGGCCTTCTTGCTGTCTGGGTGATACGCATAGGGCCTTACTTCGATTACCTCACCAACGGAAGTGAGTACATGCAATCTGCCATCAACGATCTCGACGTTTTCGGCTCCTTCATAGTAGAATTTCACTTGGGCTAGATCGCGAGCGTCATCGGTGAGGAGATCGTATTTAAACTGACCGTACTTGTGGTAGGCCTTGAGCGTCACGCCGGGATAAAGTTCTTTAAGTTGCACCTCGTCAACGGCATAGATCTCTGTGCGCCAATTTGAACGGTGTCCAAGGAAGAAATTTAAGTAATGATCGCTTTGCCCGGCGGTTTGAATGGTGGGCTCTTGACCATTGACAAAATTCATCCGGTAATGATGACCTCCTGTGATACGGTGGTGAACCCCATATTCATCGTCTTCGATAAGCACCTGGGTAAAAGCGAGATGATCACTACCTACATGCACTTGGGTATGTCCGAATTTCGCTCTGAAGAGATCATCATCTAGCCACTGCCCTTCGTTGGGAATGAAGGGAGCTTGGGCAAGCGCCGAACCACCCCATAAGAATAGGGCCATTACCCAGAGGAATGGGCAACAGAACGAATTCATTGATAGCTTCATCGTAACCAATATACGAATGTAGCTAGGGAAAAGATGTCTTTGATGAATGAACGATCTAGTCCATTTCTTCTTCGTCCACTTCCACCCCTTGACCTTCGGCCATGAGGAAAGCTTTGAGGAAGGCATCGATGTCGCCATCGAGCACGTGATCCGTCTGTGCTGTTTCAACACCCGTGCGCACGTCTTTCACCAGTTTATATGGGTGAAGCACGTAATTTCTGATCTGCGAACCCCACTCGATCTTCTTCTTTCCGGCTTCGATCTCTGCACGTTTGGCATTGCGTTCTTCGATCTCTTTTTCGTAGAGTCTCGACTTCAAAAGCTGGATCGCTTTTTCGCGGTTTTGGTGTTGCGAACGAGTTTCCGTGTTTTCGATCACTATCCCAGAAGGCTCGTGATGGAGTCGCACGCCCGTTTCAACCTTGTTTACATTCTGTCCACCTGCACCTGAGCTACGGAAGGTATCCCACGAGATGTCGGATGGATTCACATCGATCTCGATGGTATCATCAACCAATGGATACACGTACACAGAAACGAAGGATGTATGTCGGCGGGCATTGGAATCAAAAGGAGAAATTCGGACCAAGCGATGCACGCCGTTCTCTCCTTTCAGATAGCCAAATGCATATTCACCATCTATCTCGAGGGTAACGGTCTTCACGCCGGCCACATCACCTTCTTGATAGTTGAGTTCTCTAACTTTATGTCCGGATCTTTCTGCCCATCGCAAGTACATGCGCATGAGCATTCCTGCCCAGTCGCACGACTCTGTTCCGCCCGCACCAGCGGTGATCTGAAGAACAGCCGAAAGCTTGTCTTCCTCACCCGAAAGCATGTTTCGGAACTCGAGGTCTTCGATGAGGCTCTTGGCTTTATCGTAGATCTCTTTCACCTCATCCTCCGACATGCCACCTTCTTTGAGGAATTCGAGTCCGAGTTCAAGCTCATCTACCAAATTGGCAACCTTCTCATACCCTTCTACCCAGAACTTCAGTTCACGGATAAAACGCATGGTCTTTTCAGCTTCTTTAGGGTCATCCCAGAAGCTAGGGTCGCCTGTACGTTCTTCCTCGTTGGCGATCTGAATGCGCTTCTCTTCAAGGCGCAAATAGCCTCGCAGAGATTTCAACCTTTCTTGAAGTTGCTTGAGTTGATCCGTTCCTACCATAGAGCGCAAAAGTAAGGAAAGAAAGTGTGAAATAGGGAGGTTGAGTAGGGGCTGGTTGGAGAGTCGGATTGTCGGATGATCGAATAGTCGGATGGTTGGGTGGTCCGCTCGTCAGCTCTCTCTTTTTCCTTACTTTCATCTCAAATTTCACCTCTATGTCTACCATCGATCTAAGAAGCGACACCGTAACCAAGCCAGGGAAGCCAATGATTGAAGCCATGTTCAATGCGGCGGTTGGAGATAACGTGTTGGAACACGACCCCACGGTTAGAGCGCTCGAGGTAAAGGCTGCGAAGATGTTTGGGATGGAAGACGCTCTGTTTTGTCCTTCCGGCACGATGACCAACCAAATTGCGCTCAATGTTCACACCATTCCAGGCAATGAGGTGATTTGTCACAAGCATGCCCACATCTACAACTACGAAGGTGGTGGAGCGGCGTTCAACTCAGGCTTACAGATCCGCACCGCTGGAGACGATTATGGCCACATCACGGCAGATGAAGTACGCGGTTTGATCAACGGGTATGCAGATGTGCATGCTTGCCCTACTGGATTGATCAGCATGGAAAACACCAGCAACAAAGGTGGTGGTACGTGCATGGATCTAAACGAACTAAAGGCCATAGGCAAGGTGGCAAAGGAACACGGACTTCCTTACCACTTGGATGGGGCTCGACTGTTCAATGCATTGGTTGCCAAGAACGAATCGCCGAAGGATTATGGTTCGCTTTTCGATTCCATTTCTATCTGTTTATCCAAGGGCCTGGGCTGTCCGGTTGGATCGTTACTACTGGGCTCCAACGATTTCATCATTGCTGCTAACAGGATCAGGAAGCGCTTTGGCGGAGGAATGCGACAAGCGGGGTATTTGGCTGCTGCTGGGATCTATGCGCTCGACCACCATATCGAGAGGTTGGCTGATGACCACAAGCGAGCGTCTGAACTCGGAAGGGCCTTGGGTGAACATCCATGCGTTGCCAAGGTAAAGCCGGTAGAGACCAACATTGTGATCTTTGAACTGAAGCCTGAGTTCAACGCTCAGGAGTGGATGCGGAAATTGGGTGAATTGGATATACAGATCATTGCGATGAGTCCAACGTTATTGCGTATGGTGACACACCTGGACGTAACCGATGAAGACATCCAGGAAGTTATTCGTCGGATCCAGACGCTCCGTTGATGTATCCGTGAACGATCTCCCAAACGGAGTCGGATTCATACCCTCTTCTGATCAGGTAATCCACAGTTTTCTTACCGCGGACGAATCGATTGGTTTCCTTGAGTTCATTCCAGCGCTTTTGAGCGAGTTGATGAAGCTTTTCATCATATGCATCGTCATCGATCTCACTAAACGCCTTGCGAAGCACATACTCACTCACATCGTGGAACTTCAACTCGCGCTCAAGTCGCGTTCTACCCCAGCCTTTAATGTTGTGTTTTCCGCGCACGAAGGCTCTTGCGAAGCGTTCTTCGTTCAAGAAATTCTCTTGGATACATTCTGAAATGAGAAGCTCAACAGCCTCTTCCTTGAGTCCCATTTTGTAAAGTCGGTCGCGGACCTGCCTCTGACTTCGCTCCTGGTATGCGCAATACTTTCGCACCACTTCTCGGGCTTCGTTCAGGTCATATATCTTCCGCTCATTCATCACTTCGAAAGTATCAATATTTACTTTTGGGAACCATGGGCTCAGAAATGAAAAACCCCAACAAGTTAGTCGGGGTTCTTCTCGGGTTCATGTTAAAAAAAACTAGATCAAGACTTTGGCTCGTTTTGATCTGGCCTGTTGGGATCATCTTTACGTGACACCTGATTAGAAGGTTCTTGCTTTTCCTGTGGTGCTGGACCTTTTGGATCATCAGACTTCTTCTCACTCTGTTGATTGGATTTGTCTGAATGTGGCTCCTCCTTCTTTTGTGGTCGTCTCTTTGGACCTTCCTTTTTCTGACCTTGTTCTTGATCGTTCTTAGGTTGATCTTGAGACTTCTTTTGGTCTTGCTGAGTTCTCGGATCCTTATCGTTTGAACTCGAAGGTCGATCTTGCTTTTGCTGATCTTTTTGCTCAGGTTGACCTTGCTGATTGGAATCCTCTTTCGGCTTGCTTCTGCGAGATCGGGATGTGTTGGATGCACTTGATCTCTTTTGCTGACCTGAAGAATTCCCCCTGTTGGTATCCTTCTTTGGGTCGTTGTTCTGATCCGCCTTTTGATCTTGATTTTGGTCTTGCTTCTGAGCTTGACCTTTATTCTGACCTTGTTGCTGATCGCGCTTGGCAGAGCCTTGCTTGCTTGATTCCTGTTTGTTCTCGTCTTGCTTTTGAGATGAATTCGATCGGTTAGAAGACTTCTGTCCGGCGTTCTTCTGATTCGAATTATTCTGATTGGATCTGTTCTGATTAGAACTCCTATTGTTGGAGCTCTTGCTATTGGATCCCTGTTGACCGGAACTCTTCTCGCTTGCGGCGGGCTTATTCGACGATGACTTCTGAGAATCCCCTTTATTGGAGTTATTCTTGCTCGAATTGCGATTCGAGCGGTTTGAACTCTTCTTAGGTTGCTTCTTCTTAGGTTCTTGATGATTCGACCCGTCGTTTGAACTCGGATCGTCTTCCAACACCCTTTCTATCTTCTCGTCGAGTCGGTTGATCTTCTTCAGTTCGATCTGCTGATCATCTTTATCGAAGAACTTATACTCGAGGGTCTTGTAGGCATCGCGAGGAATGACGGTGAGCTTCACCTTGTGCCTGCGTTGCCATTGCTTCCTCAGGGATGACCAAATACCTTTCGTGATATACGAATGGATAAATGGATGCACGTGAAGGAAGATCTTCTTGATACCATCTTGCGCAATGCGTTGGATGGAATGTTCGATATCATCGATGATGAGGATCGGGGCTTCAACGAGGCTGTCTGGATCTTCTTCCCGGGTTGGGATATTCATCTCTGGACGGACGCGTTGACGAGTGATTTCGATAAGTCCGAAGCGAGATGGAGGTAAGATCTTGTGTTTGGCTCGATCTGACTTCATGATCTCCCTCAGCTTCTCGTGAAGGATCTTTCGGTTCTCGCCTTTGTGCATATCGATGAAGTCGATCACGATGATACCTCCCATATCGCGGAGCCGAAGTTGGCGTGCGATCTCTTGGGCGGCGATCAAATTCACTGCTAATGCATTGTCTTCTTGAGACTCACCTTGATTCGAGCGGTTACCACTATTCACGTCGATAACGTGCATCGCTTCCGTATGCTCGATGATCAGGTAGGTACCTTTGGTCATAGAAACAGAGCGGCCGAAGCTCGACTTGATCTGCCGGTCTACGCCAAAATGCTGGAAGATAGGCGTTTTCCCGTCGAAATACTTTACGATCTCCACGCGTTCCGGAGCGATCGATTCGATGTACTCACGGATTTCGTTATACAACTCTTGGTCGTCCACAACGATACGCTCATAGGCATCATTGAAGACATCACGCAAGAATGCGGATGCGCGGTTCAGTTCGCTTAGAGCACGGGCTGGAGCCTTGGCTTTTTTGAGTTGGCGGTGCATGATGCGCCACTTCTTCAAAAGATCCTTCAGATCTGCTTCTAGCTCAGCTGTGGTTCTATCTTCGGCCACCGTTCTTACGATGATGCCGAAGCCTTTAGGCTGAATGCTAGTAGCCAGCTTACGTAGTCTATCCTTCTCCTTTCGGTCGCGTATCTTCTGACTAACAGAGATGCGATTGGTAAACGGCACGAGCACGATGAATCTACCTGCGAGTGAGATCTCGGAAGTAATTCTCGGGCCTTTCGTGGAAATAGGCTCTTTTGCTATTTGTACCACGACGTTTTGCCCTGGCTTCAAAACCTCTTCAACGCTGCCGTCCTTTTGGATCAAGGACTCCATCTTGAAGTTGGTGATGTTGCTGTGCTGCTTACCGGTTTGGGTGCGTTTTAGGAATGAATGCCACGACTTGACCTGCGGCCCGAGGTCGTGGTAATGCAAGAACGCATCCTTTTCATAACCCACATCTACAAACGCTGCGTTCAAGCCTTTAGCAAGCTTGCGAACACGTCCGATGTAGATATCTCCTACTGAAAAGCGATCATCATCGCTTTCGGTATGGAGTTCTGTGAGTTTACCGTCTTGGAGAAGTGCGATCACCGCCTCGCTCTCGCGAGAATGGATGATTAGTTCATTACGCACTTCAAATGTTTTTAGTCATAAATGGCCACCTTGTCCTAAGATGGCGTGAAACACCGAAAGCACCTGCTATGGCGGTGCTTCGGGGTCAAAGAATTAACTCCGCTAAGAATTACTTCTTCTTGTGGCGATTCTTGCGCAAACGCTTTTTACGCTTGTGCGTTGCCATCTTATGACGCTTTCTTTTCTTTCCGCTTGGCATAGCTGAAATATTTTAATGAATTATTGTTCTCGGATCTCCGCGAGGTAAGCCTTAAGCTCCTCGGTACCCGATTGATTTGTATGTTCTCCCACGAAGTTCTCAAGCAATTCGATAGCCTGTGGAACGCGGTCGGTTGCTACATAAACCTCCGCTAATTTCTTTGCAGCTAGAGCATTCGCCGGATCGATAGCCAACATCGTTTGGAAACGACCTTCAGCTTTATCGAACTGACCAGACATCATGGAAAATTCACCCATCCAGTACAATGCACCGAGATTCTGTGGATCCTCTTCCAATACCTCACGCAGCATACCAATCGCCACCATTGGTGGTTGTTCGCCGCTTTGAATGATCTCTACCGCCTTTTGAACCTTTGCATCCAGATCCTCAGCACCCTCCTCGCCCTCATGGTCGTGATCATGATCATGACCCTCTTCCACCGAAGTAGTAGCAGCCTGCTCATTGCGCTCAACCGTTCTCGGAGCAATGAACAACAGCCCTGTCAATACAACAGCTGAAGCGATAGCGATGATTTGTCCTGATTTCATCTAGATCCTTGATTCTGAATTATTCCTTTACTGGAACCTTGTCCTTCACGCTCTCAGCAAAAACTTTCGCCGGCTTAAATGCTGGGATGTAATGAGCCGGGATTACCAAAGTTGTGTTCTTAGAGATATTGCGTCCTGTCTTCTGAGCACGCTTCTTAATGATGAAGCTGCCAAAACCACGCAGGTATACGTTGTCTCCAGACTCAAGGCCGTTTTTCACTTCACGCATGAAGCCTTCAACAACCGCCTGTACGTCGGCCTTTTCCATGCCCGTCTTGTCTGAGATTCTCCCAACGATATCCGCTTTAGTCATCGTTCCTGTATATTAAGTGTTAGCGACAGATTAACTGCTTATTTTTGAGGGCGCAAATATAGCCCTTTTTTTCTAAATCCTAAACCTCTCTTGGTTTTTCTACGTTCTGTAATCACTTCAAAAACAAATAATTCCGTGAATTTATCTGCTGCACTTCGTGACTGGTATCAACAATCTGGAAGAGACCTCCCGTGGCGGAAAACAAAAGACCCCTACCCCATTTGGTTATCAGAGGTCATCCTGCAGCAAACACGTGTGAACCAAGGACTACCCTATTTCCACACCTTCTTGGAGGCCTTCCCTACAGTGCAAGATCTAGCTAAAGCAAAGGAAGATGAGGTTCTAAAACGATGGGAAGGATTGGGATATTACAGTAGAGCAAGGAACCTTCACAAGGGAGCAAAGCACATTGCAGAAAATGGATTCCCTTCGAATTATGAGGAATGGATAAACGTACCGGGAGTTGGACCTTACACCGCATCAGCCGTTTCCTCCTTTGTCCACGATGAGGAAAGAGCAGTAGTTGATGGAAACGTAAATCGCGTGATCGCGAGACTCATCGACCTCGACGCACCTGTGAATATCGCGGAAGGCAAACAGGAGATAGAACGTGTGGCGACCGAGCTCATCAAGGATAACCCACCGGCTCAACACAATCAAGCGATAATGGAGCTCGGGGCGCTCATTTGCACACCAAAGAACCCTAAGTGCATCGAATGTCCCTGGGAAGCAGCCTGCAAGGCAAGGGAAAACAACACTACACACATCCGACCGATCAAGCTCAAAAAGACGAAGATCAAAGAACAGGAGCTCGTCTACACGGCTATATCCTCCGCCGATGGACTCTTCGTTCGCAAAAGAGACACGAAAAGCATTTGGAAAGGTCTGCATGAATTGGCACCCTCCCACCCCTCTCAGATCGGCCTACCTCCTGACGCTGAAACCCATACATCCGTATATAAAGTAACTCACCTTCTCTCACATCGCAAGCTACATATCGAGATACACCATGTACTTCTCAAAGAGGTGAAAGCCCTTCGCGTCGAGGATCTAACGCATCGAACTTGGGATGAAATAGACCAGTTGGCATTTCCGCGCCCAATTCGCCAGTGGCTAGATGATATTCTCCTACCTTTGCACATGGATAGCGAATCCTGATTTGCTACCTTTGATAGAAACGCATTCATTTTCAACTCGATCCTATGTCCGGTTCACTCAACAAAGTCATGCTTATTGGCAACCTCGGAAAAGACCCAGAAACCCGCGATTTCGAAGGCGGTGGGAAATTGGTGAAGTTCCCAATTGCCACGACTGAATCCTACAAGAATAGAGAGGGAAATAAAGTTGAATCTACCGAGTGGCACAACATCGTAGTTGGTCGCCGCGGTCTCGCCGAGGTATGTGAAAAGTACCTCAACAAAGGAGACAAGGTGTACATTGAAGGTAGGATCAAAACACGCTCATGGCAGGATCAAGATGGTCAGACCAAATACGCTACCGAGATCCAAGCCGACAACATGACCATGCTAACTCCAAAGGGAGAAAGTAACGGACCTCGACAAGCCTCTCCAGCTCCTACACCAGCGGCAAGTCAGGCTGGACCTACGCCAACTTCTAATGATGCAGGAGGTGACTTCCCTACCGGATCTGATGATGATGACGATCTACCATTCTGATCCAAGTTCTAACCAAAACCACGAGTATTGGACCCAGACCCGAGTTCCTTTCTTCAATCGTCGATAAACTCATTCGACCCCACACTTATCATTCCCTTTATCGTATTGGGACTCCTACTCCTTGGCTCTGCCTTGGTTTCAGGTTCTGAAGTTGCCTTCTTTTCACTTACTCCAAACGATAAACAAGGTTTGAATAACGATGACGACCCCAGGGATAAAGTGATCCTCAAGCTTCTCGACAATCCAGAGCAGCTTCTAGCCACCATACTGGTCAACAATAATTTCATCAATATTGGGATCGTGTTGTTGTCGTCCTATCTGACCAATCAGATATTCGACTTTGGGGAGCACCCCGAATTGGGCATATTGATCGAGTTGATAGCCATCACATTCCTCATTCTCCTATTTGGTGAGATCCTTCCAAAGGTTTACGCCAATACGCACAATTTGTCGTTTGCACGCTTCATGGCCAAGCCAACCTATAGTGCAACGAAGATCCTCAAGCCCTTCACCAAGGTTCTCACATCTACCGGTAGAGCTTTATCCAAGCCTCGAAAATCGAGTGGTATATCCATGGATGAACTGGAACAAGCCCTTGACCTTACCGAAGATGAGAACACTTCGGCCGATGAACAGAAGATTCTGCGTGGCATCGTCCGATTTGGATCCACTACGGTAAAACAGATCATGAAGCCCAGAACGGATGTTGTGGCCTTTGATGTTGTGGAATCGTTCCCGAATATCATGAAGACCGTTCTCGAAAGTGGCTATTCTAGGATCCCTGTTTATCGAGATAATTCCGACGTGATCATTGGTGTCCTTTATATCAAGGACCTACTTCCACACATCGATGCACCGGATGATTTCAATTGGCAAGACCTACTCAGGGATCCATTCTTTGTTCCTGGAAGCAAGAAGATCGATGATCTATTGAAGGAATTCCAAGAAAAGAAGATCCACCTTGCCGTGGTGGTCGATGAATTTGGCGGAACCGACGGCATCGTAACGTTGGAAGACGTGATCGAGGAGATCGTTGGCGATATTTCGGATGAATTCGATGTAGAGGAACTCGTCTACTCTAAATTGGACGATGAGAACTATGTATTCGAAGGTAAAACGCAGATCACCGATTTCTATCGCGTTCTTGAACTGAACGACGAACCCTTTGAAAAAGTAAAAGGTGAAGCCGATACACTGGCCGGACTCGTACTGGAACTCTCTGGTAACTTCCCAGAGAAGGGCTACGTAGAGGAATTCGGACGATTTAGGTTCACCATCGAAGCAGTAGATCAAAGACGCATCAAGCGGATCAAAGTAACTATTGCTCCTGAGGAAGAGAATGAAGAAGATGAAGATTAAACACGGACTATTTCTTACCATCCTATCCCTACTTGTCATTGCCTGCGAAGATAGCGGCACACCTCTACCCTATGCCTATCCCAGGATAGATGTTCCCAGCAAGGAGTACAGCCTATGGAACGACTCCAGTGATTGCCCGTACACCTTCGAGATAAATCAACATGCCCAATGGCAGGATGAGCCTAGAGGATACTGTTGGGGAAATATCGTCTATCCAGATATCCGCGCTAAGGTCCAGCTCACTTATAAACCGGTTGAAGGGAACATTGAAAGACTCCTAAACGAAGCTCGTGAACTTGCCTACACGCATACGGTTAAAGCGGATGGTATCGGTGAGCAGCTCTACCAGAACGATTCAACAAAGGTATATGGACTACTATATCGAATGAGAGGTGAGGCAGCTACGACCACCCAATTCTTCGTGACAGATAGCACCGATCACTTCCTGAGGGGCGTAGTCTATTTTGCTTCTAGTCCAAATGCCGACTCCCTCAAGCCAGTAAATGAGTACATGGCCGAAGAGGTAATCCACTTGATGGAAACCACTAAATGGAAAAACAAGTAACCGTCGCAGAATACTCCAGCTGGTCTCGCGCGCACATCGCTCGCGGAAGACTTGAAGCGGAAGGTATTCCATGCGTATTACTTAACACCTCCATGAATGTGATGCACGGTGGCTGGATAGCCATCCAAGTCAGAATCCCAGCAGAAGCTTGGGAACATGCCGTCGCGGTTTTGGCAGATATCGACTTCGACGACCCTACCTACATTTAAGATGACATTCCAGGGCGGCGAATCATTCCCCAGGTAAGGGCGCAAATGATTCCGGCCGATAAGAGCAAGTGGAGCGGTTGTAACACCTTAGGCAGATCGAAGTAGAATAAGATCGCACCTGAGAGAATGGAGAAAACAGCGAAGGTCAACGCCCATTGAATAAAGCGAACCTTGGTTCCTAGACTTCTCAATTTCCACCAGATATAGGCGATCAATCCCGTAACCAACAGGGATGCCGTACGGTGTACATAGATCATGAAATCTATCTGAGATACCCAGCCTTCTCTGCTTGCTCCTTCGCCGTATTGCTTGGTAAGCATATCCACTTGTTCGCGAACCTGCGTCCCCAACACCGTTTGTACCAGCATTAAAAGCAGGGCAACGAGGATGATGTTCCTCGATATCGGTAGATCTATTGGATCCTTCTGACTCGCGCGCTTCAAGAAGATGGTAAGGACCACCACAATGGAAAAGGCCCCCATCATGTGATAGGTGATCTGTCCTGGTATCAAGTTGCCGTCAACTACCTCCTTGCCCAACCAAGCCTCGAACCCGAGTAGAAAAAGACCAGCGGCGGAAAACAATAGGAATACAGGTCTCTTTCGCATCCAAAAGAAACTGAGGACAAACAAGATCAACATTGGAACTCCGCTCGCCGCACCGAGGAGTCGGTTGATATATTCCACCCACGTATGTGTAGCGTTGAAGATGGCATAGTCGTGCTTCGTGTACTTCTCCCAATGATCCGAATTGAACTCTTCTCCAGAGGTAAAACTCTCCTTTGCGGAGAACATCGCTTCGTCGTGCACGATCATTTGTCCGGATTCATAGGACCTTCCAGCGGTCCACAGTACCTGCGACTCTTCAGTAGGTGGAATCATGTATCCGAAGCACTTTGGCCAATCGGGACACCCCATTCCAGACCCGGTCATGCGAACAACGCTACCGGCGAGAATCACTAAGAAAATGAGCACTAATTCGAGACGAATCATTCGTCTGATCCACAAAGCTTTCATCTGCGCGTATTTTGCCTTGCAAAGATAAGGCATGAACGGCAAGAATGTTTGAGGGTAAGGCTTGGATTAATGGGCTATTGGCATTCTCATAAAGAATAATGAACTCGAGATAGATACTGCATCAAAAGAGTTGGTCTACTTTTGCTGCGTGAAAAGCAATCAACCACTTATAAATGCGAGCATATTCGTACTCTTAGCCCTTACCTGGGGCAGTTCATTCATCTTGATGAAGAAGGGTCTAGAAGCTTTCGATGGCATGCAGGTGGCTCTCCTCCGGTTGGTCTTTGCAACGCTTTTCATTCTGGGCATTGGATGGAGAAGACTCAAAAATTTTAGGAAGGCTGATGCACCGGCACTCACCTTGGTGGCGCTCTTTGGGAATGGACTCCCTTACATCCTCTTTGCCTGGGCGCTGATGTATATTGATAGTTCGATCGGTGGGATCACGAACTCCCTGACTCCGCTATTCACCCTCATAGTGGGTTCCATCATGTTCAAAACCCGCGTGCGTATCCTTCAGATCTTGGGTATTGCCATGGGATTGATGGGCGCAATCTATATGATCAACCCGACGGAAAATGTGGCTCTCGGGGACAATTGGCCATACGCCATACTACCGGTGTTGGCCTCGATGATGTATGCGGTGGGAATCAACACCATCAATGCAAAACTGCAGCATCTGGATAGTATCACCATTACTTTATTGGCCTTGGTCATTGCTGGAGTTCCTGCTGCCATTGGTCTATTTTTCTTTACCGATTTCATTTACATCCTCAACACCGACCCAAAGGCCTGGTCGAGCGTAGGTTTTGTATTGATCTTAGGCGTAATGGGTACGGGATTGGCCATTATCCTTTTCAATTATTTGATCAAAAAGGCATCGGCGTTGTATGCCGCCAGCATAACATACCTCGTCCCTATCGTTGCCCTGGCTTGGGGAGCAGCGGATGGGGAGATACTTACTTGGGCACACATCATTGGCATCTTGGGCATATTGAGTGGTATCTATCTGGTGAATGCCTACAAGAAGCGGGCATAAAAAAAGGCCGCCAAATGGCGACCTTTCTATTCGTAATACCAGAAGTGCTTACTGGAACATGTCCGGTGTGACTTCTTCTGAATCATAGGCAGCGGATTGAACCTTCATTTCCATGCTCATGCCTGGACCGAGAGGGATCATAACCGACTTCGGGATCATTACTCCATTCACATCTTCGTAATTAGAATAATCAACACTCACACTTGTTTCGCCACGCGGCCCTTCCTGAATGCTGGTTGAACGAACGCGGTAGCCTTTTTCCCCATCGAAATAATGTGTTTCAGGGGATCCATTCACGGTCATTTCAACGGCAAAGGTTTGCGTACCATTCACCTCAACCATTTCAGGAAGAAGCTTCATTTCCAAAGATGCAAAGTCACGCATTTCGAATGGTGTGGCATCAGCGATTTGCTCGGCCTTTCGCTCTTCACTCACTGGCATAGCTTGACCTCCCATTGACATGGTAACGTTCTCACCATTTACGATAGAAATCATTTGACCTTGAGGAAGGTCTTGGATAACTTTATACTTATCAGGCGACATCCACATCTCTGTGATAGTGATAGTCATACCTTGAATTGTGCCGCTCATGGTCTGCTTGAAGTTTGAAATCTGTGAAATACGCTGTTCGCCTCCAATAGATTCGATGTACATATTGATCACGTCCATTGCTGTCATTCCATCTGGTACGGGAATCGCATCAGATGCAGGATTGCCATAGCGATCGAATCGTTGTACTTCGGCGATGGCCTCGAGCCCTGGAAGGACTTCCGATCCTTTACCTACGACAGCTATTGTTAGATTCTCCGCTGTGAAATACTTCTGAGCTGCTGCACGGACTTGCTCGGCGGTCACTGCATCGAGACGTTTGAGGTAATCGTTGTAATAATCATCATCGAGATTATATTGCTTAACCCGTAGACCAAAATTGGCAACGGTTTGAGGGCTTTCTAGTGAACGTCCGAATGAACCAGCCAGATAATTCTTGGCATTCTGAAGCTCTTCCTCGCTTACGAGTTCGGTTCGGATGCGATTGATCTCGTTCAAGAATTCAACCACCGCACTGTCGGTTACCGCATTCTTAACAGCACCCGATGCAACGAATGTAGAAACGTGTTCATCTGTTCCGATAGACGAATAAGCACCATAGGTAAACGCCTTGTCTTCTCGAAGATTGAGATACAACCTTCCCAAAGAGCCTCCTCCGAGAATCATATTGGCCAAGCGAACCGCTTCGAGATCTTCTGCTCCTAATGGAAGCTCAACGCGGTTACCGATTTGAATCTGGCTCTGCTCGGACGTCGGACGATCCATGAAAGCGATGTATGTGCTACTTGGAAGCTCTGGAACGGCTACCTCGTGTGAAGGAACCTCACCTCTTTCCCAGTTACTGAAATACTCTTCCACCATCTCTTCGGCATCGTCTGGGTCGATATCGCCCACGATAACGAGGTACGCCTTATTAGGCTTGAAATAGGTGTTATAGTAGTTCTTACAATCCTGGAGGGTTACATTCTCTACAGACTCTTCTGTCATGAATTCACCGTAGGCATGGTCGAGACCATAGATACGTGAACCCCAAAGATGTGACATCATCGTTCCTGGATCCTCTGCATTGGACTTGATACCGGAGATGGTCAATTCCTTTAGCTTGTCGAACGACTCTTGTGAAAACTGTGGATTCAACACAACGTCGGCCAAGATACCGATGAGGGTTTGGTCGTACTTAGAAAGACCGGAAACGAATGCCCCGGTTGAATAGGTAGAAAGGCGAGCACCGATGAAATCCACTTCTTCATCGAGTTCTTCCTTGCTGCGGTTCGTTGTTCCTTCGCTCAGCATGTCGCCGGCGATACTGATCATCCCTGCTTTCTCGCCTTCGAAGATCGGGTCGATATCAAGGGTAAGTTGCATGGATACGCGCGGAAGCTTGTGGTTCTCAACAACGATAAGGTTAAGACCATTTTCTAGTTCAAACTCCTCGAACTCGGCAATTTCAGGCTCACGTGCAGGCCCTGGTTCAGGACGCACGGAACGATCGAGCTGGGCTGTGGCAGGAATCGCCACAACTGCTACGAAAAGGGATAGTAATATGCGTTTCATCTCTTTATTCTTTAGTTGTGTCGATTAATTTGAAGCTTGTTGCGCCATTGGCAAATAGTGCAACTCCACCTTGTTTTCGTCATTCAGGTACTGCTGAGCAACACGTTGAATATCTTCACGCGTGATATTGCGGTAGCGCTCGATCTCAGAATTGATAAGATCGGCATCGCCATAGTACACGTGGTAGTTTGCCAAGCTTTCAGCGATACCGGCCATCGAGCCGTTGCTTTGAATGAACGAGCTTTCAATCTGGTTCAAAGCACGTTGGTACGTTTCTTCGCTGATCAATTCAGCCTTCAACTTCTCGATCTCCTCTTCCATACTAGCGGTCAACTCACCTGAAGTATGCTCACCGTTCGCAAGGGCGAGAGTGATGAAAAGGCCGTAATCTTCCAATGTATAAGGAAAGCTGAACACCTGAAGTGCGATCTGCTGCTCGTCTACCATCTTTCGTGGAAGAAGTGAAGAACCACCTTGAGAAAGAACGTTGTTGAGCATCTCTAGAGCATAGGCATCTTCTGACGTTTGCCCTGGGATGCGGTAGCCAACAAACACACTTGGTACTTGGATATTATCATAAACGGTATCTACAATGGGACCGTTGAGCGGACCTTCTTCTACTTCTGGATGAACAACGGCCTCTCCACTTGGAATATCTCCAAAGTAGAGTTCGATCAACTCTTTGGCTTCATCTGGGTCGATATCACCGGCGATGCTCAAGGTCGCATTATTCGGGATGTAGAACTTGCCATAGAAATCCATGAACTCCTCGAGTTGAGCAGCACTCAAATCTTCCATGGTTCCGATCGGTGCCCAATGATAAGGGTGATCCTTAAAGGCACGGCTAAACATTTCGATGATCCAGCTACCATAAGGCTGGTTATCGATACGAAGGCGCTTCTCTTCCTTTACAACATCGCGTTGTGTTTCAACACCTTCATTATCTATGTTGGCGTGAAGCATTCGCTCCGACTCGAGCCATAGTCCGAGTTCCAACTGATTAGATGGTAGGATCTCGTAATAGAATGTACGGTCTTGTGTCGTGTTGGCGTTGAGGGCACCTCCGTTCGACTGAACGATCTTTGAATATTCGCCTCTACCGATGTTCTCAGAACCTTCGAAGAGAAGGTGCTCGAAGAAGTGTGCGAAGCCGGTGCGGCCTTCCACTTCATTCTTTGAGCCTACGTGATATAGTACGGTAACGGCAACGATTGGAGTAGAATGGTCTTCATGCAAGATCACATGCAAACCATTGTCGAGGTCAAACTCCGTGAATTCGACCTCACCGCGTTGCGCTTGGACATTGAAGGCCAAAGCAGAAACAGCTACGCCGAGTATGAGTTTTTTCATCTCAGATGTCTTTAATTTGTGTAATAATTCAAGCAGCAGGAGCCCAAAATTAACCTTTTAGGTCGAGTACTCATAAAAATTCAATGTCCTAGTCTATTAGCGACTCCAAAAAAGTGCAATTGCCCTTCGCTGTGGTTCAATATTTTACCTTACATTTGCAGCCCTTAATACGAATTGTATAACCCACTAGTACGGAAACATGTACGCAATTGTAGAAATAGCAGGGCATCAGTACAAAGTACAGAAAGACCAGCGCATCTACGTTAACCGTTTGGAAGGTAAAGAGGGAGACAAGGTTGAATTCGACCGCGTTCTCTTGACCGACGACAACGGTAAGGTAGAAGTTGGCGCCCCAGTTATAGAAGGTGTTGCTGTAAAAGCATCTATCCTTTCGCACCTTAAAGGTGACAAAGTGATCGTATTCAAGAAGAAGCGCCGCAAGGGCTACCGAGTGAAGAACGGTCACCGTCAAGCGATCACTTCGATCCAGATCGAAGGTATCGGTAAGGGAACAGCGAAGAAAGCAGCCGCTAAGACAACAGCTAAGAAGGAGGAAACTGCTACTAAAGCTAAGTCGACTGAAAAGAAGACCACAGCGAAAAAGACTACAGCTAAGAAGACCTCTGAGGCTAAGTCGGACGCTAAAGCGGCTCCTAAGAAACCAGCAGCGAAGAAAGCAACTACTGCTAAGACTGCTGAGAAGAAGACTGCAGCCAAGAAGCCAGCGGCTAAGAAGACCGCAGCGAAGAAGGCTGATGACAAGAAGAAATCAGAAGAATAATCATAAAGACTTTCAACCATGGCACACAAGAAAGGGGTTGGTAGTTCCAAGAACGGTAGAGAATCAGAAAGTAAAAGACTCGGAGTTAAGATCTTCGGAGGTCAGGATGCTATCGCTGGTAACATTATCGTTCGTCAACGTGGAACTCAGCACCACCCAGGAAAAAATGTTGGAATGGGTAAAGACCACACACTTTTCGCATTGGTAGATGGTACTGTTATGTTCACCAAGAAGAGAGGTGATAAGTCGTTTGTATCGGTAGAGCCTAAGGCCTAATCCGAGCAGACCCTATCATAAAGAAGGCTTTCCTACTCGGAAGGCCTTTTTTAGTTTATACCATATCCGTTTCTCAGATTCCATCGGTGTGGTATTTTTGAAACCCAAAACACAAACAGTCCTAAAGCGACATACTTTCAATCATGCTCGAAATACAGAGACTTAGAGACGATAAGGAAGCCGTGATCAACGCCCTCGACAAACGTCATATTGACGCTACCGAGACGATTGCTGCCATCCTTCAAGCCGATGAAGATCGACGGAAAACGCAGGTTGAACTCGACAACACGCTAGCCGAAAGCAACCGCCTCGCCAAGGAGATCGGTGAGCTATTCCGCAATGGAAAACGCGAAGAAGCCGAGAAAGCCAAAAACAAGTCTACCGAGCTAAAGTCGAAGAGCAAAGAGCTCCAAGACGCGTTGCAAGCCGCTGCACAAAAGCAAAACGACCTACTCATCAGTCTCCCTAACACTCCGCATGAAAGTGTTGCCAAAGGCAAGAGCGCCCAGGATAACGTTGAAGTAGAACGCGTAGGCGACTTTCCCACCCTTCCCGAAAACGCAAAACCGCATTGGGAACTCACAACTGAGTACGACCTCATCGATTTCGAACTCGGAGTGAAAGTGACGGGTGCCGGTTTCCCTATCTATACCGATCGTGGAGCCAGGCTCCAACGTGGCCTTATCAACTTTTTCCTCGACGAAAATACCAAAGCAGGATACCGCGAATACATCCCTCCTTTCTTCGTCAATGAAGAAAGTGGCTTCGGAACGGGTCAGCTTCCCGATAAAGAAGGACAGATGTACCATATGCAGGAGGATAACCTATATGCTATCCCTACGGCAGAAGTACCTATCACCAATATGTTCCGCGATGTGATCGTGAAGGAAAGCGACTTCCCGATCAAGAGCACCGCCTACACGCCATGCTTCCGACGTGAAGCTGGTTCTTACGGCAAGGATGTACGCGGATTGAACCGCTTGCACCAATTCGACAAGGTTGAGATCGTGAATGTGTGTCACCCTGACCAATCTTACGCCGAGCTAGATGGCATGGTAAAACACGTCGCAGGATTATTGGAAGCCCTTAAACTACCGTATCGCATTCTGCGTTTGTGTGGAGGAGATATGGGATTCACAAGTGCGC
The DNA here is from genome assembly GCA_965659725.1 of Phaeocystidibacter sp. GTDB lineage: Bacteria > Bacteroidota > Bacteroidia > Flavobacteriales > Schleiferiaceae > Phaeocystidibacter. Next base: position 10,939 of record CBFHXG010000014.1, on the reverse strand, counting down.
TCACCTACGACTTTGAGGTTTGGAGTGCTGCTCAAGAAAGATGGTTGGAAGTATCTTCTGTTTCCAATTTTGAAACTTTCCAAGCCAACCGTCTGAAGTTGCGCTACCGTGATGAAAACAAGAAGACTCAATTATGCCATACGCTCAATGGTTCTGCATTGGCCTTACCGCGCATCGTGGCGTCCCTTTTGGAGAACCATCAACGTGAAGACGGAATCCATATTCCCGAAGCACTGCGTACCTATGTTGGATTCGATAAGATCGAAAAATGAAAAAGTTAGTCCTATTCATTTCTGTAGTAAGCCTCACTGCTTGCAATACCCTTAGTGAAGAAGAACTTCCAGAATCGTTCAGATTCCTAAAGGAAGATGTAGCCTCTGCTCAAGAGTCGTTGAACTTACTCGACAGCTCCAAGGTTTGGGGAGATTTCGAGAAGATCCGTCCCTATTACGATCATCTGAAATCAACGGAGTTCGATAGCGCGATGACCGAGGTTTACATCAAAGACCTGACATGGATGAACCGCTACGAACGGGCGCTTCAGAAGTGGGGAACACGCACTGAGGGATACGTTTATCAGATCGAAAGAAGCGCAAAGCAACTCGAGGACCTCGGCCATGATCTACAACATCAATTGCTCGACTCAACCGAGATGAATACCTTCATTGAAACGGAGCATCAAGCCATCGATCAGATCGTTCGAGATATTCAGGAAAGAGGTGGTGAGATCTTCTTCTACTCAGAAAAGGTCGATTCCATGAAAGCACGATTAGATTCTATATTCCCAGACATCGAATGAAACACACCTTCCTCCTCATATTTGCATTGTTTGCGCTATCCGGATCAGGACAGGTGCAACTGCAATTGGCTCAAAGAGCCATGGAGGATGGGAAGTTCGAAGAAGCGCTGGAATACTTCGAAAACATCTACAAAAAAGAGCCTGGCAAGCGAGACATTGCCTACCGCGGTGTTGTCAATTGCTACATCGAATTGGGCCAATACGATGATGGCTACGACTTTATAGACGATCACCGTAAAGCAGTTAGGCAGAGATCCGAGATCTTCTACATCGACATGGGCTACATGCGATGGTTGGAAGGTGACTCTACCTCCGCTAAATCCAACTTTGAGAGTGTGTTTGAAGCCGTTAGGCAAATGCCCGCAATGGCCTATCAATACAGTGAAAAATTCAAGGAATGGGGCTTGTTCCGATTCGCATTGCAAACTCTACAAGTAGCTGAACAGGCGAACCCTCAAATGTTCTTTGCGCAACAAAAGGCCCTCCTTTATGCAGAGATGGGCAACTTGAAGATGATGTACGATTCGTACCTCAACGTACTGGATCGGAATCCTAACTTCTTGGAGACCTACAAGAACATCCTCCGCTTCAACATGTCACGCGATGGCGTCATACCTCAGGTAGATGACCTCCGTCGATCCACCGTAGCCAAGATCCAAAATGGAGGTTCTGAAGCCTTCAACGAACTGCTCGTTTGGATATTCACTCAGGAAGGAAAGTACGGATCGGCATTCCGCCAATTGAAAGCACTTTACTTGAGGGGAGCAGGTAAGCCGTATGACATGCTTCAACTTGCAAATACAGCGAGTCAAACTGGTGCCTATGACGATGCAGTAGACATCTTTGAATTCCTATACGATGAAGGAGAAAATACGCCCTTCTATGCGGATGCGGTATACGGACTAACCGTTGCGAAGCTCCAAAGAACACTGGAAGGTACGCCAACAAGAGTAGAAATAGAGCAATTGAGAACAGAGATGATCCAGCGCGAGGAGCAGCTCGCTGGATTTTCATTGTTGGCAGATGCACTGCTGATCAGAGCTGAATTGGAATACCTTCACATGAAGGATCCCGAAATGGCTCTAGCTACGATCGAAACGGTGTTGAATAGCACCGCACCGAGTTCTCAAATTGCGGCAGAAGCCAAGTTATTGAAAGGTGATATCGAATTGGTCACGGGAGCACCATATGATGCCATCCTTACCTACGCACAGGTGGAAGGTGATTTTGAATCGGGGGTACTCGGACAAGAGGCGAGATTCCGAAAGGCTAGAGTTGCTTTTTACACTGGGGATTTCGAATGGGCTGAAGCGACATTCAAGGTGTTGAAGACATCCACATCAAAACTCATAGCTAACGACGCCATGAGATTGAGCTTGTTGATCAAGGACAACGCGGCGCTGGATACCACCTACTTCAAGCTGGAGCAATACGCAGAGGTGCTGTTGCTACAGGCTCAACTAAGGTATGATGATGCCTTGGCAGAATTGGACACCTTAGACAACCTACTTTCCCTTTCCACGGAACATCCTTTAGAAGATGAGGCTATCTATACAAGGGCTCGTATCTTTGAGGATCAGCAGAAATGGGACACCGCGGTGGCCACTTATATCTCGGTAGTAGATGCATTCCCAAAAGATCTTTTGGCTGATGAATCTCTCATTCGGGCTGCCCGGATCGCACAGCATAAGTTGAATGACCTAGAATTGGCCAAACAGCTCTACGAAAGAGTGTTACTCGAGCATGGCAACAGCATCTATGCAGAAGAGGCACGAAATGAATTCCGCAAATTGCGCGGAGACCTTAACACATAACCACTATGTTCTTATATAACGTGACGGTTAACGTTGATGACGAAGCCCAAGACCAATGGATAGAATGGATGCGCGAATCGCACATACCAGACGTACTCCAAACCGGTCTTTTTGAAGCTGCTACCTTCTCAAAGTTGATGGTAGAGGAAGAGGCAGGAACGACGTATGCCATTCAGTATCGTTTGAGGGACATGGAATCATTCCGCATATATCAAGAGATGTACGCTGAAAACCTTCAAAACGAACATACCAAGCGATTTGGCGAAAACACGGTCGCTTGGAGGACATTCATGGAGGTTGTAGCCGACTTCACTGCTGAGCGTCTCGACTAATGCAGCCATTCACTGGACTTAAAGTAGTTGAACTAGCTTCCGTTCTCGCTGGCCCAGAGGTGGGTCGGTTTTTTGCAGAGCTAGGAGCCACCGTTATCAAGTACGAGTCCCCAAAAGGTGATGTTACCAGAGGATGGCGACTCGCTCAAGAGGAAACCACTTCCAACATCTCAGCTTACTTCGCAGCAGTAAATGCGCGAAAGATCTACGCCAAACTAGACCTTAAATCGGATGAAGGCCTACGCCAACTACAGGATCTCCTATCGGATGCCGACGTACTCCTCACCAATTTCAAATCTGGCGACGAGGACAAATTTGGGTTGAATATTGAGCGGATCAAAAAGAACTTTCCATCTCTGATCTGGGGAAAGATCAGTGGTTTTCATTCGGATCCATCTCGACCTGCTTTCGATGTGGTGTTACAGGCAGAAACGGGATGGGTAAGTATGACTGGGAATCCGGGTGAAAAGCCCGCGAAGGTACCGGTGGCCTTGGTCGATGTAATGGCCGCCCATCAACTTAAGGAAGCCATCTTGATCGCGCTTTATGAAAGGCAACGCACAGGAAAGGGCAGTTGTTGGGAGGTAACCTTAGAAGAGGCATCGATCTCTGGCTTAATGAATCAGGCGACCAACTATTGGATGAATGGGCATGTAGCAAGTGCCATGGGAACTCAGCATCCGAACATTGCTCCATATGGTGATCTGCTGCCCACAAAAGACAAAAAATGGGCTGTCCCGGCGATTGGAAGTCACGCTCAATTCCAGAAATTCTGCGAGATCTTGAGAGCTGAACACATTGCATCTGATTCTAGATTCCGCAGCAATGTAGACCGTCTTAGTCACAGAAGAGCCTTGATCCAAGAGCTATCTGAATACACTAAAAGGTGGACGGCCAATGATCTCAATCGCGAATGCGCTCATTTCAATGTTCCCATGGGTATTGTGAAATCGCTGGACGAGGTATTGGATAGCCCTACTGCCCGATCGATGGCTGTAGAGGAAGAAATGGACGGACGAGCAACCAAAAGAGTGAAAAGCTTCGTTGCTCGAAGACTCTGACCCCTTCTCAAATCTCAAAATGGTGTATCTTCAAGGCTCTTAAAAAAGCTGATATGAAGAAGATCATTCTCACCACTTTAATGACAGGAGCTATGCTTCACATGAATGCACAAGATCAAATCATGACACCTGATCTACTTTGGCAATTGGGCCGAGTTTCATTGGAAGATGTTCATGAAGATGGCAACTTAGTTCTTTATGGTGTAACGCGCTACAGTCTGGATGAAAACAAGAGTGAGCGTGATCTTTATGTCTATGATGTTGAATCCAACGTACCACGCTTGGTAATCGATCTTCCGGGCAGTGAAAGCTCTGCTGTATTCTTTGATGAGAATACGATCGGATATGCTAAGGATGGTCAGTATTGGAAGACCGAGATCGGTGGAACACCGGTGAAACTCACCGACCTTCCGGAGGGCTCGGGTAACTTCAAGCCAATCCAACTCGAGACAGGCGAATGGCAGTTGTTGTTCAGCGTTCGTGAGAAGGTCTTCGAAACATCGGCTGAAAAATACAGCGCACTACCAGAGGCTGAATTCCGCATTATGGATGACCTCATGTACCGTCATTGGGACCATTGGACGGATGAGTATGTGAATCACCCAGCTTTTGGGAAGCTCGACCTTTCAGGTGAGTCAATGATCTCTGAAGAAGGATCGGACTACACGCATTTGATGAAGGGTGAACCGTATGAATCTCCAATTCCTCCATTCAGTGGTAGTGAATCCTTTACCATGAGCACGGATGGAAAATGGGTTGCATACAATACTAAGAAGGCGGTAGGAAAGGCATTTGCTCAATCTACGAACAGTGCCATCTATCTATACAACGTGGAAACCGGTGAAACCATCGAAGTTCCAGGTCAGATGGGCTACGACAGTCATCCACAGTTCTCCCCTCGCAACAACTACCTGGCCTTTTTAAGCATGGCTCGTGATGGGTATGAATCGGATGAAAACAGACTTGCCATTTATGATATTGAGGGTGGTTTTACTTCCATTGTTGGTTCAGCAGATGACCTTCAGGTTGAATACATCAACGATTTCCAGTGGGATGATGAGAACAACTTCTATGTGAACGTGCCTATTCGCGCCACTCAGCAGATTGGTCAGCTTCAGATCGATAAACCTAAGCAGGGAGAGCGCATTGGCTACGACCTAGAGATCCTCACGGAGGGTGATTACAACTACAATGGATTCAAGTTTGCGAATGAGGAACTCTTCGCTGAACGTCAGGATATGAATCACGCTACTGAGATCTTCTACATCGATCGCGGTGACATCACGGCCATAACACATGTGAACGATGCGATCTATGCGCGTACTGATCTCAGTAGGGTTGAAAAGCGTATGGTAACCACTTCCGATGGCAAAGAGATGCTTACGTGGGTGATCTACCCACCGAATTTCGACGAAACAAAGAAGTACCCTACCCTACTTTATTGTCAGGGTGGCCCTCAGAGTCCCGTTAGTCAATTCTACAGCTACCGCTGGAACTTCCAGGTGATGGCAGCACAAGGATATATCGTTGTGGCACCTAACCGCAGGGGGGTTCAAGGCTTTGGATCCGATTGGAACGAACAGATCTCCGGCGACTGGGGCGGTCAGGCTATGCGCGACTACCTGGCGGCCATCGATGATGTTGCTCAGGAGCCGTATGTAGACACAGAGAACATCGGAGCTGTAGGCGCAAGTTATGGCGGTTACAGTGTTTACATGTTGGCCGGCATTCACGAAGGTCGTTTTAGTGCATTTATTAGTCACTGTGGCCTCTTCAATATGGAAAGCTGGTATGGAACCACGGAAGAACTCTTCTTCGCGAATTGGGACCTCGGAGGACCCTATTGGCAAGACCCACAGCCGTTGAGCTACACGCAATACAATCCAGCAAAATTCGTGCAGAACTGGGACACTCCGATCTTGGTAATCCATGGAGGCAAAGACTTCCGTGTTCCGGAAAATCAAGGTATGGAAGCTTTCCAGGCGGCGCAGATCCAAGGGGTTGAATCGCGCTTCTTGTACTTCCCTAATGAAGGACACTGGGTGTTGAGTCCGCAGAATGGGATGGTATGGCATTCGGAGTTCTTTAAATGGCTTTCGGAGCATTTGAAGAAGTAAGGTTCCTTCGCCTTTAGGCGAAGGAAAAGGTTCTCCGCTTTTTGCGGAGAAAAGGTCACACCGCTTAGCAGCGGTGTGAAAGGTCCCCGCTGGCGCGGAGAAAGATGCGCAGTGAAACCGACTAGTTTACTCTTATGTTCTTTGCCGCAAGTAGCTAGTGGGCATCCATTCTGATGATATTCGAATTTGTTAGACGTGTACAAACGTTTGTATCCGTTTATCGACGCTAAGCCTGGATTCTTATGTGGAGATTTCATCCATGAAAGAATCATTAGTGGACCTATCCAGAAGACAACTCGTGCTCATTCAAAGGCAGTGTGATGTAGCAAGCGAAAAACATCGACGACACAATTTTGCCTCACAATTGGAGCGAGCTAGTAGGAGTATCAACAACAACTACTACGAGGGCTTTGCCACGAGGTTTGATGGGGATAAGATCCGATTCTTCGACTACGCCAAGCGATCCTGTTCTGAAGTGTTGAGCATGCTTGAAGAACCTTGGTACAAGAGCGCATTTCCGTCGGACGAGATCGAGGATCTTAAAGAAATCCTGGTCGAAATGGATAGACAGCTGCTTGCTCTCATTCGCTTTTTTGCTAATCGCAGATCATTCGATCCGAACCGAAAGTATCGGAAAAAATAAATCGTAAGTATAGATCTTTGCCCTCTTCCAAAAGATTATGAGCACTTAACCTGACCAGTTCCGTCTTTCAACAAGCATAAGAGAAATCTAGTTTGCCATTCCACGCATGTCTTTCCCCGCCCTGGCGGGGACCTTTCGTCTGCCACCAGGCAGACGACCTTTTCTACGCAAAAAGCGTAGAACCTTTTCCCGCCCCCGCGGGAACCTTCCGCCGCCGGCGGCTTACTCTTTTTGCGTACTTTCGCCAGCCGTGGAAACACCTCATGACATATTCACCATGCCCAACGGGCTCAGGGTTGTACACCGACAAGTGGACAGTCCAGTGGCGCATTGTGGCCTTATCATCAATGTAGGTTCGCGAGATGAGAACGACAATGAGCAGGGCATGGCGCATTTCATCGAGCATGTGTTGTTCAAAGGGACCAAGAAGCGCAAGGCTTTTCACATCCTTAGCCGACTAGAAGATGTGGGTGGGGAGTTGAATGCCTACACGAGCAAGGAGGAAACCATCCTCTATGCATCCACCCTGAAAAGACACCTACCTCGAGCCGTTGAGCTTCTCTTTGAGATCGCATTTGAATCTACCCTTCCCGAGAAAGAGGTGAACAAGGAACGCGATGTGATCAAGGACGAGATCAGCTCGTACCTCGATTCTCCAAGTGAATTGATCTTCGACGATTTTGAAGACCTCATCTATTCCGGCCACCCGATCGGCAGAAATATCTTGGGAACACCCGAAAGTTTGAATGAGATCGACCGTGATAGACTGATCGAATGGATGAAGAAGCACTACTCACCCGAACGAATGGTGTTTAGCATAGTTGGACCATTCTCGTTGAAAGAGGTTCAAAAATGGATGAACAAGTATGCACTGGAGCTACCGATCGGCGATCAACGCTATCATCGTCGCCCTATCAATGCGTACCATCCACAGTACGTTTCTACCGAAAAGGAAACCTATCAAACCCACGCCATTATCGGTGCTCGAGGGTATGATATGCATCATGAAGACCTCACCACACTGATCCTTCTCAACAACCTGTTGGGTGGACCAGGCATGAACTCTCGCTTGAACCTCAATATTCGCGAGAAGTATGGTTTTGCCTATAACATTGAGTCGTTTTACACACCGTACACCGACACGGGTGCCTTGGGTATCTACTTGGGGACGGATAAGGGCACGATAGATCGGAGTTTGAAACTGGCTCACCGAGAGTTGAAGAAACTTCGTGAAACCAAGTTGGGGATCGTTCAACTTAAAAAGGCGAAGCAGCAATTACTCGGACAAATCGCCTTGGCTCAAGAAAACAATGCCAATTCGATGATTGGTCAGGGTAGGACCCTCCTCCACTACGGTAAGATTGATTCGTTCGAGGATATCGCGAAGAGAGTTGAGAGCGTTTCTTCGGATCGCGTTATTCAAGTGGCCAATGAGGTGTTTGCTCCGGATCAATTGAGCACACTGATCTACAAAGCGAGATAGTCAAATATCTTGATCGAGGACATCTGGCACTTCCCGACCAGTAGAATGTACTTTCCCTCTTGTCCAAAAAACGGCCAGAAGTATAGAGCCTTGCGTAACCATATGTAGAAGTACCGAACTCACCAGTATAAAACTAGCTATGCTGTCGAAACCGTTGAGTCCAGACCCTTCCGCAACAATTAATACTTGAAAAATCAAAAACGCTAACAGTCCCAAGGCTCCCAGAACGGCAAGCATGATCCATATCATTCTCCAAAGGGGGAGTTTTACTTGCAAATGACCTTGAGGTGTACGGCTTATAAGTCCACCCACTTTTAATGGCGGAATAGAAAGGATGGCAACGATCAGTAGTGCAAAGAATATCACAAACAGTATTATCCACCCCGAAAAGTTCGCCTCCAGAATCTCATAACGAGACATCCACAGAAAAAAGAGTAAGGTAACGGTGCACAACCCGATCAATACCCACCTACCGAAATTGTACCTCTTCAAACTAAGCTTCACTGAGTCTTTCTTTTTTGCATTCTATCCTTTGTACCTTGGATAAAAATTACTCCCATGGAATTTCTTCCCGAAGATATAGATCGCTACGCACACGAGCACACCACGCCAGAAGATGCCATTCTCGCTAAGCTGAATCGAGAAACACACGCCAAGGTTCTCAAGCCTCGTATGTTGAGTGGCCATCTTCAAGGTAGAGTGTTGAGTTTGATATCACATTTGTTAAAACCAAAAAGAGTACTCGAGATCGGCACCTATACTGGCTATTCCACCATTTGCATGGCTGAAGGGATGCCAGAAGATGGAGTACTCCACACTATCGACGTGAATGAAGAGCTGGAGGATTTCGCCAAGAACTACTTCGTGGAAAGTGGTCAAAATTCAAAGATCGTACAGCACATAGGCAATGCGCTGGATATTATTCCTGCTCTCACGGACCATTGGGACCTTGTTTTTATTGATGCCGATAAATCCAATTACCTGAAGTATTACGAGATGGTGATCGAGAAGATGAATCCAGGTGGGTTGATCTTGTGCGACAATGTGCTATGGAGTGGCAAGATCGTTGACGATAAGGCTCAAGATAAAGATACTGTGGCCTTACGTGCCTTGAATGATCATATTCACGCTGATGAGCGAGTGGAAAATGTGCTTCTCCCGATCCGTGATGGAGTCATGGCGGCGAGGGTCAAATCATGACATAAGACATCTGAAAACCTGACAAATCGCATTTTTTGATTTCGGCAATCATCGGAGTTTTGCTTCATAAGTCACCTCCAGATGATCACGCAGAAATACAATTTGGCCGTTCCGCGCTACACGAGCTATCCGCCTGTGCCGCATTGGGACGTCGACGCATTCCAGGTTGATGAAGCCCTTGACCGCTTTGTTAGGGAAGTCCGATCGCGCGGTGAATTCAGTATGTATCTGCATTTACCCTTCTGTGAATCTCTCTGCACGTACTGCGGTTGCAACAAGCGAATCACCAAGAATCATGGGGTAGAAACGCCTTATATCGAGAACATCCTCAAGGAATGGCAGATGTACCTCAAGCTTCTTGAGGGCATCGATTTCAAGATATCGGGCATACACCTTGGAGGAGGCACCCCTACCTTCTTCGGATCTGAAAATCTGAAGAACCTCCTTACCCGAATGCTCGACGGTATTGAAAGATCGGAAGGCTTTGCATTCAGTTTTGAAGGCCACCCAGCCAACACAACCGAAGATCATCTTCAAACCTTATACGACATTGGGTTCCGGAGAATGAGTTTGGGTATTCAAGATTTCGATCCCAAAGTTCAAAAAGCCATTCACCGTTGGCAGAGTGTAGACCAGGTGAAAAAATGCGTGGATGATGCCCGAAGAATTGGATATACCAGTATCAACTTCGATCTAATTTACGGCCTCCCCTTCCAAACCATGGAGGGCTTAGATGCCACATTCACAGAAGTGACGAAAATGTTACCTGAGCGCATCGCTTTTTATAGTTATGCCCATGTGCCTTGGGTGAGTAAAAGTCAGCGTGCCTACGACGAAAACGACCTACCCCTGCCAGAAGCCAAAGAGCGTCTGTACAGATGGGGATGTGAACTATTGAATAGAGCTGGATACGTTGATGTAGGCATGGACCACTTCGTGCTACCTGGGGATGAACTTTTCGATGCTCGCGAATACCACAGACTTCACCGAAATTTCATGGGGTATACGCATGAGAGAGAGAAGCTACAACTCGGACTAGGCGTGTCTTCCATCAGTGATGGCTATGGCAGTTACTGGCAGAATGAGAAGGTTGTTGAAGATTGGGCTAGGCGTATCAAAAATGATGAGCTCCCCATCTTCAAAGGTCACCTTATGAAGGTTTCTGAAACGGAGACCAGAGAAAGGATCCTGCATCTTTCGTGCTACTTCAACTTGAAAGAGATGGACCTTCTCTTCGCGATGGAGCAAGATGCAACCCTGCATGAGAAGCTTTATCAATTCATGAAGGATGATCTGATCATCATTGATTCGGCAGGATTGCACGTGACTGAAAAGGGGAAATCGATCGTTCGGGTGATCTGTGCGGCTTTCGACCCTTCCATGAAGGTGATCAAGGAGGGCGTTTTCAGTAAAGCGGTGTAACAATCGTCACAATTCAACCCACCTTTTGGCGCGAACTTGCTTTAAATTAACCGCTATTCCGAATGAAA
>CBFHXG010000013.1:0-48206 GCA_965659725.1 Phaeocystidibacter sp. | reverse complement strand
ACAGGGTTTGCCGCGGATATTAGCCAACGACTATACGGGAGATCGACAATAGAAAACCCGAACGAAAAATGTTAAAAGGTTGGTAATGAACCGCTTACTCGTCGAAAGAAACGATCACCTTATCCGCCGTAGGGTGACTTTGACAAGTGAGGATGTATCCTTCTTCCACTTCTTCATCAGTAAGTGCATAGTTCATCTCCATTTCTGCAGATCCTTCTAGAACTTTTGCCCTACACGTACAGCACACCGCCCCCTTGCAAGCAAATGGAACATCAGCTCCAGCATCAAGGGCACTATCCAGGATGGTCTTTCCTTTCGTTGATATGTCCATGTGGGTTTCATCACCATCCAAGATCACAGTAACCGAACGCACCGCTTCCTTGTCCTTCGATGTATCCACAGTTTCAACTTTTTTAGCTGAATCCTTGGCTGGAGTGAAAAGCTCGAACAGTATCTTATCCTGGCTCACACCCAGACTCTCCAGGGCCTTTTCAGATGCACGGATCATTTCTTCAGGCCCGCAGAGGAAATAAGCATTCACCTCCTCAATGTCGAAGAATCGATCGGCAAAACCTTTCACTTTCTCCTCATCGATACGACCTTTCAATAGATCTGACCCCTGATCCTCACGACTCAACACATGGTGCACTTCCAAGCGCTCCATGTACTCATCCTTCAGATCCTCAATCTCATCCTTGAAGATCACTGAAGCACTGTTGCGGTTTCCATAAATGAGGGTAAACTTGCTATTTGGCTCTGCTTTCAAAGCCGATTTGATCAGACTCATTACTGGGGTGATTCCCGAGCCTGCGGCGATTGCTACGTACTGAGCCTCTTTATCTGGGGAAAAGGAATGTGTGAAGTTACCCATTGGCGTCATCACATCCAGCTCGTCACCCGCCTTCAGATCGTGATTGGCAAATGTGGAGAACACACCTCCTTCAACTCTTTTCACAGCAACGCGAACCTCTCCATCGTATGGACAAGAACAGATCGAATACGAACGGCGAACATCCTGACCGTCAATCTCGGTGCGCAACGTTAAATACTGACCTGGCTTGAAGCGGAAATCATTCTCCAATTCTTCTGGTAGCTCAAATGAAATAGAAACACAATCCGCCGTTTCCTTTCGAACATCTGAAACCTTCAATTTGTGAAACTTAGGTTTTGTGCGATCCTCAGTTTCGTTGATGAGCGACTTTGACTCTTTTTTGCGGGAAAAGAACTTCAACATTTGCAAATATCTTGTTGGCACTTAGCCTTGTGGACAAATTAATGGCGACAAAAGTAGCACTTTGGTCTTTGAAACACGAGTTCGATCTAGATGTTTACCTTATCACCGAGCTTCACTTGTTTGGAATCGTTTCAAATTCAAACATTCCTCAAGGGGCTCCTGTTAAGAAGGTGCAGCAATTGAGCTGAACTTCTTACCTTTGACACACTTAAAACCGCTTGTCCCATGGGAGAAACGCATTCATTAGAAGAGATATTTCAGGCGTATGTAGACGCTGAGAACAAGATCGAGCCGAAGGATTGGATGCCGGAAAAGTATCGCAAAACCCTTATCCGTCAGATCTCACAACACGCCCACTCCGAAGTAGTAGGCATGTTGCCTGAGGCGAACTGGATCACCCGCGCCCCCTCTTTGCGCTCTAAATTGATCCTCCTAGCCAAGGTTCAGGATGAAGCCGGACACGGTCTTTATCTATACAGTGCCGCCGAAACGTTGGGAGCCGACCGCCAAGATATGGTGGAAGACCTTCTATCCGGAAAGGCTAAATATTCATCCATTTTCAATTACCCTACCATCTCGTGGGCCGATATGGGCGCAGTTGGTTGGTTGGTTGATGGAGCCGCCATTGCAAATCAAGTTATGTTGTGCCGCACAAGCTACGGCCCATACGCTCGTGCAATGGTTCGTATCTGTAAGGAAGAAAGTTTCCACCAACGCCAGGGTTATGAAACCATGATGACCCTCGCCAACGGAACGCCTGAGCAAAAGGCAATGGCACAAGACGCCTTGAATCGTTGGTGGTGGCCTAGTATCATGATGTTTGGTCCGCGTGATGAAGATTCTCCTAATTCTGCGCAAAGCATGAAGTGGAAGATCAAGCGCAAGTCAAACGACGAACTTCGTCAGGAGTTCATCGACAAGACCGTTCCACAAGCTGAATACCTTGGATTGACCATTCCTGATCCGGACCTCAAATGGAACGAAGAAACAGGTCATTATGATTTCGGCGAGATCAACTGGGATGAGTTCTATCAAGTGATCAAAGGAAACGGACCGTGCAACAGGCAGCGCTTGGAAGCCCGCAATAAGGCACACGAAGCTGGTGCATGGGTGCGTGAAGCCGCTAATGCATATGCCGAGAAAGAAGCAAAAAGAAGAGAAGGTAAAGTAGCCTAACTTTAGTATACCATGAGCGATAAGAGTAATTGGAAGATCTGGGAAGTGTTCGTTCGCAGTAAGAACGGACTCAGCCACAAGCATGCTGGAAGTCTTCATGCACCGGATGCCGAAATGGCCCTGAAAAATGCACGCGACGTATATACTCGTCGGAGCGAGGGCGTAAGCATTTGGGTCGTTCCTAGTGAAGCGATCACTGCATCTAGCCCAGACGAAAAAGAGCCTCTATTTGCTCCGTCAGACGATAAGGTTTACCGCCACCCTACTTTCTACGAAATCCCGGACGAAGTAGGTCACATGTGATTTATACTTCCATCCAACACCGGAATAAAAGACTATGGAGAAGAACGATCTCTATCAATACGTAATTCGCCTCGGAGATACCGCATTGATCCTCGGCCAACGCCTATCTGAATGGTGTGGACACGGGCCCGTGCTCGAACAGGATATTGCCTTGACCAATATCGCGCTTGACCAGATCGGTCAGGCTCGTCAATTCCTTCAGTACGCCGCCGAACTCCAAGGAGGCGATGCCACCGAAGATACGCTCGCTTACCACCGAGATGCGCATGAGTTCCGCAACCTACTGATGGTTGAGCAACCCAACGGTCATTGGGGCGACACTTTGGCTCGCCAGTTCTTCTTCGATACCTACAATTACTTCCTGTTCGAACGATTGATGAAATCTTCGGACGAGCGCATCTCATCCATTGCTCAAAAGGCCATGAAAGAGATCGCCTACCACGCTCAATGGAGCGCCGAGTGGATGATCCGCCTTGGTGATGGAACAGAAGAAAGTCACAACAAGATCCAACAGAGCATCGAAGACGTGTGGATGTGGACCGGTGAAATGCTCGAAGCGGATGAGCTCGACAAAAAAGCTCAAGCCGCGGGTGTGGCTCCTGACCTCAACGAGATCAAGCAACTTTGGCATCAGAAAGTGAATGAAATCCTTCAGCTAGCAACGCTTACCAAGCCTGAAGGCGACGGCCACCAGCGCGGAGGTAAGAAGGGTGTCCATTCAGAATACTTGGGATACGTCCTCGCCGAAATGCAATACTTGCCAAAGTCGTATCCCGACGCTAAGTGGTAAGGCCATTTACTGTTTGAAGTGAAGCGAATCCCGTAGTAGACGGAAACCATCTGGATCTAGTTTATAGACCCTTTCGCGTTTGTCCTTAGGATTTCTTTCTCGAGAGATCAGCTCTTCGATATTCAGGTGATCCAGAGCCCTTTTATTGAGTTCCTTGATAAGGTTGTTACGCCATTTCCTTTGGTTGTCCCACGACTTATCATTCCATCCCATTATTTCGGTGATCGGTCCAGATTGTAAGCCTTCCCCGCGCATCTCGGCGCGAAGCAAAGAACGGAGAAGTTTAACTTCAAGGTCATCCAGTGATTTGAAGAATCGCTCCTCTGCTTCCATGGTTTGACCTTTCTCAAAAGGCTCTCTCAATTTGTTGATCAATCGGTATGTGATGAACATGAGGACGACAGCACCCAACCCAATAAGCAAATAGACCCACCATGCCCAACCCGTTTGGTATACTTCCTCCGGATTCCGACGGGCATTCCTTATCTCTTGAAAATCATATTTAAAAGAAACACTCTGCCCCAAGCTGCTTGAACTTGGAAAGTAGCTATCCAGCACAAAGGTGGATCCAATCAGTGTTCCCGTTCCATTCTTGAATTCGTCATTCTTCCTAAATCTCAGGTCACAAATAGACGCATCGATGTAATCAACGCGGTTGTTCACGAGATCGATCAAGAGTCTGCGCTCCCCTCCCATCACCACTCCAATGGGTAGGTTCAATCGAGCACGATCGGATTTCAATAATTGAATCGTCTCGGAAGTCAGACTTCCAACCTTCTTCCATCGTTTGCTTCCGAGTGACAACTGCCAGACGTCCTCACTTCGAAACACGTCGGATCCTCTCACCCTCTTGCTATAGGTCACGTAGAGTTTATCGCCCTTCTCGGAGAAATGGTGGACACCTTGAGTAATGTTATCGGGACCTCCTTCCGTTTGGAGTACATGCCACTCCTTCGTGTTCTCGCTGTAGTAGCTGAGGATGCTTTGTGTATGCCAGAATCCATATCCTCCAAGAGAGAAAAGCGTATCGTTCCGCCACCATTGAATAGCATCAAAATTATATCCCCTATGATCGGTGCTGTCGTCGCGGTCGAACATGCCACCCTCCAGAATGTAGACCTGTTGTGTTCCAGGGGCAATGAAGTGCAGGGGGTCGCTATTTCTGATAGGCATCAATCGATCTACACCTCGCAGATCGACCTTTCGTATACCCTTCAGCATCAGCGTGTCTCGAGTCGCCCATCTTTCACCATTCCATACCCGCACGAGCGAATCGGCATCTAGCTTCAGCACCTCGGCCGTGGAAGGGTCGAGCCACTGTATCGCAGGCCAAGACTGGCCTAAGGCAATAGAAGCAAGTGCCAACGATAGTATTAGGAATGCTCTCTTGATCACGATACGTGAAAATAGCGGAAAACACCTATCGAAACGCGATTTACGCGGTTTTTTAGCGGCACTCGTTATAAATCCGCAAATTAGTTCCTCGAACGAGAGTTCTAGAGAGAGAAAATACCAATACCTAAGCTAAAGAGAAGCGTCGTGTAAGCGGGGCTTCTTTTTGTTCGAGGCTGACAAGGCTGTCAAGGCTCTCGCGGACTAAGCTTAATTCTACAGACACTTAAAGTAGTCGAAGGGCTCCTTGCAGTCCTGGCATTGGTAAAGAGCTTTGCAGGCGGTAGAGCCAAATTGGCTCACACGAGTGGAGTTTTCCGATTTACAATTCGGACACCGTACTACGGGTTGTTTTCCGAAAAGTGCTCGTTTGTCGGCCGACTCATCCGTGGGTGGAGCGATGCCGTATTCTTCGAGCTTTCTTCTGCCTTCTGCAGATAGCCAATCGGTTGTCCATGTTGGCGTGAGCACCTCTTTAACGGTGACATTCTCCAAACCTTCTTGCTGCAGTCGTTTTTTGATGTTAGCCGAGATCTCGTCCATAGCGGGACAACCCGTATAGGTAGGGGTGATGTCGATCTCTACACGATCATCTTCGACGCGGATGTCTCTCACAATGCCCATGTCGATCACAGTGAGCACTGGAATCTCGGGGTCGGTTACATCTTCTAACCAATCTTTTATTTCGGGAGCTGAAACCATATGTCAAAGTTACCATTAAGAGGGGCAAATTGTTCAAGACTTAGGTGCTTGATAACGAATTAATTCAGAAATTTACGACACTAATTAACCATTCGAACTCATGCGAAGATTCATTATTTCGATTTTTTCAATATTCCTCAGCTTAGGTTTGGCCGCGCAGGCAGAAGACTACAGCAAAAAAATGCTCGACCTAAAGTGGGGATCGTCAAAGCTAGATGCCTATATGGCGTTCGAACCTTACCGAGCCTTCCACCTAGCTGGCCAACACATCAAGGATTGGGGCATATTTTATAGTGAAGACTCCACCAATAGTGCGCGCATCGAGAGCATCGTTCTCGTGAACGAAAGTCAGTCTGTTTACATTCACTTGATGTATGCGAACGATCGACTATATGCCAAGAATATCAATTGGTACTACGACGCACACGAAGTGGAAGAGGTGCAAGGCAAGTATAAGCTACTCAACGGAGCTGCCACTGGGGATGTTTGGCTCGTTCATGTTAGTCATGGCCGTGTTACGGGAGAGGAAAGGAACGTTCAAAGTGGTAAGCAAACCACCTACTATCCTCCGGCGAGACAAAATGAAATCTTCAGTATTCAAACGGGATATCAAGCCATTTCTCCGGCTGAAGGAAGCGGTAATCCAGTAGGTGGTTTTTACGCCTACGGTCGATTGGTCAACACTCAGTCTTCACACCTCAACGATGGGATCCTATTTCCGATACCGGAGATCTTGAATATGCCTATAAATGACATAGACGCTTATTATCGTCAGATGTAATGGCCTAGAGTTCCCGTATAGTTTGTCGTGCTTCACCAGCATTCCTTAACTTCGGCGCAAATCCAAGATCATGGCATATATCGTTGAAGAAAAGAATGGTGGTGTGTGTACATTGCGCATGAACCGCCCGGACAAGTTCAACAGCTTCGTGCGCGAGATGGCGCTTGACCTTCAAGCCAAATTAGACCAGGCCGCGGAGGACGATTCCGTGCGTTGTATCGTTTTGACTGGCGAAGGTAAGGCCTTCTGTGCAGGTCAGGATCTAGCAGAAGCAACCGATCCAAAAGGCCCTGAGCTTTCATCCATCGTAAGCGAACATTACAACCCTATCATTCACCGCATCCGCCGTATCGAAAAACCCATCATTGCCGCTGTGAACGGTGTGGCCGCAGGTGCTGGTGCAAACATCGCATTGGCGTGCGATATCGTCCTTGCCAAAGAGTCGGCTTCCTTTATACAGGCCTTCTCAAAGATTGGTTTGATCCCAGACAGTGGTGGAACATTCTTCCTACCTCGATTAGTTGGCTGGCAACGTGCATCAGCCTTAATGATGACAGGAGAGAAGGTGATGGCGAAAGATGCTGAAGCCATGGGAATGATCTACAAAGCTATCGGCGATGACGAATTCAGCGATGAGGTAAACAAGCTTGCCAACACCATGGCACAAATGCCTACTAAGGGTCTTGGATTGACCAAAAGAGCGCTAAATCAAAGCTTGGGCAACTCCCTTCAGCAGCAACTCGATTGTGAAGATGAACTGCAATCACAGGCGGGCAGGACCCACGACTATGCCGAGGGTACACAAGCATTCCTAGAAAAGAGAAAGCCCAACTTCAAAGGAGAATAATACAGATGGATAAAATGGAAGTCGGCGTTGTAGGCGCTGGAGCCATGGGCAATGGTATTGCTCAAGTAGCCGCACAAAGCGGACATAAGGTTTGGGTATACGACACCAAGAGCGAGGCGCTAGACCGCGCCCAAGGGAAATTGAGGTCTATTCTCGACCGACTCGTGGAAAAGGGCCGGATGGAGAAAGGAGAGGCAGACGATGTTTTCCAACGCGTCAACTACGTAGACTCCCTCAGTAAGATGAAGAATGCAGGCCTCATAATAGAGGCCATCGTTGAACGTCTTGACGCCAAGAAGAGCGTTTTCGAACTGCTCGAGAACATCGTTGGTGAAAACGCGATCCTAGCTTCCAACACTTCTTCTCTCAGCATCGCATCCATTGCCGCCGAAGCAAAAAAGCCTGAACGTGTGCTGGGCATACACTTCTTCAATCCTGCCCCTCTCATGCCATTGGTGGAGATCGTTCCGAGTATGATCACTTCAGATGAGGTGCTTAAAGCATCCAAGGACCTAATCGATTCTTGGAAAAAGGTGACCGTGATCGCCAAGGATACCCCTGGCTTCATTGTAAACCGAGTAGCTCGACCATTCTATAGCGAGGCCATCAAGATGTATGAAGAAGGGGTAGCAGATGCGGCAACGATCGACTGGGCATTGAAGACGCACGGTGGATTCCGCATGGGACCATTTGAGCTGACAGACCTGATTGGTCACGATGTGAATTATCTCGTGACCGAAAGCGTTTGGAAGGCCTTTTACTATGACCCTCGCTTCAAACCGTCCATTTCTCAAAAGAGGTTGATGGAGGCTAAGATGTTGGGGCGAAAGACAGGCAGAGGGTGGTTCGATTACAGTGACGGGGCCGAAACTCCACAGCCCAAGAAAGATTCCGAATTGGGTCAAATGATCACAAACCGTATCGTGGCCATGCTTATCAATGAAGCTGCAGATGCGGTATTGCTAGGAATCGCTACGCCAAAGGATGTAGACCTTGCCATGACGAAAGGCGTAAACTACCCGAAAGGTCTTTTGGCTTGGGCGGATGAGATCGGGATCGATATGGTATTGGATCGATTGAACGAGCTCTTCGAAGAGTATGGAGATGATAGATATCGACCTAATGTATTACTAAAACGCATGGCTAAGAAGGGAGAGACCTTCTTCGGATAAATCGACTATTATGCACAATGATGCTTTAGAAAGCGCAATTCGCGAAATGCGGTTGATCGGAAAGGATCAATGGCAATCTATGCTTAGTCAGGCGATGGATGAGCAACCGCATCTGTTTGCGTTCCTCATCAACACCTCTGATGACTTCTCAGAAGAGGTGCACGAGCAGCTTCTTCGATTGACCATCATCTTGGCCATGGCATTCAAGCGCGCCAGTATACAAATCGATACGATTACACCAGCTGTATTGGACAAGGTGATCGAAGAAAAGGTAGAAACCTACGATGAGCTCAACGAAGAAGATCGATTAGAAGAGGGCCAAATGGAGTCCGTTGCCAACAGTCCCCTTGTATTCACCCGAGTTCGCAAATGGATGAAAGAAGAGCTCGGCGAGAGCATGCCGATGTTGAACGAATCACAAGCAAACATGAACCTCATGGTGGATGTGATCATTTCCGTCATGGAAGAAAGCGCTATTCAACCTGGCGATAAAAAAGAGGAAACAGATGCCTGATCGTTCACAACAGATCGTATCCCACATGCTAGCTAATGATGCCTTTAGCAAATGGTTAGGCATTAAAGTAGTGGAAGTGAGTCCGGGAAGTGCTATCTTAGAGATGTCAGTAAGAGAAGAAATGACCAATGGATTCTCCATTGCACATGGAGGCATAACCTACAGTTTGGCCGATAGTGCGTTAGCTTTTGCATCTAACGGATACGGTCAACATGCAGTGAGCATAGAAACCTCGATTTCTCATACACGTCCCGTAAAAACTGGAGATCGGTTGATAGCAAAGGCCACGGAAAAGAACCGATCATCCAAGGTGGGCATATATGAGATCGAAGTGAGCAATGGTGAGGGTAAGGTCGTTGCGCTCTTTAAAGGCACAGTGTTCATCAAAACTACAGAGTGGCCTCAAGACATCACATAGCGCATTCTCAAGAGCCTCGGTATCGATGGATGTTGAAACCGTGGATCATTACGCTATTCAGTATCCTTGTTTCAAACGCCCTCTACGCGGCCTTCTATTTCACGCTTCTCAACCAATATGAAACGGGTTGGTACGGTTTCCCGATATCAACCTTCATCCCTCTCGCCGTTGCGTGGCCTACCTCAACGATTGTCATCAACTTAATGGATCGACTAGATGCGGCCAACCAACAGCTCAATCTCCAGAACACCTTTAGAAGTCAGCTTCTAGGTATTATTGCCCACGATGTTAGAAGTCAGCTTGCCGTTCTTGTAAACCTTATCGACCTCTATGAGGATGACCTAACACCTGCAGAATTCAATGATCTGATAAAGCAGCTCAAGCCACAGTTGTCCTTCACACAAGACACACTCGATCGCCTCACCTTGTGGGTCAAGATGCGAATGGATGATGAGGTTCTCGAAATTTCTGAATTCACCTTGAAGGAATTAGAGAGTACTCTCAAAGAATATGGTCATAGATGGGGCGAGTTCCAGAATTCGAGACTTGAGATAGAATGGAATCCCACATTAAAGATCTCAGCCGATATTCAAGCTGTACTTATCGCCTTGACCAACCTTATCAACAATGCCATGAAATTTTCGCCAACGGACGTGGCGGTAAAGCTAGGCTCTTCAGGTACCGATGATAAGGTGGTTCTAACTGTAACAGATGAAGGTCGGGGTATTCCGCCCAAGATACTGAGTCAGCTCTTCCGTCATAAGAGCATGTCGAATGACGCTCGAATTAAAAGGAGGAATGGGTGTGGGTCTGTTCCTGTCTCGTGAGTTCGTTCAAATGGTAGGTGGAGAATTAGACGCTAAGAACCTTCCCGGGAAAGGTGCTCAATTCTCCATAACTTTGAAGCGCGCTTAACTCACAAATTGAGATACCCATGAAAGACGCTTTTATTGTCGACGCTATTCGTACTCCTGTTGGAAAATTTGGAGGATCCCTAAGTACAATTCGAACAGATGATCTCGCAGCTCTGGTTATCAAGGAGCTCGTAAACCGCAATCCAAATATGGATACGGAATCAATTGACGATGTAATCTTGGGTTGTGCGAATCAAGCTGGAGAAGACAATAGGAACGTAGCCCGTATGGCCTTGCT
Source organism: Phaeocystidibacter sp. (assembly GCA_965659725.1). GTDB lineage: Bacteria > Bacteroidota > Bacteroidia > Flavobacteriales > Schleiferiaceae > Phaeocystidibacter. Next base: position 37,725 of record CBFHXG010000013.1, on the reverse strand, counting down.
TTTGGCCGATCTCCCATGGCAAGTTCCTGGTGAAACTGTGAACCGTCTATGTGCCTCCGGCATGAGTTCTGCCATTCACGCTACGCGAGCAATTGCCAATGGTGATGGTGATCTATTCATTACGGGTGGTGTTGAAAACATGACGCGCGGGCCGTATGTGATGAGCAAGTCATCAAGACCCTTTGGAACGGACAGTAAGCTATACGACTCGAGCTTTGGTTGGAGGTTCATCAACCCAAAGATGCAGGAGATCTATGGCACCGAAGCTATGGGTGAAACGGCAGAGAACCTGGCCGAGAAATTCAACATCTCTCGTGAAGATCAGGATCTGTTCGCCTATCGTTCCCAACAAAAAGCCGCAGCAGCACAGCGCAGCGGACGATTATCTGAAGAGATTATCACGGTCCAGATCCCGCAAAGAAAGGCCGACCCACTTGCGTTCACAGACGATGAGTTTATCAAGAGTACTACTACTGTTGAAGTACTTCAAGGTCTGCGTCCTGCGTTTCGCAAGAATGGTACGGTGACAGCCGGAAACAGCTCTGGCCTGAATGATGGAGCGGCGGCAATGCTCATCGCAAGTGAAGAAGGACTCCAGGGAAATGGCCTCAAGCCGATGGCTCGCATCGTATCCAGCGGTGTGGCCGGTGTTGAACCACGCATCATGGGCATTGGGCCTGTTTATGCTAGCCAGAAAGCCCTTAAAAAAGCAGGACTTTCAATGGACGACATGGACATCGTTGAGGTCAACGAGGCCTTTTCAGCACAAGTGTTGGCTTGCACTAGAGAGTTGGGACTTGATGATAATGATCCGCGCATCAATCCAAATGGTGGAGCGATCGCTATTGGTCACCCGTTGGGCATGAGTGGCTCAAGGATCCTGCAATCGGCCGCCATCGAGTTGATCAAGCAGAATAAGAAGTATGCCTTGGTTACCATGTGTATCGGTGTAGGTCAAGGATATGCTACCATCATTGAAAACGTACAGATCTAAATAGATGCCCTCTTCTGCAGATAAAATATCGGCCTATATCGACAAAAATGGTGAGGGTTGGAAACGCGATGTACTTCTAAACCTTCGTTCCTTGATGGCGAACTGCGATGTCAAGGAAGAAGTGAAGTGGGGTGCCCCTACCTATGTGAATCAAGGGAATGTAGTTTCTTTCGCGGCGTTCAAGAACCACGTTGCGCTGTGGTTCTATCAAGGTGTTTTCCTCTCGGACCCAGCCAAGATCCTCCATCAAACGGAGAGTAGAACAGAGGGGTTGCGCCAACTTCACATCCATGAAGGCGATGCCATGGACTACGATTTGATCAAGCAGTATGTAGATGAAGCGGTGGAGAATCACAAGAAAGGGCTGAAGATCAAGCCAAAGCCACAAAAGAAGGTGGATGAGATTCCGGATTTCTTTCGGTCGGCTTTGGATGGATCTCCAAAAGCGGCAGCCTTCTTCGATTCACTGACCATCTCCAAGAAGAACGAATTCATTCGACATATTACCTCGGCGAAGCGAGAAGAAACTCAGTTAAGCAGGACAAGTAAGTCCATCGAATTGTTAGAAGATGGACTAGACCTCAATCACAAATACCGAAAGTAATGGCCATATATCGATTCAAGGAATTTACCCCTGTTGTTCATGAATCGGCCTTTGTTCATCCTCAGGCGAATGTTACCGGAGATGTGATCATCGGCAAGGACGTATACATTGGTCCGGGTTGCGTACTTCGCGGCGATTGGGGGAGGATCATCATCAAAGATGGGTGTAACGTGCAGGAGAACTGCACAGTACACATGTTCCCCGGAGTAACGGTCACACTGCACGAGGGCGCCCACATCGGTCACGGTGCCATAGTACATGGTGCAGAAGTGGGAAAGAACTGCCTAGTGGGAATGAATGCCGTATTGATGGATGATGTGGTTGTGGAAGAAGAGTGCATTATTGGTGCACTGTGTTTTGTTCCGCAAAAGATGCACATACCAAGAAGGAGCATTGTGGTGGGTAACCCGGCAAAGATCGTAAAAGAGGTAACCCACGAGGTGATCGATTGGAAGACGGAGGGAACCAAGCTCTATCAGCAGCTCCCTAAGGACCTGCACGAGACCTTAGAAGAAGTAGCGCCACTAAGGGAGGTTGAGGCAAACCGACCAGAGCACCCGGCCACTTATTTTCCCAAGAAGAAATAACCACTTCGGTAAGATCAGGAGGTTGTGCAGTGTTAAGTTTGATGGTTACACCTGAAACAATCGACTAAACATCTCGTATAGGTGTCTGATTATTCCTAACTTAGACATCGGAACCTACTGAACAATCCCTGCATGAGCGCAAGGCTACCGATCATTCGAGTGCTTAGCGGAGCGATGCTATTGCTGTTTTCAGCACAAGCATGGGCTCAATCCTCCTCGTGCACACCCCCAGATAGATTTATGCAAGCATCTGCCCTAGAGGGAAATGCGGGCTTAACATGGCGCGAAACAGGACAGTCCCAATCATGGATTATTGCCTGGGGCAATCGAGGTGTATTGCCGAATGACATGCCTAATCAGATCACTGTTTCGCGTGAATCTGCCATAGTCAATGTACCTGTTAGCGGCACGATGGAAGCCTATGTAAAATCCAATTGTGGAGCCCAAGGAAGTTCGTGGGTAGGTCCTGTTAGGTTGTTCCCTTTAAACGACTGCTCTAGCTTGATGGGTTTTGGTGTTTTAAGGGATACGGTATGCGGACCTTCAAAAGCTAGCTTTCAACTTCCTCAGAACAGCCAAGGAATTTGGTGGCTTGGATCTGACCCCGTTCATTATGGCCCAACCTTCGAATCTTCCACCCTTCGATCCGATCAAACGTACTGGGTATCTGAAGCCCAAGAAAACGGCGATGAGCAACCCTTTGGACCGAGGTTCAACAATCAGATCGGGGGCTTTGCAAACTTCGCATCCGGACAGATCATCAGCGTATTTGACACTTTGTTACTTGACAGCGCAGTCCTTTCTGCGGATGGCCCTTTGCGCTTCATAGTGGAGATCTGGAACCCGAACAAAACTGCTTTGCTATACGCCTCGGATACGCTTCGATTCGATCAGGCCGGAACTTTCCCGTTCAGTTTGGATATCCCTCTCATTCCAGGCGCGTACTTCATGGGGGTAAATGTGTTGCCAGGAGGAGGTAGACTTTTCCGTAGCACCATTCCACAAGATTATCCAATGCGGATGCCTGGTTTGATGCGTATCGACAGTGCCAGCAATGGTTTAAGCAATAGGTATTATTATTTGTATGACCTGCGTATCAAACCCTTGTGTACATCTGCGCCGAGCATGGCCCATGCTCACGTAGGACAACAAGGCATAGCGGGAATGGATGAAGTAGATACCCTATGTATACGCGATTCCTTGGTTTACTTGAATGACCTCATTGAAGGCCAGGTTAGTGCGAATGGCTATTGGCTGCGCGGCAACGACACTCTTTCTTATGTCGACCTTAAGGTAGCAGCAGACGGCGAGAAGATGGAACTACTTTTCATTACGCCTGGTACCTTTGGGTGCTCGGATACGGCTGAATACGATATACACTTCATCGATTGTAAAATCGGCGCCTATGAATATGCTGAGTCGAGTGTTGAGGTCTTTCCTAACCCCGCTAGCGATTTCTTTGAGATTCGCTTTTCGAAAGAAACTTCTTACAATTTGACGGTCTTCAATACAAGTGGTAAAGAAGTGATGCACACGATGTCGAATTCTTCACACCGGTATTCAACAGCGAACTTGCGGCCTGGCGTATACTACCTGGAAGTGTCATTTGAAACCGATCGTTCGGTATTAAAAATGATCATCCGCTAAGGCCCTGACTCACAACCTCCTATTCCTGCATAGGATTAGTTACAAATTGTAACCCGTCAGCACAATTCGGACACAACTTAGTAAATTGTTAGTCATAGTTCTAGCTTTAGAGATAGGACTTTAAAACTGAGTTGTTATGGGAGCAAAAAAGAAGTCTGAAGCCGTCATCAAAGACATTAAAAGAAGGACTCGTAGGACGTTTTCTTCGGAAGAGAAAATTGCCATTGTACTGGAAGGTCTTCGTGAACTTGACTTTCGACACAACCAATACGGTGGAATTCTTCCGAGCTACAAGCGGTGCCAGCTATCCGTATGAGTTCGAGAGCTACATGTCGATTGATAGTGCAGTAGGCATCAGTAACTTCCCTGAGGTTCGCATTTACTACTTCTTCGATTGGACCGTTTCGGCGGTATGTTCAAGTCCGCTTGATACTACAATGGTTGAGCTTGCCCCTGAAGCAGTAGCTGCTTTCACTGAAAATAGTGCTTCTGGTTCAGCAACGTCAACAGAGTACAGCGTATTCTTTGATGCCGCTGGTTCCGAAAATGCAGTGAGCGATGATTAGGACTTTGGCGATGGCAATTCTGGTGTGGGTGATACGATCACACATGATTACACTCAGAATGGCACTTACACTGTGACTCTAGTGGTAACTGGCGTTTGTGGTGATACGGATACAGCCACGGCTACAGTGAACATTCAAGGTATCTCTGTTGAAGAGGTAGCGTTCAATGGTCAAGTGAATGTATACCCGAATCCAACGTCAGGCGTATTCAATATCGATATTGAAACGGCTACGAATAGTGAAGCTACCATTGAGCTTGCTTCGTTGAGTGGACAAACACTCTTCACTGAGAAGCTCGATGCCAATACGCAATGGTTGGAGCAGGTTGACATTCGTCACTTGCCGGCCGGCACGTATGTACTTTCAATTCGCACGGCAGATGGCATCCACGTTCAACGCGTGATCCGCCAATAGTCGGTAGAATTTTGATTTGATTTGAAGGGCGTCCATTGAGGGCGCCCTTTTTTTATGGATAGGTCACAAGTGCATTCTCTATATTTGGGATCCTAGCAAAAATCACAAAAACATGAAGAATCTATGGCTCGCTCCTGCAGCTGCTATCATCACCTTGACAGCCTGCACGCCAATAGAAAGCGAAAGGTCAAACGAAATGGATGAATTGAACTATCCTGCCACCCGAAAGGGAGATGTTGTGGATGTGTACTTCGGCAAAGAAGTTCCAGACCCATACCGATGGCTTGAAGACGATATGAGCGAAGAAACCGCAGATTGGGTGAAGGCCCAAAACGAGGTTAGCTTCGGATATCTGGAAACCATTCCATACCGCCAAAAACTGGTTGATCGCATCACCGAACTCTGGAACTACGAGAAATTTTCCGCCCCTTTTGAGAGAGGTGAGTACACCTATTGGTACAAGAACGATGGACTTCAAAATCAATCGGTCCTTTATCGTAAAAAGGGAGAAGATGGGGAGCCTGAAGTGTTCTTGGACCCTAACTCTTTTAGTGAAGACGGTACAACATCATTGGCCGGTATGAGCTTCACAAAAGATGGTTCATTGCTCGCATACCAGATCTCTGAAGCTGGATCCGACTGGCGTAAAGTGATCATTATGGCCGCCGAAACAGGCGAGATCTTGGAGGATACCTTGGTCGATGTGAAATTCAGCGGACTCTCTTGGAGAGGAAATGAGGGATTCTACTATAGCAGCTACGACAAGCCAGAAGGCGGAAGTGAGTTGTCGGCAATGACCGAATTCCACAAGCTCTATTTCCATAAACTCGGAACCCGTCAGTCGGAAGACGAGCTCATCTTTGGTGGTGAAGAAGCGGGCTACCGATACATTGGTGGCGGAGTAAGTGAAGATGAGTCTGTGCTCGTGATAACCGGCGCGGTATCAACCTCTGGAAACGACCTATTCATCAAGCGTCTGAACAATCCCAATGCATCTATCGAGAAGGTGACCAATGACATTAGCAAAGAATACAGCGTTGTTCATGTAGAAGGAAACAAGGTTTTCATCTCCACGAACCTAAATGCCCCTAACCGCAAACTCGTTAGCACCACTTTGGATGCTCTTACACCAGAGAACTGGGAAACCGTAATTCCTGAACGTGATGAGGTGGGCGAGTTTGGAACAGGTGGAGGTTACTTCTTCGGAAGCTACCTGAAAGATGCGGTTTCGCACATCGAGCAGTTCAACCTACAAGGCGAAACGGTACGCGTGATCGAGTTGCCTGGCCCTGGTTCTGCCGGTGGTTTCGGTGCAAAATGGGATGCCGATCATCTCTACTATTCCTTCTCGAACTACATCAACCCTAGTACAACGTTCAAGTACGACATTGAATCGGGTGAAAGCGAGCTCTACAAGCGCAGTGAAGTGAAGTTCAATCCGGATGAATACGTGAGCGAACAAGTGTTCTATACCTCCAAGGATGGAACGCGTGTGCCAATGATCATCACTCACAAGAAGGGACTTGAATTGAATGGATCGAACCCAACCATGCTCTATGGCTATGGCGGATTCAACATCAGCCTTACTCCCAGCTTTTCTACAGCGCGAATTGCCTGGTTGGAGAATGGTGGTGTTTGGGCCGTTGCGAACCTAAGAGGCGGCGGCGAGTATGGTGAAGAATGGCACAGTGCCGGCACCAAGATGAACAAGCAGAATGTGTTTGACGACTTCATCGCGGCAGGTGAATTCTTGATCGATGAAGGGTATACGAGCAGTGAAAAACTGGCGCTTAGAGGTGGTTCAAACGGAGGACTCCTCGTGGGTGCGGTATTGACGCAACGCCCTGACCTAGCGAGCGTAGCACTTCCGGCCGTTGGCGTATTGGACATGCTTCGCTATCACACTTTCACCGCCGGTGCAGGGTGGGCCTACGACTATGGTACGGCTGAGGATTCTGATGAAATGTTCAACTACCTCTTAGGGTACTCTCCATACCATAACATCGATCCAAACTGCTACCCTGCTACGATGGTGACTACCGGCGACCATGATGACCGGGTGGTTCCAGCGCACTCGTTCAAGTTCGCAGCTCGCTTGCAAGAAATGCAGAACTGCGCCAACCCTACCATCATTCGCATCTCGGTAAATGCAGGTCATGGTGCAGGTAAGCCAACAAACATGATCATTGAAGAGCAAGCCGACATTTGGGCGTTTGCCTTTTGGAATATGGGTGTTAAAGAGTTGAGCTACGAATGAGGCCGCTATTAAAAACAGGACTGATATCCATACTGATGCTCATGGGGGCATCGGTATGGGGACAGTCGACCGACGAAGAAGGCTTTCCAACTTTCACTTTTGAGGAAGGCGATACCACGTTTACCATGCGTCAGTACGTCTTTGTTATGTACGTTGCCGTTCCTGATCGGGAAGCTTTACCTGAGGATGAAGCCAACTTGATCCAGCAGGCGCACATGGAGTACATCAATCAGATGGCCGATGAGCACAACCTCGTGATTGCCGGCCCTATGGGCGATGATAGTGACTGGAGGGGGATACTCATATTCAACGACCATGATGTTGAACGCGTTCGCGAGATCGTATCACAAGACCCAGCCGTACAGGCCGGAAGGTTAACTATCGAGGTGCATCCTTGGTGGGCGGCGAGAGGATCGAAATTACCTTAGCCACCATGGAGCTTAACCTCTCTCAAGTTCATCACTGTGCGACGTGCGCTCACAAACAGACCAATGCTAAATACGGGCAAATATGTGGCGCCACGGGAGATAGGCCTATCGTGGGCAAGTGCATTCGCTATCAGTGGGATGGTGATGAATCTTATAACCAGCACAAGGTAATAGAGCGGGAGGTTCAGAAAATGGAAGATATGTGGAAGGACGCTAAGTTCATGCCGTTAATGGCTATGATTATGTTCGCAGCTTCTCCTGTTCTATTTTGGTACTTGACCTCGGTTGCATTCGATACTCGGTTATTCAGTACAGCTTATGTCATCCTTTCCGTCGGTACCTTGGCCATCGCTACTTACGGTGGAAGGCTGCTCGTTTCTTACGTGATGATCAAAAAGGAGAGGCAGCTGATGAAGGTACGCGAATTACAGTTCTATGCCATTCAGGAGATCTACATGAAGCCTTAGGGATAAACCTTCCTAAACGTCAGGTTGATCCTTGGCCCAACCTCCTTCTTTGTTTTGGGAACGCTGTGTTTCCACTCCTTTTGAAAGTCTCCTTTCATGATGAGCAGGGAATTGTGTTCAAGAGGGATCGATAGCAACTCTTGGGTCGTCTTATACTTCATATTGAACTTTCTTTCTGCCCCTAAGCTGAGGGAGGCGATCACCGGCTGATTACCCAACTCAGGCTCATCATCCGAATGATACCCCATCGAATCGTTGCCATCTCTATAAAGGTTCAGCAGCACACTGTTGAACGCGTGGCCAGCTACCTCCTCTACCCTAGCCTTTATGGAAGTCAAGGTTGATGTCCACGGCAAAGGATTGTGGTCTATACCCGAATAGCGATACGTGGCGTTGCTGTCTCCATACCAAGCCAACAGACGCGGTTGAAGCATGGTCTTGCCAAACATGTATATGGTTTCTTCCCTCCACTCGATCTCCTCCATCAGCCTTTGAAAAGAGCTGTCAGCCTCGTTGAGCACCTCTCGAACAAAATGGCAATCCTTCAGTTTCACTATATTAGAGTATTGTTAGACTTTGTCATACAAGCACATGCGTAAACTACTACTCCTTTCTTCATTTGCTTTCTTACTGACCCTCACCTCTTGTATCGAAGGAGTTGAGCTTGAAGAAAATCCAAGATATCGTATCCCAGACGATCGGCAAACCTTAATCGTATACAGCACATTCTACCGTTTCACGAGCAGTAATAATATGTCGGAACAGGATTCGATCCGTTACCGCGACTCTCTTCTTACCATCTTCGGAGATACGAGAACAATCTTATTCGTAAACGCAGACTCTGGACAAGAGTTCGAGGTTGAAGTGCCAACGGTAGTGCCCAATCAAACAGGGGCGGTGGGATGCGAAGGCGAAGGTGTCCCTCTACTGCTGACCTACGGTGAGCGTTATGATATCTACGACACAGAGCTTTCCAGCACACCTGACTTCCTTAGAACGGAATTCATTGATAACTACGATTTCTGCGCTATCTATAGAGTTCCTTACCCGTGATGAATAAACTACTTCTTCTTCTATTTATCAGTCTGGCCTCGTTTTCGTCTCAAGCCCAAACCTATGGACCAGATGATGACATTAGCTTTCGTTTTACGGATGAGTGGGGTGCTGTTTATGAAGTCACCTTTAGAACCGCCTTTACGTACAGCGGGTTCTCCGGTTTAGAAGCCAATTTCTTGGTTCCCCAGATCGACTTTCTATACATGGAGGTCAATGGTCGGCGATATACCGAGTCACAAATTCAGCAGATCTTGGACCGTAAAGGCGTACGGTGGACGATGAATGGAGGCGAGCCTGAGAGAGCGGCATTCAGGCCAGACGAATGGATATCGGACATGCGCTTTACAGTGGACGGATTCTATTTCTACAAGAATGGCAGGAGTGTGTGTAGCCTCCGCGGACCTTTACACCTTAGCATATCTCAATATGGTTCTGAAAAAGGCGAATACCTTCAGCGTGATTTTGAGGAATTCGACCGCGGCATTGTACCTATTGAGAATCCGTTTATTCGGTGCGTGAAAGACGCAGGCTATAGCTCCGGAGAGATACGGGTCGGGAGGATTCAATACGATTATGGGAACAGAGAGAACGCTCAAACGACACGTCTTGTCCGCAATCACCTCCTACAAGAGCAGCAACAAAACACAACGAGACCATCTTCCACTTACAGTACCCGAAGCTATTCAAATGATGACATCAATGGTTTCTTCTCAATTGGATTCTCAGGAAACTTGATCGATGACAGCCGAATTCCCGGTTTCACAGGGGGTTCGTTTGGCGGAGGGGCTATGCTTGTGACGCTTGAGCATACATCCTTCCTGGATGAGGATCGTCAATTTGGACTTCACTACGGGGCGTGGACACAGCTAGATTTCATGGGCGATGGGTATGACCGCTATGAGGTAAGCCCATTCATTGGGTTCAATTTCTTCGAATACTTCGAATTGGATTATGTTTTTCGAGGATTGTCTATGTCGGGCTCTGCCTCCGGCGAAGACAACAACACGGGCCAAACCTACTACAGGGACTTGGGCGGTGATGCACTTCAATTCCATGGAGGGTTTAGAGCTTCTGCCTACCTTGCCCGCAACCCCGATGAAGGTCTTCTGTACAGGCTAACTTTCACTTGGGTGGACAGCCGGCCGGATAGCCCTGTCAACTTTCTAGCCTTAGGCAGTGCAGACGGCACCCAAACCCAAAACATGACCATCAAGCTAGAGGGAATGCACAATGGCATACTCCTCTATCTTTTCTATGCCACTGAATCTTACATTTCACCGGAAACGGTGCCCCTTGGCTTGGACACCTTCGGATTTGGCTTGAACTGGTCGGTACTTTGGCCAAATAGAGAATAGCTTAGACGTTATGACCCATTGCAGATGCGCTTATCCATCACCCTTTTGTTCATTGGTTTCTTAGCGGTGAGTGCTCTAGCACAAGAAGATGAGCGTCAAGAGGTTCACATTACACAACTCTATCTTTCCGCAGGATATCAGTCTGCTTTTCAATTTTCAGATGATCTGCCACGGATCGGAGGAACTCGCCATGGTTTCAATATCGGCATCGTATACGAAGAGAATTTTTCCAAGTACAGCGATGGCTTCAATTGGGCAATCGGGATGCGTTACTCTAGGTTGGGGAGGCGAGGAGATTCTTTGGATAGCAGAACGCTCCACTGCATCAATGTGCCCGTTGATTTCAATGTGAGGATCCTAGAGGATTATGGCGGATTTATCATGGGCGGGTTCGATGTCCAGTTCGTACTTTTCGATCGCATTAAAGGCCCTCAAACCAGTCCACTTTACGATGAGGGTCCATCCAACCTCTTTGATGCTATCCCTTATCTCGGATTCGTCTACAAGGCCAAGAGGTATAGACTGAGTCTGCAAGCGGGTAAAGGCATCCTACCACAGCCCTATGGTTACTTCAATGAGTACTATCTATTCAACTTTGGATACCATCTGTGGTAACGGCCGATCTACTTAGGGAATGCATCTATTATCCATAACTTAGCGCTCCTCGAAATAGAAATACTCGCACTATGAATATTCAGAACTATGTCGGTGGCCAATGGGTAAACGGAGAAGGTCAAGAACTCCTCGCCACAGATGCCATTACCGGAGCAGAAATTGGAGCGGTTTCATCGCAAGGGATCGACTACGCCGAGGTGTTGAAGTACGGTAGAAACACAGGTGGTCCAGCGCTTAGAAAGATGACTTTCCAAGAACGCGGACGCATGCTCAAGGCACTTGCTCTACACTTGATGAAGATCAAGGACAAGTTCTATGAAGTGAGCTACAAGACAGGAGCTACCAAGATCGATTCTTGGATCGACATTGAAGGGGGAATAGGAAACCTCTTTGCGAACGCATCGCTCCGCCGACAATTCCCTGACCTGCCCTACTACGTGGATGGCGATCATGCCCCACTGAGTCGCAATGGCACGTTCATCGGTCATCACATCATGGTGCCAAAGCGCGGTGTAGCCGTTCATATCAACGCATTCAACTTCCCAGTTTGGGGAATGCTCGAAAAGATCGCAGTCAACCTTATGGCAGGCGTTCCTGCGGTAGTGAAGCCATCAGAATACACATCATATCTCACCGAGGTTGTGGTTCGTGAGATCATCGCTTCTAAGATCCTTCCCGAAGGAAGTTTACAGCTCATCACAGGTCTTGGTCGTGGTATAATCGATCACGTTGAGCTCGGAGATACCGTAACATTCACAGGATCTGCGGCAACAGGCAAGAAACTTCAAGCTCATCCAAGGGTACTCGAGCAGGGGGTAACTTTCAACCTCGAAGCGGATTCACTCAATGCCTCGGTTCTAGGTGAAGCTGCGGCCCCGGGAACTCCTGAATTCGACCTTTTCATTAAGGAGGTTTCGAAGGAGATCACGGTAAAAGCCGGACAAAAATGTACGGCCGTACGCCGCATTATCGTGCCTGAGAAGCACATGGAAGATGTGCAGATCGCACTAGGGCAGCGCCTTGCTAAAACTACGATGGGCGACCCTCGACAGGAGGGCGTTCGCATGGGCGCCTTGGCTACTAAGCTTCAAGTCGAGCGTGTGAAGGAAGCCGTTGCCAAGTTGAATCAAAACATGGATATCGTTTATGGCGGGTTGAACGATCAACCTGAGCTTATCGGTGCCGATTACGACAATGGTGCATTTATGTCGCCTATCCTTTTCCGCAACGACAAACCGTTTGAGATCATGGAGCCGCACACGGTTGAGGCCTTTGGTCCGGTATCTACATTGATGCCTTACAACTCGATTGATGAAGCGGTAGAGATTGCCAACCTGGGCAGAGGGTCATTGGTGTCTTCTATCGTTACGCCAGATGACAAAGAAGCGCGTGAATTCGTTGTCAATGCAGCGCACATGCACGGACGGATCCTCGTGTTGAACGAGAAGAGTGCGAAAGAATCTACGGGTCATGGTTCACCTATGCCTCTGCTAACCCATGGCGGACCAGGGCGTGCCGGCGGAGGTGAAGAAATGGGCGGTAAGCGTGGAATCCTTCACTACTTGCAACGCACGGCCATCCAAGGTCATCCTGATACCATCACTGAGATTACGCAAACCTACCAACCAGGTGCTAGTCGTCCGGAAGCCGACAAGCACGTGTTCCGCAAGCACTTTGAGGAGTTGACCGTTGGTGAGACAGTTTATACGGCAAAGCACACGGTAACTACCACTGATATTGTCAACTTTGCGAATGTAAGTGGAGACAACTTCTATGCTCACATGGATGAAACCTCCTTGGATGAAACCATCTTTGAGGGTCGTGTTGCCCACGGATACTTCATTTTGAGCAAGGCGGCTGGTTTGTTTGTTGAGGCTAAGAAAGGTCCGGTACTCTTGAACTACGGAATTGATGAGGCTCGTTTCACCAAGCCGGTGTATCCTGGTACAACGATCGGTGTGAAATTCACGGTGAAAGAGAAGATCGACCAAGAAAAGAAGAGTGAGGACGATATCGCCAAGGGCATCGTGAAATTCAACGTTGAAGTATACGACAACGAAGATGAAACGGTAGCTATCGCCACAATCCTAACGATGGTGAAAAAGCTCGATCAATCGAATGATAGCATTGCGAGCTGATAAGCTCCATTCATTTTACTGAAGGTGAAAATTCCAATGCAGGGACGGGTGATGTGCTATCAACCCTTCCCTGCGCTGTAGTTGTCTCCTTCAGGGGCAGCAAGTCTCTTCTCAATCGTGGTTGCTAGGCCTTCAAATACCGCCCCTCGGATTTCAGCCCATTCTTCACATGTGCTAAATGATGGTTTGAGTGCCACGCGTAATTGCCGATTGCTTCAGCGAGATTGAATCTCTTGTTGTGCTCAGGTTGAAGGAACTCTTTCTTTAGGTCTTCGGTGGAGAGCTCTCTCAGGAGCCAACCCCATCTTTTGTGCAAGGCCTTTAGTAACTGGATCGAATCCTCTACCTCATCGTAATGCGCATCTGGCAACTCAGCCCAGCGGTCTTCGTAGTAGGGTTTGATGGTCGGTACCTCCTCCGTTAAGGCCAACTTGAAACGCATGATAGCGTTCATATGACTATCGGCACAATGATGCACAACCTGCTTCACCTTCGCCCTCCTGGTCGGTATGGCCAGCTCAAGGATTCTAGAGTGGCGTTGTTCAGTGCTGACCCTAGCCGGATCGGGAACTGTTCAATGTTCGCTATCCATTGCTCCAGCTTGTCTGCACTCGGTGCATGGTCTAGGGTAAGCCTGCCGATGGGATATTTCAGTTCTTCTAGTTCCATTTTAGACTTGATTGATCAACTCAAGGTCACTCTATTGAACCAACGTTGCAAACACTAATGGGTACTTTGACACTTCCTAGATTCCAAATACCTTAGCACTTCACAAATTTGACAACGTGAACCCCCTAGTCCAAAAACCAAAGTATGCGGTCCTGTTTATCTCGGAGCGAGAGGTAGATCCAGACCCTGAAGGATATCCAGAAATGGACGAGGCCACCTTGAGCGCTGTCCAGAAACTGGATGGCTTCTTGGGATTCGACTCTTCGAGAGACGGCAAGAATGGTATCTTCATCAGTTATTGGTCGGATACCGATGCAATTGAAGCTTGGAAACACAACAAACTTCACAAAAGAGCTAAGGAAGCGGGAAGGGCACGTTGGTACGACGCATATCGTACCGTGATCTGTAAGATCGAACACTACGACGAATTCAGAAGATAAAACGAAACCCTATGAGTAACGCAGTAGATCAAGGAGGAGTTGACGTACGTAAAGAAAATGGTGTAGCCTATGTAGAGTTTCACCACCCACTAAGCAATAGCTTACCGGGCAAAGTACTATCTACACTTGCCGAAACCATTACACAACTTGGAAAGGATAGTGAAACACTGGTGATCGTGCTGCGCTCAGCAGGCGATAGAGCATTCTGTGCCGGTGCGAGTTTCGACGAGCTCATCAGCATCGATAACCTCGATACGGGAAAGATATTCTTCTCTGGCTTTGCCAATGTCATCAACGCCATGCGCAAGTGTCCAAAGTTTATCATTGGTCGCGTTCAAGGCAAAGCTGTTGGTGGCGGTGTAGGACTCGCTTCTTCGGTAGACTATTGTTTTGCAACAAAATTCTCTGCCGTTAAACTCAGTGAGTTGGCGATCGGAATTGGACCCTTTGTGGTTGGGCCTGCAGTAGAGAGAAAGATCGGCGTTAGCGGAATGAACGAGCTGGCCATCAATGCAACCGAATGGAGGACAGCAGATTGGGCCCATCAGAAAGGCCTGTACAATGATGTATTCGAAACGGCAGAAGAAATGGACAAGGCCATTCAGGCATTGATCGAAAAGTTGTCGGGATCCAACCCTGAGGCCATGGCTGAATTGAAAAAGACCTTCTGGAAAGGCACAGAAGACTGGGATGCCCTTCTCGCAGAACGCGCTGCCATAAGTGGACGATTAGTGTTGAGCGATTTCACGCGGAATGCAATCAATGCTTTTAAAAAGAAGTAGGCCTTTGATCTTCAGCTCGATGAGGCTGCGCCTTGCTTTTCATTTAGACGGATTTTTTACTTTTACAATCAACAAACATCTGGGGTGAGACGGATCTGGTCCATCTCACGTACGTTATCAAACCAATTCACCATGAAGAAGTTAGGCGCTTCGCTGATCATCTTGATCATCCCATTTTTAACTTTTGCTCAGGAAGATTCAGCGACATCGAACTGGACCTATGCCGGTCTATACTCGTTCTCCATGAGCCAAACCTCCCTTACCAACTGGAACGCTGGTGGTGAGAATAGCTTCAACGTAAGTGGCTTGATCCGTCAGGCTGCAGATTATACCGGCGCCAAATGGTCTTGGAACAACAGTTTTAGCGCAAACTATGCCTTGAATATCCAAGGGAATAGCGCCCTGAAAACCGGTGATAATTTGGAGTTCACTACCCGACTGGATAGAAAGATCCATGAATCAGGAAAATGGTCGGCCTCTCTCTTCGCCAACTTCAGAACCCAATTTGCCGATGGTTTTGAGAACCGTGAATCAACCAAGCCTATTTCAACATGGATGGCTCCAGGCTACCTCACAGCAGGTGCTGGTTTTACCTATAAAACAGAAGGGTTGCAACTCTATATGTCCCCTATCACGTCCAAGCAAACTTACGTGTTGGATGATTCACTCTCCGCCAAAGGCTCATTCGGTGTGGCCGCAGGAGAAACCTTCCGAAACGAGATGGGTGCCTATTTGAATGCTACCTATACAAGGGCACTTACGCCAACACTCGACCTCACATCTAACTTAAATCTCTTCTCTAACTACATTGAGAATCCACAGAATATCGACGTCAATTGGGAGACCATCTTACTCCTTCAAGCATGGGAAAGCATCACAGTGAGCTTGCACCTACACTTGATCTATGATGATGACATCCTCGTTCAGTCTCCAGACCCGATCTCAGGCGACTTCACCGCACCAGGCACACAGTTCAAATCTGTACTCGGCGTGGGCGTAAGCTATGCGTTTGGCAAGTACAAAGAGAATTAAGATCCGCTCTGAACAAGCTCTACCAACTTTCCACAGACCGAGGTAACTGCAAGAACAAGAACGCACTCGTTCAAGTATTAGAGCGATTGGACGTCCCTTTATTTTCGCGATAACCGTTTGTATCCGTTTATCCTCCGACTTTATCCATCGGTTCGAATGAACTTAGAAGCGGGGTCAGCGGGAGCTGGCCCCTTGGGGGCTACCCCCCCGCCCATCCATCTTCATCTACTTACATTGTTACGTCTACTGAATAATGCATTCAAATCATTATTCCCATACAAGTCTTGAGCTTGCTTCGCACTGACCCTCTTATCGGCCTCGAATAGCCTGTCTCCAAATGCCCACATTTAAACGATTTCTCAACTTTCATCGTTACATTCGAGCCATGAAGTTGTCTTCTCGAACCTTACTTGTAGGATTAACCCTTTTTCTCATCTCTACCTCTACTTTTGGTCAGGGGCCTAGTCGACTTGAGACAGAATTTCAACGCATCCTACGGTTCAATGAATTGGTTACCTCTTTTGATCCGGAAAGTTTGACCGGACTCAAGTATATCGAGGTTCCTATGAATTTTGCGGATGATGATTTCAATGAAGACCGATTAAAGGACGAGCTCAAAAAACATCACGTGATCGGGGTAACGCTGATCTATACGCGATACAGGACGAGCCCTGATTTCGACCAGCGAAAGCTGAATATGCGCCGACTAAAACGGCTACACGAAGTGGCCCCTTATCTTTACTTCGATGACCGCGTTCAATGGTCGGTCAAAGAGCAGGTGGGCCCAACCGAACGCGAAGACGCCGTTGAACACTTCCATGGTTTCATTCTCTTCTACACCGACCTCAGCAGGTACTCAAGCTTCGCCGAGATCCGCGATCGATTAGATAGCACTAGCATGTCGGAGTTCAGGCCTAAAGAACCCGAAGACACACTCCTGCAAGCCGTCTTCAACCGACATCCCGAGTGGGTAAGAATGAATGTGCATTGCGACCTAACCGGCAGTATGTCCCCTTACACCGCCCAGCTATTGGTATGGTTCAAGCAGAATATCGATACCCGACGCATTCTCCAATTCGTATTCTTCAATGATGGAGATGATATGATGAACTCCCGCAAGAGAGTGAATCGAACAGGGGGGATCTACATGGTCCAGACCGACGATATGCAGGAGCTACTGCGGGTGGTTCAAGACTGTATGAGCAATGGCAATGGGGGTGACATCGTGGAAAACGATATCGAGGCTCTCATGACCGGTATTCAGAACTGTCGAGGTTGTGCGGAAAACGTTTTGATAGCCGACAATCTATCTGCTATGCGCGACTATGGCATGCGTGGACGCTTACGTGAACCTGTTAGGATCGTGCTATGCGGCACCCAGCTTGGTATCAATACCCAATACCTCGACCTGGCAAGGGACACAAGAGGGTCTGTTCACACCATTGACGAAGACTTCTACACTCTCAATGAAATGCGTCACGGAGATGTGGTAACCATCGCCGGTAAGGAGTACGAATTGTACAACGGCAAGTTCCGTGAAAAGCGAGAGCGCAGAGGTCCTCGTAATCACAGGCCTAGAAGACGATAATCCCATCAGAATTCAAGCACCTGAGCAATGCGCTCAGCTACCTTCTCCGCATTCGGGATCATCTCCGTTTCCAATGTGCTATTGAGCGGGATCGCAGGCATGTTTGCAGAGCCGATTACCTCCACAGGAGCATCGAGATGACGGAAGCAATTCTTCTGGATCAGTCCGGCCAAGGCCTGTGCAAATGTGTTGATCTCAGGCTCTTCCGTAACTACCAAGCACTTGCCGTGGGCACGCGCGCGATCGTAAACCAACTCTTCATCCATTGGAACCAAGGTTCTGAGGTCAACGATCTCAACCTGTCCCTTAAACTGCTTCGCCGCTGTGTTTGCCCAATAAACACCCATTCCATAGGTAACGATACAAAGGCTTTCTCCACTTTCGATCTTTTCTGAATCTGCCTCAAGTGCGATCCGACCTTTGCCGAATGGGATTACGTAGTCTTCCGATGGCTCAACGGTCTTTGCCCCTTCCGTTCCTTTGATCTTACTCCAGTAAAGGCCTTTATGCTCGAACATAACCACTGGGTTTGGATCGTGGAATGCCGCTTTCATCAAACCCTTTAGGTCTGCTCCCGTACTTGGATAAGCGATCTTGATTCCTCGGATATTGGTCAATACCGACTCAACGGATGAGCTGTGATATGGACCTCCAGACCCATAGGCACCGATCGGTACGCGAAGAACTGCGCTAGCTGGCCACTTTCCGTTCGAGAGGTAGTAACTGCGACTCAACTCCGTGAACAACTGATTCAAGCCTGGCCAGATATAATCAGCGAACTGTACCTCAACAAATGGCTTAAGCCCGGTTGCTGCCATACCAACAGTAGAGCCAATGATGAATGCTTCTTGGATAGGTGTATTGAAAACACGATCATCTCCAAACTTTTGAGCCAAGGTTGCCGCCTCACGGAACACACCTCCAAGTCGGCCACCAACATCTTGTCCGTATAATAATGCCTCTGGGTGTTCGCGCATGATCTCCTGAATGGCAAACAAGGCTGCATCCACCATTACGGTCTTTTCCTTGCCAGCCGGTTCGCGCTCTCCCCTTTCTTCGGTAATCGGAGTTGGAGCATAGTCGTAGTCATAGAGATCCTCCGGACGTGGGTCTTCTGCTTTGAGGGCTTCCTGATAATCCGCAGCCACTTTTTCGCTGGCCTGCTTTTCAATTTCAGTAAGTTGACCCTCTTCTATTCCTAGCTCAAGTAATTGCTTCCTGAACCTAGGGAATGGATCGCGTGTAGCGTGCTCTTCGAGATCGTCACGGTACCATTCTTTGCGAACGCCGGATGTATGGTGACCAAGCAGTGGAACGTTGGCGTGGATCAAGAAAGGACGACGCTCTTTTCGCATAAGCTCGATTACCTCTTGAACCGTTTCAAAGGATTCGAAGAAATCGGCACCATCGATCGAGCGCACTTCAATTCCATGGAATCCAGCGGCATATTCTGCGGCGTTCTGAGCCCTCGTTTCTTCGGCGTTGGCAGAGATGTCCCAGCCATTGTCCTGCACGAAATATAGGATCGGGAACTGTTTTAGAGCAGCCATTTGCATAGCCTCAGAGATCTCACCTTCCGTCATTGCCGCATCTCCGATGGAGCAAACAACAACCGGCTTTTCATCTCCATAATCTTCACCAATACCTCTATTTTCTTTGTATTGAACACCCATAGCAACGCCGGTCGTTGGAATGGCTTGCATTCCAGTAGCAGAGCTCTGGTGTGGGATCTTTGGCTTATCGTCATCATTCAAGGATGGATGCGAATAGTAGGTGCGACCACCACTGAATGGATCATCTCGCTTCGCCAAAAGCTGAAGCATGAGGTCGTAAGGCTTCATACCGATACCGAGTAGGATACTATCATCTCGATAATAAGGCGCTACCCAGTCTTGCTTCTTCAACTGCATACCTAGCGCTAATTGAACAGCTTCATGCCCTCTTGAGGTAGCGTGAACGTACTTGCTGGTCACTTCCTTATTCTCCTCATACAGTTCAGCCATAGACTTGGCTGTAGCCATCAATTCGAAGGCCTTGAGTAGAATATCTTTATCGATCGTAGTAGAAGCCTTTTTCTCCTGTGTTCCCATGAATGCGATTTGAGGATGCAAATATAGCCATTAGGCTAGAGGAACCCGATAGAATTGAATGTTGCGTTTGCCCCCCGTTAGAATGAGATCAATTCGTAACTTTCCAAAAACCACAAAGATGAACTACTTCTCCACCGACTTCCTTGCCTTCTTTAAAGAGCTGGCATCCAATAATCACAAAGATTGGTTCGACGAGAACCGCAAGCGATATGAGAAAGAGGTCAAGGAGCCATTCAAGTTCTTTGTTGATGACCTTATCGGACATATTCGCGGTGCCCATGAGCCCGACCTCCTCATCAAGCCAAAGGATGCGATCTTCAGGATCAACCGGGATATTCGTTTTTCGAAAGACAAAACTCCCTACAAGACCAACGTATCAGCCTTATTAAGTCCAAAGGGCCGCAAGAGTGCCGATTATCCGGCATTATACATCGAACTCGGACCTGCACACTTGGGAATCTACGGCGGCTGCTATATGCTCAAGCCAGTTCAAGTAAAGGCCGTCCGAGAGCACATTGCCAAACACCTCGATGCGTTTCAATCGATGAACAACGACCCCAATTTCCGCAAGTTCTTCCCCGATGGAATCGTAGGAGAGTCTCAGAAACGTGTGGACAAAGAGATCAAGGAAGCTGCGGAAAAAGAGCCCATTCTATTCCAAAAACAATTCTACTACCATCACCACGATGATCCACAGATCATTCCAACGGATGGATTACTGATCCGTGTTATGGACCATTATGAGGCCTCGAAGGATATGATGACTTTCTTGAGGACGGCTATTGGTGAAAAGTAGGACGGGTCTGGAATTCTCATTGACACCGTTTGTTCGCTCCCGTGCTGGCGGCCCAGGAATACGGTTTCCCTGCGGCTTCAAAACCCATAGCCTTGACCAACCCCATTCCCGCATCATAAAGTTTGTAGCTAGGAAACTTGGGGTTTGAATTGAAGTCCATGTGAACCGTTACTTGCGCGATGTCTCGGAGAAGCTCGGCTACTTCCACAGACCTTTGAACTTCGTTCCAAAGTCGGGTGAACCGGTCGTTTGGGCGAGGTATCTTCACTGTGCTATAAGCCTCCCAAACACCATGACCTACATCCCATAGACAGACCACGGTACTGTACTTCACAAGGTCGCCACGAACCTGAGAATCACTACCGATAAATACCTTTCCTTTGGGGTGCTCTTTTAACCATGCGCTAACATATTGACGTACATCATTGATCACCATTCCCGACGATGTTCGGAACGTCATTTTCTCATCTACAGATAAATTGGCGAATGCTGGTGCTGACATGAAGTGTAAATTAGCAATCTCAATTAGTTACAACAAGTATAACTCTCCAGTGTAACCTCCACATTATGAACAAGAAATACACATCAAGGTTCGTCCGCTTTGTCTGGATAACCGTACCAATTGGCCTGCTGATCTCATGCTCCACTCCAACTCTGGAAGAGGAACTTGAGGGCTGCTGGGTGCGTGAAGATGCAAAGGTGATGGAGTGTTGGACCAAGACAGATGATGGATTCATCGGTGAAGGGCTCGCTATCAGAGGTCATGGAGATACTACTCAATTCGAGCGATTGAGGATCACGACCGAAGGAGGTAACAGAGTGTACATTGCAGATGTGGATGAGAATGAAGGCGCGGTTTCATTTCCCGAAACCAACACTCCTTGGCTTTTCGAGAATCCAGAACACGACATGCCACAGCGCATTCGATATAAACTCATCGATGAACGGTTGGTGGTAACCCTTGAAAGTGAGAATGGTAAGCTCACATGGTCCTTTCAACGTTTGAAAGAATAGGAGGTGCTTTAGGTACGAGCAGACCCAAACTCTTTCGTACATTTGCGCGAAATTTTCAAGCCTAAAAACAACAATCATGGCGCGTATTTTAAGCGAACAGGAACGTTTCCGCCGGGAGGCGATGAGCAAACTCCGCAGCTTGGGCATTGAACCTTATCCAGCAGCGGAATATCCAGTTACGCATAAATCCAAACAGGTGATTGCCAGCTTTGAAGAAGATGAGTCTTCCGTTGGTGAAGTGTGTTTGGCTGGTCGACTTATGACCAAGCGCGTTATGGGGAAGGCTTCCTTCGCTGTGCTTCAAGACGCTGAAGGGCGCGTTCAGATCTACCTCAACCGAGATGAGATCTGTCCGGGTGAAGACAAAACCCTATACAACGACGTTTTCAAGAAACTCCTAGACATCGGTGATTTCATCGGTGTGAAAGGCACTGTTTTCCGCACTCAAACCGGTGAGGTTTCCATACTAGTGAAAGAACTGACTGTCTTGAGCAAGTCTCTACGCCCTCTTCCGGTGGTCAAGACGGATGCTGAAGGAAATACGCACGACGCCTTTAGCGATCCTGAGTTGAGATACCGTCAGCGTTACGTCGATCTCGTGGTCAACCCAGAGGTGAAAGAGATCTTCGTGAAACGCACCAAGATCATCAATACTATGCGTCGCATCTTTGATCGCGCTGGATACTTCGAGGTAGAAACTCCTATCCTTCAACCCATTCCAGGTGGAGCTGCGGCACGTCCATTTACCACACACCACAATGCGCTAGACATCCCATTATACCTGAGAATCGCAAATGAATTATATCTGAAAAGATTGATCGTTGGTGGTTTTGATGGGGTTTATGAGTTCGCCAAAGACTTCCGAAACGAAGGAATGGACCGAACGCACAACCCTGAGTTTACGGTAATGGAGATCTATGTTGCCTACAAGGACTATAATTGGATGATGCGTTTCGTTGAAAACATGCTCCAAGAGGTTGTTGAAGAGGTGAATGGCGGAGATACTCAAGTCATATTGGGTAACAACAAGATCGAGTTCAAGGCTCCTTTCGCGCGTGTGCCTATTCTTGACGCTATCGAAGAGCACACAGGTCATCAGTTGATCGATAAATCAGAGGGTGAAATTCGCACCATTGCAAGAAGCTTGGGTATTGAAGTAGATGAATCCATGGGTAAAGGAAAGCTCATCGATGAGATCTTTGGAGAGTGCTGTGAGCACAAATACATCCAACCAACCTTCATTACGGATTACCCAGTAGAAATGTCGCCTTTGTGCAAGAAGCATCGTCATGATCCACGCTTGACAGAGCGATTCGAGCTAATGGTAAACGGTAAAGAAGTTGCCAATGCCTACTCTGAGCTGAATGACCCGATTGATCAACGTGAGCGTTTCGAAGATCAACTTAGCCTCAGCAAGAAAGGGGATGATGAGGCAATGTTCATCGACCAAGATTTCCTTCGTGCACTTGAGTATGGTATGCCACCAACCTCTGGATTAGGCATCGGAATCGATCGTCTAACTATGATGTTGACGAATCAGGCCTCCATTCAAGAGGTTCTCTTCTTCCCTCAAATGAGGCCAGAAAGTTTTGAAACAGGACCAAAGATCGATGAGTTTGTTGAAGCGGGGGTTCCTGAAGAATGGGCTGAGCATGTAGCCACCCTTTTCGGAACGGTCGCCGAGATGCGTGAGAAAAAGCCGGGCGCCGTTCATCAACAATTAAGCGGCTACCGCAAGAAGAACAAGCTCGACGTGGGGACACTTACTCAAGAGCAAGTGGCAGAGTGGTTTTCCTAAAAGCCTTTTTGTCAATATGAGATAATGGCCTCCGATCGGGGGCCATTTTTTTGATATCAAGCCGTTGTAGATCTCAATTGCTTCTGGATCTTACTCAATAGCTCCTCCGGATTGAATGGCTTCGAAATGTACTCATCCATTCCCGTTCTAAAGATCTCGTGTTGCTCTGAGAGCATGGCCGCAATGAAGAGCATGATGCCAATCGTGGCGATGATGTGTTCAGGGCCTCGAAAACGGTTGGCTTCATCGGTAGTTACCATTTCTGGGAAAGAATACTCCAATGCTACCGAAGCCAAAAAAGCGGAAATCCAGACTCCAATCACAAAAAGGTAATAACGGCGCTTTACGATTGTGATACTCAGCATGGCTCCTAGTATGAAATACATAGGAATCTCGCCCTTTATCCCGTTGAGGATAAAGTAATAAAGACAAATACTGAGCAACCCAAACGTTATGTATAATGGTCGCACCAGCTTCTTGTACCGGTGTTTCCTTGAAAAGAAATAAACAACGGCGAATACTGAAATTATCCCCAAGATTGGGCCCTGAATATACCAAGGTTGACCAACGAAGATTCCCCTTATAAATACATAGATCGTAAATGCCGTGGTGAAGAATATCACTGCATTTAGAATACGTTGGTTTACCGTATTCCTCTCACTTGTACCAACGATAAGATCGAGTAGTTTCATGGCTCAGTTAAAGATAGAATAATCTGTGTAGTACCTTAGTCTCATGTCAAAAAACACCGCAAGTAAACACACCTTCTACTACTCGCTTTCCAGCATGGACGTGGGCGCAGATGGCAGAGCCAAGCCGTCAGCTATTGCAAACGCACTCCAAGAGGCGGCTAGAGAGCATGCTCACCATTTGGGTTGGGGTGTTGAAACCTTGCGAACCAAGAGAAAGTACTGGGTGCTTTCCCGAATCCACATCCAGCTGGATTCGCGCCCCAAACACGCGGAAGTAATAGAGGTAACTACTTGGCCTAAAGGCACAACAGGCCTGTTTGCATTACGTGATTTTATCGGAAAGGTGAAGGGGGAAACCGTCCTTAAAGGAACGAGTTCTTGGGCTCTACTCGACGCATCCTCAGGTAGGCCAACCTCTGTGGAAGAGCTTTCTGACCTGTTTACCGAAAGAAAGGATGAGCATGCCTTAGATGAGCCAGCAGTGAAGATCACTGCCCCAAAGAGTTTTTATTCTGAAAGATTGATAGCCCCTCTTTACACCGACCTTGACGAGATCGGGCACGTTAACAACGCTCGGTATATTGATTGGGCTTGGAGCGGATTGAAAAATGAAGACCGTAGGAAGGTAACGGGATGGACTGTAAATTACATCCGCGAGGTAAAGGAGGGTCAACCTCTGAAACTCCGAATAGGTCAAATCGAGAGTGAGGCCATCTGCGTAGGCCAGATCGAAAATAAACCCGCATTTATCGTGTCTTTCTCATTGTGATAAACACAGAGCCCTTTGATGTGTTTACCTTTGCCACGTGAAGGTCTATCCATCTGATATAATCGAGTCCTTAGAGTTTAGCGATGTTCGCCGAGCCGTGGCAAACTATGCCGTTACCAAGGTTGGACGAGAAAGGCTAGAGCGCTTACTGCCTATTTCTGATAGCCGACAGATCGAGCAAGATCTTACCGAGGTAAATGAGGTTCTCTCCGTATATCAAGCCGAACGCTCCGTTCCAGCCCTGGCTGCCGCCGACGTCGCCGATGCCGTTTCTCTTCTTCGTATCAAGAATGCCGTCCTTGAGGCTGAACAATTCCTAGATATCAAGGAGCTTGTGGAGTCCTATAATCGATTGACTCGATTTGCAGAAAGCAACAAAGACCTATTGCCAACGGTCACTTTGCGTTTCCGGGACTTCCCGCCCAATACGGATATCCCCCAAGCCATAGAAAAGGTGTTGGAACGAAATGGCATTGTTAAGAGCAATGCCTCACCAGATCTTTCAAAGATCCGTACTCGTCTTTCCCGAAAAAGAGCCTCCGCTGATCGTGTTTTCTATAAAGCGCTCAGAAAGTACGATAGCCTAGGACTCCTTGGTGATGTCAACGAAAGCGTCCACGATAACCGGCGCACCATGGGAGTTCAGGCAGGTTTCAAAGGTCGAGTGAACGGCATCCTTCACGGGGCGTCCAACAAGCACACAACGGTATTTATTGAGCCGGGAGAGTGTATCGAGATCAACAACGAAGTAGCTATGTTGATCGACGATGAGCAAAGAGAGGTTCGTAGGATCTTGAAGGAGTTGACCCAATATCTAGCTCTTCACAAACCGGAGCTCGAAGCCTTCTCAAAGATCATGTCGGATATCGACTTCATCCACGCGAAGGCGCGCTATGCCTTGGCAGAAGATGCCTGCTTGCCGAATATCAACAACGACGGTGACCTGGAGATCATAAAAGGCATCAACCCCGTACTACGCCACTTCCACAAGAGTAAAAATAGAGTTGTGGTACCCCTTGATCTGCAATTGAATTCTGATCAACGAATACTCGTTATCTCAGGTCCGAACGCAGGTGGAAAATCCATCACCCTGAAGACGGTAGGCTTGTTCCAAATGATGCTTCAAGCCGGATTATTGTTACCGGTACATCCATCGTCGACTTTCCATTTTGTCGATAAGGTGTTGGCTGATATCGGAGATAGCCAAAGCATTGAGAACGAGTTGAGCACCTATAGCTCTAAACTCGAAAAAATGAAGTCGTTCTTGCGCGCTGCAGATAACAAGACCCTATTTCTAATCGATGAGTTTGGTTCGGGTTCAGACCCCGACCTGGGTGCTGTTCTTGCTCAAGTATTCTTGAAGTCATTGAACCGACAAAAGGCTTACGGGATCACTACAACTCACTTCAATAGCATTAAGAGCTTGGCTGCCTCGCTTCCAGGCGTGGTAAACGGAAGCATGCTGTTCAACGGTGAATCATTGGAACCTGAATATCTTCTCCAGATCGGGCAACCTGGAAGCTCCTACACTTTTGAAGTGGCAGAACGAGCTGGAATTCCTAAGCCTCTCATTCAATCAGCCCGAAAAAGACTGAAAGAAGGCACAAGAGCGCTGGATGAGTTGTTGGTAGAACTCCAGAAGGAAAGAACCGCTTTGGCAAAGGAAAGGGAGGAAACCAATGAAAAACTCGAGGAGCTAGAATCCATGCGTGTTCGACAAGCCACGCAGATACGAAAGCTCGAAGACAAGGTAAACAAGCAGAGTAAGACCAACGCCGACCAAAGCGAACAACTGATGTGGGGTAAGCGCTTTGAAAGCTTGGTAAACAGCTGGAACAAGGCAACCAATCGCCAGATGCGTAAGGGCGTCATGGATCGCTTTCAACAGATGCTTGGCGAGCGCGGTGGAGAAGTGAAGAAGGTTGAGAAGAAAAAACTCAGTAAGGCCCAGCAAAAGAAGAAAGCCCGACTTAAAAAACTTACCTCAGAGGAGGTGAAAGTAGGAGATAAGGTCAAGCTTATCAACGCTCGGCAGACCGGTCAGATCATGGAGATCAAAAAGGGCAAATACGTTATTGCGTACGACAATGGGATAACGACCACAACCGAACGGGACAAGTTCATCTTGGCTAGTCACAAGATCTAAATTCCAACACGGCCCTTCTGTGTTACCCACATCACACAATGCTCCTTTGTTAAATCTGACCTTTGCAACATGGAGTTACTTGAGATCCTCGGCTATGTAGCCGCCATATTCACTGGATTCGTATTAGGCGCCCTCGGTTCAGGTGGGAGTATTTTGGCCCTGCCTGTTTTGATGTATCTATTCGGGATCGAGCCCGTAGAGGCTACATCCTATTCCCTTTTCATTGTTGGCGCGACCGCCGTTTATGGGACGATCAAGAATCAACGTAAATCACGCGTGGAATGGAAGGTGGTGCTGTCTTTCGGTGCCCCCATGTTAATAGCCGTGGCCGTTGCTCGTAGTTTTTTCATTCCCTACTTACCCGACGAGATCCTCGGTTTCTCCTCTGGTCAGTTTATCACACTACTCTTCGCCATATTGATGCTCTTCGCCGCCATAGCCATGTGGAAAGGCAAAAAAGAAAAGGGAGGCCGCAGACCCATGATTGTTCTCATACTTCAAGGCTTCCTGACCGGATTACTCACAGGAACCGTCGGTGCTGGAGGCGGCTTTATCATCGTCCCGGTATTGGTCTTAGGTCTCAGTTTGTCCGTTAAGAACGCCGTTGGCACCTCGTTGGCCATCATCGCCGTGAATAGCATGATCGGCTTTGGATCCGACCTTCTGGTAGGCAAGATCTCCATCGATTGGCAGCTCATACTGCTGTTCACATTGATGAGTGCGGCTGGACTATATCTGGGAAGCCGCATTGCAAATAAGCTGCCCCAAGCAATACTGAAAAAGGCGTTCGCGGTAATGGTGAGTTTGATCGCACTGAGCATGATTTGGGCGAGCATACCATAAGGGATTCCCAACCCCTCCCCGTTCTCAAGTTACCATTTGCTCTTCACTACCCTTCGATTTTCAAAGGATAGAATTCGAACACTTCATGGTTGGGAACTAACCGTTTGTATCCGTTTATCATACGACTTCAGTTGGGGTATTTCATATCTTGATGTTGGGGAGGGGTCGGGGGGCCCCCCGAAAAGAAGCCCGCCACCGCCACCACCCTCGACCATCTTATTTCCCACAATACACTGCGTTTCCTATCTTGGCGGACCTAACGAAGGACCATCATGAACGACGTAGTTTCTAAAACCCCTCTGATCACGAATGACGCCGTGGTCTTGGGTATCTTGATCGGGTTGCTTGCCCTTATCTTCAAAGCCACCACGATCCCACAATTGAAGAAGTTCTTCAATATCATTCCTGCGCTCCTGCTCTGCTATTTCTTACCTTCCATTTTCAACACGCTTGGAATCATTAGTCCGGGTTGGATCGAGTTTGATAAGGCTCTTGCTGCTCTTACTACCGCTGGGTTTGATGTTGATGGGATTACGCGAGTAGGTCAGCTGAAGGAGTTCGTGGCCGAAAACGAAATCAACAGAGGTATACTCGAGCCCTTCATCCACAAATCGAAGCTGTACTTCATGGCCTCTCGTTACTTGCTACCGGCAAGTTTGGTCCTGCTCACTTTGAGCATAAGCCTTAAGGATGTGTTCCGCCTCGGGCCTAAGGCCCTTCTCATGTTCGGTACCGCGACGGTGGGTATCATCCTCGGTGGGCCCATCGCGCTCCTCATAATGGATGCCATTGCCCCTGATGTTGTAGAAGGAAACGTGTGGCGTGGAATGACGACCATCGCTGGGTCATGGATCGGTGGGGGTGCCAACCAGGCTGCTATGTTTGAGGTGTTTGGGACAGATCCGTTAACCAACAAATCTGGATTGATCAGTTCCAAGCTCTTTGGTGCCATGATTACCATTGATGTCATCGTTGCCGAGATCTGGATGGCCTTCTTGCTCCTAGGTGTTGGCAAATCAAAGTCTATCGATAAGTGGCTCAAAGCCGATTCATCTAATGTGGAAGTACTCAAGAATAAAATGCACGACTTTTCCCTAAGTGTTGCAAAGATCCCATCCTTCACCGATCTCATGATCATCCTTGGGCTTGCTTTTGGAGCGGTCGGGCTTTCGCATTTGGCGGCAGATTATTTAGCGCCACTGATGGCTACTATTCCAGGTGCTAGTGACTTTAGCTTGACCAGCGGATTCTTCTGGTTGATCGTGGTAGCAACAACGATCGGACTGGTCTTGAGTTTCACAAAAGCAAAGAATATGGAGGGTGCAGGCGCTTCAAAGATCGGAAGCATCTTCATTTACATCCTCGTGGCCTCCATCGGTATGAAGATGAATATCTTAGAGATCTTTGACAATCCAGGACTGTTCTTCGTGGGACTCATATGGATGGCTTTCCACGTTGGACTACTCTTCTTGGTCGCTAAGCTTTCCAGATCTCCTTACTTCTTCCTCGCCGTAGGTTCAAAAGCCAACGTAGGTGGCGCCGCCTCAGCCCCCGTTGTTGCGGCAGCATTCCACCCGTCACTAGCTCCTGTTGGAGTTCTTTTGGCTGTTTTAGGGTATGCCCTTGGAACATATGGTGCTATTATTTGTGGTAACCTCATGCGAATGGCTATTGGTGCCTAATCTTATTCTAAATGAAGAACCCGTTCTACCTCTTACTTCTCTGTCCTTTGTTGGGCTGGAGTCAGATCGATACCGCTCAAGATGAAGCATTCATTCGAGGGCTGTACGACCAAGCTCTCGAAGATCAACAAGCCTATAATTGGCTCCGAGAGCTTTGTAAAGATGTTGGCCCAAGGTTAGCCGGCAGCGAAGGTGCCGAAAGAGCAGTAGAATGGGCAAAAGAAACACTGGACACCTTGGGTTTCGACCGCGTGTACCTTCAAGAGGTACAAGTCCCTCACTGGGAGCGCGGTGAAATCTCGGTCTCCTTGCATGGAGAAACTCTTTCAGCATGTGCATTGGGCGGCTCTGTTCCCACACCATCAGGAGGAAGTACAGCACAAGTGATCGAGATTCCCGATGTAGATGATCTGGAAAACTATTCACGCGAGGATATAGAAGGAAAGATTGTTTTTTTCAGTGCACCCATGCGACAAACGTACATCAACACTGGCTCTGCTTATGGTGAAGCGGTCAAAAAACGTCACATCGGAGCACAAGAAGCGAGCAAGTATGGAGCTGTGGCTGTTGTTATCCGCTCGGTAACAACCAAAAAAGATGATGCGCCACATACGGGAAGCATGACCTACCGTGAGGCCGAAGACTCCATTCCTGCCATTGCTCTTGGCTATTTGAGTGCCGATAGATTGCAAAATGCACTACGCCAAGATCCAGACACTGCACTCTTCATTGAGCTAACGTCGGAGTGGTTCGACCCCGTAACGTCATACAACGTAATCGCAGAGGTAACAGGCACCGAATTTCCAGAAGAGTACGCTGTTGTAGGTGGGCACCTCGACTCGTGGGACCTCGCTGAGGGGGCGCAAGATGATGGTGCAGGGAGCGTTCAAAGCATGGAGGCTCTGTTCTTGCTGATGCAGTCTGGATATAGACCTAAACGGACGCACCGAGTAGTATTGTTCATGAATGAAGAATTTGGACTTGATGGTGCCCGTGAGTACGCGCAACAAGCACACCTACTTGGGCATAAGCATGTCATCGGAATTGAGAGTGACGGCGGCGGCGATGTTCCTCGTGGATTCAGCATTCAATCCCTCGACTCAGGTGTGGAAGCCGTTAAGGCCTTCAAGTGGTTCTTTGAACCCTACGGCTTGCGGGAATACTCCATTGGGTGGTCAGGTGCAGATGTGGGTCAACTTCGAAACGACGACGCCATTTTATTGGGCTACCGCGCAGACGGACAACGCTATTTCGATTATCACCATGCCCCAACGGATGTCTACGAAAGCATCAACGCCCGAGCTCTTGAGCTTGGAAGCGCAAGCATGGCAGCGATGCTTTACTTGCTGGATAAATACGAGGTACGGCCCTAGTTTTAGCCTCACACAGAGACTCAGGGGCACAGAGTTTAATGAATTCCTTGTGTTGAAGACTTTTCATTCGATCTAATTGATGATTCTATGAAAGCCGTGTTTTAAGAGTACTGCATTGAAGTTAATCAACAGTCCAACGCTCTTATTCGTGAGCTTTAAATAGGTGATTAGCTGCTTTTTATGAACCGGTTTGAGCTCTTCTATTGATTTCAGATCGACTACCACCTCCCTCTCCACTAGAAGATCGATCACAAAGCCTTTGGATAGTGAAATACCTCTATATTCAATCTTTATCGGTACTTGTCGTTCGACCATCATGCCTCTAACGCCTAGTTCATAGGCTAACACCTCCTCATAAACCGACTCCAATAAGCCTGGACCAAGGCTACTGTGCACTTCTATCGAAGCGTCAAGGATTTCTGCTGTGATGTCGTTTATCTCCATTCGAATTCATCGCAAAAGAAAATCAAGAAAAATAAAACTTGTCAATCTCACCTATCAATTTCAAAGATCAAGCGCTTTAGCACCTCGTCAATGCCCTTGAGACACTTCTACACACGCTCAAAAACGTTCGAATAAGGCAATACGAATCCCTCTGTGTCTCTGTGTCTCTGTGTGAGGCTCTTGTCTTCTATATCTCTCTATGAGGACTCCTCTCTTTTCCTATCTTTGCACCCTCAAAATTCAGTACTTATGAGCGATAAGAACGTTCGCGTCCGTTTTGCACCAAGTCCAACCGGTCCCCTTCACATGGGTGGAGTACGCACCGCACTATATAACTACCTGTTTGCAAAGCAGTTAGGCGGAACTTTCATTCTTCGCTTAGAGGATACCGATCAAACTCGTTTCGTACCAGGGGCTGAAGATTACATCGTTGAATCGTTGGAGTGGTGCGGCATTTCTCCGGATGAAGGAGTTTCTGTTGGTGGACCACACGAGCCTTATCGTCAAAGTGAGCGCAAACCAATGTACCGTCAGTATGCGGAGCAACTCATTGAAAAGAATCTTGCTTATTATGCATTCGACACCTCGGAAGAGTTAGAGGCTGTGCGCGAACGCGCTAAGGAGGCGGGCAATGCCAACTTCCAATACAATCACATCACGCGTAACAGCATGAAAAATTCGCTGACCCTCCCAGCTGAGGAGGTTCAAAAGCGATTGGAAAATGGTGATCCATACACGATCCGCATCAAGCTGCCTCGCAATGAGGAAATCAAGTTTGAAGATATGATTCGCGGATGGGTGAGCGTGAATACCGCTAATATGGATGACAAAATCCTGCTCAAGGCTGATGGAATGCCTACCTATCACTTGGCCAATATCGTGGACGACCATATGATGGAGATCACACACGTGATCCGTGGAGAGGAGTGGTTACCTTCCGCTCCACTTCATATCATCATGTATCAATACTTTGGTTGGGAAGCCCCTACCTTCGCTCACCTACCGCTTTTGCTTCGTCCCGATGGCAATGGCAAGCTGAGTAAACGCGATGGCGACCGACTAGGGTTTCCTGTGTTCCCTTTGCGATGGGAAAACAAGGAAACAGGAGATACCGCTATGGGTTACCGCGAACAGGGCTTTTTTGCGGATGCCTTCATCAATATGCTCGCATTCCTGGGTTGGAACCCTGGAGATAACCGCGAGTTGTTCACTCTTGATGAATTGATCAAGGAATTCAGTATTGCCAAAGTGAGTAAGAGTGGTGCCCGCTTCGATTTTGAGAAAGCCAAATGGTACAACCAACAATACCTTCGCAAATTCTCCGATAGCGAGCTTGTGACGCTGCTCAAGCCCGTTCTGGAGAAGGAGGGCATCACGGCTCCTAACGATGCCAAACTAGAGAAGATCGTCGCGCTCGTTAAAGAGCGCGCGGTATTTATCGAAGACCTTCTAAATGAAGGCCGATTCTTGTTTGAAATGCCTTCGGAATACGATGAAAAGTCGGTGAGTAAGAAGTGGAAAGGAGAAGAGTCGTTGGCCATTGTACGCGATCTGAAAGAAAGGTTTGCCAACGAATCAAGCTTTAGTGCTTCTCAATTGGAGGCTTCTTTCAAAGCGTATTTGGGTGAAAAAGGTGTTGGCTTCGGCCAGGCTGGCCCAGTATTGAGGATCGCAGTTGTTGGCACAATGACAGGCCCATCGATCTTTGAAATGATGGAGATCCTCGGAAAGGAAGAAACCATCCGTAGAATGGGCAAAACGATCGATGCATTAGGATAGCTTGTAGATGGATAGAATCGATGTAAACGGAATCAAGCTCTACGCCTACCATGGGTGTATGGATGAAGAATCTCGTATCGGAACCGATTATGAGGTGAACTTGTCCGTTTGGGCAGATCTCTCCAGTCCAGCCGAAACGGATAAACTCAGTGACACCGTAGATTACGTAATGCTCAACCGCATCGTTAAAGAGGAAATGGCCATCCGCGCCAAACTTCTCGAAGTGGTCACAGAACGCATCTGTAAACGAATACTTTCCGAAGAGCCCCGCGTTCTAGAAGTAAAGGTCAGCGTAAGCAAATTGGCCCCTCCTATCAATGGCGATGTTGAACGCGTCAGCGTTTCCATGCATCGAAAGCGTAAATCGTAAGGCAAAAGCCAAAGTTTTACCTATTTTTGCCCACCCAAGGATATTTTGGTCCCGTGGCCGAGTGGCTAGGCAGTGGTCTGCAAAACCATCCACAGCGGTTCGAATCCGCTCGGGACCTCTCGAAAAACCCCCGCTGAACACGGTTGTGTGAGGTAGGGGTTTTTTCGTTTCTCAGCCCAAGCCAAGCTTGCTTGAGCGACGGGCTGGAAACGAAAAAATCCCGTACTGCGCAGCGGAGCGGAGCAGAGGGTTTTTGTCGAAGGGCTAGTCCGCCTCTCCCGGATCAGCTCGACTTTAGGAGAGCTGAATCCGACCCACATAACTCACTTTGCGTCTTTGCGCCTTCGCGTGAGGCCTCAAAACACCTCTCAGCCATCCCTCTTATCATTCGAATATCCTATCTTGTTTTCATGAAAAGATCAACCCTACTCCTAGGTTTTGTCCTGCTTTCATCAGGACTCATCGCACAATCAACTTTTTCTGTTGGCGGAATCTATTCCCTGCCCGTTGGATCCTATGGCCAGTCTGGTAATGATGGCGGATTCGCCCAGTCTGGCTTTGGGTTGCAACTCGAAACCCAAATGGCACCCATGTACTTCGGTCCGAATCTTCGCTTGGGCGTTTACTTTTCCTATCAACAAAACCCCATGGACCTCAACTCCATGGCAGACGTCTTGAACGCCTCCATCGACCCACAATACGAGATCACACTTGAAGGCGGTGGTTATTCTCCGGTTCGATTCATGGTTGGTCCTACCTATCATATCAACCTAGATCCGATGTGGAGCTTAAACCTCAAAGGCGGGGTAGGTATCATGATAACCAATATGCACCCGATTGAGATCACTGCAACCGATGTCAATACCATGGCTACGGAATACACCGACGTTCTATATGTCCAAGGAAGAACCGCCTTCTCCTATCTAGTTGGTGCCGATATCAGCTACAAGATCTCTAAGTACTGGTCGTTCGGGGCGTTCATCGACTTCTCTGGTGCTAACCAATCACTAGAGGCCGCTTTCGATACAGATCTTTCCGTTGCAGGAGAGCAAAGCATCACTTTCTTGAATCAAGGGGTCTTCTTTCGAATGAACATGTGATCATCTGTGCGTGGGGTCAAGGCCTGCGAAAGTGATCAACCGATTCTTCAGTACCAAAATTCCAGCTCAGGATAAGTGTGTCTGTGGTCAATTCTTCAACGTATCGGACGATTTCAAAAGTTGGCCGATCAACGATATAGAGCGTGTCATCTCTTAATTGAAACGGGTCGTATAACAGCACCGTGCTCCCTGACCTGACTATCACTTCATCTCCTTCAAAGATCCAAGTCAAAGCCTCCGTTCCATAGAAGATCGTCGTGTCAACGCCTTGGTTCTGATCATAATTCTTGATCACTGAATATTCCTTAAGCCAAGCTCCTTGGATCATCGCCTTGTTGGTAGCCTCTTCGCTCACTTCTTTTTCACAGGCGAGAAGGACTATACTGAATAGGGCAAGAGAGAGATAGTGCTTCACAAAAGCGATCTTTATGATTCAGTGTAAAGTAGTGATTCGTGTTCAGATTATTCCGTTAAGCCAAGGATCAATACCTAACAACACAATATCCATTCAGTTGCACTCCATCTTCTGCACCTTTCTTATCTTTCGGTATGGATTTTATCCGAAAAAAGGAGTTTTGGGTGTGGTCTGTCGCACTTACCTCACTGTTTTTCATGCCTTTTGGTAATGGAAACAGCCTGTGCGTCTCTCATCTCATTGGATGGCACGACTGTCCAGGGTGTGGACTCGGTACCGGGATCCATCACGCTATGCACGGAAATTTCGAAGCAAGTTTTGCCAGTCACTCTCTAGCCATTCCAGCGCTGATTGTGCTTTTTCATCGCTTATATTCGCTCATGCGAAAACAACCAACCCCTACCAGACATGAATCGCGTTCTTGACTACATCCCCAAAGCGCAAGGAGAGGAACTCTTCTTCTTAGAGCGGCTTCTTGAAACGTGCGACAAGGCACAGATGCAACAGTTTGCAAACATTTATCGCGGTCGAAGGCGAGACCCTCAAACCGTGCTCATATTTGCCGTGATCGGACTTGTTGCAGTACCCGGACTTCAACGCTTTTACCTCAATAAGATCCTCATGGGGATCATCTACCTTTTCACAGCTGGACTCTGCTTCATCGGCTCGATCATCGACCTTGTGAACTACCGTGAAATGACCCTTGAATACAACCAAGAAGTGGCTTACGAGATCATTCAGCACGTTTAAAGCTGAATTGCTTTCCATAACCTTATGTCGGCAGGAGCCCAGGTTAAGTCTGGTTCACTGCCTACCTTGACCCACCTTCCTTCCTCGTGTTCGTGAAGGATGATATCGTCCGTCGTCTCTACCAGGTAGGCAGATAGCTGGATGGTCTTCTCTGGATAGTCGTATTCAACTTTTCCCAAGGCCCTTATTTGGGTTAACCGGATGCCCAACTCCTCCATTAACTCTCTCTCGACGGCTGATTCTTCACTTTCACCTTCAAGTACTTTACCACCCGGAAATTCCCATTTTCCACCCATGTGCTTATGCGATGGTCTTCTTCCCATCCACACCTCATCTTTCTTGAATATTAGTCCACAAACTACCGGTATAACCATCCTTTAGGTGTAATTTTTCGTCATCTATCCAAACAAGGTATTATGAAAAATTGGCTTCTCTCCCTTCTCACCATCTGTTTTATCCCTGCTTTTGCTCAAACAGATATTTCATCAAGTATTGAATCCGTAACCGTATATCGGTCGGGCGCCATCGTACAGCGACAAGCCCACACGAATATTCCTTCTGGTCATTCAACGCTCCATTTCGTTGAACTTCCCAACGCGCTCAATCCTAACGCTATCAAAGTAGAGCTTCCCGAAGGAGTAAGGCTTCTTAAAAAAGAATATCGATCCATGACGCCTTCCGAAATGGGCTATCCTTCCTTCGAAGAGATCGGTAAAAAGATCGAGGCGGCAGACGATGCCATTACCGCAGAAAGAGATAAGCAAACATCACTCAATGAAGACCTTCAGTTCATTGGTCAGAATTCCGATCTCCGCTCAGGAACATCAGTGGAAGAGCTGAAAAAAGCGGATGAGTACATCTCCTCCCGCCGACGAGAGATTCGAGCCAACCTCAGAGCAAGTATCAACCGATTGGAAGAATTAAGGGCAGAAGCTCAGGCTTTACGAGCCGAGTTTGCTGAACTAGAGCTGCAACTAGACAAGACCAAAAGTGTCTTGGTAGCGGAAATCAACTCTCCAACGGTTATGAATGCTCAGGATATCGAAATTGAATATCTCGTATATAACGCAAAATGGACGCCTTACTACAACGTGCGCAGTACTAACTTAGATGAACCGATTCTCTTCGAATTCAACGCGGCCATTCAACAGTATTCAGGGGAAGATTGGGAAGATGTGATGATCACCATTTCAACGGGCAATCCATCGATTGGGGCTAATGAGCCAAATATGAATCCTTGGTACATCAGCTACAATGATTACTACGTACCTACGCACCGCTCGTCGGTAGGGTCTCCTAATCTTCAACAAAAAGGCACATTCTACGCACTTATTCTCGATAAATCCAGTGGTAAACCCTTGATGAATACCCGGGTAGAACTCACTAGTGGATCAGAGAAGATCATCGCTACGTCTGACGCCAGCGGTAGGATAGAGGTGAAAGTTCCGCACGGCACTTATACCCTTCAGTGTTCCTATATAGGCTACTCTGATCTTTCAAGTTCTGTTACGGTTGACACATCACCATCATTGCAGAGGATCCAAATGAATAAAGACGGCACAAGTTCGATGGTTGCTGTTCAGTTTCGTCAACCCGAATATCGGTCACAAAATTACGCTTCCAATGGAAGAGCAGACGCCGATGTCGTGTTCATTGACGGAGTGAGGGTTCGCGGAGCCTCTAATGTGCCAAGGGCAGCCATAGATCACGTAGAGGTTGTTATGGGCGGCACTCCTGCACATTATGGAGATAGCCCATTAAATGAAGTTTATGAGGTTGGTTCGACGCGTTCAGTGTCAAACGCCTATCAAAGTCCGCAAGGAAACAGCGTCCAGATTCGCAACTTCCAGCGCGTAAGTCAAACCACCGCCACAGAATACTCCCTCGACGAACCCTACACAGTTCCTAGTGATGGATCTGTTCAAGATGCGTGGATCCAAACCGCCGAGGCTCCAGCAGAGTTCATCTTCCGCATGCGTCCTGCCTTGTCAGATAAAGCCTTCCTCGTTGGACAGATCGCTGAGT
>CBFHXG010000012.1:0-54583 GCA_965659725.1 Phaeocystidibacter sp. | reverse complement strand
GTACTTCGCCGTCCAGCTTGATCTCGTCGCTCACAAGTAGGTTACCTGCCTCGTTTACCACGTGGAACTTCAGTCCGAAGTCTTTGCGATTCAACGAACCTTTAAAGGCAAATCCTGCTTTAGTATTACCCCATGGATCCACTGCAACACCACCTACCTCAACTTTGATGGTTACAGGCTTAGTTACGTTGCGGATGGTCATTTCACCTGTGAGATCGAAGGTATTTCCATTTATATTGCTAATCTCATTTCCTCTAAAGGTCAATTTTGGATACTCCTCTACATTGAAGAAGTCATCGCTTCTGAGGTGATTATCGCGATCCTCATTGCCCGTGTTCACTGATGCAATGTCGGCCTCAAAATAAAAGTCACCTTTAGAGAAGTCCTCTCCTTCTGTGGTAACATGACCGTCGATCTTATTGAAGGCGCCAGTTACGGTTGTGATCATCAAGTGCTTAGCCTTGAAGTTGATGTTTGTGTGTGATGGGTCGATGCCCCATTTCTGCTTGCTCATATGACTTTGCTTTATGGTTGATATTGATCTTTCTCTAAATCAATGTTACAACAAATATACATATTAATGTTACAACACTAATCAAATAGCTGATAAATTGGATCAATAAAAAAATCCCAGGCATTGACCTGGGATCTCACACTTGGCTATGAAAACAAATGGTGTTAACTGATGGAGTTTCTCACTCTCAATGTGAACGCGCGTAACGCATCGTTCTCTTTCATTCCATTTGCAATGTTATTCTTGATCGCTATTGCACCAATGAGGTGTGTAAGCTGCTCACCTTCATCATCCCCGATTACCTCAATGGCTGGAATTTGTTCCTCGAGTAGCGCAGCCTCCGCCGCACGCAATTGCTCGATATCGTATTCCTTGACGAGCTTTTTAATTGCGGGTATCTTCATGATTCCATTGCTTTACTGATCATCTTTCTCAAGTACTCCTCTTTTGAAGTCGCACTTCCATCGATCAATTCGCCATCCTTGAATACAGCAAGGAATGGAAGATTATCAACTCCAGCCTTCTTACGTGCCGCTTCGTTCTGTTCAGCATTGACATCCAAGAAGGTGATGCCAGACATTTCCTCTTCCTCTGATACTCTGCGGAACTTAGGTGAGAATAGCTTGCATGATCCACACCAATCGGCGTAGTATTTTACCGCTACTATGCCACCCTTGTTGATAGCTTCCTCAAATCCTTTATCGTCTACTTGCTGTACCATTATCGTTGTTTTGTCAGTTTGTTCTTTTTAACAGCACAAAGGTAATGAGGGTTCAATCGATGGTATTTAAAAGCTGATAGAGAGTCTCTATACACCTTCTATTTCGCTCTTGTACTTTCTGTGGTAGAGGTCTCTTACGATACCATCACTCACACCGATCTTTGGTGCGTACATATGATGTGCCTCGCACCACATCATTGCACTTCGATAGATACGAAGCGCATGAACGATCACATCGGCACGGTCGAAATTCAATCCGAGTTCCGTTACACGTTCATCCCTCGACAAGGCAGACAATAGGTTGTATTGTTTATTGAGATACCTGAGGGTAAGCGCATCATTCACTTTTTTGCCGCTCATCTTATGGACCTTGTTGATGTTACCACCAGATGCTATCATGGCCAGATCGTCGCCTTCAGGAACATACCTTCTGATCCATGTCTCCATCTCTTGCCATTCCTCCTTGTCGACCATATCGTTTAGAAGTCGTACCGTACCAACTTTAAAACTTCTTGAAATGACGATCTCCCTATCTTCCAAATAGGTCAATTCCGTAGAACCACCCCCTACATCGATATATAGGAATCTCGATTCTTCGGGCTCAATGCGGTCGAACATCTTCGACTCGAAAATGAGTCGGGCTTCCTCCATCCCATCGATGATCTCAATGCCTATACCCGTTTCCTTTTTGATGAGTTCCACCATCATATCACCATTTTCCGCCTCTCTCATCGCACTTGTAGCGCAGGCTCTAAAGTCTTCTACCCCATGCACGTCCATGATCGCTCTATAGGCCACCATAGCTTGTAGCAAACGTTTCTGGTTCTTCTTTGTGATTTTGCCTTTAACGAAGGAATCGGCACCCAAACGAATAGGCAAGCGTGTCATACTCGACTTCTTGTAGTAGGTGTAATTCTTCCTGGGTTCATGGATCACGTTGGTGATCAACAAACGGATAGAGTTCGAGCCAATATCAATGGCCCCCAACTTCTTCAGTTTCATAGGCTGTTATCTTCCTCCCTTCTTCAATTGCTTGGTCACGTAATCAAACATGGCCATCTGCGATCGAATTCGTGGTCCGGGTACCGTTCTGTATGTATTGTCCTGTTCTTCGTTATGTACTCTCGATTTCACATTGTCCTTCCACAGGATCTCTAGGTGATCGAGGATCTCCTTGCGCACCGATCTACTGAAAATAGGCACGCTCACCTCTAGTCTGTAATCAAGATTGCGCGTCATGAAGTCAGCACTCGCAATATAACACTTTGGCTCGCCTCCATTCTCGAAATAGTAAACGCGAGAGTGCTCTAGGAAACGGTCGATAACACTGATCGCTTCAATATTATCACTCATTCCTGGAACACCAGGGATCAAACAGCAGATACCGCGAATGATCAGTCGGACCTTAACCCCCGCATTGCTCGCCTCATAGAGCTTTTCTACCATGTCGTAATCCGACAAGCTGTTCATCTTGAAGAACATTTCTGCCTTGCGACCGGCCTTTGCGTGTGCGATCTCTTGGTCGATCAACGCAACGAATTGATCGCGGGTATAATGCGGACTCACAATGAGGTGTTCATACTTGAAAACCAAGTAATTGGCCTTGATAAATTCAAATACTTGTCGAACTTCCTTCGTGATGCGCTTATCCGCTGTCATCAAGTGGTAATCCGTATAGATCTTAGCTGTTCCTTCGTGGTAGTTGCCGGTTCCAATCATGGCATAGTCCACTAGCTTCTTGCCCTCTCGGCGTTGAACGAGCGACACTTTGCTGTGAACCTTTAAGCCTGGAACGCCGGAAATGACGTGCACTCCTTCAGCTCTCAGTTTCTCGGTCCACTTAATGTTGGCTTGCTCATCAAATCGTGCCTGTAGTTCGATCACTACCGTTACTTTCTTACCGTTCTTAGCGGCATTGATCAAGGCACTGATCACCCTACTCTTATCCGCTAATCGATATAAAGTGATCTGTATCGTTTCAACCTTCGGATCGATCGCGGCTTCGCGAAGGAATCGGATCAAATAGCTAAAGGTGTGATACGGAAGGAAGATGAGCACATCCTTTTTCTTGACAACTTGAAGGATAGACCTTTCCATGTCCAAATCCGGGTGATACACCGGCTCAACATTCGGAAACTCAAGGTCTTTTCTCCCCACGTTCGGGAATTTCATCAGGTCCTTCTTGTTGTGGTAACGCCCACCTGGGATCAAGCTATCGTAGCTGTCCAGCTCCATATTCTCTTTCAGGAACTTCAGATAGTCTTTTGGCAGCTCTCTATCGTAAACAAATCGAACTGGGTCACCTATCTTCCTTGCCTTCAGTCCTTTTTCTATCTTCTCCAAAAAGCTCTTCGAAACGTCGTTGTCCAGATCGAGCTCAGCATCCCTGGTGATCTTAATCGTGTGGGCCTCTATCCTATCGAAAGGGTAAATGAAGAAAGCATATTGTAGGTTGAATCGGATCAGGTCGTCCAAGAACATGATATAGTTCTTGCCATATTTTGGCAGAAGGACAAACCGACCTATCAGCTCTGAAGGTATCTCGATGAGAGAGTATACAGGGTCTAGCGGTGCTTCATTGCGAATGAGTTTCACCGCTAGGTAGATACTTTTATCGTGTAATTCAGGAAACTCCTCACGCTCATTGAGCAATAGGATGAACACAGATGGACTCACCTTCTCAACGTAGTACTTGCGGACGAACTGCTGCTGCGATTGTGTGAGGCTCTTTTCATTGATCAATGCAACACCTTCGTTCTCCAGCTCATTGATCAACTCTTCGTATATCGCATTGGCTTGGGCCTGCTGCTTGATCACTTCATCTGTCATGGCCTTTAGCAACTTCTTAGGCGACCATCCGCCCAATTGTTGCTTCACCTTCTTGCCTTTTATCGTTCCCATCCGCTTGACAGAAGCGTAACGAACGCGGAAGAACTCATCCAGGTTGTTTGAAAAGATCCCGAGGAAGCGAATGCGCTCAACGAGTGGCACACTTGGATCGTTTGCTTCCTGCAATACTCTAGCGTTAAACCGCAACCAACTGAGGTCGCGGTTCACATAACGTTTATCTTGATTCATGAATGCTTTTTCTTCCTCTTCTTAGGGTAGTCAAAGTAAAGCAATTCGGCACGATCCTCTACATATTTCCACGATTCCTCTGAGAAGTGTAAACACACTACACCAGACGTTGGGACATTGTTGATACGTTGATCTGCACAGCGATTAGCGAAGTTCGTTACGGTTGGATTATGACCGAATAACATCACACTATCATACGCATCGGGAAGGCCCCTTATTATTTCAATCAGCGTATCGCTGGAAGCCATATAGAGCTCATCTTCAACTTTGATGGTATTGAAAGGGATATTCAGGCTGCGTGCAAATATCATGGCCGTGTGCAGAGCACGGGTAGCCGGACTACTCACTAAATATTGAGGTCGGTCGTATTGATCATCTAACCACTGCGAGATCATGTGAGCATCTCTGATACCGCGCCCTTTAAGAGGACGATCGTAATCATCAATGTCCTCGTATTCCCAAGAACTCTTGGCGTGTCGCACGAGATACAGGGTTTTCATTTTGGCTTTGTTTAGCTCAAAATACGGCTTTTTAAGATTCGATTCAAGTACAACAAGAGTTAAGCTATTGCTGTTAAATCATTAGCAAAATGTGTATCAGAATCATCAATTTTCCAACGTCCTCCCATCAATCTTCGTAATTTTAGGGCATGAGAATACCATTTACACTTGTATTACTTCTCGCCGTTGTGACCTCCTGGGCCAAGCAACCTATACTGAATGTGACCATCCAGCAGTATTGGCATCCACAAAGTGGTCCGTATGTAGAACTCATCTACTACAGCGATGTAAGCACGCTCACCTTCACTCCTCGCGAAGATGGCTTTCAAAGTGCCATTGAAGTTACCGCACTTTTCACAGAGGGGCCTGAGATCGTGGAGTTCGATAAGGTGATGATGAGTTCATCGATCGTTCAAGACACGAATTCAAGCATTTCGGTGATCGGAATTAGTCGGATCGCCGTACCACAAGGAAAGTGGAACCTACAGATATCCTATACTGATGTTTTCTCGAATTCCGAACCGCAGACCTTTTCGGACAGCATACAGATCAATGCCCCTGAAAAGCTATCTATCTCCTCACTAATGCTCACAGAGCTGAATGCTCCGGAGGACGATTGGATCCGGTATGGTGTGCCGTGCTTTCCACGAAGCATGGGAAAACTAACCTATTATCCAAATAGCGATTCTGTGCTTCAATTCTATACTGAATTCTATCAACCCAACGGTACACAACGCACCATGGCCAAGTACGGGATCATGGAGGCACATTCGGGAAGATTGTTGCCTGATTTTACGGGCTATCAAAGATTGGACGAGGTTCCATTCCAGCCGATCGCTGGTAGAATGGACCTTAGAAAGTTACCTACGGGCACCTATTATTTCAAGTTTACCATTATCGACACAAGCGGAACGGTTCTCGTACGTGATAGTATTGGCTTTGGACGAAGCAATTCTCGCGTTCCCGTGCCGATCATCTCACTGAATACACAAACTGATAACAACACCTTCCTCACGAATGTCTCCGGGCAAGAGGAGTGGGAATTCCTGGCGGACGTTCTCTTCCCGATCGCCGGTGATATTGAACGAATGCAGATCAATGCATTGGTTGAAGAGGGAGATACCAATAAGCTCATGCGTTTCGTGACCGGTTTTTGGGTTGAACATCATGGAGCCAATGCAAAGCAGGAATTCCAGAAGTACATGCAGCGCGTTGCAGAGGT
The DNA here is from genome assembly GCA_965659725.1 of Phaeocystidibacter sp. Classification (GTDB taxonomy): domain Bacteria; phylum Bacteroidota; class Bacteroidia; order Flavobacteriales; family Schleiferiaceae; genus Phaeocystidibacter. The sequence continues at coordinate 48,548 of CBFHXG010000012.1, read as the reverse complement.
GAATGAACTCTACACGGGTGGCCTTCTTCGAGGATATCAAACGGATGCGGGTAGGGTCCGACTTCAATACGGAGACCCCACCAATATTGAGCAGGGTATCTTTGACAACGACACTTACCCTTACCAGATCTGGCAGTACAATCAATTGGAGTCGCCTAACCGACAAACACAAACGAATAGGGTGTTTGTATTCGTCAACCGACAAATGGCTGGAAATGAGTACCAATTAGTGCATTCCAACGCCTATGGCGAACCAAATGATCCACAATGGAAGTTCCAGGTGATGAGAAATGGCGGCACCAACAACCCGGATTATCGTTCAAGCAACATGAATCAAGATCCTTTAGGATCGAGGTTGAACAATAATTCGATCATCAATGGAAGTAGTTCCAACAGTTTGGAAAGAAGGTAAACTCCTCTGAATGAAATCAATAGCAGTAGCTATCCTCAATTGGAATGGCAAGCACTTACTTGAAGAGTTCCTTCCATCGGTCGTTGAACATTCGGATGAAGGCGATATCATTATCATAGACAATGCGAGTTCCGATGATTCGATCGAATGGTTGGCCAGTAACCATCCTGATATACGTAGGATAGAGCTGGACACCAATACGGGTTATGCAGGTGGTTATAATGCCGCGCTCCAGCAGATTGATCATGAGTATGTGGTCCTGTTGAACTCTGATGTTGAAGTGACCAAAGGATGGTTGAAACCCTTACTCGACCGTTTCAATTCCAACGATAAGATTGCGGCCATCCAACCAAAGATCAAAGCGTATAAGCAAAAGGACTCCTTCGAATATGCTGGTGCTTCTGGCGGTTTCATCGATCATTTAGGATATCCCTTCTGTAGAGGGCGGATCTTCGATCATCTGGAAAAGGATGAAGGACAATACGATCAGGCCATTCCTGTGTTTTGGTCGACCGGTGCTTGCCTCGCCGTTAGAAGTTCTGCCTATCACGAAGTGGGCGAACTTGACCCTCAGTTTTTCGCTCACATGGAAGAGATCGATCTATGCTGGCGATTCCAACGCTGGGGCTATACGTGCTGGGTGGAACCCGCAAGCGAGGTCTACCATTTAGGTGGAGGTACGCTCAACAGTTTGAGTCCGCGAAAGACGTATTTGAACTTCCGTAACAACTTGATCCTATTGACCAAGAACCTGCCGATGCGAAAGGTTTTGCCCGTGGTGTTGTCGAGGTTGGTTCTCGATGGAGCAGCCGGACTTCAATTCTTGCTGCAGGGCAAACCAAGTCATACTGTAGCCATTGTGAAAGGTCATTTCCATTTCTATGGCAGATATGGCAAGATTATGAAAGGTCGAACGGGAGCGTTTCCTTACCCATTGAATGGCATTTACAAGAAAAGTATTGTGGAGGCGGTGTTTATCAAGAAGCTCAAACACTTCAGTGACCTTCCTACCACTCTATTTACGCGCACCGAGCGCGAAGTCGATAGCCATTGAGTATCCATTGAGCCCGAAGCCAGTGATGCAGCCTGCAGCGGCTTGAGCGGTCAATGAAATTTGACGAAACTCCTCGCGTGCGTGAATATTGCTGATGTGTACCTCTAGAACGGGTGCTGGCACCATGGTGATGGCATCCCTCAGCGCTATCGATGTGTGAGAATACCCTGCTGGGTTGATGATGATATAATCGCAATCGAAACCAGCACGTTGAACCTGCGTAACCAGATCACCTTCACTATTACTTTGAAAATAAGACAATTCAACATTTGAATATCTCATTTTCAATCTTTCGAAATACGTTACGAAGTTCTCGTTGCCGTAGATCTCAGGTTCCCTCCGCCCTAACAGGTTAAGATTAGGGCCATTGATAATTTGGATTTTCATGTGCGTAGTATCTCTTTCAAAGATAGTGCTTCCTATCTTGCTGGCATGACTTGGGAACGTGCTATCCGTGATTTTATTCGCTATCTCAAACTCGAGAGAGGTCTGAGTAGCAACACGATATCGGCCTATTCCAAGGACATTGAGAAGTTGGCCTCTTGGGGAAATGAGCATGATGTATCCGTTTCCCGCATCGATCTAGAGGGCATTCGCAAGTTCCTTTCCACCTTGACTCTCTCTCCAAGGTCCCAGGCACGATTGATCACATCTGTGAAGACCTTCTTCCGCTACCTTGTTTTTGATGAAGTGTTGAGCGAGAACCCTGCCGAGCTGCTTGAGGCGCCAAGGACAGGCAGGAAACTTCCAGAATACCTTACGGAAGAAGAGGTCAATAAACTCATTGATGCCATCGACCGATCTACGGATGAAGGTGAGCGCAACTTTGCTGTGCTGGAACTTCTCTACGCCTGTGGTTTACGCGTGAGTGAACTGATCAACCTACGACTAAGCGATCTTTTTCCAAAAGAACAAGTCATTCGTGTGATCGGTAAGGGCGACAAAGAACGGATCGTGCCTATTCACAAACCGGCTATGAAGGCGGTAGATAGATACATTCAGGAGGTACGCGTTCATCAAACTCCTTTGCGAGGAGAGGAGGACATTGTTTTCCTTTCGAAACGAGGTAAACGCATGGCGCGCAGCACCGTATTTACAGCCATTCGTAATCTAGCCGAAAAGGCAGGAATTCGAAAGAAGATCGGTCCACATACCTTCCGGCATAGCTTTGCGACGGTATTGGTAAACCATGGCGCGGATCTCAGGATCGTACAACAATTGTTGGGTCATGAAAGTATCACAACCACTGAGATCTATACACACCTGAACGACAAGGAATTACGAGCAGCTATGGAGTTACATCCATGGTCGAAGAAATAGCGCTTATTGCACGCCGTTCCAGACCTTGATCTTGTCTTCTGCGGTAACGCCAGAGATCACTTCCACTTTCAATCCATCGCTTAGTCCGAGTGTTACATCTCTTCTCTCATAGTTCTGAGGGGAAGTTTCAACCTCAACATACGGCTGATCACCTTCGTATTGAAGTAGGCCTTCATCGATGGTAAGCACGCTATCTCGCTTGGCTAGTACAATATCCGCGTTAGCAGAATAACCAGCTCTTATGAACTGTGAAGAATCGAGCGTAACCTCCGCCTTGATCTGGAATTGGATGGCACCGTTTTCTTCGGTTCCCTTTGGAGCAATGTACTCTAGATTGGCTGAGAACTCTTCATTCTGAATGGCGCCTACGCTGATAACGAGATCCATTCCAGGTTGGAGTTTACCCACCTCGGATTCATCGATAAGTCCTTCGAAGATCATGTCATCCATATTTGCAACGGAGGCAACGGTTGTACCGTCGTTGAAGGTATTCGACTCGATGACTTGATTCCCTTTTTTAACGGGTACGTCGAGCACCATGCCATCTACTGTACTGCGAATGAGGGTGAGTGAGGTGCTGCCCGAACGTTGGGTAGCGCCTTCTCGAATGATCTGGAGGTTGTCTTTAGCGGCTTCCAATTCGGCCTTCGCGCTTTCGAAGCTACGTTGCGCGTTCTGGAAGGCTTGGTCTGATATCACCTTTTGTTCGTGTAACGACTTTTGGCGATTGAATTCGAGTTCAGCATTCTGGAAATTGATTTCAGCAACATTTACTCGGTTTTCCGCATTGTTGAGCGTAACCATATCGGGGATCACCTCCACCTTGGCAATGAGATCACCTTTTGAAACAACATCACCTGGCTCAACGAACAATTCGTCGATGATACCTGACACTTGTGGCTTGATCTCCACTTCTTCCCGTGGTATTACCTTTCCGGTCGCAACGGTCTTTTGGATGATGTCTCCATACGTTGCTGTAGATGTTTGGTAAACGATTGGGTCCTCTTTCGATTTAGAGTAGAGGTACCACAGAGTAGCGAGGAATGCGCCTACCAAGAGAAATAGTAGGACAACGCGAATTACTTTTTTCATGTAAACGTTGCTGGATTTGGTCAAGTAGCTCTCAAATGTAACAAATTGGGTGGCAAGGATGGGCTAAAGATCCATTCCTTTACCGTGCCTGGACCAATGGATGAAGTTCTTGAGGAAGCCCCAACCGTAACCGGCGTGCATAGCGAGTGTTGTTTGAAAGGCTTTCAACCCTACGATCAACGACCTATTTTGCACCGTGGCATCAAAGATCACTAATACTAGGTAGATCAGCATTGGGGCTGCGATCCAGCGGATGAATGGAAAGGGCAAAGAGAGAATACAAATGGCTAGGTAAGCCGTAAATACCAAGGGAAATAGGTGGGTCAGTTTGAGCTCCTCGGGATGCAACTTCCAAATGTTTACTCGAGCAGCTCCAAATCGGAAGACTTGTTTGAAGAACTGTTTGATACTCGTCCTTCTCTTGTGATAAACGTGCGCTTCCTCGATAAGAGCAGTTTTGTAGCCAGCCTTTATCAAGCGAATGCTCAGTTCGATGTCTTCTCCACACCGAAAGGTCGAATAGCCATTGACGGATTCAAAAGCCTCGCGCTTCATTCCCATATTGAATCCGCGCGGGTGATAAGTACCCACGTGCGACTTCTTGCCTCGAATACCACCGGTGGTGAGCATGGAGGTCATGGAATACGAGATCGCTTTCTGTAGAATGGTAAAATCGTCGTGAGCCGCATCGGGACCACCAAAGATTGCCGCATCATTCTGCTCCAAGTAGGAATCGATGTGGTTGAGGTAATCAGGAGGAATGATGCAATCTGAATCGAGGAAAATAAAGATATCGCCTTTGGCGATCTTCGCTCCATCGTTACGTGCCGCACTAACGGGGAGATACTCTTCGTAATGAAGGGTAAGTGGATAGGTATCGTTATCCTCGTACTTCTTAAGCTCTGGACGCAGCGTATCATCTGGGGTTCCATCTGAAATGATAACCTCGAATGAATCGTGCTTTTGATCTAGCAAACTTTCTAAGAACTCCGTAACCTCATCTGGACGACCAAATGTGGGTACGATCAAGGAATATCGCATTACTCTCCGAGCGTTTCGTCGATGGTGTAATTCGGCTTCTTGGCGCTGTTTCTCGACATCAATTCAGCTAGAAAGCCAGTGGTGAATAGTTGTGTCCCCAAAAGCATGGTAGTGAGAAACATATAGAACAACGGATTATCTGTGATCAACCCAGGTGTGCCACCCGCTCCGAGGGTCCAGAATTTCCAGATCACAAGTCCAACGAGTGCAAAGAAACCCACGATGAACATCAGTGTACCCAGCATTCCAAAGAAGTGCATTGGACGTTTTCCGAATCTGGAGACAACGTAAAGGGTAACGAGATCGAGGAATCCGTTGATAAAACGATCTAGACCGAATTTGGTGGTTCCGTACTTACGAGCGCGGTGTTCAACTACTTTCTCGGTGATCTTAGGATATCCAGCGTTCTTGGCGAGGATCGGAATATATCGGTGCATTTCACCTGTTACCTCTACATTTCGTGCCACTTCTCCTTTGTAAGCCTTGAGTCCACAATTGAAGTCGTGAAGTTTGATCTTCGACATCTTTCGTGTGGCCCAATTGAAGAGCTTTGTAGGGATGGTCTTTGAGATTGGGTCGTAACGCTTTTTCTTCCAACCCGACACAAGGTCCCACTCTTCCTCCATGATCATCTTGTAGAGATCTGGGATCTCATCCGGACTGTCTTGAAGGTCGGCATCCATGGTAATAACCACATCTCCGCGGGTTTTCTTGAAACCAACGTTCAATGCTGCGGATTTTCCCTGATTCTTGCGAAACTTGATGGCGCGAACCACCTCAGGTTCCTTCTTCCACAGGTCGTGGATCACTTCCCAGGACGAGTCGGTTGACCCATCGTTCATGAAAAGGACCTCATACGCGTATCCATTCTCTTTCATCACGCGAGCGATCCAGTCGAAAAGCTCGCGTAGACTCTCTTCTTCGTTGAAGAGAGGTATGACAACAGAGATGTCTGTTTTCTTATCAGGCATCGAGTGTGTTTGAGTTTTCTTCAGTGGCAACAATAGGCTTCGACTTCTTGAAAATGGCTGCGAAGATCAAACCTACGATGGCTGAGAACACAACGTTCATTGCAAATCCCCTTAGCAATCCACCTGTGGTAAACTGACTATCAATGCGCTCCTCGGCATCGATCAAGGCTTGCTCAAGTTGATCTTCAGGCATGCCCATTCTTTCCATTAGGCCGATTGTTGCTTCCATAGAAACTTCTTTCACCTCGTCCGCGTAGCTAGGGTCGATGACATTGAATATCAAAAGATTCCAAACTGTACTTGCCGCAAGGGCTACGATGGCAGCGATCATGAAAGTAGAGAAGGCTTCGCGGAACGACATAAATCCGCCTTGGTTCTTCTTAGCCTCGATAAGTGCTACGATGAGCAGTACAATGTAGAGTAGGATGAATATGAATCCAACCCACATATTACCTAACATGCTAGGATCGATAGCATAGGTATATACTCCAAAAAGAATGGAGATGGCGCCCATGATGATGCCGTACTTTAATCCAACTTTCTTCGCGGTTTCCATAATGTGAAATTTTATAGGCTAGTCAGTTCAAGAGCAACAAATATAATTGGAAGATTCGTTAATCTCTCGCGATTATCAATGTCTGAACGCTTACCACCTCATCTTGGTACATTTTAACGAAATACTGACCTACGGGAAGTGTGGAGACCCTTACTGAATCCTCTTCGGAAGTCATCACTACCCTACCCATTTGATCGATGATCTCAATTTTATCGATATCTGAAGGAATATGGATCGTTTGGCTTGCTGGATTGGGATAGAGAAAGAGTTGGGTGGATGTACCCTCTAAGGTTGACAATGGAAAGCTTTGAGTGCGTACAGGAATGGTGATGGTGCCTGCAGGCAGATTGGTAAGGATCTCCATATCTACATCCGTATTCATTCCTTCATCGAAGATATAATTATGTGGCGCTTGAAGGTCGATGACCTTAGATTCACCTGGAAGAAGCGTGATCGGTGTTTCCGTTCCGTTGGCAAATTGAATAATGGTATCGGTGAACGCCTGAGGAGCAACAAACACGGGTTGATTTCCTGTATTGAGGACGGCCGTTCTGAACGTCACCAAATGTCCTTGAGTGGGATCATATGGCATGAAAACGGTATCGTTTACAAAGGCCAGATCGAAATTGACAGGGGCTGCGGAATTGGCAACGAAATCGTTGATACGGTCTGCAAATTGCGGATAATCCACGAACGGGTTACGGTTGTTCTGCAGTTGAAAGATCCCTTGGTTCCTTCCTTCTTCAAACGCTGAAGGTGGAAAGGATTCATGCCATTGGAGGAGTATGTTTTCTTGAGGGGCGAAGAAATTGGCATAATCCTGATATCTGATCACAAAATACATCATGGCTCTTGCGGCGGCACCCTTGTGTGCATCTCTTGGTTCAAAGGTTGAGTTGCCGTATTTACTCCCACCGCCTGTCCATGATGGATTGGTTACTACACCAAATGGATGGTTACTTCTTCGGCTATTGGTTGATGCATCTGTCGGAAACAAGTGGTGAATGTCGGCTCTCATAGGCTGCGCCTGACTAAAGAACCCTTGCGGAAAAGTGTGCTCGCAATTGAAATTGTTGTTGTTGGCCCCCGCTCTATCGTTGAAAGTAGCGGTGCGCCCCGTATACACACATTCCACTTGTCCGTTTACATTATCGAGGGTTGCGTACATGTTATCTCTAGCAGCGTTATAAGACAAGCTGTTGAAATTCTGCGCAAGGAGAATGGCAAACTCGTCCTTAAGTGCTTGTTCGCTTAGCCCTTCTGTGGAAGAATAATAGTTGTTCGAGAATCTACCGTGACCTTGGAAAGAAACGACAGCGGCCCCAGCGGCTCCTGAATTGGCGAGCACGATATTTCCGGAATAGTCGATATTCTGTTGAGGCGCAAACTTCACCCAGACCTCGGTTGTGTCGAAAGGGGCCAATGTGGTGTTACTTGCAACCACCTGAATGGCTGAGTCGTTGTAGATTGCCCTACTCAGGAAAACGTTCAATTCCGTTGGTGTAGGCGTGCGATTGTAGATCTTAACAAGCTGACTATCAGGTGCTGTTTCGGTAACATATCCGAAGGATAGTGAGCTAGGGAAAACTTCGAGTGCTTGAGCGGATCCAAGCGCGGGTAGCATCAGTAAAACACTGAGTGTCAATCGTGATAAATTCATAGCCGCAAAGATAGCCAATGGCCTTACGATTTCTCCCATAAAACCTTTTTTCGTTACATAAGCTTAACGTACCTTTGCAGTCGGGCAAGTCTCATACAACCAGCTCCTGGTGAACTCCCCCAGATCCGGAAGGAAGCAAGGGTAACTGGTCGAAGCGGTGTGATATGAGTCGCTTGCCCTTTTTTGTGCCTTTTTTTTTGGGGTTTGATGGGTTTGCGGAGTTTCAGGAGTTGAAGGGCGTTTATTCGTTTATATGTTGATCTGTTTCTGTGTTTCTCCGTTGTCTTTACTAGACCTGCTAGTTGAAGTATCAAGAAACGAGTAGAATCGTTCTCACCTTTCACCTTCTCACCTTCTCACATTATCAGTTCTCACTTTTCCCCCTATCTTTGCCTCATCATCATTTCAACTATACAGCATGAAGTTTTTCATCGACACGGCTAACCTAGACCAGATCCGCGAAGCGCAAGACCTAGGCGTACTTGACGGAGTAACCACCAACCCTTCACTTATGGCCAAAGAAGGCATCAGTGGAGAGGAGAATGTCATCAACCACTACAAGGCGATCTGCGATATCGTTGACGGTGATGTTAGTGCCGAAGTGATCTCTACCGATTTTGAAGGGATCATCAAAGAAGGTATGGCCTTGGCTGAGTTGAACCCAAAGATCGTTGTGAAGGTTCCTATGATCAAGGACGGTGTGAAAGCACTCAAGTACTTCAGCGATCAAGGTATCAAGACGAACTGTACATTGGTTTTCTCTGCCGGTCAAGCACTTCTTGCTGCCAAAGCTGGAGCAACCTACGTATCTCCATTTATCGGTCGCCTCGATGATATTTCAACCGACGGTCTCGATCTAATCGAGAAGATCCGCGTGATCTATGACAACTACGATTACAACACTGAGATCCTCGCCGCTTCTGTGCGTCACCCAATGCACATTATCGAGTGCGCAGAGATCGGAGCAGATGTAATGACAGGTCCTTTGAGTGCGATAACTGCTTTGTTAAAGCACCCATTGACCGATATCGGGTTGGAGAAATTCCTCGCCGATCACGCCAAGAACAACGGGTGATAATCACATCTTTCTGAATTTACAAAGCGGCTCTTCAAGGGTCGCTTTTTTTATTTCTGAGAATCTGGTCAACCGATCGAATTCGCCTATCTTTAAGTCTATTCAACTCGATCATGGCAGAAACCATAGAAATACACCCGGAAACACCGCAAGAACGCTTGATCCAAAAGGCCGTTCGCGTTCTTGAAGAAGGTGGTCTCGTTATTTTCCCCACCGACTCCGTTTATGCGATCGGAGCAGACATCAATCAACCTAAGGCATTGGAGAGATTGGCGCGTATCAAGGGAACGTCATTAGACAAGGCTGACCTATCCTTCATCTTCTATGACCTTTCGCATTTAAGCGACTTCACTCGTCAATTTGACACACCTACGTACAAACGCCTAAAGCGAGCATTACCGGGACCTTTCACGTTTATTCTCGAATCGAATAACAGCATTCCGAAGATCTTCAAGAGCAAGAAGAAGACGATTGGTATCCGTGTACCCGACAACAACATAGCTCGACTTATCGCTGATGGTCTGCAACATCCACTGGCCTCTACCTCGGTTCACGACGACGATGACGTTATTGAATACACTACTGATCCATCGTTGATCAAGGAGAAGTATGATCATCTGGTAGATCTTGTGATCGATGGAGGATATGGAGATAACCAGCCTTCCACAGTGATCGACCTAACCGGTAGTATTCCGGAAATAATCCGTGAAGGAAAGGGCAATCCGGCTGATATCGAATGATATGAAAGGATTCGATGCTTCAGGATTCCAGGGTGTTCATCGCACTCGCGCGTATTTTGAAGGTTGGTATATCCGTTTATCGAGTGATAAACATGATTGGAATTGCTCCCTGATACCTGGAATTGCCATCGACCCCGGAGGAGAGCCCCATGCCTTCCTTCAGTTCATTGAATCCTCGGGAACCTCACACTATATGGCCTATCCAAGAGAATCCTTTTCTCTCGACTCCAATAAATTGAGAATTGAATTTGAAGGAAATGTGATCAGTGAAGATGAGATCAAGATCGATCTATCGAAGAGAGGTCTGAATCTCCAGATCGATATCAAGGGATGTGATATGCCCAAGTTCAGCGAGCGTTTTCACTCCCTGAATGTAATGGGGATCTTGAGCAAGTTTCCGCAGCTTCCCTGCTATCATCACCTGATACACATGGACCTACCCGTTTCAGGATACATCCAATGGTCTGGAAAGAAGTACAGTTTCAACGGAGGGTCGGCCTACATGGAAAAGGACTGGGGTAGAAGTTTTCCAAGTACGTGGCATTGGATCCAAAGTTCATCGTTTGAGGCAAACACCGGCGTTTTAAGCGCAGTAGCATCCTATGTTCCCTGCGGAAAGATCAAGGTACCCGCTGGCATGGCCGCCCTGCAGATCGATGGTGAACAATACTTTTGGTCGTCGGCATGGGGACATACATGGCACTATTCGGAATCGAATTCCAGTCCGCACTACCGATTTTCAAATGGAAAGAACACATTGGAAATCATTGTTAGGCCTGGTGTAACTGCCCCCTTGATAGCTCCGATAAAAGGTGCCATGGAGAGGACGGTGTATGAAAGTATCAACAGTGGAATACGTTTACAGGTGACAGACCAACGTGGAAAATTACTACATGAGTCTTCCAGTAAGAGTGCGGGCTACGAGCGAGTTGTTTGATCAGCGAAGTTTTCTCCTCAAGATCTTTCCGTTCGCCGTTCGAGGAAACGTATCAACTACACGCCATTCTTTAGGTAAGGCATACTTCGGCAACCGATCTCGCAAGATCTCGATATCCGACTCTCCCACTTCTTTCTCGGTGAATCCAACAACCTTACTCCCCAGTGTTGGGTCGGTTACACCACCGATATACGCTTCCTGACCGATCACTTGAGCAATGATAGGCTCTATCTCTTCTGGATGGATTTTTACTCCTCCTGAATTGATCACAAAATCAAGCCGACCTTTCCACTTGAATGTTGACGAGTCGAGAAGTTCAACTACGTCGGTGGTCTCCAATTCATCTTGTTTCCACGCCGGGGCAGAGATGATCAGTTGCCCCTCTTTACCTTTCGTAAATTCTACTCCAGGCACAGCCTTGAACGAGTCGCTGTACTTAGGAGCGATCTCACGGAGAGCGATATGCGACACGGTTTCTGTCATGCCATAGGTAGCGTAAACGTGCACAGGTAGTTTACTCAAACGCATTTCGAGATCTATGGACATGGGCGCTCCTCCGATAATGATGCTATCGAAGTGCATCAGTCGCTCCTCCCTACCCTGCACTTGAAGCGGCACTAGTGCGGTGAAATCGAACCTCTCATTCACCCGCTCCAATACATCACTACTCGGTTCTTCTATGTGCAGTTTCCAGCCACCACGCATAGCTCTCACGAGCATCATCTTGCCGGCAATATACTCGGGTGACAGGGCTAACAGTGCCTTAGCGCCATACGCGATCTTCAGTGCTTCAATGGTTGTTCCGGCACTGTGCCACATTATCCACTTATCAATGAGTACGGCCTTTGGCTTTCCAGTACTACCACTGGTGTGGATCTCAAGGGTGTTGGATGCATCATCCCAGCGATCCAAAAATTCACTTACCGACGGAAAGGTAATGGCAAGTTTCTCGCCATCAATAGGTTGCCCGTGATGGAGTAATTCGAAGGATGGATGGATCTCAAATGCCATATTTCAAAGTTACGCCAATAATCTCTAAACCCCCATAATTACTGCATTTAAGGCATGATGTTTGATGGCTAATGCACGTTCTAAAAAAGTAGATTGTATATGAGATCTTTCCAACGAGTAACTACTCTTCTCGTTTTGACATTGGCCATTAATTTGGGTCTTAAGGCACAGAATATCATGGTTGTAGATTCTGATGATAAGGTGCCAATCGAATATGTATATGTATTGGTTGAAGACGTTGCCTTCCTCACTACGGATGAAAAAGGGATGGTCAATGTGGATGATCTGGGAACGGAGGACGACATCATTGTGATCCAACAAACGGGTTATCGTACCGTCAAGATCCCGAAGAGCGAACTCAGCAAGACAGAACTCAACACCTTAGAACTTCAGATGTCCAACATCAACATCAACGAAGTGACCATTTCAGCCTTGAAGTGGGAACACAGAGCTGAAGAGCTACCTGTTCAGGTAGAGGTTCTTGACAGGAAACTCATTGAATTCCAAAATCCTCAGACATCGGCGGACCTGCTTGGAGCAAGTAATCAGGTATTCATACAGAAGTCGCAGTTAGGCGGAGGAAGCCCTATGATCCGTGGCTTCGCGACAAGCAGAGTATTGCTTACTGTCGATGGAGTACGCATGAACAACGCCATCTTTAGAGGTGGAAACATCCAGAACGTATTGTCCATTGATCCACTGAGTATTCAACGTACGGAGGTGATCTTTGGTCCAAGTTCCGTGATCTATGGTAGCGATGCGCTTGGAGGTGTAATGAACTTCACCACCCTTCAACCTCAATTTGCCTTGAGTAAAGATGGCCGACGAGTGAATGCCAATGCGATGTTGCGAACAGCAACGGCCAACAATGAGCGGACAATTCATATTGATTTCAACCTAGCCACTCACAACTTTTCTTCTTACACGAGTGTATCGAGTAGTTTCTTCGACGACCTCGAGATCGGTTCGTACGGAGATGAGTTCTACACACGTCCTACTTTTCAGGTTAGGGGCGACACTTCCGACTTCACCGCAAACAATCCGAATCCGAATATACAGGTCAATACAGGCTATGAGCAATTCAATGCGATGCAAAAATTCAAGTATCGCGCTAATGAAAACGTTACGTGGGAGATCGATTATCATTACTCTAGGTTGAGTGATGTTCCTCGTTACGACAGGCTCACGCAGACGCGCAATGGCAATCTGCGTTTCGGCGAATGGTATTATGGTCCCCAAGAATGGCAAATGGCTCGATTGGGTTACACCTTCACGGAGCCGGTTGGGTTCTTCGACAAACTAAAATTTGTAGGTGCGTGGCAGAACTTTAGAGAGAGTCGCCATGATAGAAACTTCAACTCCAACCTACGTGAGAATCGATTTGAAACGGTGGATGCGTATTCCTTCAACATTGATTTCCAGAAGTATTTCACGGAAAAGAACCAGTTGTATTACGGTATTGAGTCGGTGCTAAATTACACGGGAAGCACCGCCTACGAAGAGAATATCATTACAGGCACACGCAGTCCTATCCAAACGCGCTATCCGGATGGATCGAGTTGGATGAGTCATTCAGCTTATGTAACATGGATGCTTGATCTAGGCAAGCGATATACCCTTACAAGTGGACTGCGCTACAGCGTTATAGACATTGCTACAGACTTTGAAGAATCGTTGCTGCCATTACCTTATGAAGAGGTGAACTTGAATACTGGAGCTCTGATTGGAAGTATCGGTATCGCAAAGGAATATGGTGCCAACTCCAGACTGTATGCCAACTTAGGAACGGGCTTTAGGGCTCCGAACATCGATGATATCGGCAAATTCTTTGAACTGGATAATGGTTCAACGGTCATTCCAAATCCAGATCTTCAATCCGAATACCTTACCTCGATCGAATTGGGAATCCAGCAACGGGTGAAGGAATCCTATGAAGTTGAATTGGTGGCTTACTACAGTTATTTGGACAACGCCATCGATCGCAGGCCTAGCACGTTGAATGGTCAGGATTCTATTCTTGTAGGTGGTGAGCTCTTGCAGGTACAAAGTGTGCAGAATCTAGGCGGGGCCTATATCTATGGGCTATCGGGAAGCATTGGTGCAGACCTCACTGATCATTGGAACGTCAAAGCTTCAGCTAACTACACTTATGGTGAGGCTACGGATGGCGAACCGTGGAGGCATGCGGCTCCATTCTTCGGAAATGTGAGTGTAGGCTACCTATACGAGCGATTCCGCGCTCAGTTCTATGTGAATTACAATGGTGAGATCTCTCCGGATCGCATGGCACCATCGGAAAGAGATAAAGGCATCTACATTACGAATGAGCCAGGCCTGGCCTATGCCCCATCCTGGTATACCTTTAACTTAAAGGGCACCTTCCGAATCAACGAGTATGTTGAAGTGAACGCTGGCGTAGAGAACATCTTGGACGTTCGATATCGTCCGTACTCCTCAGGAATCACTGCACCAGGCAGAAACTTTATAGTGGCCGTGCGAGCTGAACTTTAAGCTCCTCTGCGCCAATTGGGGTCTTCTTTCTTCGCGAAGTAACGGCGGATGTACTTATGCACTTCCTCCATACACTCACGAATGAAGAAGACCTCTTCGCTATCTAACAGATCGCGTGCTTTGAGGTAATCGATCCGTTCCTGGCAGCGCTCTAGGCTGTGGTAAAGTACCGCCCAAGCTCGTTCAATGTTTTGGACACGGGATTCCTTACTCACCTCCGCGAAGCGATGATGGATACGCGCTCCTAGTCGCACCAGTTCATCCCCTTCATTCACATACCCGTGTCGCAAACAACGATCTCGATAGATGTCCAAGCAATCCAACAGATCGTCTATGGCTAATCTTGCTCTTGATACATTCATACTTCGAAAGTAGGATGATCATGACAGAATAGCCGTATACAAACGGATACAAACGCTTAATTTGAGTAATTAGAATAACCCCTCTATCTCACCTTCTTTATTTACGGTGATACGGTTCGCTGCCGGTTCGGCTGGAAGCCCTGGCATTCGCATTAAGTTTCCAACTACGGCGATCACGAATCCAGCTCCTCGTGCGAACTCGAATTCTCGAATGGTGATACGGAAGCCTTTTGGCCTGTTTCTTTTACTATCGTCATCGCTAAACGACTTTTGTGTTTTGGCGATGCAAACAGGAAGCCCGGAAAGTCCGAGGCTATCAATGACCTTCAGGTCGGCGAGCGCCTTGGACGAATAGTCAACTCCATCGGCTCCATAGATCGTCTTAGCAACCTTTTCGATCTTCTCCTTTATCGGTTCCTCTGTATTGTAGAGCATCTTGAGATCGGATCTACCGGACTCTGCCTCTTCGATAACTGCCTTGGCTAACTCTCTAACACCTTCACCTCCTTTCGCCCAACCAGCGGAGATCTCACAGCGAATCCCCTGCGATTCGCACTTCTCCTTCAACCACTGCATCTCTTCCTCTGAATCGGAAACGAACTGATTGATGGCTACAACGGGACGAACCCCGAAGCTTTGCATGTTTTCAAGGTGCTTTTCAAGATTACCGAACCCTTTTTTCACCTTGTCCAATGACGGATTATTGAGCTCATCAAGACCTGCACCTCCGTGGTACCTGAGTGCGCGTATTGTTGCGACTACCACAACGGCGGATGGTTTCAAACCTGCTGTTCGGCATTTCAGATGGAAAAACTTCTCAGCGCCTAGGTCGGCTCCAAAGCCAGCTTCCGTTACTACGTAATCACCCAAGCTCAAGGCCATTTTGGTGGCGATAATGGAGTTGGTTCCTTGAGCGATATTGGCAAACGGACCTCCATGAATGATAGCTGGTACGCCATGCAGCGTTTGAACTAGGTTTGGCTTGATCGCATCCTTTAGAAGTGCCGCCATTGCACCTTCAGCCTTAAGGTCGCGAGCATATACGGGCTTCTTTTCGAAGGTGTATCCAACAAAGATATCTCCTAGTCGGCGTTGGAGATCTGCGAAGTCGTTAGACATGCACAGGATGGCCATAATCTCACTTGCGGCTGTGATATTGAAACCATCTTCGCGAAGCTGACCATTTGCCTTACCACCCAGACCGATCACGATCTGTCGCAAAGAGCGATCATTCATGTCCATTACACGCTTCCAGCGCACGGTACGGCCATCGATTCCGAGGTTGACAGATGCTTTTGCCTGTATGTTATTGTCGATCATTGCCGACAGGAGATTGTTCGCTTTTTCGATAGCGGCAAAATCCCCTGTGAAGTGAAGGTTGATGTCCTCCATAGGAACCACTTGCGAGTGACCACCACCTGCGGCTCCTCCTTTCAATCCGAACACGGGGCCTAAGCTCGGTTCGCGCAACGCCGCTATGGTTTTCTTACCTTCCAGATCGAGTCCTTCGGCGAGTCCGATCGTAACAGTAGTTTTACCCTCTCCGGCTGGAGTTGGGGACAAAGCGGTTACCAAAATGAGCTTAGCCTTCTTCACCCTTTCCTCGTTGATGAGGCTGTTTGGAAGTTTGGCTTTATAATGACCGTAAGGTTCGAGGACCTCTTCGGGGATATCGATCTTAGCGGCGATCTCCGTGATTCTTTTTAGCTCGGCGCTTTGAGCAATTTCTAGATCGGTTTTCATACTTCAGAAGATTTGAATACCAAAGGTAATGGCTGAAACGGTAGCTAAACAGGACGAATGTCAGGTCTTGCATCGTACCTTCGCTTCATGATCGCAATTCGACAACTACTGCCCATCCTTATCCTTTCATTCCTAATGTCTTGCACATCGCAAGGTCCAACCGATAGGATGTTGTATTCAAGTGATGAAAATGGAAATTCGGATATCTATTTGATGAATCTGACCAACAATAAGGTCATCCAACTAACGGAATCTCCTTATGATGAATGGGCAGCCACCTGGGTGAGTACACATGAGATCTCCTTCTTAAGGCAAAGAGGAAATACTATTGAAAGGCATGTACTCTACCTCTACACGGGCATGGAGGAAAAGGTGGATATGCCTAAGGCCTGCGATCTTGATGACAAGAACTCAGTATACAATGGCCGAGGTGAAGGTCTTTTCACTTGTGGTCAGGAGGTATTCATTCAAGCTACTCCAGACAGTGCATTCACTTTGTTGCACAGCGATAGTGCCTCGTTCCAATATGTGCAGTGGGATCACAATGATGAAGATGTGCTGTTCACATCCAACCGGTCTGGTTCCAATGACATTTACATGTATGACAGATCCGAAAAGAAGGTCATACCTATCACGGCAGATTCCAACAACAACGAACGAGCGGTTGCCTCTCCAGATGGTAAGTATATCAGCTATAGTACAAATGCTGATCGGGATCATCAACAAATTGCTGTTGTCAATAGGTCAACCAACGACATACAATTTGTCAACATAACCGGAGCCAACAACGCCCTGACCAGCTCATGGTCGTGGGATGGAAAGATCCTTTACGTGGGAGCTGACATTGATGGAAGCTGGAAGATCGTTGCTTATCATATGGAATATGGCTCAACGGAAGTAATTGTAGGAAAGGATGGGGTCTTCTCTGGCGATCCGAAGGTGTATAGGCCAGCTTACAGAGCCGACTAAATGAAATTTCTCCTAAGCAGCCGAGCACGCGTTCTGTTGGCCTTCTTGATGTGGTTTGGCAAGTATGGCTACATCTTCAGGCTGCTGACTTATACCCATAGGGATCACATTTCATTTGTTGATTCTTTGGGTGCTGATGAATTCATCGATTACCGAAAGGTCACATACCAACGGTCGGGTCGTAAATTCGACCGTATCATCGACCTCAAGGCCAGTGGAAGAGCTCTGCAATTCAGTCGAACGCTCAAGGACAAGGGGAGGTTCACCTTAGTTGGTGGTCAGGCAAGAAGCATTATCAGCGTGTTGGCCTTTGGTCCTTTGATCAGCCTTACTCGTTCGAAAAAGGCGACCATCATGACCCATAGACCGAACAAAGCAGACGTCGATGAACTATTGAAACTCTGCGAAGATGGCGTAATCCAGCCAATGATCGATCGGGTCTTTGAGCTTGAGGACTGGCACGAAGCTTTTGATTATTACACGAGTTTTGAAATGAAAGGAAAGGTAATTTTAGACATTGGAGGTTGTTAATCGCATGAAATGTATGAATCCCATAAAAAGAGCTGCCGGAATATCCATAGGTATAGGATTGATCATCATGGCCGGAGCGGCATTTTGGAGTGTTGGCACCCTACTCGGCCCATATGAAGCAGCTGGCTCCAATGAGCGATTTCAGTTGTTGTTCGACAATTATGGGTCGTTCGATGCGCACAAGCAGGCATGGTCAGTGATCGCATTGTTAGATGTTTGGATATCCATAGCCATCATCCTTTACTACCACCTAACGAACTCAACAAGAGCGGTACTCACAGGTGGAGTAAGGATCATTTACACCATCATTCTTTTTATCGCTATTTCTTCATTGGAATTGGGTTTCGATCAATTCTATCCCGATATCACCATGGGGCAATTTGACAAGGTCAACACGCTTCTTGAGGAATTCTATACGAACTGGAATGTAGGACTCATCGCCTTTGGCGTTCACCTCATCCTGTGGGGACGATTGATCACGAAACCCAATATACTAGAGCGCATTCTCCAAGTGTTACTCTTCATCGCAGGGGCCGGATACATCGTTACTTCTGGAGGTCCCTTTCTTTCAGATAGCTATGCTGATCATGCAGAGATGATCCAAAACATCTTCATGATCCCAATGGTATTAGGAGAGTTGGGCATGGGTATAGTAATCATGATCAAGTCGATACGGGGAAGAGATGTTCCTATGCCAGCCGTAAAACCCCAACCGCTTTCAAATATGTAATTATAGTTGAGTTTGAGATCGAAACGGCCAGTAAATCCTGTCTATTCCAACACTTCAGACGGCTCTTCTCGATCGGGTCCTCCTAAGTAAGACTCCGTTGTCCATGTCATTGGTCCCCCTGTCCAATGAATACTCGCCAGTAGATCATGGCGCTTACTTTTGATGAAGTCATAGCCTAGTCCCAGACTCACAGCCGTGTTACTATACTTTTCTTCAATGTGTAGGAACGGCGCTCCTTGGGTGGCAACATCTGTGCTATCCCCTCCTGTCGTTTGACCACCTACAAATGTCCAATTGTATTCTAGCCCGAGGGATATAAAGATCCGTTGATAAATCTCACTTTGAAATTCAAATCGAAAACTAGACAACAGGGTGAGCTGGCCATCTATCCTTTTATAAATACCAAATGCAGCCGAATCGAATCCAGCGGTACGAAATGACAGCATCATGTACGATTCAATTGAGTTGTTACTACTCAAGTTCGCATCACCAAATGAAGCAGAGTACGTGAAATTGATGCGATCGGGAAAATTGGAATCAGACTGCATCCCACCTTGACCGAAACATACGGCTCCCCATGACAAGGTGAATACTAACGAGAGAATAGTCTTCATGAAAAGTGTGTTTGTTTGAAGATAACAAAACACAAATAGTTCTAAGAGGCCGAAAAGCTATCGCTACAAGCTAAACTTCACTTGCCAGTCTCTCTTCACCTTAACCAAGTGACCTTGGTGCACATGAAGTGGTCCTTCTAAGTTATTGGTATACAAGGATCCTGTTCCAAGTCCTTGTGGCATTTGCACATTTAGAGTGCTGGTCCACTCTGCGATCGCGTTCAAACCGATATTCGATTCAAGTGCTGAAGTAACCCACCATCCTATGTCCTTCTTTTCAGCTCTTGTTATCCAATCCCTACTTCCTCGCCATCCTCCGATGAATGATGGCTTAAGTATGATAAACTGTGGCTCTATGGCGTCGATCAACTCTTGGCGGTCCACAGCTTGATGAACGCCGATCAACTCTTCGTCTAGGGCGATGGGAACTGGGGTGTTTTGACATAGATCTCGCATCTCCTTCCACTGTCCTTTTTCGATCGGTTGTTCGATGCTGTGAATTTGTAGCTCATGCAGCTCTTTCAGGACTGCAGGAGCTTCTGAGGCTTTGAATCCACCATTGGCATCTACGCGAAGTTCGAGGGAGTCGGATGCAAATCGCTTTCTAATTGACTTAAGTATCTGACGTTCATTTTCCCATTCGATCGCTCCGATCTTCATTTTGAGACAAGAAAAGCCTTCCTCTAAACGCTTTTCGATTTGATCCTTCATGAAGTCTTCATTTCCCATCCAGATCAAACCATTTATGGGAATACCCTCTTCACCTCTACTGAAGAATGTGTCGAAATGAGAGTGAGGCTCTGGAGTATTGAGATCGCGGAAAGCTTGTTCGAGTCCGAATTGAATCGACGGAAACTCGCCTAGCTTCGGCATCCAGTAGGACAAGCCCTTGCTAATGAACTTGCAAGCTTCGGCTAGTTTATCCTCGTAATCTGGTCGATCGTCAGCGCTAAGTCCCCTAAGTATCCCACATTCGCCCACACCCTGCTTTCCGTCCTTTTCGATAAGTAGGAAATAGGTGTCCTTGGTTTTCATCTCTCCTCTGCTTGTTCCTGCGGGTTGCTTGAACTCGAGAACGTACTTCATCCAATCTGCTTTCATGGTCACTCTTTTTGGCTTAGCCATTCAAGGCGATTAGTAATGCATTCATGTTGACCCCTAGCCCGAGGATCAATGCCATCAGCAAGGTGCTTAAGGCGAGTGGCTTCAATAAGGGGTCAAACTCCTCGGGATCATTGGCTTTCAGAGCCTTTCTCCATTGGATCAAGATAATTGGAGCAACGGCCAGGAATAACCAGGACCATCCTCCATCTGTTCCAAGGTAGATGAAAAGGGATAGTAGGATAAGGGCACCGATCAACAGGATCGAGTGATATTTCTTGGCGGCATCTCTCCCTATTCGAACGGGGATAGTATTCTTACCATGGACCTTATCACTTTCAAGGTCGCGCATATTATTGAGGTTCAGCACTCCCGTGGCAAGGAAACCGATGGCGGTTCCGGGTAAAATCACTATTGGGTCGAATGAGCCGGTTTGCAGAAAATAACTTCCGATCACGCCTGTCCATCCGAAAAAAACCAGTACGTAGACATCACCGAATCCTTTGTATCCATAAGCTGAGCCTCCAACTGTGTAGCGTATTGCCGAGATCACGGCTACTGTGTTGAGGGTGAGAAAAAGGTAGAATACCCATTGCGGCAATCCACCCGTTCCGATGTAGCTAAGCCAAGCACCGCTGCACCATGCAAGGATAGCGAATAGGATAACTGCATTGCGCATTTGAGAGGCGGTAATGTCCCCGGCTGCGACGGCGCGTTTCTCACCTTTTCGGTCGGCGTCCGTGCCTTTTACACCATCACCATAATCGTTGGCGTAATTGCTCAACACTTGGTAGAACAAGGTGGTGAGTAGTGACCAAACCAAAATACTACTCTCGAATGAACCGCTGGGAATGGCAATCAGGTTACCTAACAGGATACATGAGAATGCAAGAGGAAGAGTTCGTAGTCGTGCGGCAGAGATCCACGCCTTTAAAGCCATTTCGTCACTTTTTCAGCTTCGAAAATACGAAAGAGGTTCATCCCTTCACACCGTTGCGCAGATAATCGAAATATTCCTTGAGAATACGCGCATTATCCTCGCCTGGCGTATACACTTCTAGGATGCGCGGCCCATCTCCATCGGAAAGTAGCCATTGAAGTCCATTCAACCACTCCGCTTCATTCTTCACAACCTTATGATCTAGGCTATAACTTTTTGCGATCCCTTCGGCCGAGGTTTCGTGTTTGGTCTCAAAATACTCTTCTAGCGCATTGGAGCTATCAGGACCTTTAATGATCCTGAATATGCCTCCCCCACCATTGTGGATAAGCAGGATACGCATCGAACTAGGAACAACTTTATTGAAGAAGGCATTGGAATCGTAGAAGAAGCTGACATCTCCTGTCACCAGAAAAACTGGATCCTTGCTTGCCCATGCCATCCCTACAGCTGTACTAGAAGAACCATCGATCCCTGCGGTTCCTCTATTGCTGAAGTGAAGGTTCTCTCTGCCACCGTCGAATAGCTGAACATATCGTATAACGGAAGAATTGGCGAATTGCAGTTTCCAATTGGAAGGAATTTGATCTAAGGTATCGCGAAAGACTGTAAAATCGCTGAAGCTAACTTGCTTCTCAAAGCTAGCATGCAGTTCTCGCCTTCGATGAGCGATATCCATCCAACGTTTCCTATACCCTCCACTGGTTGCCTGCAGGGATGGAAGAAAGTGTTTGAAGAACTCTTCTGGTCGCGCGATCACTCCATGTGTCAGGGCTCTGAACGTATCGGGCTGAGGCCATTTGACATCGATATGGATGTGCACTTTAGGCGAATGATCGCGGAGTAATTTCTTGACCATTTTTGAAATGATCGCACCTCCGAAAGTGAGGAGAACTTCGGGGACTAATTCGGCCTTTTGTTCGTCGGTGATCGTGTTGATCACTCTATCTATATGACCTATTGTAGCTTCTTCGGGTAGGTTGGTAGTAGACTCTGTCCAAATGAGAGTATTCCCATCTTTAGCCAATGAATGTATGGCCTCTCCCCATTGTGGTCCGGGTAAGACCTGTCCAACGAGCACCCATTTTTTGACGGGTTGATTCCAAACGTTGATGATCTCTTGTATCTCCTCCACGCTCAATTGCGGCCTGCCTCCTACCACCTTGATGGTCTTTGGCTGAATAGCTGTAGTGGTGGTCCCGTACAATGGTTCTTCGAAGGGAAGGTTAACATGGACCGGGCCCTCTCTAAGGGCGGCCATCGAGAGTGCTTCGTTCAGTATGCGATCGTTGTAGGCATGATCGGCTGGATTGGCGCTATCCACTAGAAGATTGGCCTCTGCAACAACGTGGCCATCATAAAGACCTTCTTGACGGATGGTTTGTCCTTCTCCTTGGTCTACCCATTCCTTGGGACGATCGGCCGTGAGCAGCACCAAAGGCAGGCGTTGATAGAATGCCTCTACAACGGCAGGTAGGTAATTTGCTGCTGCTGAGCCTGAAGTACAGCAAACGGCTACGGGTTCTCTTCTCTCCTGAATAACGCCAAGGGCAAAGAAAGCGGCGCTGCGCTCATCGGGAATGATGACCTTCTCAAATCGCTCATCTGCTTGAAAAGCGATCACAAGTGGTGCATTTCTAGAGCCTGGAGAAAAGATTATGGTCCTAATTCCGTGGAAATAGGCAATTTCGAGAAGAGCTTGTACGTTCCGTTTTTCGGAGTGGATCATGATGTAGGGTTATCGGGAAGAATAACAGCCTTAAGCGTTTGAAGTTTATTCACCGTTTCTTCCCATTCCGATTCGGCGTTGGACTGCGCCGTGATTCCGCCGCCTGCGTATAAAGCTACGTGCTTTTGTCCAACTTGCATACAGCGCAAGTTCACGTAGAATCTTGAATTCTCTGAAGAGACCCATCCGATATAGCCAGCATACAGGCTTCTGTCGTAATTCTCCAGTTCACTGATGATCGAGAGAGCGTCATCCTTGGGTTGTCCACATACTGCAGGTGTGGGATGTAGAAGCTTCGCCCAATCTGACGGCTGCCTCGATGCCGGTAAGCTTGCTTCGATCTGGGTGAGAAGGTGCTCAACGGGTCCTGCCTTGACGGGCCTTGGGCCCTTGCAAACGATCTTGCTAGCGCCATTCATCATCAAAACCTCTCGAATCGACTCCGTTACGGCTTCCTGTTCATCGAATTCCTTTTCTGTGAAAGCAGGACCATCGGGCTTTCGAGTTCCTGCGAGCGCCATGGTGTACAAGGCGTGTTCATCGGTAGTCAGCAGTGTTTCCGGTGTTGCTCCCATCCACATCTGGCCGTCAACAAATAGAGCGTAGACGATCGCATTGGAATAGGTGGCGTTAAGCTTCAAGAAGGTATCGGTTATTGAGATATCGGCATCGACAACCTCTTTTCGTGAAATGACCACTTTTCGCAGATCTCTGAGACGGATCTGGTCGATTGCTTTTTCAATCTTAGCGATATGCTCTTCTCGAGTAGCACTTGATCCGATATTCAGATCACGAATGTTGTCCTTTGAGAGCCAGTGGGAGGCTGTATCTATATCAAAGGGTCCTTCTGCATTGAACTCCAGAGCATCGCCTTGAAAAGGACCTATTAGCACCTTTACCTGCGCATTCTCATTAGCTGGATGAAGCTTCCAACCTTGAATGGGCATTCCTGGAATACGCCAAATCAAATAATTGCTATAATCACTGCTTGCTGGCACGTGGAACGATCATGTTGGTCATCTTACAGAAAGAGATCAATCTTCCTTTTTCATCTTCCACTCTCATTTCCCAGATATGGGTTGACTTACCTTTGTGAATGATCTTTCCGGTGCAGTAGACCATCCCTTTGGTAATGCTTCGGACGTGATTCGCTGAAATCTCGATCCCAACCGCTACTTGCTTATCAGGGTCATTCACAAAGAGCATTGAACCACCACTACCAAGGGATTCACATAATGCAACGGTAGCTCCGCCGTGTAGGAGTCCGACAGGTTGATGGACCCTCGGATTCACGGGCATTGAGGCTTTCACCCAATCTTCTCCGAGGTCGATATATTCAATTTCCAAGGTCGTCATGAGCGTATTCTCAGATACCTTATTTAGAATTGCTAGTTTCTCATCTTTGGTCATACCGCAAAGATAGAAGTTGCGGAGGATTCACACAGGTAGTTTGATAGGTAAATCGGAGTCCTATTACAGACGAGGTACTTTAAATAATCTACTGCTCTTCCTAGCTATCTAGTATTCCCGCATTTTGCGATGAATACGCCCCATCAGGATCCTTGGGATTTGGTCAGAATTGATTTGCACCTGGTTGACTTTCCATTAGTGTTAGTATGAGGAACCAAATTCCACCAATCACAGGCACAAAACGGATAAACCACCACGAGCCACATTTACCAATGTCATGTAGTCTGCGAACGTTTGCGGCAATCCAAGGGAATACATGAGCAAGCACAACGAGCACGTAAGGAATAAAACCAAACTCCTCTCCCAAAAGGAGTAAACCTAAAAAAGCGGAAAGCAGCACGACACCTATCGAGAAAAGTACAAAAAGCCAATAGTCGCGTCTTCTTAGTCGACCATCAAACTTGGCATAATCGGACATTACACAGAGGTAGGAATTCATAGAGAAAGAGTGTATTTGGTTGAACCAAATAAAGTGATTTTTCCTAAAAACTCGTCCTCATTAATTCTAAGCTCCGAAGCTGTGCAATGCTTTGTACACCAAAATAGCTGGCCAGACGATAGCTTTTAACACTCCAAGCATTCCCATCCAAAAGCCTGTTGCGGTTCCAATAAAGTAAAAAGCCGCTCCAATGAATCCTAGTCCATATACAGACCCGCCTGATCCTGCTTTTTACACTTTATCTTTCATGACACTCGCATTAATTGGTTGAACCTCTATCAAAAGTACAGTGCAAATAAGAGTTTAAACATGATGGAAATCAGACAATTGATATTCATCTCTGAAGGTGCTTGAGGGATCGAAAAAGATCTGGAAAAGTGGTCGGCAGGAAAGTCTCGAGGCGGTGCGATTCGGGGTTTTAAATCGGGGGCCCCGACCCCCTCCCCGCTTGTAATCTAGCTATTCCAAAATGAAATTTTCACATCTCAGGACATGATCTCGTAGTGTTGATTACTAACCGTTTGTATCCGTTTATTCAACGACTTGAAGGGTGATCGGTGTGTAATTTTGCGACTGGAGGGTGGCCGGAGGCCGGCCCCGGGCATCAAGTTGAATTCCCATCGAATCGTCTATCCCAACTCCCCCCTTGATGAGCGACAACACATTCGGATGAGAACACCCAAACTTTGGATTACTTGAAAGCACCTTCGATACAGCTCAGGGTGCGAAGATGAACAATTGTCAACAATCTTTTAGATCATCTTGGCGGCTGCGTTTGTGATGGGTTTATGGTGGGGCCCCCGACCCCTCCCCGGTTGTAAGCTACCTTTTTTGAATATAATATCTCCGATCTCAGGATACGATCTCACTCTGTTCATTACTACCCGTTTGTATCCGTTTATTCAACGACTAGTGGCTGGGGTGGTTCGTAATTTTGCGAATGGAGGGTGGCCGGAGGCCGGCCCCGGGCTCAAAACTCAACCCCCGCTGATATTGTGACTCTCCCCATTATTCTGGCGAACCCTTGGCGATATGCTATCCAGAGAGCAATCGCTTTCAAGGGTTTCAGCCGTTGTTAATGTGATCCCAATAGTTCGAGGAGGATCCACCGATTGTTCTACCTTGATACTATTCTTCCACTCCTGTTTACGGACTTTCCAACGAGCTCATCTTCTCTCTTTATCGACCGGTGAAAATTCAATCTGTAAAACCCTTTCCAGCCACCGTCAAACCCCTTACCTTTGCCTCTTATCCTTCACTCGTAAAGAAGAATGATCAAAGTAACTCTACCCGACGGATCGGTTCGGGAAATGCCGGACGGCAGCAGTGCAATGGACGTGGCAAAGGACATTAGTCGCGGATTAGCAAGAAACGTACTCAGTGGAACTTACAATGGCGAGACCGTCGAATTAGAAGATCCGCTTCCAGGACACGGAAATCTTACCCTATTCACATGGAATGACACAGAGGGAAAGTCAGCATTTTGGCACTCGTCTGCCCACGTGCTTGCTCAAACCCTTTTGCATCTCTTTCCAAAAGTAAAACTCACCATAGGTCCTCCAATCGAGAATGGCTTCTATTATGATGTCGACCTCAATGGAGAGTCGATCGGTGAGGCCGACTTCCCGCGGATCGAGAAACAAATGCTCGAATTTGCTCGCCAAAAGGCAGAGTTTAAAATGCGCGAAGTGTCCAAGGCAGATGCGTTGGAGTATTACAAGGATAATCCGTATAAAACGGAATTGATTCAGAATTTAGAGGATGGAACCATCACATTCTGCGATCACAGCAATTTCACCGATCTATGTAGAGGTGGACATATTCCAAATACAGGCTACATCAAAGCGGCTAAGGTGATGAATGTGGCTGGGGCCTATTGGAGAGGTGATGAGAATAACCCGCAATTGACCCGTGTATATGGAATCACATTCCCTAAGCAATCTGAGCTTAAGGAATACTTGGAAATGCTTGAAAAAGCGAAAGAACGCGACCACAGAAAACTTGGAAAAGAGCTTGAACTGTTCACCTTTAGTCAGCGTGTAGGACAAGGTCTACCACTTTGGCTTCCGAAAGGTGCGGCTCTTCGCGAGCGTTTAGAGCAATTCCTCAAGCGTGCACAGAAAAAAGCAGGCTATGATCAGGTGATCAGTCCGCATATTGGAAACAAGGAACTCTACGTGACATCTGGTCACTATGCCAAGTATGGCAAGGACAGCTTCCAACCTATCAATACTCCAGAAGAAGGTGAAGAGTACTTACTCAAACCTATGAATTGTCCACATCACTGCGAGATCTTCAAGGCTACTCCGCGCTCTTATCGCGATCTACCTGTTCGTTTTGCAGAATTCGGCACAGTATATCGCTACGAGCAAAGTGGTGAGCTACATGGACTGACACGTGTACGTGGCTTTACTCAGGATGATGCACACATCTTCTGTACTCCAGATCAGGTGAAAGATGAATTCAAAAAGGTGATCGACCTTGTGCTTTACATCTTTAAAACACTTGATTTCCACGAATTCACGGCGCAAGTATCGCTTCGTGATCCAGAGAATAAAGAGAAGTATATCGGTTCAGATGAGAACTGGGAGAAATCTGAAGCTGCCATTAAAGAAGCTGCGGAGGAGAAAGGTTTGAATACCGTTATTGAATACGGTGAAGCGGCATTCTACGGACCAAAGCTTGATTTCATGATCAAGGATGCCTTGGGAAGAAAGTGGCAATTGGGAACGATCCAAGTGGATTACAACCTTCCGGAGCGTTTCGAGTTAGAGTATAAGGGCAGTGATAATGAGATGCACCGACCTGTAATGATTCACCGTGCTCCTTTTGGTTCGATGGAAAGATTCGTTGCAGTATTGCTCGAGCATTGTGGCGGAAACTTCCCACTTTGGCTCATGCCAGAACAAGTTGCGATACTTCCTATTTCAGATAAGTATCAGGACTACAGCGTGAAAGTTTCTAAATTGCTTGAAAATTACGATATTCGCGCCCTCATTGACGACCGAAGTGAGAAGATCGGAAGAAAGATCCGAGATGCGGAAGTAAGTAAGATTCCGTACATGCTTATCGTCGGAGAGAAAGAAGCTGAAAGCGAAACACTCTCTGTTCGTCGTCATGGTGAAGGTGATATAGGAACGATGACCGTTAAGGAGTTTTCCGACCTGATTGCCAAGGAAGTAGAAGAAAAGTTAGCTCCATTTGAGAACTAACTACTTGAAATAAAGAAAGTTAAGTTTAATTAAAACTACAATACTCTGAGGAGACCAAGAAGAAGAGCCCCGCAGCGTCGTATGCCGCAGGAGGACAAGCATTTGATCAATGAGAAGATCCGCGTACCGCGAGTTCGTGTTATTCAAGATGGTGCTGAACCAGCAGTTTTGGAGACACGCGATGCATTGGCAAGAGCTAAAGAAGCAGGATTAGACCTAGTAATGATCACCGATAAGGCCGACCCGCCTGTTGTGCGTATCATCGACTACAAGAAGTTCCTTTACGACCAGAAGAAGAAGCAGAAGGAGATCCAGCAGAAGGCTCAGAAGGTCACCGTAAAAGAGATTCGATTTGGCCCTAACACCGACGATCACGATTACGAGTTCAAGCTTAAGCACGCTCGTAAATTCTTGGAAGAAGGAGCAAAGTTGAAGGCATTTGTCTTCTTCAAAGGTCGTACGATCGTGTACAAAGACAAAGGAGAGATCCTTCTACTTCGTCTTGCACAAGATCTCGAAGATGTAGGTAAGGTTGAACAATTGCCGAAACTTGAGGGTAAAAGAATGATTATGTTCATCGGCCCGAAGAAAAAGGCGAAGTAAGATTAAGTACTGTAAGTAAGGCTATAAACTGTAGGATTATGCCAAAGATGAAAACCAAGTCCAGTGCCAAGAAGCGTTTTAAGCTGACCGGTACCGGCAAGATCAAGCGTAAGCACGCTTTCAAAAGTCACATCTTGACCAAGAAAGCGACGGATCGCAAACGTCGTTTGACTGATGCCACTTTGGTGGATAAAGCTGACGAGAAGAACATTAGACAGCAGCTCACTATATAATAGCTAGGGTTGCCTGGTTCAATTCATTAAACCCTGTGTTGTCGCCCCAAAGAGTCCTTGTAGTAGGAACGCGCTGCACAAAAAATGAGAAATTATGCCAAGAAGTGTAAATCATGTTGCCGCTCGCGCTCGTAGAAAGCGCCTTATGCAACTTTCAAAAGGTTACTACGGACGTCGCAAGAACGTTTGGACAGTAGCAAAAAACGCGGTTGAGAAGGGTCTTACTTACTCTTATCGTGACCGTAGAAACAAGAAGCGCACATTCCGTGCATTGTGGATCGCGCGTATCAACGCCGGTGCACGTCTAAACGGTATGTCTTACAGCGTTTTCATGGGTAAGGTAAAAACATCGGGAATCGAACTTAACCGTAAGGTTTTGGCCGATCTCGCCATGAACCACCCAGAAGCTTTCAAAGCAATCGTTGAGAAAGTAAAATAAACAAGCTTACACTTACAGTACAGAAGAAGCCTCGCTAATGCGAGGCTTCTTCATTTTTACACCGCTCCAAGAACTTCTATTGGAAATCGTTTTCATTAAATTTGATTTCTACTGACCTAACTCTCCCTTAAATCTCGATCCCGCTAATGATCTGGTGCGCTTCCTACGGCTCCAATCTACTCCTAGAACGGTTCCTTTGTTACATTAAAGGCGGACAACCCACGGGGAGTAGCAACGTATACGACGGCTGCCGAAACAAAAGCCTTCCCACAAAAAATAGCTAGATCACTATTCCGCATGAACTCTACTTCGCTCACGAAGCGAACGGATGGCAACGCGGAGGTGTAGGATTCATCAAGAATGAAAGAGACGAAAGCTGCCAAACCTTAGGTCGTATGTACCTCATCACAGAGGAACAATTCATTGATGTAGTCCGACAAGAAAACCTCGACGACGCGCCGTTGGAGATCGACTTCAATAAGGCAAAACGTGAGGGGTCGCTCATTGTAAAGGATGGCGCTTGGTATGGAAACCTGCTCTGTCTCGGAGAAAAGGACAACTCCCCTATCTTTACATTTACCTCATAAACCTATTTAGACGATAAGATCAATTCACCTTCAGAGGCATATCTATCAACCATTGCAAGAGGCATCAAGGAAACGCACGGAATGAGTGATAAGGAGATAGATGCTTACTTTCAAGGTATAGAAGGGATGAAATGAGAGCATGGTTGGGTTTATGTATAATCATTGGTGCCCTTTCGTGTGGCAATGGTGGTGGTGAATCAAAAGCCACAGAGGTCAAACTAAGCGACGTCAAACTAAACGCTGATCGTGAAGCAGCCGCAGATACCTTGATCATTCAAAGAGAAAATTGGTGGTTTCAGTTTACTGACCATACCGATCCTTACGATCTTGGACTTTATCAAAGGCTGGACATCCTGAAGGAGGATAGCATCGTGATCACCTACAGAGATCCATTGGTTGAAATCCAAGGCAAAGAATTTTCAAATAGTGATAGATATGTGATCGATCTGGATAGCCATTTATACATAATGATTCCGATTGATAACCGACCTGAACCCAGTCACTATCTATTCTTAGAATCTAGGCCAAACGTTCTCAAAATTATCGGGCTTTCTGATGCTACCACATTAGATACCATTGGAGATCTAGATCATGATGGACGTATTGAGTTTGCTGGTTTTCGGTTCCACTCGGTGTTTTTGAAGCCATCCCGAATGCTAGGTTCCTCGGAGCATTCAAGGTTCCATCCCTCAAGAGCGTTGCCCTAACCGCTCCATATATGCACGATGGAAGGTTTGCAACGCCAGAAGACGTAGTTGAACACTACAACAGCGGGATTCAAGCTCATCCTAACCTGGCTCCTGCTCTACGCACACCAAATGGCGCCCCTGTCCGACTCAACCTTACCGAACAAGAAAAAACCGACCTAGTCAATTTCCTTCTTACCCTAACGGATGATGCGATATCGACAGATGAAAAGTTTGGGGATCCGTTTAGGTGAGAGGGAGTTCAGGAGTTCAAGGCTACAGGGCTACAGGGCTACAAGACACCAGGGCTCCAAGGCTCCGGGGCTCGCTCGTCGATCGAATCGAGAGATAGTGTTGATTAGAGCCTTCGTTATGCGTTAAAGGGAACGGATAAACAGATAGATAAACCCAGAAACATACTAACTCCTCTACTGAAGAACACGAGCTTAAAGATATCTCGAGGGGAAAACAGAGAATCTTTCATCCGCAGGTTGGCGGGGGACTTTTTACAGCTTCGTCAGGAGCCAGCAACCTTCCCCGGCAACCGAAGGGGCCTTTCAATTTTTGTCGTCAGACAAAAAATGACCAAGCAACCTTTTCCCTACCTTCCGCGTATTACTATATCAAAACAGGTAAAGTGTCTTTGAACTCACCATCTGAACTCATCCGTGTAGTTGAAGCTTGCCGCGACAACAACCGACTAGCCCAAAAGAAGCTGTATCAGCATTTCTATGGGTACGGTATGAGCATCGCGTTCAGGTATGTGAACAATAGAGAGGATGCCGTTGAGATACTGAATACTGCTTTTGTGAAGATCTTCAAGAACTTGGATTCGTATGATCTAGACAAGCCACTGAAACCATGGCTCAGACGGATCTTAGTGAATACAGCCATCGATTTCTTGAGAGTCAGAAAGCGCATCGAAGAGAGCAGAGACATTGAAACTGTGCCAGAACCGGGCATGAGTGAATCGATCACAAGTCAATTGGCTTACGAAGAGATCCTCAAACTCATTCAAGAGTTAAGCCCTTCCTATCGCACTGTTTTCAACCTGTTTGTTATCGAAGGATATAAGCACGAAGAGATCGCAGATATGCTGGGGATCTCCATAGGCACTTCGAAGTCAAACTTGTTCAAAGCCAAAGCCCATCTAAAAAAGGCGTTGGAGAAATTGGAGACGGAATAATGAGTGAGCACGATCCATTGGAAGAGTTCTTCCGCGATCGAGCGGAGAATGAGATTCATCCTTTCAACGAAAAGGATTGGGAGGCTTTGGAGGCAAGGCTAGACCGAGAAATGCCCGTTCGAGGAGGTAATTTTTGGGGAATGGTACTGGCCGCCGTGCTCTTGATGAGTATTCCTTGGTGGCCATGGAGTATCGAAGGCCCTGAACCATACGATCCTTCAACACCGCAGATCGCCCCGATTACAACCATTGAAACACCACAGGAAGTAGAAAGTAAAACTCTGTTGGAATCAGATGAAGTTAAAAACGTAGAAGCCGACAAAACGTCGGTTTCCGAGAGCGAACCGGCCTCCACCACTCCATCTATCAGTACAATAACTCCAAGAACGGCAACCAAACCGTCTGAGAGGACCTACACCTTGACAAGAGCCGACGAAAGTACGCTCATGATTTCTCCACTTGGATACAGGATCATTCCAGAAAAGGATGTCAATACAACCGAACCATTAGGTGTGTTTGCGACTCCCGTTCCATATGCAACCTCAGATGATCTGGTAAGTGAAGATGTAAAAACGGATAACCTGTTGAGATCATGGAGGCCTTATGTCTTGACCGGCTTCGAATACAGTGGAACGCAAATGAATAACGCGCCACAATTGGGTTATAGACTTGGCGCAGGTGTGCGCTATTTCCCTATCGAATACATCAGTATTGCTGCTGGAGTAAACTATTCACGAGTGAATTACTCTTGCTACGGAGATGAATACGAGACCGATGCTGAGCTGCCATATGGACTTTCCTTGAATTGGACAGATGGATATTGTGAAATGGTAGAGTTCCCGCTCGAAGTGCGTGTGCACCCTACGAGCTGGCTCAACTTTGGTGCAGGTCTTCGATCATACGTAATCGTTGGTCAGAAGTACGATCATTATCTAAACAATGAATTTGGGCCGGATGTAAAGGTTCCATACGAAAGTTGGGAAGCTACATCTGCCTTTGCTGGTCACCTTAAGTTCAATATGGGGTTTGCGCTTCCTATTGGTTCAAGATACCAACTCGAGCTACAGCCTTTCTATCAGATACCATTGCGCGGTTTAGGAGCTGGTAACGTGCGCTGGAATACAGCGGGGGCATCGCTTACCTTCCTATTCTGATTCAGATAGAACCAATAGCTTGCCATTCACCTCTATTTCAACCCAGTTACTTACCGCTGTTGGGAAGCTACGGATGATCTCATAGTCTTCATTGAGATCCGCAAGGTTGTGCTCCTGTGGGCGGAACCAGTACTTGCCTTCTACAAGTGGTTTATCCAAAAATGGAGTGAACCACTTTTTTGCTGTATCTACATCCAGCGTATTGACCGTGCCGAAGAGTCTGACGGTCTCTAGGTTCTTAGGATGATGAAAAACCTGCTCAGCGGTACCTTGTTCAATGATCTCCCCATCTTTGAACACAACGATACTATCGGCGATACGCAAAGCATCTACTGGATCGTGAAGTACAGAGATAGTGGTGGTTCTTTCGTTTTCGAAAAGGTATCGAAGGGCGGGGATGAACTTATGTTTGTTGATGGGATCCAAGTTTGAAAAGGGCTCGTCCATCAATAAGACCTCAGGCTCTGCCAAAAGCGATTGTGCCAGGGCCACACGTTGAAGCTGTCCGCCACTCAAATGCAATGTCTTGCGATCACCCAGCTTTTCTAACCCAAGTTCCTCTAGCCATCTAGAAACACGCTTAGCACGCTCGCCATCATCGTGTTCTAAGATGTACTTGCGAAGATTTTCCACCACCTTGAGGTGGGGATCCTGACCAAAGTCCTGTTGAACCAACTTGATCTTGTCATTTCCCGGAACCAGTCGTTCTTTGGCTCCCTTAACGCGTTCATCAAGCCAAGAAATATCTCCGGAATCAGGTTGAATAAGTCCAGCCAACGCCTTGAGGAAGGTCGTTTTACCGCTGCCCGATTGGCCCACGATGGCAACGCGTGCGCCCTGAGGACAGGACCAGTTTGGAATGTTCAGTTTGAACTCTCCGTCGGTGGCATAACTATACGTTAGGTTTTGCACTACTAACATGCGCCGAAGATATTCAAATTGATCAGGTCGTTCGAATCAATGATCCAATATATCCGCAAGGTCCTTCACTTTTTCACCTATTCGCTCACTCTGAGCGCTATTTCGAATGAAATCCTTCTCTCTACCTGTAAGATGCCAGCTGAGCGCTATTTCTTGTTCCCTACTGCTCAACAATTGAAAGGAAACTAGGTCTACCGGAAAGGTTACCCACGAATCGGCGAAGGCCAAGTGCTCGGATGCGGAGAATTCTTGTAGGTTGGCAAAGGATTTCACCACGCCACCAATGGGTTTGATCAATGCATCAAGTCGAGTACGATACGGTGAACCAGCTATCTCTTCACTCGGCGGATCATTGGCCAGGAGCTGAACGAATACAACACCTGAGGTATTCTGATCTATCCATTCCTTGAATTCGTAAACTACTCGAAGGGATAATTCGAATCCATTGTTATCTCTTGCTCCAGCATCTATAACCTCCATCCTAGGATCCGAAGGCAAGCTGGCCAATGGGGTAATATAAGGGAATGTGGCACTCAATCGCAAGGCAGAAGTGGTACGCAAAGAATCGCCAGACTGCTTTTTGAAGAATCGGAAAAAATCAACGCCATCGATCTCATAGGCCGACACATCCTGCCAAGGATTATCGCTCCTCATAATATAGCTTACACCCGGATTGGATATCAACAATCGCCTACCTTCATTGATCACCGTTGGAGCTAGTATCATCCAAGGGACTTCTGCATTCAATTCAGCCTCTTTGTAGTGTACCCATCTTGAAGGGAGGATATTGCCAGTGTTTTCATCGAGTTGTCGTTCAAAGGCCCATCCGCGGTCGAAGTTGTACGTCCGCCCAGCATCTTCAAAAGTCTTCAACGACCAGAATAGGTCGTTAGAAACAAGGGAAAATCCTACTGGATTGAGGATATCCTTCCCCATGGATTCAAATGCGAAATCTTGCCTGACCACCTTTGCTTCGCGCGTCATGGCTCGTACCGGGGCCTTCCTATGAAATTCCCTGTAATAGGCCGTGCCTACCATTCCTCCGGAAGAACCTGTAACTAAGAAGCAGTGATCCCAAACAGCTCCTTCCATGGCACTGTCCAATCGCTGTAACATCGCTAGGCTCCAAAGGGATGAACGTAGTCCTCCTCCTGAGGAATTCACGATAACCATCTTAGGCCTATTCTCTCCTGTTTTAGCTTTCCAATTCTCCAGCATTTGAAGGGTCTGAGCCCGATCCTCATCGATATTCGCTGGACTACTCAGCTCTTCAAGAGCTGCAATATTATACGTAGCCATTTCTGTTTCATAGTCGAGCCCAAACGCGTAGTGATTCTTTTGAAAAGTGGGTAATCCCGATAGATAATTGATCACCAATCCAGAAACCAGGAATAGAACGAACGTCCATCCTTTGAATCGAGAATACAGTGCCCCCACGATGAGTAGATAGAATGTCATCAGCAATACAATACTTGCTGCCGCGGGTATCATGAATACGGGTCGGTCTACGAACCAACCCATACTCAACATCAACATAGTTAGGAGCAGTAGGAAAAGTGCGGCATTGGTGTGATGTTGTTGAAGGATGACCATCAACTCTCTCTTGGGATAATGGCTCGTATCCCTTGCCCAGCGAACGGAAAAGAAGTTCTTGAGATAGGTTACCACCCTATGGTGTCCATCTAGATCGAGTTTTTCAGGTGACTTTTCCTCTACAATGACGAGTCGGAGTGTCTTATCCAGTGTTTCACCGATCTTCTCAAGGACCTTTGGTCGAAGTGTACTAAAGAACCAACTAAAGCTGACGCTCACACTTAGGATCACTCCAGCAAACATACCTGCTATATTGGCGATGATCCACCACATGTTCACTTGATCGGCTGCCAACTCACGATAGATCGCGAAGGCATAAAAGAAAAAGAATGAAACAGGTATGATGCTGTTATTGAAGCTGAATCGGAAGAGTGGTCGAGATAGAGTTGCCAGAAATGGAAATTTGTACGAGTAAAAGATGTACGATGAAATGTGAAAAGCCATCGTAAACAGCCCTAGTACAAACCCAACGATAAAATAAGACAGTGGATTTACTTCTTGCAGATACTCTGGCGTGCTGAATAGATAGGGAATTCCTAGGGAGTTGAAGAACTTCCCTCCCGCCATTCCGAAGAGCAGCACCCAAAACGCGAGGAACAGCCAACTGCGTTTGAAGTGTGTGAGAAGCAGTTGAACTGGAAAGAAACGGGCCATAGCCAAGCCATAGAGCTTGATCTGTAACCATACTTTCCTTTGTGCTTCTGTCATCTTTCCATCAATCCAAATTGTGCGAGGTGATGCCTAGCGTGTTTTCTATTCAACATAGCGGCTTCTTCGGCATTCAATTCACCAAAGTCAGGGTGAACCATGCGATAGTTCGCCTTGTCTAGGGCTCTCAAAAAAACGGGGATCTCATTAAGATAACGCTCAAGAGCAGCCTCTAAGTTTGCTGAGGAGCTCACTTTCTTTTCATTGAATCCAACGGGCATCTCTGCACTTCTTGGAAATGGCTTTGGCCCCATCAGAAATGACTTAAATGCTGGAAGTTTTTCTTCCTCTACCCGCAATGGCCAATTGCTGGGGTCTTGACCAAGTAGCAAACTATGATAGAGGTGATCTACCATTTCAACGGGAGTCATTTCTCCCCAAAGTGGCTTAGTGTCTTGTCTGAGTCGGCGTAACGCCGCTGGAACTTCTTCTAATAGGAATGCATCTGTCATGCCTTGAAGATATGGAATATGTAGGGGTTTAAGAGTTTAATGGGTTTAAGAAGTTGGATGAGTTTCTAGCGTTGGAGAAATTGTTGATCGACTTATCTGTTTCTGAGTTTATATGTTAGCTTTAAATCTCCCTCCCATTGGGTCATCAACGTCAGAGCCTTGGAGCCAAAAAACAAAAGGCCACCCCTTTCGAGGCAGCCTTTTCAATTTTCTATATCGTGACCTTACAAGTGGATCACCTCACCGTAAGCGGCAGCGGTTGCTTCCATTACGGCTTCCGACATGGTCGGGTGCGGGTGAACAGACTTAAGGATCTCGTGGCCTGTGGTTTCCAGCTTACGAGCTGCAACCATCTCTGCGATCATTTCGGTAACGTTTGCACCGATCATGTGTGCCCCTAGAAGCTCACCGTACTTCGCATCGTAGATCACCTTAACGAATCCTCCTGCAGCACCGGCGGCCTTTGCCTTACCTGACGCGCTGAATGGGAACTTACCCACCTTGAGTTCGTAGCCGGCTTCCTTGGCCGCAGCCTCGGTGTAACCTACGCTACTGATCTCAGGAGAGCAGTATGTACATCCAGGTATATTGTTGTAATCCAATGGCTCTGGGTTTTCACCTGCGATCTGTTCAACACAGATGATACCCTCAGCAGAAGCAACGTGTGCCAAAGCTTGACCCGGCACCACATCGCCGATCGCATAATAGCCATCGATATTTGTACGATAGAACTCATCTACCTTGATCTTTCCATTCTCAGTCTTGATGCCTGTTTGCTCCAAGCCGATATTTTCGATATTGGCCTGAACACCTACGGCGCTCAATACAACGTCGCATTCAATGGTGTGCTCGCCTTTCTTGTCCTTATATGTAACAACACAACCCTTGCCAGAAGTATCCACCTTGGTTACCTCAGCTCCGGTCTTAATATCCATCTTCGCCTTCTTGAATGTGCGCTCGAGTTCCTTACTCACTTCTTCGTCCTCAACAGGCACGATACGCGGCATGTACTCAACGATGGTCACCTCTGTTCCCATAGCATTGTACACATATGCGAACTCAACACCTATGGCACCCGATCCAACGATCACCATGCTCTTAGGCTGCTCTTTCAAGGTCATAGCCTCACGATAACCGATAATCTTCTTACCATCCTGTGGCAATGAAGGAAGCTCGCGAGAACGACCTCCTGTAGCGATCATGATATTCTTGGCAGAAACAGTCGTCTTCTTGCCCTTATCGTCGGTTACTTCGATCTTCTTGCCTGGCTTAACAACACCAGAACCCATGATCACCTCGATCTTATTCTTTTTCATGAGGAACTGAACGCCTTTGCTCATGCCTTCAGCCACATCTCTACTTCTACCTACCACCTTTGAAAAGTCGTGGGAAGCATCTTTTACAGAAAGACCATAGTCCTCTGCATGATTCATATATTCAAATACTTGGGCGCTCTTGATCAATGCTTTCGTTGGGATACATCCCCAGTTCAAGCAAACACCACCCAAATTCTCCTTCTCTACGATTGCGGTTTTTAGTCCAAGCTGTGAAGCACGAATCGCGGCTACATATCCACCGGGACCACTACCGAGAACGATCAAATCAAAATCCATGGGAGTCATTTTTATTTCGGTATGCGAAGTTAAGTTATAATGCGGGAAAATTATAGCTATTGGTGGACAGCTTCATTAATGTCCACCCGCAACTGCAATGCAACTGATCTCAACATTCACATTCTTCGGAAGAACAGAAACTTGAACCGTTTCCCTTGCGGGTGCCGTTGGGCCATCAAAGAACTCAGAATAAACCTCGTTGATCTGGGAGAAGGCATTCATATCAGAAATGAATATCGAACACTTTACGACGTTCTCAAGCTCCATCCCTGCTGATCTCACCACCGCCTGAAGGTTGTTCAACACCATTCGTGTCTCCACCTGTATATCGTCTTGAACAAGCTCACCCGTTCTTGGGTCGATTGCGATCTGTCCTGATACATAGAGCGTTCCACCCGATAATATGGCCTGATTATATGGTCCAATAGGCGCCGGGGCCTGATCCGTTTGAATGACTTTCTTCATGTGATGTGCATTTGCCCAAACTTAGGTAATTTCGTCGGCCATGAAGTTGCTCATTATTGATAATTACGACAGTTTCACTTACAATCTGGTGCACGACCTCGAGCGCGTGGCAGATGTGAACGTCGACGTTGTTCGAAACGATGAAGTCGATACGTTACCTTCCAACTTCGATGCCTATATCATTTCCCCTGGTCCGGGTCTACCCAGCGAATCTGGGAATCTAGTGAACTTTATGGAACAGCTTAGGCGTTTCAATAAGCCCGTTCTAGGAGTTTGCCTCGGGTTACAAGCCATGGCGGAGTTTACAGGAGGTAAGCTGATGAATCTTGGTCAGGTCCGTCACGGTACGCCATGGCGAATAAGGGTGCTAGGAGAATCGAAAATCTATCTCAATACACCTGATATTCAGGAAGTTGGATTGTACCACAGCTGGGCGGTCGAAAGGAATACGCTCTCAACCGATTGGCAAATCACCGCACTGTCGGACGAGGACGTAGTGATGTCCATGCAACATACCTCTCTTCCATGGGTCGCCGTTCAGTATCACCCTGAAAGTGTATTGTCAGAATATGGAAGAAGGATCTTGGAAAACTGGTGTAAGAGTATCGGAAAGGACGATCAAAGTTCAAACTGACGACGGTTTTGCTCGTACTTGATATCCCTGAACATGTTGGCCTTGGCGTTAATAGAGAATGTATAACTGCGCAACGGTCCGAATGGTACCCATCGAACGCTCAGCTCCCAACAGTGAAGATCCCTACGCAGATCGATCGTTGTATAGCTCAAGCCTCCATTCACAACGTCGTACCCTGAACTAAAGCCCAAGCGCCAGTTTGGCGTTGGCTCGAATGACCCAGATACCGTGAGCGTTTGTGTTGGATTGGTTTCAAGCCCCACCGTCCTGGTTTGATACGAATAGGAGAAGTTCAGGGTCCACAGAGCCTTAACATTCATATAATCGTAGATCTGATAGTAGTTGGGGTTGTTTTGAACTAAGCCAAGCGGACCAGTGGCTACTTCAGATTTACCACGTTCCCCACCATTCAATCGAAGATCGAACGAGAATGTATTGGAGGTATTCCTTAGAAGTTTGCCATTGGCCTTGAATGCCGACTCGTTGATCCTTACACCTGCTGTGTCGATACCGTAAAAATCAAAGGTACCCTGGTAGTTCACTCCAAATTTACCATTGAAGAAGGTATTGTTTGCAGATACGTTCAATGGCGCCCAGTTGAATTGCTCAGCTCTCAAGTTATAGCTCGTTGCCACATTGAAACGCTCCAATAACTTGAATTTCTGCTCCCCGATGGAATCGTTAGACGACCTCCACTTCCCATTGAAGTTGTTCTGAACGTTGAAATTGACCTGACCACCACCTTGGTTCGGCGTACTAGAGTAAAGCTGTCCCTGATAGACGAATCGCTCCTCTGTATCTCCTAAATCATTGATCTGCACCTCCTCGAAATAGTTCCAATAATCAGAGGTGAAATCTGGCGTGTAGGAAAATCGTACTGTTGGAGTTATAACGTGCTGAAGGGCTGAGAATCTACCATTGAAATTGAAGATACCGTAGATCTTGGTAGTAAGGGCCGCATTCACACTTGCTTGTTGCAAGAGGTTAAAGCCATTGATTGTATCGGTATTCACTGAGCTAGTAGCCGTGTCGTAACTATAGGTGTAACGCTGTGGTAGCATAGCAGCGGTGTAGTTCAAGGAAGGTGTTAGGGTGATATGATTGAATACCCTAGCGTTCCAAGTTAGACCAACACGGTTGTTGGCACCGTATCGTGTTCTTCCCGCTTCCGCCAATCGGGATGGATCCGAATAGGCCAGCAAACTGTCGCGGATCTCCACCTTCGAATCGAGGTTATACACCAAACCGATCCTCTCATACCACTTCTCCTCACCTACTCCATCGCCTTCAAACGGTTGGATACGATTCATGGCAAAGGCAATTTCTGGAAGGTCCATGGAGAATTGCTGTTGACCGTTATTTTGCTGATGTCGGACAGCCGCATTCAATGTGAATGGTGACCCTTGCCATGTTTTAAAGAGGTTCACGGAACTTCGGAAGCTATTTTGCAATACATCTTCCGGATTGGTTGAGTTATTACGATAATAGGAACTGGTGGCGAAGTTCACGTCGGCATTCAATCGCAGGTCTGGCCGAGCCTTAGCGTCTTGTCGGTGGGTCCATCGAACGCGGAAATCGCGGGTTTCGCTAAACTGACCAGCTTCTGCGTAACGTGGGTCTCCCGTTCTCAATCTTGAGAAGCCGGCTGAGATGTTGCCGTTGAATCGATATCTAACATTATAGCTCGAACCTAGATTGATGGCGTAGGTTCCTTTGGTGTAGATATCCCCGGTAATGGTGAGGTCCATGTAATCGTTTACCGCCCAATAATAACCGCCACCTAGCAAACCAAAACCTCGGTTGATCTGATCTGTATAGCTCGGAATAATAATACCTGACGCCCTTCTCTCCTGCATCGGGAAGAAACCAAATGGCACGAAGAGTGGAGTTGTGACGTCGGCGATCTCCATAAAGGCTGGGCCTGTCACCACCTTCTCTCCTGCCACGATCTTTGCACGATTAGCTACTATAGCAAAGTGTGGATGGTTGAGATTACACGTGGTAAATCGAACATCCTCAATATAAAAGGTCTTTTGATCTACCATCTTCACTCGACTACCATGGATATATCCTTCCCCCTCTTGGGTCGTGATCGTTTGAATCCTTGCCTTTCGAGTGGTGAAATTATACCGGATGGTGTCACTTGCATACTCTTTCCCCTTCTCTGTGAAGATGGGTTTCTGCTGAATTGCACCGGTAGAATCGCGTATTCCAGCAGCGGTCACGATACCTGTCTCAAAATTGATAGCAATGAATCCCGCCTCCAAGGTGATATCACCATAATCAACATGAGCCTTGTTGTAGAGATAGGCCGTCCCCCCTTCCACATCGGTTGAAATGGAATCTTCAGCGTTATAATTTACTTTGTAGCGAAGAGCGTCGGATTGATTCCTCGGCACGGTATCTGTTTGTACATCCAAGGAATCCGTTACTTGTGGCAAGGAATCGTTGGGCGGAAAAGCACTTGCTGAATCCACCTGAGCCGACAATTGGAAGCCAACAAGCAGCGTTAATAACTTAGGTATGAGAGTGAGGACGCTCCGCAATGGAAGTTTTACTTTTGTATCACCGTTCAAAATCGGGTCAAAACTACTCAAAATTCACACCACTGTGTCTAAAGAAAGTGATGCAACATTCAGACCTCAAACGAAACGATGGCTATTTGTCGTATGGATCGGTTTGATTTTACCCAACATCGCTAGCGTCCCAAAAGCGAAGGTTGATGATGGTAAGGTGAATGTTGTGGTGATCGATGCAGGTCACGGCGGTAGGGATCCAGGTAACGTAGGTACAGGATCACACCGAGAAAAGGAAAAGGACGTAGCGCTCGCTACTGCTTTATTGGTGGGTAAGTACATAGAGGAGAACCTACCTGATGTTACCGTTATCTACACACGTGATGACGACACCTTTAAGGAGCTTCACGAGCGGGCAACGTTGGCGAATGAGGTAAATGCCGACCTTTTCATCTCGATTCACTGTAACGCTGGTCCTAGGCAAGCCTATGGTTCGGAAACCTATGTGATGGGACTTTCCCGCGAGGAGGCCAACCTTGAAGTATCACGACGAGAGAACTCGGTTATCCTCTTGGAGGAAGACTATGAAGAAAATTATGAGGGCTTCGACCCTAACTCTCCTTTGAGTACCATGTTCGGCCGATTGAGTCAAAGTGCTTACCTAGACCAAAGTGTGGAATACGCCAGTTTGGTTCAAGCGCAATTCAAGGATAGAGTGAAGCGCAGGGACCGAGGGGTGAAGCAGAGTGTTCTGTATGTGCTCGACTACACGGCCATGCCTTCCGTATTGGTAGAACTCGGATTCCTCACCAATTACAACGAAGAAGATTTCCTCATTTCTGAACGTGGTCAAGAGCTAATGGCTTCCGCAATCTATCGTGCATTCAAGGAGTACAAGATCCGAAGAGATGCGATCAGCGATGGACTTACCATTCATGAAGCGCAAGAACAGGCTGCCGAGGCGGTAAACTCCGTTGATGATGTAGCCAATGAAGAAGAGGTTGTGGTAGAAGAAACACCAGCCGGTCCAGAATTTATGGTTCAGATCGCCGTTTCATCCAATCTACTTGAATGTGTTCCTCAGAACTTTGGTGGTCTTGAAGGCGTATCCTATTACAAGGAAGGCCGGCTCTACAAGTATGTCCTCGAAGGATATTACACCAAAGAAGAGGCAGATGCCGCCAAGCAAGTTGCGATAGAAGCTGGATTTGAAGATGCCTTCCTGGTTGCATTCTTTGAAGGCGAGAAGATTTCCGTTTCACAGGCTGAGCGTCTCCTTCAATAGTCGTATTATTGTGGTTCACACCCAGTATTCACAGAGCTTTGAGAGTATCTAAAGAATTTAAGGTCGGACTCATTTTCGTTGTTTGCGTTGGTCTTCTTTATTGGGGAGTCAACTTCTTGATGGGCAGCGATATATTCTCATCCGAACGTGCCATTTATGGCGTATACGACAATACACAAGGTTTGGATCCAGGCAGACCAGTGAACATCAACGGAAACCGTGTAGGCATCGTTGAGCGTATCGACTTCATGCCTGACTACTCCGGAAATCTATTGGTGACCTTTCAACTGACCACCGACTACCCTATTCCGAGCAATTCAATGGCGATCATTGCCGGAGATGTGCTGGGTAATAAGCGTGTGGACATCATCTTGGGAGATAAGGATGAGGTCGTCAATAATGGTGACACCATACTTACTGGGGTGCAGCCGGGCTTGACGGAGGCTGTGAACGAGCAGTTAGCTCCTCTCAAGGCGAAAACAGAAAAATTACTGGGCTCACTTGATACTGCGCTTGCCGTATTCCAAGGTTTCCTTACCGAAGACACCCAGCGCGATTTCCGAAACTCCTTTGCCAACTTGAACAAGAGTTTCGAGAACTTGGAGAGCATCAGTCGTGAAATCGATGTGTACGTCACGGAAAACCGTCCGAGGTTCAATCAGATTACAAAGAATCTCGAGAGCATTACCACTACCTTAAGTGATAACAGGGGTAGACTAGACACCATTTTTGCGAACGTAGAGGCGCTTACAGACACGCTTGCTCAAGCACGCGTGGCTGAAACCA
The DNA here is from genome assembly GCA_965659725.1 of Phaeocystidibacter sp. Taxonomy (GTDB): domain Bacteria; phylum Bacteroidota; class Bacteroidia; order Flavobacteriales; family Schleiferiaceae; genus Phaeocystidibacter. The sequence continues at coordinate 4,467 of CBFHXG010000012.1, read as the reverse complement.
TGGCTGAACTAGCGAGGGCGAGTGCCCAGGCCAATGATATCCTCACCAAGGTCAACAATGGCGAAGGATCATTGGGCAAGCTATTGAACGACCAACAGTTGTATGAGAATCTCACAAAAGCTTCGAACAGCTTAGACCGACTCTTATTAGACCTTAGGTACAATCCAAATCGCTATATTGAGTTCAGCGTCTTCGGCTCAAGTCCGAGGTACTCACCTGAAGAAATTCAGGAATTGGAACGCCAGTTGGATTCAAACTCTACGGGTACGCCCGAAAACTAAACTCCCTTATGCAGTACGTTGACAATATAGTTTTCATCGTAATTCTTGCAGCAGCCATCTTCTGGTTTGCAAAACAGGTAGGCAAGATCCGCAGGAACATCAATCTTGGTCGTGATATCGATCGTACCGACCGAAGATCAGAGCGTTGGGGCACTATGCTTCGTGTAGCTTTTGGTCAGAGTAAGATGCAAGCTCGCCCCATCCCGGGTATCATGCACTTCATCGTGTATGCTGGATTCATACTCATCAATATTGAGGTCCTTGAGATCGTAATCGATGGTATTGCGGGTACACACCGCGTATTCCACCCGCTTTTGGGAGGATTCTACGATGTGGTGATCGGATTCTTTGAGATCCTAGCCGTACTGGTAATCCTGGCTTGTGTGGTATTCCTATGGAGGAGAAATGTGGCTAAGATTGCTCGTTTCTTCAAGCCAGAAATGAAAGGATGGCCAACGCGTGATGGCAACAACATCTTGGTGATCGAGATCATTTTGATGCTTGCTTTATTGACCATGAATGCGGCAGAGGCCAACTTTGCTGCAGCAGAGGTTGGACCATTCATCGTTTCGCAGTACCTCGCTCCTATTTTCTCTGGATTTTCGCAAGAAACCCTTCACTTCATTGAAAGGTTTGCATGGTGGTTCCACATCATCGGCATCCTTGCTTTCTTGAATTACCTTCCTATCTCAAAGCACTTCCACATCATCTTGGCCTTCCCTAATACTTGGTATTCAAATTTAGATGCCAAGGGAAGATTCGTCAATATGGAAAGTGTGACCAATGAGGTGAAGATGATGTTGGATCCAAATGCCGATCCATTCGCCGCGCCTGCTCCAGATGCCAACGGTGGGGAAGCACCTAGCCGTTTTGGAGCGAAAGATGTAAGCGACCTCAACTGGGTGAATATCATGAATGCCTATTCCTGCACGGAATGCGGTAGATGTACCTCTGAATGCCCAGCCAATATTACTGGAAAGAAATTATCGCCACGAAAGATCATGATGGATACCCGCGACCGCGCTGAAGAAGTGGGCAAGAACATCGATCTTAATGGCGAGTTCAAGGATGATGGAAGATCATTGTTGGACGACTTTATAACCCGTGAAGAACTCTGGGCCTGCACAAGTTGTAACGCGTGTGTTCAAGCTTGCCCAGTGAACATCGACCCGCTTTCCATCATCGTTCAAATGAGAAATTATTTGGTGATGGAAGAATCCGCTGCGCCGCAGGAATTAAATATCATGATGACCAATGTTGAGAACAATGGTGCGCCTTGGCAATTTGCGCAAGCCGACCGACTCAACTGGAAAGATGAAGCGTAATGGATCAAAAGAAGCAACTGAAGCTAGAGGAGAAGATCGTTGATGGTAAACACGTTAGTCCGCTTTTGCCGGAGGAAGTGAAGAACTACCTGATCGACATTGACGGAACGATTTGCGACGATATTCCCAATGAGGAACCTGAACGTATGGCCACTGCCAATGTTTATCCCGAAGCCTTAGAAACCTTGAACCGATGGTACGAAAGAGGCCACATCATCACCTTCTTTACTTCTCGAACAGAAGAGCATAGAGAGGTGACAGAAGAATGGCTCGACCGACATGGATTCAAGTACCACGGACTGTTGATGGGTAAACCTCGTGGGGGCAATTATCATTGGATAGATAACCACTTGGTACGCGCTACCCGATACAAGGGAACCTTTAGCGACTTGGTAGATAAAAGTGTGACTATTCAAGTTTTCAAAGACGAAGAATAATATGAGCGAAGGAATGCAAGTGCCAACCATGGCCGAAAAAATGGCAGCTGGTGAGAAGCCCGATGTACTCTTTTGGGTAGGTTGTGCTGGTAGCTTTGACGACAGAGCCAAGAAGATCACCCGCGCATTCGTGAAACTCCTCAACAAGGCCGGCGTATCATTCGCCGTCTTGGGCACGGAGGAATCATGCACAGGTGATCCAGCAAAGCGAGCAGGAAACGAATTCTTGTTCCAAATGCAGGCAATGATGAATATCGAAGTGCTGAACGGTTACGAAGTACAACGCATTGTTACCACCTGTCCCCATTGCTTCAACACTCTCAAGAATGAATACCCTGAATTAGGCGGTAAATACGAGGTGATGCACCATACGCAGTTCCTCAAGAACCTCCTGAAAGACGGTAAGCTCAAGGTTGAGGGTGGCGCTTATAAAGGAAAACGAATCACCTTCCACGATCCGTGCTATTTAGGTCGTGCGAACGACGAATACGAAGCTCCACGTGAACTGCTTTCCCAGTTGGAAGCCGATATTTCGGAGATGAAAAGCTGTAAAGAAAAAGGACTTTGCTGTGGTGCTGGAGGTGCACAGATGTTCAAGGAAGCAGAGAAAGGCAACAAAGAAGTGAATATCGAGCGCACAGAACAAGCACTTGATGTTCAGCCTGATGTGATCGCTACAGGATGTCCGTTCTGCAACACCATGATGACAGATGGTGTTAAAAACAAGGAGCAGTCCACTAAAGTGAAGGTGTATGACGTTGCTGAATTGCTAGCAGAAGCTCAAGCCTAAAACACACAAAATGAATATTTCTTTAAACGAACTTCCCGACCACAGTAGGATTTGGATCTACCAAGCTCCACGTCCGCTTACCACCGAAGAGAGAGAAGTTATTTCAGCCGAATTGGAAAACTTTACCAGCGACTGGCAAGCGCATGGAAAAGATCTATTTGCGGGCTATGGCATCTTCCACCGAAGATTCGTAGTGCTCGCCGTAGACGAAACGGTTCAGCCTGCCACGGGTTGTAGCGTTGATGATAGCGTTGCACTCATCCGGAGGCTTCAAGAATCATTGAATATCGACTTGATGGACAGAATGCAGATCGCATTCAGATCAGAAAACGATCTTGTAGTGAGTGTCCCAATAGCAGAATTCAAAAAAATGGTTGCTGAAGGGGATATCGAGGAAGACACACACGTGTTCAACAACCTCGTTGGTAGCCTAGGCGAGTTCCGAAACAATTGGGAAGTGCCAGCCATCGAATCATGGCATGCTAAATACTTCCAAAGTGTTCAGCATTAGGTCAGGACGACCACAGTGTACTACAACCGCAATCGGTTCAACAATACGCTAAAAGCTTTTCGTTCCGTTTCGAACGTAAACTGATCCAAAGAGAGTGATTCAATGGGATACCATGAGAATCGCTCTTTTTTTTGTGCCGTTGACTCAACCCCCCATTGTGGGATGTCATCTACATCGAACGAACCTTGATCGATCAAGAAATAAACACTTAGCACCTGAACCGATGGATCAAAGGTAGATGTCGTGTGAAAGTCGGTTGTATAGAGATGATCCATGATCTCCACGTCGAGTCCCATTTCCTCTAACACTTCTCTTTTCAGTGCATCCTGCAGACCTTCTCCTTCTTCCATTCCACCTCCGGGAAACTTGAACATATCCACTTCTTTATATCGCTCTTCACTGATCAGGACTTGATCATTGTGAATAAAGACTCCGTAAACTCTGATGGTAATGTTCATTCATTTGGTATTGATGGCGCGCGTCATTTCGCGTTTTTTTAGCGGGCCAGGCAATGCCTTGACCTCTAGGCCTGCGGCTCGCATATTTCTTTTCACATCGCCTTTTGCGCAATAGGTCACGAGCACCCCTCCTACTTTCAATGCTCTCTTGCACTTCTCGAAGATTTCCACCGTCCACAATTCCGGTTGAGAACTGGGTGCAAAGGCATCGAAATAGATCAGATCGAATCGATCTTCCAACGGCTCCCACTCCTCGAGTAGATCCTTTGATTTGTGCAGCTCAAAATGGTCGCTGAGTATGACATCCTCATCAAATGCAGAAGTATGAAGCTCTTGAAAGAACTTCCGCTCCTCTTCCGATCTGGCGAGGTCGAGCGACGTCCACTCTGCTTCATTGAGTGGAAATGCTTCTAGAGCGTGATAGCTTACCTTCTTATCTACCAGGAGACATTCTCGGTACGTGAGGAGTGCATTTAAACCGGTACCCAGACCCACCTCGAGGATATTGAGCTTGGGCAAGTCGAAATAATGGAACCCCGCAAAAATAAAAACGTGCATGGACTCGCTGTGAGCACCATGCACGCTATGGTAATATTGATTCCAACGCTCGGAGAAGAGTGTTTGTGACCCGTCACGGGTTTCTCTCAACTCACGCTTCATCGGCA
>CBFHXG010000011.1:0-63761 GCA_965659725.1 Phaeocystidibacter sp. | reverse complement strand
GTGATCAATCCACGCGGGGCAATGTACAGTTCCGGCTTGTTGTTTCTTCCAACAAAAACATTCATCCAAAGGTCCCTCAAAGCATACATGCCGAGCAGTGCTATGGTAGAGAAGATGAAAACGAACGGCGACATCAATGAAGGCAGGTCGATCGTCATACCAAACACCACAAAGAAGAAGGTTCGGATAATGAAGGAAGATTCGAGCGTGATCAATCGGAAGTCCTTCAACAGTCCCTCCATCACTGAATAATTCAGCCACTTGGCGAGTTTGCCTTGGAAGAAGAGCTTGGAGTTATTCAAGATGAGTCCGAAGATCAAGATGATCAATAACGGAGACAAATGGTAGGATTTGCCAATGGCGTAGATCAATATCAACACCGCTATCAGCAAGAATAGCTTTACCTGTGTTTTGATATTCTGAAGGATGAAAACGAGTAGGTAGCTCAGGATTACGGAGATCACCAAACTGAAGAGAAAGCTCCATGAAAAGGTTCCTGCCAGCTCAGCCGGACCTTCAGCCTTGAATGCCTCGATGGTGAAATAGAACACCATGATCCCAAGGATGTCGGAGAAGGTCGATTGATAGATCATGAACTCCTTCTTGTGGTGACTTAAGCTGCCCACGCTAGGGATCACAATGGCTGAACTTAGGATGGAAAGAGGAATGGCATAGATCACAGAAGACTGCCACCCGGCATCAAGACCATAATGGATGAGTGCGGAGATCAAGGCGATCGTGCTTCCCAATTCGAAAATAGAAAGAATTAAACTCGACCATATCAAATGCCGCTTATCCTTTGTCAGTTCCAGGTCTAGCGCTGCCTCCAGTACGATCATGATGATACCTACCGTGCCTAAGATCTCAAGGAGTGGAAGCAGGTTGAACTCCGGAGAGATCAGAGTTTCGAGTCCATATCCAATTCCAACCCCCGTGCCGATTAGCATCAACACAGACGGGATACGAGTGAAACGAGAAAGGATGTTGAAGAAATACGAAAGTATTACGATCAACGCCAGGGCGATCAGATAGTCAAGAGGCTTGCTGAAATCCATTGGTGGAAAATAAGCAATTTCATTCGAGCAGCATGGTGCTCCTCGAAATCCATTTTAAGAGATTTTCAAAATGATCAAGGGAAGTCTACGAAGATGTCTTCAGATTCCACGATACCTGTTGAATTGCCAGCATCGTCTATCAACTCAAAGTCGATTCGCACCGTATCTGTTTCTATCTCTGTCAATGCTACCTTGTAGGATATGATCCCTTCGAGGGCCTTGTTCTGCTGACCAGGGTCTGCAAGGTCGCGAAGTATGCCAGGGAAGTCGTAAGCGAATACGTAACCCGTATCATACTTCTCCATCACATTCGCATAAAAATTGAATTGACCATCAGGGAGGTCAACGCCAATATCCCCGTCTCCGTCCGTAAAATAAAGATCTACCAAGGCGTGGTTTGCAGGGAGATCTGGATCAGCATCCTCAGGAACCAACGTATAGCTGCGGTACTCCATGTATGGCTCATCGGGGAAGACAGAATTATCCTTGCAACCGGTTACAAGTGCTGCTAGGACTAGAAAGGATAATATTCCGAGTATCTTTGTGTGCATCTGTTCAATAAACGCAAAGGAGTACAAAAACGTTTGTGATTCCCACTATCAAAGATACATTTTTCAAAAGGGCCAGTTCCGATTTCAACGAACTTGCACTTGAGGTGTTCAGGCATCAAGCCGAACACTGCATGCCTTATCGGAGATTCCTTGATGGGCTGAATGTAAAGGCAAGCGACATTCGAAGCTGGATGGATATTCCACACCTTCCCATCGAAGCATTCAAGAATCACCAGGTCCAAACGGGTCAATTTGAACCAGCGATCACATTTACGAGCAGCGGAACTACAGGTCAAGTTCCTTCAAGGCATGTAGTGTTGGATCTCGATTGGTATCATCGCGTATTCAATGAAGCATTCACATGGCAATACGGATCGCCGTCGGATTACCGATGGTTGTGTCTCCTGCCTTCTTATTTAGAGAGGAAAGGTTCTTCGCTTATCGAAATGGCCTCAACCTTCATTCAGATGAGTAGGTATCCAGAATCTGGATTCTATCTGAACAACTTGGAAGAGCTTCATCATCAATTGAACAAGGCCAACGAAGACGGCAGGCCCACCATCCTTCTTGGAGTAAGCTTTGCTTTGCTAGATCTGGCAGAGAAGCACCCGCTTCCCTTGAATCCTAATATCCGCATCATGGAAACGGGTGGAATGAAGGGCAGAAGGAAGGAAATGATCCGTTCAGAACTTCATGAGATCTTGGAAGATGCCTTCAATGTAAATGAGGTGCACAGTGAATATGGCATGACCGAATTAATGTCGCAGGCCTACAGCAAAGGCAAAGGCCTATATGAACTCCCTCCTTGGATGCGTATTAAGCTGCGCGACCCGGCGGACCCACTTTCCAAAGTTAAAGAAGGGAAAACTGGGGGTATGGATATTGTGGACCTTGCGAATCTAGATAGCTGTGCATTTGTGGCTACACAAGACCTAGGCCGACTGAGAACGGATACAACATTTGAGGTTCTTGGTCGTTTCGATGACAGCGATATTCGTGGGTGCAACTTGATGGTTGTGTAAGCGCACTTTTCATACCTTAACACCTTAACACCCTAACACCCTAACACCTTAATCCCATTCCATTGAAAAAGACCTTTACATTCCTCCTTCTTCTAGCCATCTCAGGACTAGCTAATGCGCAGTACATGAAGGCTGACGGAGTTTTTGTTGATGCTATAGACGGCGAGGAGCTTTTTAGTTTGAAGGATAGCACCTTCATTTGGACCGAAAAGGCAGAACCATTATGGTACAGAGGTGCTAAACGAGTTTTGTTTGAGGAGAAGATGATGACCCCAGACAGTTTGCTGCCTATAGGGACGAAGTTGTACAACGACGATCTCGAAGAAATAGGCGAGGTGATCAATCCAGTTCGATTGGAGGAATTCGTTGATGTGGAAGGGTTCCGGAAGAGCCAATACGCCTCGGGAATTTTGAGAGGTTACGTGTCGAGTTTCGAAACACACATCAAATCAAGACCAGAAGATTACATACAAGATGCTCTTGAAGGAAGAAGAGGGAATGTGGCCACCAAACTTGAACCAGTCCTTTCAGCCCTACCTTTCGAAACGGATGTTCAAGGAGGCTACACCGTTCACGTTCTATACAACAAAGACGAGCATAATTCAGAGGATGCTTTCCCATTCAGGATCCTATTGATCATGCGTGGAGGAGGCGTACTCATCAGCGTCATCAGCATGGAGGGATATATTGAATCCGAGAACGTGAAAGATACCAGTGAAGACTTCGGAAGGTATTTCACCTGGTTCCAAAGACGGAATGATAGACTGGAAGAAGATGTGCAAGACCTGATGTACAATTATCTGCCTCTGTAAATTCCTTGGCATTACTTTTGTCTATCTTTAAAAATCTAATCTAAATTGCTCATTATGAAATTATCACACCTCCTAACAATTGGACTTACCGGGGCGTTGTCGTTTGCTGCGAACGCTCAATCTGATTCCCTCAATGGCGAGCTATCAGCCGAAAGCATGATGCGCGAAGGTCGCCAATATTACGAAGCACATGTCATCGAAGTAGACGAACCACGAATGATACGTGTTTGGCTTAATTCAGATGAATTCGATACCTATCTTGTCATCAAGACTCCAATGGGAACAGAGGAGTATAACGATGACGCTGAAGGCAGCAATAGCTACCTTGAGATCCTCGCAGAGCCAGGAACGTACACGATCTGGGCCTCTAGCTACGACGAAGGAACCACTGGAAACTACGACCTGATCATCGATCAGAGTGAAGAAGTATCTATCGAGCGCTTAGAAGGCCGCCTCGACCCTCGTGATGAGCAATTGCCAAAAGGCGAGTACGTAGACACATTCGAACAAAGCATCAGCTCGGCTGAGCCGTTCTCCGTGCGACTCAAATCCTATGGATTCGACGGATACCTAGTGGTAACTTCACCAAGCGGAACTACTTGGAGAAATGACGACTGGGAAGGAGATATCAGCGTATCAATGGTTACAGGACTTCAGCCTGAAAAAGGTAAGTGGAAAATCCAAGTAACTACGCTAGAGATCGAAGAAGTTGGAGCTTACGACTTGGAGATCATTACTACTGAGTGATCATCTCATCCAACCATAAAAAACCCGATGCCCAATGGTGTCGGGTTTTTTTATACACGGCCTTTTGCCAGATCCTCCTGGTACAGCTCTGCATATTTCTTAACAACTTCCTGGATAGGTGTGTATTCCAAGCCGAGTACTTCTTTGGATCTTTCGTTGCTAAAAGTGGTTTTCGCCCTGGCTGATTGTGCCGTTTCTTTGGTAACAAGTGGTGTTGAATGGGTAAGCTTCGACCGGAGCCACTCTACCCTCCACAGCAGGTTCATCACCCATTTTGGTGGAAGGATGGAAGGTGCCGGCTTGCCATAAGCGCTTGTTATCCAATCGAAGAGTGTCTTATAGGGAACGTTTTCACTGACGATCAAGAATCGCTTACCATATTCTTTCTTTTCCTCCACCTTGAGCATGGCCGAAACCACGTCCTCAACATCAACAAATCCAGTCTGACCTTCCGTATAGAATTTAAAACCGTTGAAGAACGTATGGAAGAACTTGCTGGAACCGCTTTTCCAGTTCCCTGGGCCCAAAATGATCGATGGGTTCACCAATCCAGCGGTTAATCCTTCCTCAATTCCACGCCATATCTCGAGCTCAGCCGCATACTTACTTTGAGCATAAATAGAGTTGTTGGGTGAGTCTTTCCATTCCGTGTTTTCATGCGTCACCTCTCCGGCTTGAGCACGCCCTAAAGCTGCTACTGAGCTAACATGAATGAAGCTATTCACCTTCGCATGGAGGGCGGCATCGACCAAAAGCCGGGTCATCTTTGGGTTACCCTCCAACATCAGTTGTTTATCCGATGGTTGAAAGCTCACGATCGCGGCACAGTGATAAACGGTATTAACACCTTTCATCACTTCATCTAGGTCGACTACATCGAATAGATCGGCTTTCACCCAATCGATGCGACCCATATACTCCTCTGGTCGTTCCCATTTATAGGAGAAGATCTTCCTGGTGTTATCAAGGGATGAGTCAGAACGGTAAACAGCTCTGATGTCTGACCTGCCCTGATCTAACAAGGCTCGAAGCAGGTGTGCTCCAACAAGTCCCGTTCCTCCAGTTACGAGTATCATACAGCGAAAATACACAAACAGCCATGCTCTTCTTAGGTAAACCCTAAAGTCTTTCACACTTCTGCTTTAGTTGACTTATTTTTGCCCCTTAAGTGTAACTGGAAATAAAGGTCATGCCCACTAATTTTATTGAAGAACTACGCTGGAGAAGAATGCTTCACGATGTGATGCCCGGAACGGAAGAATTGTTGAATTCGGAAGTTGTAAAGGGTTATATCGGCTTTGATCCAACGGCGGATAGCCTCGGCGTAGGTAACTTGGTGCAGGTAATGACACTCACTCATTTCCAGCGATGTGGTCACCAACCCGTAGCCCTTGTTGGAGGCGCTACCGGTATGGTTGGAGATCCAAGCTTCAAATCTGCGGAAAGGAGTCTTCTTGATAGAGATCAACTCGAGCACAACTTGAATTCTCAAAAGAAGCAGCTTGAGAAGTTCCTTGATTTCGATCGAACTGACAATCCAGCCATCATGGTCAATAACTACGATTGGTTCAAGGATTGGACATTCCTCGATTTCATTCGTGATGTGGGTAAGCACATCACGGTCAATTACATGTTGGCGAAGGATTCCGTTAAGTCGAGAATGGAAACCGGGATCTCTTTCACTGAGTTTAGTTACCAGTTGATCCAGGGTTACGACTTCTACCATCTTTGGAAGGAGAATGGACTTAAACTTCAAATGGGTGGTTCCGATCAATGGGGAAATATCACCACGGGTACCGAACTCGTTCGCAGAATGGGTGGCGGTGAAGCCTTTGCGCTTACCACTCCACTCATCAAGAAGGCAGACGGAACGAAGTTTGGAAAGAGTGAAGGCGGAAACGTTTGGTTGGATCCTGAGAAAACATCTCCATACCAATTCTACCAATTCTGGTTGAATGCAGCTGATGCCGACGTGGGGAACTACATTCGTATCTTCTCTTTAAAAGGAAAAGAGGAGATCGAGGCATTGGAAGCGGAACACGAGAAAGCCCCACATACCCGGATCCTACAGTATGCATTGGCAGAAGAAGTGACGGAGCGCGTGCACAGCAAGGAAGACCTCGAAAACGCTATCCGAGCGAGTCAGATCCTCTTTGGAAAAGCTACCGAAGAGGAGTTGAGGACCTTGGATAATCGAACACTTCTGCAGGTATTCGAAGGCGTGCCACAACATATCATATCACGTGGCGAGCTTGATGCGGGCATAGGCATCGTTGAATTCTTGGCTCAGCAAACGGACATCATGCCATCGAAAGGTGAAGCCAGAAAGATGACTACTGCCAACGCCATTGCTATCAATAAAAGCAAGGTTCAATTAGAGAAGACCGTAGGTTCAGAAGACCTTTTGAACGACAAGTTCATCCTCGTTCAAAAAGGCAAGAAGAATTACTACTTGGTGGTAGTTGAATAACGACTATTCCTCGTCCTCGGTAGATCCTTCAGGGGTCTCCTCGAAATCCACGAACTCATCGGTATCGTCGCTCTTTGATTGATACTGGCGCAGGGCTTCGTCGATCTTGATCTTACGGATATTCAGGCTATCGATCACCACATCGTACATCTCTGTCATCACGGTGGGATAATGACTGTAGTATCGGAAGCTAGAATCGTATTGCGTTTGCGTTACGCCGTATTTCTTAAACAGACCTTCATAGTAGAGGTCGGCCGGCACAGAATCACCTAAGACCCTTACTCCTGAACGTGCACCTTCAATGATGTGCACGTCCACGAGCATGTTGGTCATTACATCCTTTGGGATCAGGTCGTCTGGAGCCTCCTTCTTGTGGCCAGATTCAACTGGCTCGCAGGCAACGAGAAGAAGTGAGACTAAGAGGATAAAGGATGATCGTATTGGCAATGTGTTTGTCTTATTCGCGGTCGTAGACCATTCGCTCACCCATTACGGACTCGTCGAACTGGCCATTACGATAAACGATGTTACCATTCACGAAAGTATGAGATACCCGAGCTTTGAATGTATTTCCTTCGAAAGGTGACCAGCCACATTTTGAAAGGATGTTCTCCTCATTCACGGTCCATGGTCTTGATGGCTCCACCAAAACAAGGTCGGCATGATACCCCTCGCGAATGAATCCGCGGTCTTTGATTCGGAATAGGATCGCTGGGTTGTGGCAAAGCTTTTCAACCAGCTTCTCCATGGTGATGGTTCCATTGTTCACATATTCCATCAAGGCCACTAGGGCGTGCTGAACGAGAGGTCCACCGCTTGGTGCAGAGGTATATGGGTTGTCTTTCTCCTCCTTGGTGTGTGGGGCGTGATCGGTAGCGATCACATCAATGCGATCATCGAGAACGGCTTCCCATATCTTCAAGCGATCTTCCTCTGTTTTCACAGCCGGGTTCCACTTGATGAGCGACCCTTTACTATCGTAGAAGGTGTCGTTGAACCAAAGGTGGTGGATACAAGCCTCGGAGGTGATCTTTTTCTTTTCGAGCGGAATGCTGTTATCAAAGAGATCGGTTTCCACACCTGTAGAGATATGGTATACGTGAAGGCGTGATCCGTGTTTCTTGGCGAGGTCCACTGCTGAGGAACTGCTGAGTAGGCAGGCCTCTTCACTACGGATGATCGGGTGATACTTCATAGGAATATCATCCCCGAATTTCTCTTTGTACTCCTCTAGGTTCTTGCGGATCGTTCCTTCGTCTTCACAGTGAGTGATGAGTTGAAGGTCCACTTCTGAGAAGATGCGCTCCAATGCATTCAGGTCGTCCACTAGCATATCGCCTGTGCTCGACCCCATAAAGATCTTCACACCTGGGATTCGTGTCTTATCTGCCTTGAGAAGCTCCTCCACATTATTGTTTGTGGCTCCGATATTGAACCCGAAGTTGGCAAGCGACACCTGGGCTGCTCTCTCGAATTTCTTTTCGACCAATTCGATGGTCGTAGCTTGAGGAACGGTATTGGGCTGCTCGATATAGGAAGTGATACCCCCGGCAACGGCAGCTTTGGCTTCGGTGTAGATCTCTGCCTTGTGGGTGAGTCCGGGCTCACGGAAGTGAACCTGATCGTCGATCACACCAGGAATGAGATACATTCCGTGGGCATCGATCAATTTGACATTCCCATTCTTGAGTGAAATGTGGCGATCAACCTTGGCAATTCGTCCGTTTTCGATGAGGACATCGCCTTCTGTGATCTCGCCTTCATTTACGATACGGGCGTTCTTGATTAAGGTAACTTTGGTCATGACCTGTTGTTAGCTATTTGGAAGGGCCTACAAAGGTCTGAAAAAGAGATAAAACTTCAGTAATCTCGGCCAAAGAGACTATCTAATTTTAATCGGATCACCCCAAAGATCGCTTCCTTAACGATCCCTCGGGTCATTTTAGATTGACCGGCCGTACGGTCGGTGAAGATCACAGGTACTTCTTCTATGGTGAAGCCGTGCTTCCAGGCCTTGAATTTCATTTCGATCTGAAAGGCGTAGCCGACAAATCGGATCTTGGAAAGGTTGATCTTTTGTAAGACCTCCCGGCGGTAACATTTATACCCTGCCGTAGTGTCGAATACCGGCAAGCCAGTCACGAAGCGCACGTATTTACTGGCGAAGAAGGATAGTAAAACGCGACTCATGGGCCAATTCACAACATTAACACCCCTCACATAGCGAGATCCAATGCTGAGGTCGGCCCCTTCCTCACATGCTTTCCGAAGTCGTATGAGATCCTCAGGGTCATGCGAAAAGTCGGCATCCATCTCAAAAATGAATTCGTAATCGTGCTTTAGTGCCCATCTAAAACCGTGAATGTATGCCGTACCCAAGCCGTGTTTACCCATTCTCTCCTCAAGGAAGAGTCGGTCTGGGTGCGACTCCTGAATGCGACGTACAATATCACCGGTACCGTCCGGCGATGAGTCGTCTACGATAAGAACATGGAATCCATGGGGCTGGTCAAGTACCGCATTCAATATCTTTTCGATATTCTCTCGTTCGTTGTAGGTCGGGATAATGACTAGTGATTGCGCCACGTAATTCAGTTCTAGTAATGAAGGGCAAAAATAGGTTTTCTTTGAGACAGACAAAGCCAATGAAATGTGAACGCCTGCATTGGTTTTTGGTATCTTGCTCGCAAACTGATCTTCATGAGTGATTCCGATAAAAAGCTGTTCCTGTTAGACGCCTATGCGTTGATATTTAGAGCCTATTTTGCCTTTGCTCGAAACCCTCGAGTAACGAGTAAAGGGATGGATACATCTGCCATCTATGGTTTTACAACAGCCCTTTTGGATGTTCTGAACAAAGAGAATCCGAGTCACATCGCCGTTGTTTTCGACATGAAAGGGCCTACCAAGCGCCACGAGATGTATGAAGAATACAAGGCAAACCGCGATGAAACTCCTGAAGCCATTAAGATCGCCGTTCCATATATTCAAAAAGTGCTCGACGCTTTCCGCATTCCCTATGTTGGCGTGGAAGGTTATGAGGCAGATGATGTGATCGGGACACTGGCTAAGCAGGCAGAAAAGGAAGATTACATCACTTACATGATGACGCCCGATAAGGATTTTGGTCAGCTTGTAACCGACAAGATCCTCATGTACAAGCCCCCTCGTGGCGGAGGAAAGCCAGAGATCATGGGGCCTAAGGAGATATGCGAGAAGTGGGATATCGAGCATGTGGATCAAGTTGTAGATATCCTTGGCATGATGGGCGATTCTGCCGATAACATTCCTGGTTTACCCGGTGTTGGTGAGAAGACGGCGGTAAAGCTCTTGAAGCAGTATGGCAGCATGGAGAATGTGTTGGAGCATGCCGATGAGATCAAGGGTAAGTTGGGAGAGAAGATCCGTGATAACGCCGACCTAGGTCGATTGAGCAAGGATCTTGCGAGAATCTGGATCGATGCACCTATCAAGCTATCTGAAACGGATATTACTCGCGACCCAGTGGATGAGGATAAGCTCAAGGAGATCTTCGAAGAGTTGGAATTCCGGACACTGGCTAAACGCGTTTTAGATGTAGAGATCAAAAAGAGTTCAGGCGCTTCAGTTGTAAAGCAAGTGGGTGACCAAATGGACCTCTTCGGCGGAGGTGCTGAAGATGCAGGACAAGCAGATACTGGGGATGTGAAGACCCTCGAGAACACAGAGCATCACTATCAAAAGGTAGATGATGAAATGGGTATTGAATTGCTTGTCAAGAAACTCATCAAGCAGGAAGCGGTCTGCTTTGATACGGAAACAACCTCTTTGAACACCCTCGAGGCGGAGTTGGTAGGCATTGCCTTTAGTTATGATGCTGGTAAGGCCTATTATATTCCTATTCCTGAAGATCAGAAGGAGGCGCAGAAGAGAGTGGATCTTATCAAACCTTTCTTTGAAGCGAATGAGGTAGAGAAGATCGCGCAGAATCTGAAGTATGATATGGCGGTCTTGAAGCGCTATGACGTGGATATTTCGGGCCCACTTTTCGATACCATGCTCGCGCATTATTTACTTCAGCCAGATATGAGGCACAACATGGACCTCTTGGCGGAGACTTACTTGAACTATCGCCCCATGTCGATCGAGAAATTGATCGGTAAGAAGGGCAAGAATCAAGGGAATATGCGCGATGTTGAGATAGATAAGTTGGTGGAGTATGCAGGTGAGGATGCGGATATCACCTTCCAATTGTATCAAGTCTTTAAACCTGGATTGGAGCAAGGCGGAGTAAAGAACGTATTCTATAATGTAGAAACACCATTGGTTCCTGTACTTGCCGAGATGGAGTTTGAAGGCGTGAAGGTGGATGTGGAAGCATTGAGAACCTACAGCAAGCAGTTGGAAAAGGAATTGGCGGAGTTGGAAGAGTCTATTATCGAAGATGCTGGCGAGCGTTTCAATATCGGTTCACCTCGTCAATTGGGAGAGATCCTCTTTGGCAAGTTGGAGTTGATGGAGAAACCGAAGAAGACAAAGAGTGGTCAGTACTCTACTTCAGAAGACATCTTACAAGATATAGCAGATCGGCACCCGATTGTTGAGAAGGTATTGGATTGGAGACAGATCGGAAAGTTGAAGAGCACTTATGTAGATGCGTTGCCAGACTTGGTGGATGCGAATACAGGAAGGATCCATTCCACTTTCAATCAAACCGTGGCAGCTACGGGTCGGCTGAGCAGTACCAATCCAAACCTTCAGAACATCCCGATCCGCACCGAAAGAGGGAGAAAGGTTCGAGGCATGTTCGTTTCGAGGGATAAGGACCATACATTGCTCGCTGCGGATTACAGTCAGATCGAGCTGCGCATCATTGCGGCCTTGAGTGGTGATGAATCGATGATCTCAGCCTTTAAGAATGGAGAGGATATTCACGCGGCTACGGCAGCGAAGGTGTTCGACGTTCCTTTGGAGGAGGTTACACGTGAGCAAAGAAGTCATGCGAAGACCGTCAATTTCGGGATCATATATGGAGTTTCGGCCTTCGGCTTGAGTCAACAAACGAATCTATCCCGCACCGAAGCGAAGGACGTTATTGAAGCGTACTTCAGGACCTATCCTGGCGTGAGGGATTATATCGATAAACAGGTAGAGCTGGCGCGTGAGCAAGGATATGTGGAAACCATCATGGGTAGAAGGCGCTATTTGAAGGATATCAATAGTAGGAATGCGGTAGTTCGTGGACATGCCGAGCGAAATGCAGTGAACGCACCGATACAAGGATCGGCTGCCGATGTGATCAAATTGGCAATGATCAAGATCCACGAAAAGATGAAGGAGAAGAAATACAAGAGCAAGATGATCCTTCAAGTACACGATGAATTGGTGTTCGATGCGCATGTTGATGAGCTTGAAGACCTTAGGGCGATGGTAGTGGAATTGATGGAATCGGCCTACGAATTGAGCGTTCCTTTGGATGTTGATACGGGAACAGGAGCAAACTGGCTTGAGGCGCATTAATCGTAGGCTATTACTCACATTCTCCTTTATGTTGATTTCTGTTTTGTATCTTGGGACGCGTTATATTAAAAAACACTTGAAATGAAGAAATTTTACACTGTGGCGGCGGCACTATTGATAGCTGGAACGGCTTATGGTCAGCGCGCGACATCAGAAACAAGAACATTTGAGAATGCTCCTTCACTAACACAGTACAATGCTGAGTCAGTAGTGGATACAATCGCTCCAACTGTTGTTTGTGCATCTCCATCTCCTTCACTTACTGGATCTGCCAACGGTGGTTACGTAGCAGGTACGAACGGTTATGGCGATCTTGAGAAAGGTGTGATCTTTGAAGCTCCTTCTTCTGGTTACGATATCACCGACGCACTCGTAGTATTCGGTGCTAAGGAGCAGGTTACCAACGGAAGCCTTGTTGCTTACGTATACCCACTTGATACGGCTACAGGTTCTGTAGGAGCGGCTATTGCTACATCTGACCCGGTTTCAGTTTCTAGCATTGACACTTCTTTGGCCTTCACTGAATTCAACTTCAGCTCGCCTGCATATGCTGCTGGCTTCTACATTCTTTCTGTTGAAGTAGATAACGGTGGTGATACAGTAGGTATTCTTCACACACAAGATGGTTGTGGTGCATCAACTGCTGTTGAGAAGTGGAGCGACGGTTCATGGGCTGCTTTGGCGAATGCATGGCCGCTTGACATTCAATTCTACATGTTCGCTAGAGTTGACGCAAACGTGAGCACAGAAGAGAATATCATCTCTGCTACAACGGTTAAGGCTTTCCCTAACCCAGCAAACGACAAAGTAAACCTCGTATACGATCTTAACTCGAACGCAGACGTAACTATCCGCATCATGGATATCCAGGGTCGTGTGGTTAAGCAGATCAACGAGAACCAATCAGTAGGTGCTCAATTGATGGAAGTGAACACTTCTGATCTTTCGGCTGGTACTTACTTCTACAGCGTACAAGGCGGTGAGCAAACCCTTAACGGTAAGTTCGTAGTTCGCCACTAAGAGCGAAAAACTGCCCAAATAATGAAGCCGCCTCGATCTTTTGGGGCGGCTTTTCTTTTAAGGATGGCTTTGGTCGACGTGATCTTCACCACCAAACCATCTCGAAGATAAATAACACTACTTCGCATTTCCACCTCGTTGAGAACCACTACTTTTGCCGGCTCAATACAATTGTATGACCGACATCAGAAACATTGCGATCATCGCACACGTTGACCACGGCAAGACTACCTTGGTTGACAAGATCCTCCACTTCTGCGAGCTATTCCGCGACAACCAGAATACTGGAGAACTCATTCTCGATAACAACGACCTTGAACGTGAACGAGGAATCACCATTCTCTCGAAGAACGTTTCAGTGAAGTATAAGGACACCAAGATCAACATCATCGATACTCCGGGCCACGCCGACTTTGGTGGTGAGGTGGAGCGTGTATTGAATATGGCGGATGGCGTACTACTTCTAGTTGACGCCTTTGAAGGCCCTATGCCGCAAACTCGATTCGTTCTTGGAAAGGCGATCGAACTCGGACTAAAGCCTATCGTAGTTGTAAACAAGGTTGATAAGCCAAACTGCGACCCTGAATCGGCTCACGAGGCTGTATTCGACTTGATGTTCAACCTCGACGCTACGGAGGATCAGCTCGATTTCCCTACCGTATACGGCTCAGCCAAAGAGAATTGGATGAGCGACGATTGGAAGAATAAGACGGAGAACATTTCGCCTCTTCTCGACATGGTGCTGGAGCACGTTCCTGCGCCAAAGGTGGAAGAAGGGAACACGCAAATGTTGATCACTTCCCTCGATTATAGTAAATACACTGGCCGTATCGCCATCGGCCGTTTGAAGCGTGGTGTGCTTCGCGAAGGAATGCAGGTTACACTTATCAAGCGCGATGGTGCCCAAATGAAATCCAAGATCAAAGAGCTTTTCATCTTTGATGGAATGGGTAGAGCCAAAGTAGAAGAAGTGAATGCCGGAGATATTTGTGCGCTTACAGGACTTGAAGGGTTTGAAATCGGGGATACGATCGCCGACCTCGAGAATCCAGAAGCGCTCCCTACGATCCGCATCGACGAGCCTACCATGAGTATGCTCTTCACCATCAACGATTCACCGTTCTTTGGTAAGGAAGGTAAATTCGTTACCTCCCGTCACATCGCTGATCGCCTCGAAAAAGAAACGGAAAAGAACCTCGCACTTCGCATTGAAGAGACAGGTAAGGCCGATGCTTTCCGAGTGTACGGTAGAGGTGTACTCCACCTTTCTGTATTGATCGAAACCATGCGTCGTGAAGGGTACGAACTTCAGATCGGTCAGCCTCAGGTAATCCTCAAAGAGATCGATGGTGTGAAGAGCGAGCCAGTTGAAGAATTGGTAGTTGACCTTCCAGAAGACAAGAGTGGAACGGCCGTTGAAATGGTTACCCTCAGAAAAGGGGAGATGCTGAACATGGAGCCTAAAGGAGATAGAATGGTGGTAACCTTCACTATTCCTTCGCGTGGCTTGATCGGTTTGCGTAACTCCCTACTTACAGCTACTGCAGGTGAGGCCATCATGAATCACAGATTTATCGGTTTCGAGCCGTATAAAGGTGAGATCCCTGGTCGTCAGAATGGTTCATTGATCAGCATGGACAAAGGAACGGCTATCCCTTATTCAATCAACCGTTTACAAGACCGTGGAAAGTTCTTCGTTGATCCAGGCGTGGAGATCTATGAAGGTCAGGTTGTTGGAGAGAACAGTCGAGCTGGTGACATGGTGGTAAACATTACTAAGACAAAGCACCTTACCAACATTCGTTCATCCGGTGCTGATGATAAGATGCGTATTGCTCCAGCTATCAAGTTTAGTCTTGAAGAGGCGTTGGAATACATTCAAAGTGATGAGTATGTTGAGGTAACCCCTCAAAGCATCCGCTTGCGTAAGATCCTATTGAAAGAGACCGATAGGAAGAGAGCGTAAGTTCAGGCACGAGGCGCTAATGCCTTTACAAAGCAAAGGGCTACTGTGATATCACCGTAGCCCTTTTTGTTTTGGTCTAGGATCAGATCCTATAGAACATACTCTGGAACGGATTGCTTTTTCACGGCATAGGTGTCTGAAAGAGAATCATGCCATCCACGGTTACCGATGAATGAGAAGGCATCAAAAGGGATGAAGCGAGCAGCCGACCTACCAGCGATCTTGGCGTTTGAGGTTCTTCTTCCTTTTGCATCTACCACCACACAACCGGTAATTAATTTACCTACAGTTGTACCCAATGTTGCCTCCATGATGTAGTAATAGAAGAAAAGAGATACCCATCCAAAAATATCTAACCATCCTATTCCGGTATCCTACGGATTCGCCATCCCAAGGGCATAGAACGCGGTTGTAGCTCCGGTAAGGACGACGATTAGAACGATCTGGTCGATGATCAAATGAGCGAAGCGAAGACCTTTATCCACCTGATGTTCATGAGCGTTGTACTCCTCTTGATTCAGTCCAGTGTCGAGTGTTTCTTCCATATTAAGAGAGATTATGTTAAACGTGTTCCTAAAGAAAGGGAATAACTTCAATTGTATTTTTCAGGAATAGGCTTGATGAAAGAAAAAAGGCTACCGCGGAAGATCCACGGTAGCCTTTGAAAGTTGCCCTTGTGCCCGGAGGCATTATGGGTATGGAGGTTCGTTTATAGCGTTCCCCTGTTTCCTTGTTCTCTTTCGATCGCTTCAAAAAGAGCCTTAAAGTTTCCTTTACCGAAACTCTGAGCACCTTTACGTTGAATGATTTCGAAGAACAGAGTTGGACGGTCTGCAACTGGTTTAGTAAACAACTGGAGGAGGTATCCTTCATCATCGCGATCAACCAGGATTCCGTGTTCACGGAGAATTGCAATATCCTCGTCGATATCACCCACACGCTCCAACAGATCGTCGTAATACACATCTGGAACGTATAGGAACTCTACTCCTCGATCCTTCATGGCAGAAACGGTCTTCACGATGTCATCGGTTGCAACGGCAATGTGCTGAACACCTGCTCCATTGTAGAAGTCGATGTACTCTTCGATCTGACTTTTCTTCTTGCCTTCGGCTGGTTCGTTGATCGGGAATTTGATGCGGCCATTTCCGTTGGTCATTACCTTGGACATCAATGCGGTGTATTCCGTTGAGATGTCTTTATCATCAAATGAAATAAGTTGAGCGAATCCCATCACGCGAGCGTAGAAATCTACCCATTTGTTCATTTCACCCCAGCCTACATTGCCCACCATGTGGTCGATGTACTTCAGGCCAGTGTCTTCAGGTTGATAGTGACTGTCCCACGCGCGGTATCCAGGTAAAAAGATGCCGTTGTATTCTTTGCGCTCTACAAAAACGTGAACGGTTTCGCCGTAGGTCTTGATCCCTGCGAGAACCACCTTTCCGTCTTCGTCTTCGATCGTTCTTGGTTCGAAAGCCACTTCAGCACCGCGCTTTGTGGTTTCTTCAAAGCTTTTCACTGCATCATCAACCCAAAGGGCAACGCTCTTCACCCCGTCGCCATGTTTATTGATGTGCTCATTGATCTCGCCGCCATCCATCATTGGAGAGGTGAGTATCAATCTGATCTTACCTTGCTGTAGAACGTAGCTAGTGCGATCTTTCTTTCCCGTTTCTAGACCTGCATAGGCCAACCCCTGGAAGCCAAATGCAGTCTTGTAGAAGTGTGCAGCCTGCTTGGCGTTGCCCACGAACAATTCAACGTGGTCTGTTCCATTGATCGGTAGAAAGTCTTCCGCATCGGGAAAAACTTTCTCCAATTGTAAGCTAGTTGTATCTGTTGCCATATTGTCTGTTTTGAGCCTTTCTTCAATGATTTGTCAAAGGTAAGAACATGCGAGGCTTATTCTAGCCACGATTTCCAATAGTCTTCTTCACCCAGGTCTACAGCGGCTTGAGTAAGTCGCAATGGTTTGAATGTATCGATCATCACGGCGAGTTCTTCCGTTCCTTTTTGTCCTACGCTTCTTTCGTAGGCGCCTGGATGTGGACCATGCGGAATTCCAGCTGGGTGAAGTGAGATAAATCCTTTTTCAACGTGATTGCGAGACATGAAGTCGCCATCCACGTAGTAGAGGACCTCATCGCTATCGATATTGCTGTGGTTGTATGGAGCAGGGATCGCTTTAGGGTGATAGTCGTACAAGCGTGGTGCGAATGTACAGATCACAAAGTTCCAGCCTTCGAAGGTTTGATGCACTGGAGGTGGTTGGTGAACACGACCTGTGATCGGCTCAAAGTCCAATGCAGAGAATATGTACGGAAAGTTGTAGCCATCCCAACCCACAACGTCGAACGGATGCGAAGCGTAAATGACCTCGTGCATCATGTTCTCCTTGCGTATATACATGGTGAACTCGCCTTTTTCGTCGTGCGTTTCTAGTTCATCCGGTAGGCGGAAGTCGCGCTCGCAGAATGGGCTGTGTTCGAGTAGCTGACCAAAGTTGTTTCGGTAGCGTTTAGGGGTAACGATAGGTGAAAAACTCTCTGTGATCAAGAGTCGGTTATCCTCTGTTTCAAATTCAATTTGATAGATCATTCCACGAGGCACGACGATGTAATCGGCATAACCGAACTCGAGATTACCCAGCATGGTGCGGATCTTCCCTTTTCCTTTGTGAACGAAGATCACTTCATCTGCATCCGCATTTTTGTAGAAGTAATTACCTGTTCCCTTCTTAGGCGCAGCGAGGGTGATATTCAAATCGTTGTTGAACAATACTACAGTTCTGCTCTCCAAATAATCGTCTACTGCAGGCACATCCCAGCCTTTCAACATGCGTGAAGTAATGTTCTTGGAGACCACTGCCTGTGGAGAAACATCTTTGGCTTCGCCTATCTCCTTGATCATGGTTGGACGATGAACATGGTAAAGCAATGACGATACACCACTAAACCCTTCAGTACCGAAGAGTTGTTCGTAGTAAAGTCCTCCGTCAGGCTTTTCAAAGACCGTGTGACGCTTATGAGGAATCTTACCTAGCTTATGATATAACATGGGCTGTGTTTCTTTGAACGCAAAGTTAGCCAATACAAGCCGGGCAAAAATGACAGATGTCATGGTTTACCCTTTACTCTCAAAGTAATAAACAAAAACAGCCTCCCATATGGAAGGCTGCTCAAGGGTCCAGCAGGTGTTATGGCTTAACCCATTTTATTACGAATGATCGATCTGGGATCTGCAGGAGGTATACGCCAGCAGGCAGGCCTTCGATCGGGATGACCATTTGTGAATTGGCATTTGCCAGATCTGTTGCGACCAACCGACCGGAAAGGTCTCTCAATTCTACGCTGAAGTCTTCTGAGTAAGGGTTGGTTAGATATAGATGGCTTTTATCCTGACCAAGTATGAAATTCGACTCCTCTACCACAGGCTCACTCTGGCTAAGAGTTCGGGATACGGCAAGAAGTTTATCGATGTCACTTCCGATACTGTCGATGATATTCGCATAGTCGGCCGTATCAACAGTTCCCATTAGTGTAGCGAATCGGAAGGTGATCTTTTCATTGGGTTCCCACGTGAATTTTCCGGCCGAAGCGAGTTGTCGCTTGTCATGGGTATCTGTAGGCGCCTCAAAGAAGTTCACGTCATGGATCGGTAAGGAAGCAAAGAGTGGGTCTGGGACAAAGGAGTTTCCAGGGAATACATAATGAGAAATTCCCATCGCAACACCAGGGTTGTGACCATCTCCATTCGAGGTGCTGTGGAAACCAGATGGAGTTTCGATCATGATATTCGATCCGTCGGACCACAATCCATGCATATAGTTGATGTAATGTGCGTCGATGAGCGGTGTCCTATTATGTCCAAAGCTCTCATTTTGGTAACCCATAGAAGACATCATGGTGGTTGGTTCTACGATGCCATTGCTCGGATCTTCGCTTATGCAGTTTCCAAGTCCGTCGGAAACACCATCCACGCATCCATCCCAGTTGTTATCGCGTCCATCAAATGCGTCGGCAGCTGGACCTTCTAGGATGCTCACAGCAGCGTAAGGAGTTTTATCATGGTAATACTGACCGCCAGCATAGGACGCATATGGATAGGCATATACGGAATGGCGAGCGATGTCTGTTCCATTCAAATTAGCAGCAGCGGCGCCAACATCTATATCGGCAAACATCGATATCCATGCCTCATGATAGGTGGTGTTGGATTTATTGAGGAGTTCAAATTCGGTGAAAAAGGCGCGCTGTTCAATGCCATTTCCCTCCAACATATAATGCCAGGCTATGCCTTCCATTTGGAACGACCAGTAACGATAGAATCCACGTTGGTTGTAGTCGTTGAAGATGGCAATCGAGCAGATATCTCCTTTGATCAATGGATAATCTCCGTTTTCGGGTTCATAGGAGCCGTTATCGTCTACATCTTGATAAGGGGCAAGGTCAGCAGACTCACCGTATTGAGCCCTTCCGCTCACGGGCCAGCTCTTTATAGCCTCTGGAATAATCGTGTAAAGTCCTTGTTTGACGCTGTCTACTTGAGCGGCGGTAACCGTCCATGTTCGATTCCAATGATCATACGAGGCACTATCCGAGGAGATAGGGCCAGGATAGAAGTCAACGCGTGATTGCCTGTATTGCTGTGCCGAAAGATGGTTAATGGTATCTTGGCCAAAGCTCTTTCCAGTGACCCAGATCGCTTGCTTGTAGATGAAGTCGATGTTGTCCATCTTGATAAGCGTTACATTGCCATCAGCCTCCACGGTATACCCTGTGTTTTGGAAGTTGATATTCTGTACGCCAATAACTTGACCGATGGCGCTATGGCTCCAAATGGAAAGAAAGGGTAATAACGATAAATTGAGTAAGGTCTTTTTCATGTCGAGTTGGTATACTCGTCAGACCAAGTAGCGGTAAGTTAACGATGAAAGGCACGAATCCGTTGGAATTCAGGGTGAATGCTTACTTCTCCGTACCCTCGAGGCTATGCTTTGTCTTCATATATCTCTTACCCGTTCTACCTTCTGCAGCCCACTTCTTACGGATCACCTCTTGATCTTCTTCGGGAAGGTGAATGATCTCTTGACATTCATCGGAACAGGTGTTCTCGAATTTCTCGGCACACTCATCACATTGAATGAAGAGAATGTTACAGGCTTCGTTTGCACAGTTCGTATGATGGTCACATGGCTTACCACATTGATGACAACGGGAAATGACCTCCTCAGAGATGCTCTCGCCCAAGCGGTCATCGAATACGAAGTTCCTTCCCTTGAACTTATTGGGAAGATTCTCCTCCTTGATCTGGCGTGCATAATCAATGATGCCGCCATGCAGTTGATTAACGTTCTCAAAACCGTGATGCTTGAGGTAGGCACTGGTCTTTTCACAACGGATACCACCCGTACAATAAAGTAATACAGGCTTGTCTTCCTGACCCTTGAGTTTATCAAGGACCTCTGGAAGTTCTTCTCGGAAGGTTTCCGCTTCTGGAAGTACAGCGCCGTCGAAATGACCTATCTCTGTTTCATAGTAGTTTCGCATATCTACTACGATGGCATCACCGGCTTCCATGAGTTCATTCCATTCTTTGGCAGTGAGGTGTTTACCCACATTGGTAACGTCGTACTCTGCGGCAGGTAATCCGTCGGCCACAATTTGATTTCGGATCTTTACTGTAAGCTTGAGGAAAGATCGGCCATCATCTTCAACGGCGATTTTGAAAGGGATATCCTTGAACTCATCTACCGTGTAAAGCTGCTTTACAAAGGCCTCCCAGTTGTGTTCAGGAACATTCATTTGTGCATTGATCCCCTCACTCGCGATGTAGATCCTACCAAGACAGTTAAGGTCGTCCCACATGGCATAAAGACGATCTCTCATGGCCTCCACATCATCAATAATCACATACCTGTAGAACGAAACAGTGCGACGCGCAAAGGTCTCTGCATCTAGGCGTTTCTGAAGTTCTTCGCGACTGTAGCGATTGTACAAGAAGCGTTTGGGTTGCTTTTTTGATTCCGACATAACCTAGCTCATTTTCAAGCCGCAAAGATACGCTGATTTCATGGGAAAACACTGATGTTTATCATATTGAAGCATTGAATACAGATTCGTTCTATCATCGAATAAGATGAATATCTTTGCGTCGCTTAACCCCACTTATTATGAAGGATGTCATTCTAGTTCTTGGTGCTTCTGGACAGATAGGAACGGAGCTTGTGCTCAACCTCCGTAAGGCCCATGGATCTGCCAACGTTATTGCTTCCGATATCAAACCAGCCCATTCTGAAGTGATGGAATCAGGTCCGTTTGAGGAGATCAATGCAATGGATGGAGAACGCATCGCAGAAGTTGTGAAGAAGTATAATGTTACGCAGGTTTATCATCTCGTTGCGATGCTCTCTGCAACAGCGGAAAGAATGCCCGAAAAGGGGTGGGTACTCAACATGGAAAGTCTATTCCATGTTCTCAATCTCGCAAAAGACGGCTTGATCAAGAAAGTTTATTGGCCTAGCTCGATCGCCTGTTTTGGTCCGAACACGCCAAAGATAGATACACCTCAGCACACCATCATGGAGCCATCAACGGTGTATGGGATCTCAAAGCAAGCGGGCGAGCAGTGGTGCAATTACTACCACGCTAAGTTTGGCGTGGATGTTCGCTCTATCCGCTACCCAGGTATCATTTCATGGAAAAGTGAGCCAGGTGGAGGTACCACAGACTATGCCGTTGAGATCTATTACGAAGCATTGAAGAAGGGAGCATATACCAGTTTCTTGGACAAGGGAACTATGCTGCCTATGATGTATATGCCGGACGCGATCCGCGCCACGGTGAACTTGATGGATGCCCCGGCAGATCAAGTAAAGGTGCGTACCAGCTACAACTTGGCTGGGATTTCTTTTGCTCCAGAAGATGTGGAGGTGAGTATTCAAAAGATATTGCCGGATTTCAAGCTCGATTACGCCCCTGATTTTCGTCAAGCTATTGCTGAATCTTGGCCAAGCTTGATCGATGATTCCCATGCACGTGCAGATTGGGGATGGGCTCATGAGTACGACCTCGATAGAATGACCGAGGACATGCTCAAGAATCTCAAAGTGAAGCTTGGGCTCTAGTAGACCTTATCGCTCAATAACTGCCTCAACGGTTGCCGTTGCTGTTTGTCCTGAAAGCGATAACGTTTGGATCGATCGAAGGATCATGCGAGTATCGGTAGAGTTAAGGATGAAGTATCGGGTAGTTTGACCCTGTTCGGTTACGATAAGTGAATCAGCTCCCTTGAATTCCCACACGCCTTGTCCAGACCTCTGGTACGGAACGTCGAACTCCTGACCTGCACTGATTGTGATCGTCGCCGAAGCGTCGTAGTCCACCTCCTGAGGATTGATCTGGAAATCGAAGTAGCTACCAGGATCGATCTGTGCATCCGTTGTGACGAATGGAATGGATTGCCCGGCAAAGTTGATCACGCCTGATGCGTCGATATCGGTGAGGTTCCAACGACCTGCATGCTTTTCTTCCCTCGTAGGTTCAGGCTGTGGATCATCATCGGAGCCACATGCAACAATGAATAGGAGAGCGGTAAGTGTAAAGAAGCGAGCGAGTAGTTTCATGGTATGCGATAGTGTTAATATATACAAAGCTAAGAGGTTGATTCCGAATTCCCTTTTCTCAGCTCAAAAACTGTAATCTCTGGCCAAATGCCTGTCCTTCCAGGATAGGCCAAGTACCCAAAGCCTCGATTCACGTAGAGGTACTTTCCCATGTCCTTGTATAGGCCTGCCCATTTAGGATAACGCCAACTAGCAGGACTCCATTTTATAATGCCGGGAATTTCTATCCCGAATTGCATGCCGTGCGTATGGCCAGATAAGGTCAAGTTCACCTTTTTTTTATGGTGTTTTACGACCTCATCAAAATGCGTTGGATCATGACTCAGCAATATCTTGAAGGAGTCTGCATCCAAGCCTTCCATTGCCTTGTCGAGGTCACCCGCCTGCATGAATCCAACTCCCCAGTTCTCAACTCCAACCAGGTCGATGTACTGGCCATCCTTTTCGATCTTCACCGATTCATTACGGAGGTTTCGGTAGCCGATCTCTTCATTTTGAATACGAACAAGCTCGTCCACATCCGCTGCGGCCAACTGCTCATTCTTTACCGGATCTGAATCCCAAGTTCGGTAGGTCCCATAATCGTGATTACCTAAGATGGAATACTGGCCGTAGGGTGCTCGAACAGTTGCGAATAGGTCGCGCCAGGGTAAGATCTCCTCCGACATGATGTTGACCATATCCCCAGTGAAAAGGAAGAGGTCGGAATTCTGCTCCTTGATAAGATCCACTGCGTATTCAATCTTCTCACGGTTGTCGAATGAACCCGAGTGGATGTCACTCACTTGAGTGATCGTGAAACCGTCGAATGCCTCGGGTAGATCATCAAAGAAGATGGTTTTCTTGATGACCCGAAAATTGTATTTCCCCTTCCAGATGCCGTGAATGACACCTACAAATGGAATGGCCGCTAAGCCCAGTATGGTATTGTGAATGAATTGGCGACGACCGGGAACGAAACGCTGACCAAGATCTTTTCGCTCGGGGTGTTTGATGATCCGGTAAAGGCCGATGGTCAAGCGAATGACATCTTCAATGAGTAATACAGGGATGATGAAGAGCTTGGGAGCATACCATATCACGATCCAACTCATGAATCCATTGAGCACCTTGCGGTCTTCGTTGGCCGCATCAAACTGAAAAAGAGTGGTGATCATATAGATGTAACCGGCGATGGAAACAAGCCAGTACAGATTTCGGATCCACTTCCTCTCAGTGGAACGTTGGATGCTTCGGTAGGTGTAAATGTCAATGACCACGAAGATAGCCAGAGCGATGGCAAAGAAAATAACGAAACCCATGTATGCGTAATGATGTGGATGTCAACGCTAAGGTAATGCAATTGTTTGCGCATTGCGTCGTTTATAGTGCAACTCAAGATAAACGCGTATTTTGCCGCCATGCGCCAGCCTGATTTCTACCGCAACAAGAACGTTTGGAAACTCATCCTTTTCGTATTCGCGCTCCTCATTGGAGCTGGCACATTGCTGTACACGGAATCCTTCCTAAAAGAGCTTCGCCAAGAAGAGGAAAGGTCCGTAAAGATCTGGGCACAGGCTGTCAAGATGGTAACCTCAAATACCGCAACAGGGGATCTTAGTCTGTATAGCGAGATCATTCAAGAAAACAGGACCATTCCCATCATCCTTACCGATGGCGATGGCAATGTGATTGCTCACAGGAATCTCGATAGCCTGAAGGCACTCCGACCAGGGTATATACAGAACCTGATCCCCAAGATGGCCGAGGAGAATGAGCCAATAGAGATCGAATTTGCAGAGGGACAAAAGAATATCATCTATTACCAGGAGTCGATACTACTCAAGCAACTGAGGATCTATCCATGGATACTCTTAGGTGTGATTACTTTGTTTGTGTTGATCGCCTACGCGGCATTCTCGTCGGCTAGGAGGACAGAGCAAGAGAGGGTGTGGAGTGGTATGGCGAAGGAAACGGCCCATCAGATCGGAACGCCATTGAGCTCCATAATGGGCTGGATAGAGCTACTCAGGGCCCAAGGAGTGGATGAACAAGCGCTCAACGAGATGAGTACGGATGTGAACCGACTAGAAATGATCACGGCTCGCTTCTCCAAGATCGGTTCTGTACCTGAATTGAAGAATGAGGATATCGTTGATGCAGTGGATGAGTCCCTCCAATATCTACGACAACGCACCAGTAGTAAGATCGGCATAGAATTCAATCATCCACAAACGGAGATTATCATTCCTATCAACCGACAACTCTTTAGTTGGGTGATGGAGAACCTGATCCGGAATGCCATTGATGCCATCGACGCCAGCGGAAATATCCGCATCCAAATGGAGGAGGCAGGTAGGAATGTGAAGATCGATGTAAGTGATACCGGTAAAGGGCTTACGCGTAATCAGTTCAAGGCCATATTCCGACCAGGTTTTACGACCAAGTCGCGAGGCTGGGGCTTGGGGTTGAGTTTGGCAAAGAGGATAGTAGAAGACTATCACGGAGGAAAGATCTTCGTGTTGAGAAGTGAACCCGGAGAGGGTACTACTATCCGACTCTTAATTCCAATCCTGGCAGAATGAGTGGTATCTACATCCACGTACCGTTTTGCAGAAAAGCTTGCCATTATTGCGACTTTCACTTCAGCACTTCGTTCAAGACCTATAATGAGGTGGTCACTGGCTTGAGGCGCGAGATCGATTATTGGAGTGATGCGTGGCCTGCTGTTGTTCAAACCATCTATTTTGGAGGAGGTACGCCAAGCACATTAGAGAAGGAAGATCTCAAGGCGATACTGAATGATATAAGAGATAGATATCAAGTGGAGCCAGCGGCTGAGATTACGCTGGAAGCCAATCCTGAGGACATCACCAAGGAGTTGTTAGACGCTTGGAGAGAGGTGGGGATCAATCGCTTGAGCATGGGGGTTCAGTCCTTTTTCCATGACGAATTGAAGTGGATGAACCGAAACCACGATGCGAGTAGATCGGAATCCTCTATCAAAATGGCTCAAGAGGCGGGGTTCGATAATATGACCATCGACTTGATATATGGTGTGCCAGTATCTTCGGATGAGCGGTGGAAATTGAATGTAGATAAAGCCATTGCTACTGGAGTCCCGCATATATCTGCCTATGCGCTGACGGTAGAATCACGAACCGCACTGGCTCATGATGTATTGAAGGGGAAGGTAGATCCACCATCGGAAGAAGAATCACACCGACAATTCCTTTACCTCCGAGAAGCTTTAAAGAAAGCAGGCTTCGATCATTATGAGATATCCAACTTTGGAAAGCCGGGCTGGCGTAGCAGGCACAATAGCAATTATTGGAATGGAGTGCCCTATCTGGGAATTGGTCCGGGTGCGCATAGTTACGACGGTGAGGTTCGTAGATGGAATGTGAGCAATAATGCGATCTATGCTAAGAAAGTCTCCACTTCGGATCGCTGGTTCGAGGATGAGATGCTATCCAAGCGCGATCGTTACAATGAGTGGGTGATGACAGGCGTGCGCAGGGATATCGGTGTGTCGCTCGAAGAGGTGCAAGTGAGGTTTGGCGAGGAGTATAGATCTGCTTTTTTGGAAGGAGCAAAGGGTCACATTGATGCAGGCAGGGCGCGTTGGAGTGGAGATAGGCTTGTACTTACGGAAGAGGGCCTATTTTTGGCTGACGGCATTGCATCAGACTTGTTCGTGTTATGAAAAAGATCATTCTAATGACGATGTTGATCGCGGCATGCAGTCAATCGTCGAATACAAATAGCGAGTTCATGGAAATCCATTTTACCCATCAAGGGGTTGCTTACAAGGCAGACCTATCTAGGTTGTACGATCTGAGCATTGCGATCGATACCTCTGGACCTTTAGCGTGGTACCTAGACCATGCAGAGATAGAGGCGGTTCGAGATGAGAACTGGGTAGGTGTGGTTGCTGAGGGCGGCTCGGTGAATTTTAGGAATATCCACTTTAACCCCCATGGTCATGGAACGCATACGGAAGGACCAGGTCATGTTGAACCCACGGTACACTCCATCAATGAATCGATGAGCGACTTTCACTTTACGGCTGTGGTTGTGACCGTATCTCCAAAGAAACTGGACAATGGCGATGAGGTGATCTATTGGGAGATGATGAAGGAAATGGTAGAGTTGTATAGGCCTCAGGCGATTATTCTTAGAACGAGTGCGGAAGACAGAAGGAACAAGAACTGGTCGAACACCAACCCACCTTATTTAGATGCGGCTGCTGCGGCGGAGTTGGCAAAGAATGGTGTGGATCACCTATTGATCGATCTGCCTTCGGTTGACCGTGAAAGTGATGAGGGTAAATTGGCTGCACACAAGGCGTTTTGGCAGTTGCCTTCAGATCCGCGAATGAATGCGACGATCACGGAGCTCATTCACGTTCCGTCGGATGTAGATGACGGTCTTTATGTTCTCAACTTGCAGGTGGGGGCCTTTGAGAATGATGCAGCACCGAGCCGGCCTGTCATTTATCCTATTGTCATAATATAATTATATTTGGTTATAATTGATATATATCACTTCATTTTGTTATATTTGAGGAAATGAAAGAGTGATGTGGTGTGTTATAACCGGTGATGTCGTTCGATCTCAGAGTCAGGCTTCTGGTTGGTTATCCATTTTAAAATCCGCTTTGGCCCAGCTCGGTCAAGAGGGCTATGATTGGGAGGTTTTCCGTGGGGATAGCTTTCAGCTTTTGGTTCCTGCACGGGAGGGAATGCGTTCTATCTATTTTTTAAGGGCAGCCTTGAGGTCTCATGAAGGCCTAGATGTCCGCATTGGCATTGGTCTCGGAGAAGTTTCAAGTCGTGCCTTCAACGTTTCAGAGTCGCAAGGCTCGGCTTTCATCCATTCCGGTGAAGCCTTTGATAGCTTGGGTAAAACGATGCTCAAGGTCAGGTCCACCCTGCCTTCACAAGAGCTCCTTCAAGCCGGTATGGGTCTCATTGAATTCGTCATCCAAACTTGGTCGCCTGCCATGGCCAGCGCCATTCATGCCAAACTAGAAAGGCCAAAACTCACACAAATGGCCATCGCAGAAGAGTTGGGCGTTGCACAGAGTTACATAAGTGCGGTTCAAAAGCGTGCCGGTCTGAAAGAATTGTTGCAATTTGAGGAGGCATTCAAATCAATGACGGCCTAATGCTTCTTTTCACTCGGTTGATCCTCGCTCATGTATTAGGAGACTTTGTGCTTCAACCTTCCCGCTGGGTGCAGCACAAAAGGACTCATCATTTCAAGTCGCCTTACCTCTATCTTCACGGATTGGTGCATGGCGTCCTCATCTACTTTCTGATATTTACTTTCACCTATCAACCATGGTGGATCGTTTTGATCATAGCCCTATCTCACATGGTTATCGATGGTTTCAAGAATCTATTGGCCGATCGATTCAACCCTAGATTTTCATTTCTCATCGATCAGGTCCTACACCTTTTGGTTATTCTATTCTGTGTGGGAGAGTATTACATGGCACTTCCATTTGACTTCATATTTAACAACTGGGATCATTGGCTGCTCGCCCTTGTTCTGCTCACTTTCGTTTCAAGCCGCGTGATACAAATCATCATGAGCAAGTGGTCGCTACCAGAGGATGAACCAGAGGCATCCTTATCCAAAGCAGGGTCGTATATTGGCATACTCGAAAGATTGTTTGTATTCGGCTTCATCCTCCTCAATCAATGGTCGGTAATTGGTCTACTAATTGCTGCCAAGTCCGTGTTTCGTTTTAGTGATCTATCAAGGGCAAAGGACCGTAAGCTCACCGAGTATATCCTCATCGGTACGCTACTTAGCTTTGGCTTGGCCATCTTGATAGGAATAGGATTTAAATATGCGCAGAACAGCCTACCTTATTAGACTTTGCTTACTGGTCTTCACCCTCACCATCGGTCTGGCATCACATGCTCAGAATACCCTTAAGGGGAAGATCTTAGATGAAGAAACAGGAACGCCCATTCCATTTGCAGGAATCACCATCGACAATGATAATCGTGGGACTACCGCCGACTCTGACGGTGAGTTTGAGTTGAGATGGAATGGAAGTATCCAATCACTTAGGGTTAGAGCCTTTGGGTACGAGAATAAACGCATCACCTACCACGGCGAGTCCTATATTGAGCTCAGGTTAGTGCCTTCCAACAATGAGATCGAGGAGGTAATCGTTGAGGCGGGTGAAAATCCTCTACATCGCATCATTCGCAATGTGATAGCCAACAGAGATGAGAATAACCCCCTTTCACTAGGCGCTTTCAGTTATGAGACGTATTCCAAATTCGTCTTCACCTTAGTGAGAGATACGCTAGTGCCAGACTTCGATACGGTC
Organism: Phaeocystidibacter sp.; assembly: GCA_965659725.1. GTDB lineage: Bacteria > Bacteroidota > Bacteroidia > Flavobacteriales > Schleiferiaceae > Phaeocystidibacter. Next base: position 34,661 of record CBFHXG010000011.1, on the reverse strand, counting down.
TATATGCCGGTGGATACGGCAAATCCCGACTTGGGCTATACAGATAGCGTTTTATTCATTGATTCCTCTGGGTACAAGAATCGAAAGTTCATGGAGCGTCAACACCTCTTTCTCATGGAATCGGTGACCGAACGGAAATATGCACAAGGAAGGGATAATGAGCGCGTACTTGCTACCCGAATATCCGGACTTAAAACGCCCCTGTTCGTGCTACTTTCCAACGAGATGCAATCTTTCAGCTTCTATGACAACTACATTGAGATACTCGGCTCTGAGCGCGTCAACCCCGTCGCTCCAGGAGCTATAGGTCGGTACGTTTACGTTTCTTCAGATACGATCATCGAAGGGGTGGATACGACTTTCGTGATCGAGTATTTTCCGGAACCCGGACACCGCTTTAAGGGTTTGGATGGAGAGATGTATATCACTACTGATGGGTGGGCAGTGAAAAGAGTGATCGCTCGACCTACAGGTCAGGATATCCTCGGTATCGACCTAGGTGAGGATCAGGTGTTCGGCGTAGAGGTTCAGCAATTCTATGAGAAGATATCGGACCATTGGTTCCCGTCTCAATTGACCATGGATTTCAAGAGTTTTGCTACCACAGAAACAGGAAGTTCAGCAGTTGGGGTCTCTACAGGTGGAGGCACTTCGCCCATTGGTCTAGGCAAAACACAACTTCAAAACGTCAAGGTCAACCCACCTCTGGAACGCCGAGATATAGATAGGATCTCCGTTGAGATCACGCCAATGGCTGCGGAAAGGGATGAGTCCTTCTGGCTACCCTATCGTGGGGATTCTCTCACCTTAAAAGAGCGCAATACGTATCAAACCCTGGATAGTATTGGTGAAGAGTTAAACATCGATCGAAACCTGAAGTGGCTTCTCGCCTTGCAAACGGGTAAGGTCCGTTGGGGGTATTTTGATTTCCGGATTGATGATCTACTTCGATATAACATCTATGAAGGAATTCGCCTCGGGGTGGGGCTGCAAACAAGTCCGAAGCTTTCTGAGTATTTCAGCATTGGGGGTAATGTGGCCTATGGTTTTGGAGATAAGGTTTGGAAGTATGGCTACTTCGGAGAGATCAATTTGAATCGAAGCACAGAAACCAAGCTCTATGGTGGGTATTCATTCGATATCGAGGAGACGGGAGGCACGCAATACGACCTCAAGCGCACTACGATATTGGGTGACCAAGACTATCGATTCTTGAACATTCCAACCTTTGATGAAGTGAGTGATGTTTACTTCGGTATCACCCACCGGATATGGCCAAATTGGAGAGCTGCACTCTCCGTTCACCGCTCCAATAGGTTCACTTCTGGAGGATATTCGTACCGCTACGCCGACGATGTTGGAACTACCATCAATGGTTTCAATGTGGCCTATGCGAGGTTGGAAATGGAGTATGCGCCGAACGACAGATTCATGTCTGGTGTGTTTGGATTGCGGGCATTGGACATTACCTATCCTCGATTCCGCGTGGCTTATGAAGAAAGCATCGATGGCTGGTTTGATCAAAATTATCCCTACCGACGATTCGACGCGATGATACAGCATCAAATAACTCGTGTTTACACGGGCGTAACCACCTTTACGTTGTTGGGGTCGCATATCAACAACGACCTTCCTTATCCACTTTTGGCGGGGCCAGATGCTAACGGGGCCATAGCGAGCGGCGGTTTCTTTAATAGTCTATTTAGCAACATCTCAACGATTCGAGGATTTGAAACCATGGGCTTCAATCGATATGCGGCCAATCAATACGTGGCCCTTGATATCCGTCACAGTTTTGAAGACCGGCTCTTCAACATCGGTGATTGGGCGCCTACCATTGAGTTGGTCTGGCGAAGCACCTTTGGGGTGTTGAACAATGCTGATGATCATTTTGGACTCACCATTCAAGGGTCGGAATACGGGTATCACGAGGCAGGCTTGGAGGTCAACGATATATGGAATGGCTTGGGCTTAGGCTTCTATCAGCGTTTTGGAGCTTACTACACAGGTGCTTACGAGGATAACATAGCAGTGAAGCTTACCTACAGATTTACTGGGTTCGGAGGTTGATGAATTTCTCTACCTTTGCGCCTCATTCCATGGGTCATGTGGACAAAGATTGCACGCCTCATATTACGCAGGAAAATAGAGCTACTCAGCTTAGTTGTGTTGGCGACCGCATTCATGGCCTACAAAGCGTTGGATGTAAAGATCTCCTACAAGTTTTCACGAATTCTTCCTGTTGATGACCCGATCAGCATAGCCTACGACGATTTTCGCAGTCATTTTGGAGAAGCCGGGAACGCCATTGTGCTAGGGGTGAAGAAACCTGATTTCTGGACCCCAGACGGTTTGCGCGGATGGAAAGAGTTGAACGATTCACTCAGTGCCATCGAAGGTATTGAGAATGTCCTTTCGGTAGTCACAGCGTACAACCTCACCGTCGATGAGTTGAAAGGAGAATTCGTTCCAGAAGAGATCGTGAAAGACCTCCCGCAGACGCAGGAAGAAGCAGACCGCATCAAGAAGATCTTCCGCGACCTTCCATTTTATCGAGGCATGCTCTACGATGAAGATGGTGAGGTTGAATTGATGGTGGCTAGGATCAGGACGGATCAGCTGTACAACGCGAATATCATCCGTATCGTTGAGCGCGTAAAGAAGATCACAGCTCAATACGAGGCATCTCACGACGCATCGATAAAGGTCTCAGGCCTGCCCTACATCCGCATGGCGAACACCAAGAAGGTAAAGAATGAGGTCTACCTCTTCATCGTTCTTACCATTGCCGTTACCGCCATAATTTTGCTCTTCTTCTTAAAGAGTATCCGAGCCACAGGCATTTCCTTGATCGTAGTGGTGTTAGGTGTGATCTGGTCATTCGGACTCATATCCACTTTTGATTATGAGATCTCGCTCTTGAGTTCTCTGATCCCTCCATTGGTCATTGTTATTGGTGTTCCAAATGCCATATTTCTCATCAATAAATACCACGCCGAATACCGACTTCACAAGAACAAGATCCTGGCTTTGCAAAGGGTCATTCGGAAGATCGGTAACGTTACCCTACTTACCAATACAACTACTGCTCTAGGTTTTGCGGCATTCATATTAACGGATAGCATAACCTTGGTTCAATTCGGTGTGGTGGCTTCGGTAAATATCTTGGTGGTATTCTGCCTCAGCCTGATCATCATCCCGATCGTCTACACCTATTTATCGCCGCCTAAGGAGAGACACTATAAGCACCTCGATCAGCGATGGGTGTTGGGGATGGTAAGATTCCTACAGAAGGCAGTGGTAAACAATCGACCGGTCATTTACGGCCTTACCGTGCTCATCGTGGGCTTTGGGATAGTAGGAATGCTCAAGATCCAAACCACGGGAAATCTCACTGAGGATTTTGGTGAAGAGGACCCGTTGTATCTCGATTTGAAGTTCTTGGAACAAGAATTCCATGGGGTGGTTCCAATGGAGATCATCATCGATACAAAGGAAGACAATGGTGTGGAGCGCTCTTCATTCTTGAAAAAGATGGAAAGGTTGCAGTTATCGCTCGACAGTTTACATAACACCTCGCGCTCCCTGAGCATTGTAGATTTCACCAAGTTCACTCGCCAGGCTTTTCTGGGAGGGTTTCCAGAGATGTACGGCATGCCCACAAGTCAGGAAAGAACCTGGATCGTCCAATACCTGCCAGAGGATCAAGGAGATAATGAACTGTTGAGAAGCTTGGTCGATTCCGCTGGTTCTCGAGCTAGGATAAGTCTTCAAGTGCCCGACCTCCCCACACCAGAAATGGAAGTATTGGCAGCACAGGTTGAGGAGAAGGTAAAGCGCGCTTTTGATGAGGAGGAATATGATGTAACACTAACTGGAGCTAGTGTGGTTTTCCTGGCTGGTACGAAGTATTTGATCAAGAACTTGATATTGAGTTTGCTGCTAGCCATCGCCGTGATTTCAGTGATCATGGCCCTGTTGTTCGGCTCGGCGAGAATGGTAGTGATATCCATTGTTCCGAACCTTATCCCTTTGTTGATGACAGCCGGGCTGATGGGATTCTTGGGAATTCCGTTGAAGCCAAGCACGATACTTGTGTTCAGTATTGCCTTCGGTATATCGGTAGATGATACACTCCATTTCTTGGCTAAATACAGGCAAGAGCTCAAGACCAACGGATGGAAGATCGGCAAGGCTGTTTTGGCCGCCATCCATGAAACAGGCATTAGCATGTTCTACACCTCCATGGTGCTATTCTTCGGATTTTCCATGTTCATTGCGTCCGACTTTGGCGGTACGGTATCCTTGGGTATCTTAGTGTCATTGACGTTGTTCTTCGCCATGTTCGCGAACCTATTGATCTTGCCAGCGTTCTTGATGAGCGTTGAGAAATGGATCAATGCCAAGTCGTTCACTGAGAATATCATCGAAGTGTATGAAGGCTTTGATGATGAAGACGAAGAAGAATCTGAAGATCAGAATCGATAAACCAACTACCATGAAAGGTATTATTCTAGCGGGAGGATCGGGAACGAGATTGCACCCATTGACATTGGCCGTTAGTAAGCAGCTTATGCCTGTTTACGACAAGCCGATGATCTACTATCCGCTTAGCACATTGATGAAGGCAGGTATTCGTGATATCTTGATCATCACCACACCGCATGACGCACCGCTTTTTCAAAAGTTATTAGGAGATGGCTCCCGCGTTGGTTGCAACTTTGAATACACGATCCAAGAGGATCCAAATGGACTTGCTCAGGCTTTTGTATTAGGTGAAGAATTCATCGGCAACGACGATGTGGCCTTGATCCTAGGTGATAATATCTTCTATGGAACACAAATGGGGGCCTTGCTCCAGAGTTCCGCGAACCCAGATGGTGGGGTGGTCTTTGCCTATCGCGTGAGTGATCCAGAGCGCTATGGCGTAGTGGAATTCGATGATGATTACAATGCGCTTTCCATCGAGGAGAAGCCAACTCACCCTAAGTCAGATTACGCCGTACCAGGACTGTATTTCTACAATAGCGATGTAGTAGAGATCGCAAAGAACCTGAAACCATCTGCTCGCGGTGAATACGAGATCACAGATGTAAATAAGGAGTATCTCCGAAGAGGAAATTTGAAAGTGGGAATATTGGATAGGGGAACTGCATGGCTTGATACGGGGACATTCCATTCTTTGAATCAAGCAGCTCAGTTTGTCCAAGTAATCGAACACCGTCAAGGTTTGAAAGTAGGCTGCATTGAAGAAGTAGCCTACGAAATGGGTTTTATCGACGACGCTAAACTCGAAGAGATCGCACAACCACTATTGAAAAGCGGTTACGGTGAGTATCTACTCAAACTCATCGACTAACATGAGAAACCTCCAAGAGCTTCAACAACTCTTCATTCAGGAGTTGGAATCGAGGAACTTTGGTGCAGAGCCTAAGGATTTGTACGAACCGTTTCACTATATCCTCGGGCTAGGTGGCAAACGACTCCGCCCAGTACTTACACTCCTCGCTTGCGAGTCATTTGGGAAGTCGGCCGAAGAAGCACTCGACCCAGCTCTCGGTATTGAGCTATTCCACAATTTTAGCTTGATCCACGATGATATCATGGATGCTGCGCCCCTGCGGAGAGGCAAGCAAACGGTCCACAAGAAATGGAACCTCAATGTGGGGATCTTGTCGGGCGACGTTATGCTCGTTGAAGCATTTCGTCTAGTTACACACGTGCCGGATAATGTGCTGCGAAAGGTCCACGAGGTGTTTTCACGAACGGCCGTGGAAGTATGTGAAGGTCAGCAATGGGATATGGACTTTGAGAATAGGATGGATGTGACCGAAGAGGAGTACATCAAGATGATCCAATACAAGACTTCCGTACTCTTGGGTGCTGCGCTTGAAATTGGTGCGTTGGTGGGTGGATCAGACGAGGTAGGTGCTACACAATCTTATAATTTTGGATTGAATCTCGGCACTTCCTTTCAGATCAAGGATGACCTGCTAGATGCCTTTGGTGATCCCGAGAAATTCGGCAAGCAGGTTGGTGGAGATATCCTTGCTAACAAGAAGACCATCCTTTTGATCCATGCGCTTCAGCATGCACAGGGCGACGATAAGATCGAGCTCGAAAACTGGTTGAATGAATCAGCAAGGTCAGAGGAAAAAGTAGAGGCAGTCAAAGCGATCTACGAAAGGGTTGGTTCCATCAGATATGCGGAGCAACGAATGGAGGCCTACTACCGAATGTCATTGAATGCACTCGACGAATGCAAGGCGCATGGAGCCAATATTCATGAGCTGAGGTCATTTGCAGAGTATCTCTATCATCGAGATCATTGATCGGCGTCTATTGAATCCCACTTGGGTTTCGTAATTTCCATCTATGCATACGAAGGTCGTCATCCTTTTAATGTTCCTCTCCACTGCATGTTTTGGTCAAACCGACACTGCGGATATAGGACCTAGGCCCAAAGCTTGGGTGAGTTTGCGCATCCACCCTTTACGCTTTTTATACGGACTGAATGGAGGGATAGATGTTCGATTATCTGAGCATTCGGCTATCGGATTTACCTATGTGAATCACCTTCGAGACTTCTTGTCGCCCTTGAATACCAGCGAATTAGAGCTCACTGAAGGTCGCGGCAGCACCATGGTCGTTCAATTGTATCTCGAGCGTAAACAGGTCGTTTTCCACGGTCCGCGTATCGCGGTGAAGGACATCACTTTTCCCACCTCTGAATACATCGATTCTGAAACTGAGGAGCCCTATTCGCTCTGGCGTGATCAACAGAATTGGTATGGAAGCTACAGCGTTGGATTAAGGAGGGTCGACAGAGGATTTTACATCATGTCTTCCGCCACCTTGGGTGCCGTTTGGATGCGTGCGAAGGAGTTTGATACGCGACAGGGCGCCGTGGAAGAAGTGAGCAGGATCTATCCTCATTTCCTCATTGAAGTTGGGCTGGGATGGAGTTTCTAAACGAGATCCAACGGTCAGATAGAGAGTTGTATTTCGACCAGCCTGAATTCTTGCAAGCTTGGGTTGCTCAGATCGAGAAAGATATGAATGCTGACCTGCACGTGGATCCAAAGGTGCGAACGGATATTCCCATAGTGATCAAGGCATTGGAAACGGCCCTAAGAGAACGATTTGGGGATGGTGAAGCGGACTTGCCTCAGTTGTTGTACAAGATCGACCTAGATGAAGGTTTGCTTCACCACGAAATGCACTCCAATCGCTGGGAGTCGTGGTTTCAAATGCTCGCCCACAAAATCGCTGAACGCGAAGCTAAGAAGGTGATCTTTAGATGGAGGTTTAGCTCAGGAGCTTAGAACATGAAGCTGATCCGGAAGGTCCAAGGGCTTCCGTAGAGACTTCTGTCTGGGTCGTAGAGCACATCGTACAAGGCCATCAAGTATACGCCTCCACCATTGTTACCAAGACGTTGAACATATGCGCCGCCAAGTCGCAGTGCGCTCACCCATTCGCGATTCAATTCATTGGCGAATGGGTCATACACTTCAAAATTTAGGGCTTCGTATTCACCGTGAAGGGCGATAGGGATAGGAATAGGGACGTTGTAGGTTGAAAAGACGTTGCCGCCGTAAGCGCTGAATTCTGTTCGCGGTGAACCCGGGTAGTAAGCGTTGGCACTAGCGCTGGAGTAAATGTAATTGATACCCACTCCAGAGGTGAGGTCGCGTGTTACGCGATATCCAACGCGAGGAGAAACTTCGATGAAAGTGAATGTTCCAAAGGCAAGTTGAAGGTTTCCGCCAAACTGTAGGCGTTGAAAGAAACTTTGCCGACTTAAATCCGTTTCTTGATTGTTCTCCTCTGTATCCCTCGAATCGTTGTTGCCCGAGCTAGGAGTATTTAATGGTTCGTATTGCCCCCATGAGGTGATGGTGCCGAGAGCAATAATTAGTGTTAGCAGAATCCGCTTCATAAGCAATCAATATCAACGAAATTAAGCCTTTAAAGTGAGAACGATTGAAGGCTGTTGCAAATTATTTATTGTAATTTTGGCGGAAATTTTTTGCAGAGAAATCCCATGGATAGATTCTCCTTCTTAGGTAGTGTACATATTGGTTTTATCGACGACCTGTACGAGAAGTACCTGAAGGATCCCGATTCGATCGAACCGAGCTGGCGTGCCTTTTTTCAAGGGTACGACTTCTCAAAAGAGATGTACGGCGATGATCCCGTTGGAACGGTAGATCAACAAGCGCTTGAAAACGTACGTCGCGAGTTCCTCGTTCTCGATCTCATTCACGGTTACCGAACCAGAGGTCACCTTTTTACTGAAACCAACCCAGTTCGCGCTCGTAGAAAGTATGAGCCAACGTTGGATATCGAGAATTTCGGTCTTTCAAAAGACGATCTCAAAACGGAGTTCATGGCCGCCACCGAAATCGGTTTGGAAGGTCCTGCTACTTTGGAAAAGATCGTTGAGCACTTGCGCAACATGTACTGCCGTTCGATCGGAGTAGAGTTCATGTATATCCGTAAGCCCGAGGTTACCGATTGGATCAAGAACTGGCTTCATCAAAATGAGAATTCCACCATCTTCAACGAAGAACAGAAGATGCGGATCCTTCATAAGTTGAATGAGGCCGTTGCATTCGAAGCATTCCTAAACACCAAATTCGTTGGCCAGAAGCGATTCTCCATCGAAGGTGCGGAATCATTGATACCAGCCATCGACTTTGCTGTTGAATATGCGGCAGAGCTAGGCGTTGAAGAGTTCGTAATGGGCATGGCTCACCGCGGACGTTTGAACGTTCTCTCCAACATCTTCGGAAAGCCGCGTAAGCAGATCTTCTCCGAATTCGAAGGAAAGGCATTCGTTGAAGATGAGTTCGATGGTGATGTGAAGTATCACCTTGGATACTCCACGAAGAGCCATCACCTTGGTCACGATGTGAAGCTCAACCTTTCGCCCAACCCATCTCACCTCGAGGCAGTGGACCCAGTAGTGGAGGGTATTGCAAGGGCTAAGATCAATAATGATTACAACGGCGACCAGTCCAAGGTAATGCCGATCCTCATACACGGTGATGCCGCCGTTGCCGCTCAAGGAGTAGTATACGAAGTAGTGCAAATGGAAACCTTAAGCGGCTATGCTACGGGTGGTACATTGCACATCGTGATCAACAACCAAGTTGGTTTTACCACCAACTACCTCGATGCACGAAGCAGCACGTACTGTACCGATATTGCCAAGGTGATCCTTGCCCCAGTTTTGCACGTGAATGGCGACGATCCCGAAGCACTCGTACATGCCGTGCGTTTCGCTACAGCCTATCGTCAGAAGTTCCACAAAGATGTGTTCATCGATCTTTTGTGCTACCGTAAGTACGGACACAACGAGGGTGATGAACCTCGATTCACACAGCCTCTGCTCTACAAAGAGATCTCAAAGCACCCCAATCCACGCGAGATCTACAGTAAGCAACTCATGGAAAACAATGGTTTGTCGGACGACAAGTTGACGGCCATGGAGCAAGAGTTCAAGGCTATGTTGGAGGAAGACTTCGACGAATCGAAGAAGATCGAAAGGAACTTCATCACTCCATTCATGGAAGAGGAGTGGAAGGAGTACAGGATGGCAACGCCAAAAGATCTCGAGATATCTCCTGAAACGGGGATGAAGATCGATGAGCTCAAGAAGATCGCCGAAACTATCACTTCGCTTCCTGAGAAGTTGAAGTTCATCAAGAAGATCACACGTCTATTCAAGGATCGCCACGCTCAAGTGTTCGAAAAGAATGCACTCGATTGGGGTATGGGTGAATTGATGGCCTATGGTAGTCTCATCATGGAAGGCTACAATGTGCGCATCTCCGGAGAAGATGTTGAACGCGGCACCTTCTCTCACCGCCACGCTATCGTAAAGGTAGAAGACAGTGAGCAAGAGGTTTGCAGGCTCAACGAGATCCCTGGAAGAGAAGGTCGATTTGCTATCTATAACTCATTGCTTTCGGAATATGCGGTGATGGGATTCGACTATGGATACGCCATGGCGAGTCCAAAGACCCTCACCGTTTGGGAAGCACAGTTTGGTGATTTTGCCAACGGAGCCCAGATCATCATCGATCAGTTCTTGTCGGCCGCCGAGGACAAATGGAAAGTTCAAAACGGACTCGTACTTCTTCTGCCGCATGGTTACGAAGGCCAAGGGGCAGAGCACTCAAGTGCACGTTTGGAGCGATTCCTTCAATTGTGTGCCCAAGACAATATGCAGGTGGTGAACATCACTACGCCGGCTAACTTCTATCACGCGTTACGCCGTCAAATGCATCGTCCGTTCAGAAAGCCATTGGTGGTGATGAGCCCTAAGAGCTTGTTGCGTCACCCGAAGGTCGTATCTCCTCTTGAAGACCTGGCAGAGGGTAGATTCCAAGAGGTGATCGAGGACATTCCGAACGATGCCAAGAAGATCGACAAGGTGGTTTTCTGCTCAGGTAAGTTGTACTACGACTTGCTGAAAGAGCGTGAAGAGCGAGAGGACAATACAACCGCATTGATCCGTCTAGAACAATTGTATCCTCTACCGAAGAAACAACTTGAGGAAGTCCTCAATAAATTCGCTGGAGTAGATAAGAAGATCTGGGCCCAGGAAGAACCAGCCAATATGGGGGCGTGGACCTTCATCCTTTGGCAGTTCCCAGAGAGGTTGCAATTGTGTTCACCAGCAGCAAGCGCATCACCGGCGGCAGGTTCGTCAAAGACAGCTCTAGCACGGCACAGAGAATTAGTAGAATCCGTTTTCAACGCATAAAGACTCGTAAAGTCATAATAAGATGATCGTAGAATTAAAAGTTCCTTCTCCCGGAGAATCAATCACTGAGGTAGAAATCGCGGAATGGCTAGTTAGCACCGGCGACTACGTGGAGAAAGACCAAGAAATCGCCGAAATCGATTCAGATAAGGCAACACTTGCACTTCCATCTGAAGAAAGTGGGGTTATTGAGATCCTAGTTGAAGACGGTGAAGTTGTAGAGGTAGGTCAGGTGATCGCAAAGATCGATACCGACGCTAAAGCCCCGGAAGGTGGTGGCTCTGCCAAGAAAGAGGAAAAGAAAGAAGGGAAGAAGGAAGAGAAAAAGGAGTCTGCTCCAGACCCCGGTCCTTCGTCTGTCGACAGCAATAAGACCTACGCTACGGGCACACCTTCTCCTGCCGCTAAAAAGATCCTCGATGAGAAAGGGATCGATCCAAAGCAAGTGAAAGGCACCGGAAAAGATGGTCGTATTACCAAAGAAGATGCGGTAAAAGCCGAAGCTTCCATGGGAACACCTGGAAGTGGAAACCGCGGATCTGAGCGCAAGCGAATGAGCGCGCTTCGCAGAAAGCTCGCTCAGCGTTTGGTAAGCGTGAAGAATGATACAGCGATGCTTACTACCTTCAATGAGGTAGATATGAAGCCGATCTTCGACCTTCGCAACGAATACAAAGAAGCCTTCAAAGAGAAGTACGGTGTAAGCCTTGGCTTCATGAGTTTCTTTACACTTGCCTCCGTTTACGGCTTGAAAGAGTTCCCGCAGGTGAACAGCATGATCGATGAGAACGAACTCGTTACTTTCGATTACTGCGATATCTCGATCGCCGTATCAGGACCGAAAGGATTGATGGTTCCAGTTATCCGTAATGCGGAGAATTTGAGCTTTCACGGCGTAGAGCAAGAGGTAAAGCGCTTGGCTACTCGTGTGCGCGACGGTGAGATCACTGTGGATGAGATGACAGGCGGTACGTTTACCATTACCAACGGTGGTGTATTCGGATCAATGTTGTCAACACCGATCATCAACCCTCCTCAAAGCGCGATCTTGGGAATGCACAATATCGTTGAGCGCCCAGTTGCCGTTGATGGAAAGGTTGAGATCCGTCCTATCATGTACGTTGCATTGAGTTACGACCACCGTGTGATCGACGGACGTGAGTCTGTAGGTTGCTTGGTCAAGATCAAAGAAGCCTTGGAAAACCCAAGCGAGATCTTGATGGGTGGCGATCCTAAGAAATTCTTGGGGTTGTGATTCCAATGATCGAATAGAATAGAGATCCCGCTTCGGCGGGATTTTCTTTTTGACCACTCTCTAACTTATCTTGTTTAAAATGAATTTTCTAAGAACGATCACGGCTCTCTTTTTTGTTTTCGTTTCAATCTCCTCATTCGCTCAATATGAGATCCGCTTCGAAAGCTCCTTCCATGCCAATGTGACCAGTGTTGTTGCAGGTTTTCGATTTGGAGCTGAAGAACAATACTACATCGATGGAAAGATTGGGTGGATCGATAATTCAGAGCGATCATTCATGTACTTTTCGGACGACACCTCTCCTTTTGCGGAGATTACGGTGAACAGGTAACTCTTGAGTATGGAGTCGAGACATTCATTCTCACTCGGCATTGGGTTGCGTTCTTCGGAAGAAAGACCTGTTTATTTCGATTCTGGTATAGCCTACTTGAATATGCCTGTGACCTATGGGTTCGATCTTGTGCCGGATCAGCTGGATGTTCGCTTCAGACAGAATCTCCTGTTTGGAGCAGGATATCCACTCAGAGTGATATACACTATAGGCATGGGGTACAAGTTTTAGTTTGATGCGTAGCAAAAGATAGCTTCAACTCCTGCTTTTTCATTTCCATAACACGATTCCCATCTACTTTTTTCATTTTTGCCGCCATGCAATATGTAGACACGCATACACACCTATTCCACAAGCAGTTCGATGAGGATCGAGCGGAGATGATGGATAGGGCGGAATTATCAGGAGTAAAGCGAGTCCTTCTTCCTAATATCGATGTGGACAGTATTCCACGAATGATGAAGATGGTGGAAGACTACCCGGGGAAGGCCTTCCCGATGATGGGAATCCATCCCACCCATGTTGGAGAAGATCGAGAAGAGCAGCTCAATGTAGTTCGCTCTTGGTATGAGAAGGATGCAGATGCATTTGTGGCTGTTGGTGAGATAGGCATAGACCTTTATTGGGAAAAAGATAAGCTCGCCTGGCAAGTTGAAGCTTTTGAGGCGCAGATCGATATTGCACTTAACTACGATAAGCCCATTGTTATCCATGCACGCGACTCCTTTGATGAGATATTCGCTTCGCTGGAGAAGAAGCAAAATGGCAACCTCACAGGCGTGTTACACTGCTTCACGGGTAACTTGAATCAGGCAATAAGATGTCTTGATCTTGGGATGCACCTTGGTATAGGAGGCGTAGCCACATTCAAGAATGGAGGATTGGATCAGGTGATCCCGCATGTGCCGATGGACCGAATCGTCCTGGAAACGGATAGTCCGTATCTAGCTCCTGTGCCTTACCGAGGCAAGCGCAACGAAAGCAGTTATGTGCCGATAGTAGCCCAGCGTGTAGCCGATCTCACAGGCTTGAGCGTTCGTGAGGTAGCGAGGATCACCACTGAAAATGCCGAAAAATTATTCGATCTTCCCCAAAGCGAAGCATGACCAAGATATTACTGATATACACGGGTGGCACCATTGGAATGGTGAGGGGCAGTGGCGGTGAGCTGGCTCCTTTCGACTTCGATCATTTGTTGGAGCAGGTGCCTGAATTGGCTCAGCTTCCTTGTCATATAGATACCACTTCATTCGAGCATCCGGTCGATTCAAGCGTGATGAAACCGGAACACTGGATCAATATGGCGGAGATCATCCGTGATAGGTACGAAGAGTACCATGGATTTGTGATACTTCACGGATCGGACACGCTTGCGTACACTTCATCGGCGTTGAGTTTCTTGTTAGAGAATATTGCGAAGCCAGTGATATTAACCGGTTCACAGCTACCCATTGGAATGCTGAGGAGCGATGCCAGGGAGAACATCATTACGGCGATGGAAATAGCCAGTGCGAAGGAGGATGATGGTTCACCTACTGTTCCTGAAGTGGCCGTATATTTTGAGTACACGTTACACAGGGGTAATCGAGTATATAAATACAGTTCCCAAAGTTTCGATGCATTCGACAGTCCGAATTACCCCATCTTAGCGGAGAGTGGCGTCAACTTGCACATATATAAGGATAGGGTGTGGCGCGGAGCGAGCGAGCCATTGAAGGTTCACACTCAGGTTGAGACCAATGTATCGGTCTTGCACTTCTATCCCGGAATTGATAGAGAGATTATCGAGCATACGTTGTTACGTGGAGATCGTAAGGCGGTGATATTACACACCTTTGGGGCGGGCAATGCTCCAATGGATCCTTGGTTGGATGAAGCGTTGCAAGAGGCGATAGCCAACGGAGTGATAGTTTTGAACGTCACCCAATGTAGAGCTGGGGGAGTTGACCAGTGGAAATACGCTGCGGGAGCGCATTTGGCTCGAATTGGAGTGGTGAGTGCGGGGGATATGACCTTAGAGGCTGCAATTACCAAGACGATGGTGCTGCTTGGTGAAGGTTGGCAAGGTTCGGAATTCCGCACCAGATTTGAGCAATCTCTATGTGGAGAACGTTCGAATTAAGGTTTGAGGCAGTAGTATTTTTTGTATTTTGGCGCCGATTTTCCGCTTCTTTGCCGAAGTGGTAGACGTTCTTTTGGAGAGGTGTCCGAGTGGCTGAAGGAGCGCGCCTGGAAAGTGCGTATACGTTTACGCGTATCGAGGGTTCGAATCCCTCTCTCTCCGCTGAGTTCTTAATAAACCCTAATTTGTACTTAATTAATCACGATTAAAATGAGAAGAGTACTTTCATTGTTGGTTCTAGCTGGAGTGATGAGCTTCGGTTCGGCTAACGCACAAACTGGCCCTGATTCGGCTGCTACTGAGCAAACCGAAGCATCAACCATGGAAACCATGGCTGGAAGCGATTCAACCGCAGCAGCTGAGGAATCCACTGAAGAAGCGGCTGCCGAAGAAGTTGTTGCTGAAGAATCAACTGAGAACCTTACTTACACTCAGATCTTCCGCAAGTATTTCATCGAAGGTGGTCCTGGTTTCATGGGCATCGTATTGATTGCCTTGATCCTAGGTCTTGCTATCGTTATTGAGCGTATCCTTTACTTGACGTTCTCTATTTCCAACAACGAGAAGCTTCTCCGCAAGGTAGAAGAGGCATTGAATTCTGGTGGTGTAGAAGCTGCTAAGGAGGTATGTCGCGGTCAACGTGGTCCAGTAGCAACCATCTTCTATGAAGGTTTGGATCACTACGACGAAGGGATTGAAATGGTAGATAAGTCTATCATCTCTGTAGCATCTGTTGAGCAAGGTAAACTTGACAAAGGTGTTTCTTGGATCTCATTGTTTATCGCTCTTGCACCGATGCTCGGTTTCATGGGTACGGTAATCGGTATGATCCAGGCATTCGACGCTATTGAGGCGGCGGGTGATATCAACCCTTCATTGGTAGCAGGTGGTATTAAGGTGGCACTTTTGACAACCGTATTCGGTTTGATCGTAGCCATCATCCTCCAGATCTTCTACAACTTGATCGTTGCTATGATCGACAATATCGTGAACAAGATGGAAGATGCTTCTATCTCTTTCTTGGACATGATCATCGCTTTTGATAAGAAAAACAAGTAATCATTATGAAGTCAAACGCAAAATTGATTTCAATGATTGCTGCCCTGTTAGTGGGTATCGCTGGGGTACTTGGTACACTGCTCATCTTTGTGGGAGGTGATCAAGACTCTGCAGTGCTCACAGCAGTGAACGTTACGATCGCCATTCTCGTGGTGGGCATCGTTCTAGCTGTTGCTTCGGCACTGACTGGAATGTTTGTAAACCCAGCGGGTCTTCGTAACGCAATCATTGGAATAGCAGTATTAGGACTTGTGGTTGTCGTAGCCTTCTTAACGGCTGACGGAAGCGATCATGCGGCCTATGAAACAACAGAAACCACCGCATACTACGTATCCGCTGGTCTAAACACTTTCTATATCATTGGTCTATTGACCTTGTTAAGCGTACTCTATTCTGCAGTGGCAAGAATCATTAAGTAAAAACCTATGGCACGTAAAAAACGCGAGATTGCAGAGATCAATGCCGGCTCTATGGCCGACATCGCGTTCTTGTTGCTTATTTTCTTCTTGGTGACCACTACCATGGATATCGATAAAGGTTTGAATCGACAGCTTCCTCCGATCGAGGAAGAGCCGCGTGAAGACGAGGCAAAGATCAAGCAGAAGAATATCTTTATGGTGGTTGTGAATGCCAACAACGATTTGCTCGTTGAGGAAGAGTATATGGAGCTCTCAGAGCTTCGTGAAGCAGCCAAGACCTTTGTCGACAATAACGGTAATGGTAAATGCGAAGTGTGTCAAGGCCCACAAGATCCAGAGTCATCCGATAGTCCTGCTAAAGCGATTATCTCGATTTCTAGTGACCGTGGTACTTCTTACAAGACCTATGTAACCGTAACCAATGAGTTGGTTGCTGCTTACAATGAGTTGCGTAATGATCTAGCCGACCGCCTGTGGGGTAAGCAATATGATCCGAAAGATCCAACCAAGTATTTGACGGAAGATCAGATCGATTACTTGAAGGAGATCTATCCACAGATCATTTCTGAAGCTGAACCTGTTCAAATCGGAGGATAGTATGTCGCACATCAAAAAAGATAAAACCAGAGAAACGCCCGCGGTATCAACGGCGTCGTTACCCGATATCGTTTTCATGCTCCTGTTCTTCTTCATGGTGGCTACAACCATGCGTGAAGTTGAGTTGAAGGTTGGTGTATCCAAACCACAAGCAACCGAAGTTCAGAAGCTGGAACGTAAAGACTTGGTTACCTATATCTACATAGGTGAACCTCGAAACACTGCACAGTTCGGTACGGAGCCGAGAATTCAGCTCGACGACCAACTTGCATCTGTAGGTGATGTCCAGTCATTCGTTGTACTTTCTAGGGAAGACATCAACGAAGCAGAAAGAGATCAAATGACCGTATCCATCAAAGCCGACGGTGAGGTAAAAATGGGTCTTATTTCAGACATCAAACAAGAATTGAGAAAGGCGCAAGCCTTGAAGATCAATTATTCAACTATCCCAGTAACGGATAGAGATCAAATGATCGAGAATAATTTGTAAGAACTCTTCTCACTCATAGATGAAAACCCCGGAGCCTAGCTTCGGGGTTTTTTATTACCTGTATAGAGTCTCGATAGTTTGGTCTGTGATTTGAAGTGTACATGGTGAAGCAAATCTCTTTATCATGGCACGCAGAAGCTCCTCTTTTAACGCTGGATCCACGGCCGACATAGCATTCCTCCTACTCGTTTTCTTTATCCTTGTAACCACCATGCAATCTGAAGTGGGCATTTTCAGGAAACTCCCACAATGGTCGGACTCAGGCTCTGTAGATATTATATCCGACCGCAATCTCCTCGATATCTATATCAATTCCCAAGGTGATCTAATGGTGGAAGGCGATGTGATATCCATCGATGAACTGGGGGATCGAGTGAAGGATTTCGTAGACAATAACGGCGATGGAACCTGCAGTTACTGCCGAGGTGATGGCGACGCATCGTCTTCTGTAAACCCCAAGAAAGCCGTAATATCCCTCTCCTCAAATCGATCGACCTCCTACGCAACGTATGTATCCGCACAAAATGAGATCGCACGTGCCTTCCGACTATTGCGAGAAGAAATGGCGAGGAATGAGTATGGAAAGGCGTTAGCCGACCTATCAGCCAAGCAGCAAGACATCATTCATCATTCCTATCCAATGATCCTGTCTGAGGCTCAAGTAGAACTGGGGTCGCAGGTAACTTCCGAGCCGTAAAGAGCAACGCCAAGGCAATTGCAGCAGATGAGATGGTCCACACTGTCCCCGCGGGCCACCCCATCCATCCCTCTTCAAAAGCAAAGTTCACACCATTGTAGACCATATGAGCAACGATGGTTACCCATAGGGATCGGGTTCGGTGGTACAAGATTCCCAGGGCCAAACCCAAGATCAGAATGGCCGCAAAATTATCGATCTGAAAGTGGATAAATGCAAAGAGGGCCGTTGTAAGTAGTATCGACAGCCATCCTCGCATCGATGGATACAAAAGGCGTTGGATGGTTCCCCTAAAGAAGAATTCCTCTCCGATGGGCGCAAGGACAACGATCATCACGAAGCCCAGGATCTGTAAGGTTGCATTTCCGGAGAATATCGACTCGAGGAGGTCGGTGCTGGATTCCTGCAGCTGCCTCGAGGTCTCCCACCATTCCGGCACATTGTCGAGCCCTTGGAAGTAGCTTGTGATCCATTCACCCAATGAAAGAAGTCCCAATAGAACGAATACGGCAGGCAACCATAACTTCCAGTCCCACTGAGGTATGATCCGCCAAGCAGATTCCATCGTTTCTCCGCGCCAATCTAAAAGAAGCAAGGGAGGAAGTACGAACATCAACAAGGTTCCAAGCAATTGTCGGACGATATTCCACGTAGTATCATACGGTAGTTCATTCATCCCAATGGATAAAACACTTAGCGACATGAAGGCTATGAATGCACAGATGAAGATGTGCATCACGGGCGGGCTATTCTCGATTATTTTACGAAACATTTTAGAGCACAGAGGTTTTCTTACTTTTGCCACATGAGTCAGAGCGTAAAAATAGGGAATGTAGATGTAGGGGAGTTTCCGCTTTTGCTCGCACCAATGGAGGATGTGAGTGATCCACCTTTCCGTGCCTTGTGTAAGGAGAATGGAGCGGATGTGATGTATACTGAGTTTATCTCTAGTGAGGGACTCATACGCGACGCTGCCAAGAGTGTGCAGAAGCTCGACATTTTCGAATACGAACGTCCTATCGGTATCCAGATCTTTGGATATGAGATAGATCACATGCGCGAGGCCGCTGCCATCGCCGCAGAGGCTAATCCGGATATCATCGATATCAACTACGGTTGCCCAGTTAAGAAAGTAGCCTGCAAAGGCGCTGGAGCGGGCATCCTTCAGGATATCCCGAAGATGGTGGCCATGACCGAAGAGATTGTAAAGGGTGTGGACAAGCCCGTTACCGTTAAGACCCGTCTTGGTTGGGATGAGAACACGAAGTACATTGTCGAGGTTGCCGAGCGTCTTCAGGATGTAGGTATTCAGGCAATCTCGATCCACGGTCGTACACGGAAACAGATGTACAAAGGCGAAGCGGATTGGTCACTTATAGCAGACGTAAAGAATAATCCACGCATGCACATTCCAGTATTTGGCAATGGAGATGTGGACACCCCCGAGCGCGCGCTGGAGTACAAGGAACGATTTGGTGTAGATGGTATAATGATCGGTAGAGCATCAATTGGGTATCCATGGATATTCAATGAGATCAAACACTTTATGAAAACCGGAAAGCATCTAGATGCGCCAACGATTGCGGAGAGAGTTGCTGTTGCTCGTCGCCATTTTGAGATGTCGTTGGACTGGAAGGGTGAGCGATTGGCCATCAATGAAACACGCCGACATTACACGAGCTATTTCAAAGGGCTTCCGAACTTCAAACCGTACCGTACACAATTGGTTACGGAAGAAGATCCAAACAGGGTATTTGAAATATTGGACGAGATCGCTGCCAATTACGCAGCAGAGCCAGTTATTTGAGTTTCGAGACCCGCAAACGGCGGACAGCAAACCACGATATCGTAGTTCCCACCATTACGATGGTTACCAAGACCTGCAGTATATCTGCTGGACGAAGGGCGACTGGATAGTACTCCACCACGTAGCCAGACCCCATGGATAGGAGCCCTACGTGCTTTTGCAGTAGTACGATGATAACGCCTATCACAAAGCCTATCCCTGCTCCGCCAAGGGAAATGAGAAGGCCTTCAACCAAGAATATCCTGCGAAGTAGACGCTCGCTAGCACCCATACTCCAAAGGGTAAAGATGTCGTTCTTCTTTTCTAGTATGAGGATATTTACAGAGGATAGGATCCCGAAGCTGGCTACTAGAAGAATAAAAGTGAGAACGAGGAAGGTTATAAGGCCTTCAGATTTCAGCACCTTGAAGATGGCTACTTGCAGATCATCCCTGTCCTTCACCTCCCACAGGTCGCCATAGCGAGAGGTAAGTTCTTCCTTGGCTTCTCGCATTGAAATGCCTTCTTGAAGCTTTATCTCGATCGCCGATACGAACGACTCTTCTTGCCCAAATAATCCTTGTGCGAATTCGAGAGAGGTAAAGACATATTTAGTGTCGAATTCAGGTTGTATCTGAAAGAATCCTTTTGGGTTGATGTATTTGAATCGAACATTTCCCATGGGGTCCATTTTGTCGACGGCCCCGTTCTTGGGCACATAGACCATTACGGGGTCTAAGACCGACATTGTTCTGAGACCAATGTAGTCGGCCACTCCAACGCCAAAAACCCCACCTGCCTCGGCGGATGAAGGATCGATGAACTGTCCATTCACCACAAAGGAGTCGATGCTTGAAACGTAGGAGTACGAGTCGTCAACGCCCTTTACGACAGCGATGTATTCTCTTTCACGAAATCTGAAAAGGGCTTTCTCCTCAACCACTTGGCTCCACTGATCCACAAAATCGAGTTCTTCGAGGATCTCCATTTCACCATCGGTCCACTCCATGAACTTGCCCTCTTTGGGAACTAGCTTGATGTCGGGGTCAAACGAAGTGTAAAAACTCCTAACGAGATCATCCAGACCAGCAAACGCGGCTAGGACAACGACCATCGCGGCGGTTCCCACCATCACGCCTAAGGAGCTAATGCCGGTTATCCAGTTGACGGCATTGGTCGACTTCTTAGCCAGCAAGTAGCGGCGTGCAATGTGGAATGGGAGATTCACTTGATCGGGTTATCGCCTTCTCCACGGAGCAAGCGATCGATGTTTTCTTGATAGTCTAATGAATCGTCGATATAGAACTCCAATTCAGGAACGATGCGAAGTTGGTGACGAACGCGCTGGGCGAGTTCATTTCTGATCGAGGCTGAATTGGTCCTAACCCAGATGATCATTTCATCCTTGTTGTCTACCGGGAACATCGACAAATAAACCCTCGCGATACCCAGATCAGGTGTTACGCGAACCTTGGTAACGGACAACATGGCTCCTGGGAAGTGATTCTTCCCGAGTTGTTGAAATATCTCGGCAAAATCGCGTTCCAGAAGTCGGGCGATCTTTTTCTGTCGTGTGCTTTCCATAAGCACAAAGGTACGGATTGCTCGTGACCAAATGTTGGTATCTCTTACCTTTGCTGCAATGAAAAGCTATTGGCGCATTCTTCGTTTTGCGAAACCTTACATGTGGAGGGCCTATCTCAATGCGATATTCAACATATTGATGATCCTGTTTTCCTTTGGATCCATCGGTGTAGTTATTCCTCTTCTCAATATCCTATTTGGAACAGAGAGTCGCGTTTCATCTCCTCCTGAGCAGATGCATTCCTTTTGGGAGATCGGAGCGTGGATCGGAGATGTGAAACAATTGGCCTATTACCAGTTTGCCCAGCTCATGGAAAGCATGGGGGAGGCTCAGATCTTGGCCTACATCTGTGTGGCTGGTGGCGTGATGTTCTTCTTCAAGAACTTCTTTCGATACCTGGCCTTGTGGACATTGGCGCCGTTGCGAAATGGGGTGATCAATGATATCCGTGTAGCGGTACACCGAAAATCCTTGGAACTCCCAATTTCTTACTTTACAGAGAAGAGGAAGGGCGACACCCTTTCGCGGATGAGTTCCGACGTTACCGAGCTTCAATGGAGCTTCCTCACGTCATTGGAAATGGTGGTTCGCGATCCTCTAATGATCATCGGAACCTTGGCTATCTTGATCTTCTTGAGTCCGAAGCTCACCCTTTTCATGTTCATCGTATTGCCAATAGCCGGCCTATTGATGGCATGGGTTGGGAAGTCACTCAAAAGGAAGTCAACACGAGCTCAGAATCAACTGGGACAACTATTGTCCATCTTTGAAGAGACCCTTTCTGGGTTGCGGATTATCAAGGCGTTTCGGGCGGAACCTACGCAGGACGGCAGGTTCCAGGAGACCAGCAAGGCGTACACCCGTACGATGGACTCTGCTCTTCGCCGAAAGGATCTCGGTTCGCCTATCAACGAGTTCTTAGGAGCTGGCGTGATGTTCTTGATCTTGTGGTATGGTGGACAGATCATTCTGGGAGACAACTCCAGTAGCAATGGCATTGGATTGAATGGTAGTGAGTTGATAGGTTACTTGGGATTATTTTACCAGATCATCCCGGCTATCAAGAGTTTCACTCAGGCATTGAACAATATTCAGAAGGGGTCGGCATCGGCCGAGCGTATCATTGAGATCTTGGATGCGCATAATCCTATCCAAGAATCTGCTCAACCTGTGAGCATGTCTGCCTTCAAAAGTGAGATCCACTTCAACAACGTTAGTTTCCGATATGCACCGGATGGACCGAATGTCTTGGAGGACATCAATTTTAGCATTCAGAAGGGAAAGACCATTGCTTTGGTGGGTGCATCGGGATCTGGTAAAACCACCATTTCCAATTTGATCCCTAGATTTTGGGATGTTACACAAGGTAGCATTGAGATTGACGGGGTGGACATCCGACAGATCAAGTTGGATGACCTGCGTGGATTGTTAGGGATCGTGAATCAAGAATCGATCTTATTCAATGATAGTGTGAGGACCAATATCGCTTTGGGCAAGCCACATGCTTCGGATGAAGAGGTAAGAAAGGCTGCGGATGTTGCGAATGCATCGGAATTCATCGATCAGATGGAGCAGGGCTTCAATTCCAATGTGGGTGAAGGGGGGGCGAAGTTGAGTGGTGGTCAGCGTCAACGAGTGAGCATTGCAAGGGCTGTACTTGAAGATCCGCCAATATTGATTCTTGACGAAGCTACATCGGCCTTAGATACAGAAAGTGAGCGCTTGGTTCAGGATGCCTTGAACAAACTGATGACAAATCGCACCTCATTGATCATTGCTCACCGCCTCAGTACGATTCAACATGCGGATGAGATATTGGTGATGGATCAAGGCAAGATTGTAGAGCGTGGAGCTCACGATGATCTCCTTAAAAAAGACGGCGTTTATGCCAACTTGGTAAATATGCAATCATTCGCTTAATCGAAACTACATGGCACTAGATAAGATAGAACACTTGGGAATCGCGGTAAAGGACCTAGGCGCATCGGAGAAACTGTTTGAGGCCCTGCTGGGTGTGCCACCGTATAAACGCGAAGAAGTGGAGAGGGAAGGAGTTATCACATCGTTCTTTCAAACGGGTCCGAACAAGGTAGAATTGCTGGAGGCCACCAAGCCAGAGTCGGCCATTGCCAAGTATGTAGAGAAGAAAGGTGAGGGATTACACCATGTGGCCTTTGCTGTAGAGGATATCCGCAGTGAGATGAAGCGATTGAAGGAGGAAGGTTTTCAGTTGTTGAGCGATGAGCCGAAGGAGGGAGCTGACAATAAATGGGTGGCCTTCTTGCATCCGAAGACCACCAATGGAGTACTTATTGAGCTTTGCCAAGATCGAGGATAGTCTCCTCTTCTAAATTGAGCCAATGCGTATCCATGCCCAACTTCTTGGCGGCATGAACGTGTTCTTTCGTGTCGTCTATGAATGTACAGTCTTCTGGTTTTAGTCCTGCATCTTTCAACACTTTCTTAAAGAATCCTGCGTCTGGCTTGCGCTGTTTCATTTCGTAGCTGAAGAACATACCTTCAAAAAGGCTGCTGAACTTCTTCCAGCCAAACGGTCCCATTTTCTTCTTGATATCATCAATATGGATCGCATTGGTGTTGCTGACCAGATATAGGTTATGTTCCTTCTTTAGCTTTTGAAGAAGCACGATACGCTCTTCAGGCACTTCGAGTACCATGGAGTTCCACGCTTTTTTTATGTCATTGTTACTAACCCATTTTGGTCGTTTCCACAGAGCATAGAACGCATCCAAATCTATTTTACCCGTTTCAAACTGATGAAGTTTAGAAGCTTCTGGTGCTTCGTTTACACGCAGACTTTCGAAGGACTTTTCCATGGTGTAGGCATCGAGGTCGATGAGTACTCCGCCGAAGTCTAGGAGGATGTTCTTCTTGAATTTCATATTTTCAGTGCAAATCGGTGATATTGTGAGCCCTTGTAAACATGGGGGGAAGTTCACATTTAGATAGATGATTGCAAACATTTTTCAAAGAATTTCCTTTCCGTGAAAACCAAATGGTGTTCATGAGCCGTATATGAAGCAGCTATGAGCACATTGCATAATACTGAATATTCAACAATGGCTATGGCCAGAGATACCCGAAAGAGTGAAGACGAAATCGTAGGTATGCTCCGGGCCGGAGACAAAGGAATCATGGAGTACTTGTACGACCATTATTCTGGAGCTCTATACGGAGTGTGCTTAAAAGTTGTCCAAGACGAGTCTGCTGCGCAGGACGTCTTACAAGATGGCTTTATAAAGATTTGGAAAAAAGGTGGACAGTACGACCCGAGTAAAGGCAAGCTATTCACCTGGATGTTAAACATCGTGCGGAATACGGCGATCGATTATTTGAGATCGAAAGCTGTGAAGTACGAAATAAGTGGAAACGAACGCGTAGGTCACGTGATCGAATCCAACAGCTCCGAGACGATGTCTACGGATGCGATTGGACTTCGAAAACAGATGGCGCAGTTGAGGAAGGAGGAACGAGAGATCTTAGAGCTATCCTACTTTGGTGGGTATACGCATGATGAAATATCCAAAGAGCTCAACATTCCATTGGGGACTGTGAAAACGCGTGCTCGTAAAGCATTAAACGATTTGAGAAAACTCATAGGAACTACAGGTGGACACTAAAGATTACATAGGAAGTGGTATTCTCGAGGACTTTGTTCTCGGAATGGTTTCCGAACAGGAGAAGAAGGAGGTGCAGTGCCTATCCAAGATATATCCTGAGATCGCGTCGTACATTGCAGAGATAGAAGACGAGATGGCAGGGGCAGTTTTGGCCGATGCAGTAGAAACTCCAAAGAGTCTGAAAGCCAAGATTCTTGACAATTTACCGGACCGCGACGCGGAGGATGAAGCTCCAGTGATGCCGGTTCGCGAAGAACCAAAACTCGAGGTGGTTCGTGATGAGAAGACATCATCAGAACCTACTGAAAAGAGATCTGTATTCCCTTACAGTATCGCAGCATCACTCGTGATCATTGTTGGTCTGGGTGCCATGTACATCACAACTTTGACCAAGTCAAATAGTCAAGGTGAACAGATCATCGACCTCCAAACCCAGGTGGGATTGGTTGAGCAACAACTTGAGAGCATGCAGAGTCAGGTAGCGGCCTTATCGAACGATCTCGATATCGTGACGGCGCCAAGCACGAAGCGCATCGAGCTGAACAGTGTTGGAGATTTCGAGGCACAGGTACTCGTGTACTGGAATCCAGAGTCGCAGGATGTACTCCTCGAATCGATCAACATGCCAGCCGTCCCTGAAGGAAGTCAGTATCAACTATGGACGTTGGTAGATGGCAACCCAGTAGATCAAGGGATGCTTCCGTTGGATGATGCAGAGGGATTGGCCAAAATGAAGTCGGCGAATTTAGCAGACGCATTTGCCATCACTTTGGAGCCGGCAGGAGGCAGCGAATCGCCTACATTGGAGCAACTCATAGTCCTCGGTGCAGTTGAAGGTTAATAAGTGCATTGAATTCTAAGGAAAAGGCCTATTTTTGCCACCACGAAAATGGGCCCATAGCTCAGCTGGTTAGAGCAGTTGACTCATAATCAATTGGTCGCGGGTTCAAGTCCTGCTGGGCCCACTAAGTATAAAAGGCTTCGTCATTATGGCGAAGCCTTTTTTTGTGCGCGAATTTGTCAGAATCTACCTCAAGCCTAGCCTCCAATACCTCTGATTTCATTAAGTTCGAGGTACCTAACACCTATTAAAAACTACATTATGGCGAATGGAACAATGATTTCCAAAGCGGACGCACAGACCTTGGTGAATAGATTTAGATCCCAACCACAGGATTGCAATGCGAATGTGAAAGGGATGAGATATGACCTGGCAATGATCGAACAGCTCAAAGAAGCAGCACCTGATGGAGTTGAGATCACTTCGGTACGCATTTATTTTGGCATGAATGAAGATTCATCTCTATGCACTGTGCTTATCGGGTGTGACGCTGAGGGTAACAATTACTATGGAGCAGGCGACCATATGTGCTTAGATCAAGGTACACCTTGTCCAGACGATTGTGGATCCAATCCACTTTAAAGAAAGAATAGATTGGATTGGTCATTTGTTTATGGTCTGATAGTAGATGTAAAAGGACTTTTTATCGACCTAGCATTTCTACCGATCCTATATCATCTGGTTAAATATGGCGATCGAGGTATGCCCTTGTTGCTCCCATTGATCGTCTCTTGGACCTTTGACATGTTCGCTCAATGGCTGGATTGGTCAGGCAGCTGGAATTTGATGATTGGATTTATTTATAAACCAGTTGCGCTTATAGCACACCTCTGGGCGTTTGGAAGGCTAATACGCAGTTCGTCGCTCTTCTATGTGATATACGGCGCATCCGCAGTAGCCCTTGCTGTTGGGATTTGGTACGTGTATGCTATCCATGGGGTAGAATATGTCAATGTCAATGATAGTCCCATTATGTCTGGTTTGATGACGCCTTTGCTCATTGCCATAGGTGTAGCTATAGAGTTAAACCGGATCATATCACCTGAACGAGAAATGCCCAATGGAGTATTGTGGTTAAGCCGGGCTTGGATGCTATACTTTATTTCCAGCTACATGCATGTTTGTGGCCGATACTTCACCTTTTACTTAGGCCCAGAAACCAAGGATATGATGAGGTCTATCATCGGTGTAAGCCATACGCTGGGTTACATTATGATGCTGGTGGTTTCATTGATAATAGTTCATAAGTTCAACCTGAAGGAAGAATGGAGTCGAGCGAGGATCTGATACAAATGCTTTTTGTGATCATAGGTGGCGTTACTATGCTTATGCTGGTTACGCTTACGGCCATCTATGCCCTTAATCTTTCGCGAAAACGCATGGTAGAGGCAGAAAAGGAGAAATCGCGTATCGCTTTAGAAGAGAAACAAAAGATGCTCAAAGCCTCCATCGATGCATCGGAGCGGGAACGGAAGAAGATCGCGGAGGAGTTGCACGATCATATCAATGCCCAGCTTACCGTAGTTCGCTTGTCCTTGGTTCGGAGCGATGGGAGTAACGACCATTCGGATGCTGTATCCCATCTCGATAATACGATACAGGAACTCAGAGGTATCAGTCGCGAGTTGATGCCACCCGTACTCGAGCGATTTGGTCTATTGGATGCACTGGATGATCTGTTCGACAAGATCGAAACGGGAACCGATCTGAAGATAGAATTTGATGCTCCGGAGGAGTGGAAGCACAAGAACTTGGAGCGTGACCTTTCCCTTTACCGGATCGTGCAAGAATTTGCTCAGAACACCATGAAATACGCCGAAGCAACGAAGCTATTTGTTCAAGTGAAGGTGGGTGAGAAGATCGAATTGACCTTGAAAGACGACGGAAAGGGTTTTGATCCAGAACGGTTTGAGCGAGGATTGGGAACTCGGAATATGGAATCGCGGATTCAATACTTGAACGGCACACATCAACTTAGCTCAGGTTTAGGTGAAGGTGTATCTTTGAGAATAGCAATACCTATCAAAACGCCACCCACACATGTCGAAGGATAATATCAGGGTCATCTTAGCCGAAGATCAACAACTCGTTCGAGCCGCCCTCGTATCATTGATGAACGACTTGATCGGTATCTCTGTAGTGCATGAGGTGGGGGATGGTATTGAATTGTTGAATGCCATCGATCGCCACGAATGTGATGTGGTGATAACCGACATACGAATGCCGCGCATGGATGGCATTGAGGCGGTTTCTAAGATTGCAGATTACCATCCCGATCTACCAGTGATCGGTCTATCTCAACACGATGATAATGATATTATCGTTGAGTTTATCCGTTCTGGAGGCAGGGGGTTTTTGCTCAAGAATGCCGACCCATATGAGGTGGAGAACGCAATTCACAAGGTGATCGAAACAGGTCATTATCTCAATGCGAAAGTTTCTCAATCGCTATTTCAAGACAGCTTTAGATCGAGAAGAAGGCGAAGAGCTAATATTCAGAATGGTGTTACCCAAAGAGAATTGGAGATCCTTAACTTATTGAGTAAAGAATATACCGCGGCTGAAATGGCCGATAAGCTGAACATATCTTCCCGCACGGTGGAAAAACACATTTCGCATCTTCATCAAAAATTCGGAACCAAGAAGCATATTGGTCTTGTGCTGTGTGCCCTTCGCGAGGGTATCATTCAGATAGAGATCTAGGTTCGGATTTTGCGAAAATTGATACGTAATTCTACGTATTTATAATTTTTAAATCACTGGTAATCAAGCTGTAGGAATTCTGTGTCAGAGAGCTGTATTGGATTGAAAGGTACTTTTATACCAGTCATTGTCAATAGCCTATACCCATGACCTACGTATTGAGATCAAACTTGGATAAACACCAAATCAAAGGATCCGCTTTGATTCGAACTGTACGTTGGTCTGTAGGAGTTAAACGTAACACTCAACGGTAGTAGGAAAATTTCTCTTGCGTAGGGGTAATGTTCTACCCCGTCTTTTGGAAGGCCGGTTTACCTAGACTGGCCTTCATCTTTTCTACCCAATTCATCTTTGATGGAGCGTAAGAGCTTTGCTTGGTCTTCAGAATCCAACTTGCTGAGGTCTGAAAGGTGAATGTGATAATGCACACCTTCGCTGGATTCGTAATCAATAGAACTAGTTTCGGCAACCTTGGAAATTGCGCCTTCGCTATAGAGGATCTTAGAATATTCGGAGAAGAAATCTCGACCAAGGCAACGCGAAATCTCGAAGAGCAATGCCGTGTCTATCGATTCTCGTTTATAGATGTTGTGGACATTCTGACGGGTACTATTGATCATGTCGGCGAAGTGAGACACTTTGATCCCTTTCGACTCAACCTCCTGACGGATCAATTCGCCTATTTTGATATGATCTGAAGTAGACATTTTCCCCTTTGCGATGAACTAAAGCAAACATGTCAAACAAATCTTGACCAACTTGCGCAAAAACGTCCTATATATTTTACGTTATGTAAATAAAAATTTGCTATTTACACGAGGAGCCTGCCTTAAGGAAGTGGGTTTCATGAAGGCTAAAGGCTTTCAAGATGTTTGGTAATGCCCCGCTTCGGCGGGGTTTTTTCTTGAGATGTAAAGTGAAATAGTACCTTTAGCTCAACCGAAACATCAGGGCATGAAATATCTGTTATCTATCTTAATTCTTGCATTCAATTTCACAGCCAACGCGCAAGATGCACGTGAGGTTTATAGCGATCTACCGCAGGTGATCACGGAACTAGAGGATAACGAGCTGGACATACTTCTGGATAACGGAAAGGTAATGATCATCTCTGCCGAAGGAGACACCAATTTATACACGATAGTAGGAGAGGGAGAGCGCTATTTGAGAGTTCGAAGCGAATGGTTGAACAGCAATTTTGGTTGGACCGAATACGAACTGACCTGGTTTGATGCTCGGGAAGGTGATCGGAAGATCGTGGTGGTATCCCGCAAGGCAGGTACAAGCAATTCACTCTGGCAGCGCAACTTGTTCCTTCTGGAGCTAAACGACGATGAGTTGATCGGACTTTCACCCGACGAGCGGGCAGATATGTTACAGAACACGGCACGAAGTGTATCCGCCTACAACAACGATTTCGAAAGAGCAGTTATCGTGAGTCTTGACCCCAACTGTTTAGCTGAAGGCTTTTGCTACCTTATCTACGATCGCAATAACCCCGACGCAGAACCTGAGCGTAAGATCGTGAAGTGGAATGGATATTATTTTGTGGGGAGTTAGGTGAGTTTCATGAGTTTAAGTGGTTTAATGAGTTGAGAAACGTTACAATGTTTATCCGTTTCTGGGTATATCCGTTGTCTTTGTAATCCCTTCCACCTAGGGTTATCAACGAGCGAGCCTTGGTGCCCTGGAGCCTTGACTCAACCACCGCTCCTATCGTCGCTTTTGCTTTTTTTTATTATTCACTCGCTCAAGCAAGCTTGGCTCGTGATAATAAAAAAAACCACCGTCAAGGTGGTTTTTTGTCTGTGAGTCATACTGGATTCGAACCAGTGACCTCTACCCTGTCAAGGTAGCGCTCTAAACCAACTGAGCTAATGACCCGTAGGTGGAGTGGTTGATGCTCCACGTTCAAATGTATGACGATGCGCTTGAATTTTACTTCATTTGGGCGTTCATTTCTTCAATTACATTCTTCGCTGCATAGAGGGTGTGTTCCAACTCGCTCTCTGTGATCTCGTTACTGATGAACCAAGTTTCAAATGCGCTTGGTGGGAGGTATACGCCTTCATTCAACATTCCGTGGAAGAACTGCTTGAAATAGTCGTTGTTGCCTTCTGCAGCCGTGGTGTAGTCCTTTACCTCGTTCTCGCAGAAGTGAACGCTGATCATCGACCCAAGTCGATTGATGGTCCACGGTAGGTCCGTTTCTTCCAAGATCTCGCGCAGTCCTTCTTCAATACGCTCGGTGATATGGTCGATCTGAGCATATACCTCTGGGTGATTTTGCAAGTAACGAAGGGTGGTCAAACCACTGATCACCGCCAAAGGGTTACCACTCAATGTTCCTGCTTGATAAACCGGACCCGTCGGAGCGATGTGGTCAAAGATCTCGCGTTTACCACCAAAGGCGCCTACTGGCATCCCTCCACCGATCACCTTACCGTAGCACACAAGATCAGGAGTAACTCCCAATCGCTCTGCTGCGCCACCTGGAGCCAAGCGGAAACCTGTCATCACTTCATCCAAAATAAACACGATCCCATGCTTATCGCATAGCTCTCTCATGCCTTCCATAAAACCAGGATTAGGCGGAACACAGCCCATGTTTCCAGCGACGGGTTCAGTGATGATGGCAGCGATCTGATCTGGATTCTCTTCGATGAGCTTTTCAACCGCTTTCAGGTCGTTGAAAGGAGCCGTAAGCGTGTCGGCCGCTGTACCAGCTGTAACGCCCGGACTATTTGGAACGCCCAATGTGCTAGCACCTGAGCCGGCCTTGATCAAGAAGCTATCACCATGACCGTGATAACATCCCTCAAATTTGATGATCTTATCTCTTCCTGTGTAACCACGAGCCAGTCGAATAGAACTCATACAAGCCTCGGTACCGCTATTCACCATACGCACCATATCGATGCCCGTCATTTCGCAAATAGTTTCAGCCAATTGGATCTCGAGTTCAGTTGGTGCCCCGAAGCTCATCGCTCGCTCGGCCTGCATCTGAATGGCTTCGATCACGTCAGGAAAACCATGACCCAAGATCATGGGCCCCCATGAGTTGATGTAATCGATATAGCGATTGTCATCTTCGTCGAAAAGATAAGCCCCCTCTGCTCTTGAGAAGAAGATAGGGTCACCGCCCACCGACTTGAACGCACGAACTGGGGAGTTCACTCCACCGGGGATGTGCTCGCTTGCGCGTTTGAATAATTGTTGACTGTTCTTTCGCTCTTCAGGATGAAGCATAATGCGTTTATTTTTCGTTTAACCAACGTGCTACGTCTTTCGCAAAGTAGGTAGCAATAACGTCGGCGCCAGCTCTTTTGAGGCTGGTAAGTGACTCTAGAACGGCTTCCTTTTCATTCAGCCATCCTTTTTCTGCTGCGGCCTTGATCATGGCGTATTCACCACTTACGTGATAGGCACTGATCGGAAGGAGCATTTCGTCTTTCAATGTCTTGATCACATCTAAGTAGGCCATGGCCGGTTTGACCATGAGCATATCGGCTCCCTCTTCTTGGTCCAAGATGGCTTCTTTTAAACCAGCTCGGCCGTTGGCAGGATTCATTTGATAGGTCTTCTTATCACCAAAGCCCGGGGCGCTGTCCAAGGCATCTCTAAATGGTCCATAGAAGCAGCTTGCAAACTTTGCGCTGTATGCCATGATGCCCGCCTCGTGATATCCAGCATTTTCGAAGGCGATCCGAATGGCGCCAATTCGACCATCCATCATGTCGCTTGGTGCAACCCAATCGGCACCGGCCTCTATATGACTTAAGGCCATTTGGGCGAGGACCTCAACCGTTGCATCGTTTACGATCTTTCCATCTTCAACGATGCCATCATGACCATAGCTCGAATAAGGGTCGAGGGCCACGTCGGTCATCAACAGTAACTCTGGATTCACCTTTTTGATAACCTTGATAGCGCGTTGCATCAAACCATCTGGATTGATGGCCTCCTTGCCTTCATTGTCTTTCAGGTTGTCGTTTACCTTAACGAATAGGAGTACGCTTCGCAAGCCTAGTTGGGAGATCTCGGAGATCTCATCCTCTAAGAGATCCAAGCTGTAGCGATAGTAACCTGGCATCGAAGATATTTCTTCTTTGATGCCTTTACCTTCCACTAAGAAAAGCGGTACCATAAAGTCGTGAACATGAAGTCTCGTTTCCTGAACTAAGTCACGGATCGCTGGATTGGCTCTAAGTATTCTTGGACGATTCATAGAATGATATCCTTCAAGTTAATCAATTGCTCGCATCCAAACTCAGCCAGTTGCGCGGCTGTAAAGCTTGGAGCATTTTATATTCCTCAGTTCCTTTTTCAGGGTGATGTTCGTATTCCCATCGTGCACGAGCAGGCAAGCTCATAAGGATACTCTCGATCCTTCCGTTGGTCTTCAAGCCGAATAGGGTTCCTCTATCGTGCACCAAGTTGAACTCTACATATCTTCCTCTTCTGATCTCTTGCCAAAACTGATTCTCTTCTGTGTACGGAAGATCTTTACGGCGATCGACGATAGGTAGATAGGCCTTTAGGAAAGCCTTGCCGTTTTCCTCTGCCAATCGAAAGTAATCTTCTGCATCATGAGAGGCATCAGGGCGCATATAATCATAGAAGATGCCGCCAATACCGCGGTTTTCATCTCGGTGTGAATTCACGAAGTACTCATCACACTGCTTCTTGAACTGCGGGTAGAAGTTCCCATCAATCACATCACACGCATCCTTGTGCATCTGGTGGAAATGGACGCAATCTTCCTCGAATAGGTAGTATGGGGTAAGGTCTGCACCGCCACCAAACCAAGCATCACGAACGCTTCCATCTTCATTATACATCTCGAAATAGCGATAGTTCAAGTGTACAGTAGGAACCATCGGGTTAACTGGATGAATGACCAAGGAAACCCCAGTGGCGAAGAATTCAGCACCGTCAACTCCCAATCTTTTTTGCATGATCTCAGGCAATGTCCCAAACACTTCAGAGGTGTTTACACCGCCCTTCTCGAATACGTTTCCCCCGCGAATGATGCGTGTTCTACCGCCACCCCCGCCAGGCCTTTCCCAGAGGTCTTCTTCAAAACGAGCCCCGCCATCTGCCTCTTCCAAGGCCGTGCAGATGTCGTCTTGAATATTGCGAACCAGTGCAGCAAAGCGCTCTCTCATGCTCATTTCTGGTAGTTCTTAACAGCGTTTACGAATGCTTTAGCGTGATCAACTGGGACAGTCGGAAGGATACCATGACCTAGGTTCGCGATGTAGCGTTGCGTGCCAAAGCCATCGATCATTTCCTTTACCATTTTCTCGATGGTTGGGATCGGACTTAGCAATCGACTTGGATCGAAATTGCCTTGCAAGGTGATGTCTGGCCCAGCAAACTGACGTGCTTGTTGAGGAGTTACGGTCCAATCCACACCCAATGCTGAGGCTCCTGTTTTGGCAAGATCTCCCATGGCATACCAACATCCCTTTCCGAAGAGAACCACCGGTACCTCGTCTTTCAAGGCATGTGTGATCTTTTCGAGGTATTGAAGTGAGAACTCAGCATAGTCTTTTGGGCCGAGCATTCCACCCCAAGAGTCGAAGAGTTGGATCACATCAACTCCAGCGCGGATCTTTCCTTTTAGGTATTCGATGGTGGCATTAGTAATTGCATCCAGCAGTCGGTGTGCGAGATCAGGACGTTGGAAGCAGAAGCTCTTTGCGGTAGAGAATTCCTTTGAGCCTTGGCCTTCTACCATGTAGCACAGAATGGTCCATGGAGATCCCGCGAAACCGATCAAAGGCACTCTATTGTTGAGGGCTTGCTTTGTGAGTTTAATGGCCTCGTAGACATATCCTAAGCTATCCTCTACATCGGGCACGATCAAACGATCGAGATCTTTTTCTGTACGGATCGGATCAGGAAGGTAAGGGCCTTTGCCAGGTATCATTTGAACTTCGATACCAAGCGCTTGAGGGATCACGAGGATATCAGAGAAGAGGATGGCCGCATCCACGCCAACCTGATCGATAGGTTGCATGGTAATCTCTGTTGCCATTTCTGGATTTCCGATACGTTCAAAGAAGGGATACTTCTCCTTTAGCTTCATGAAATCAGGTAGGTACCTACCTGCTTGACGCATCATCCATACGGGTGGACGTGGAACTTCCTCGCCACGGAGGGCACGAAGCAAAAGATCATTCTGTAGAGCCATTCGATTGTATTTCTAGATAATGTTGAGTCATAAGTAGTACGTCGGGAGTTTCAGGAACCACCAATGGTTGGATCCCGTGTTCCACGAGTTTAGCTGCTGTAGTTGGACCAATGGCCAGAGCGGGTTTGTCTGCCGGCCATGGGTTGTGGCGCAGCATGC
>CBFHXG010000010.1:0-67882 GCA_965659725.1 Phaeocystidibacter sp. | reverse complement strand
GTTCCATCAGCTGATTCAGGCGTCAATTCAATGTTGAGCTGATTGCCTTGTTGTTTCGGGTCCTTTGGATCTCCTTCCATCTTACTCAGCGCTTTCTACTTCTACGTCCTTCTTAGCCATCATCTGGTCATAGTCTTCCTTAGACCCAACAACCGCTTTGTAATAATGCTTGATACCTGTACCTGCAGGGATTCTGTGACCAACGATCACGTTCTCCTTCAGACCATCCAATGTATCGCGCTTACCGGCTACAGCAGCCTCGTTCAATACCTTGGTTGTTTCCTGGAAGGAAGCAGCCGACATGAACGACTTGGTTTGCAGCGATGCACGGGTAATACCTTGCAAGATCGGTACAGCAGTTGCCGGTTTCGCATCACGTGCAACCACCAACTGCTTATCTGCGCGCTTCAAGCGAGAGTTCTCATCACGCAACTGACGCGCATTGATGATCTGTCCTGCCTTAAGCGTATCGCTATCTCCTGGCTCTTCAACCACCTTCTTATCAAAGATCAGATCATTCTCTTCAATGAAGTCTGAAACATGGATCAAGTTACCTTCTAAGAAGCTAGTATCTCCCGGATCCTTGATATCAACCTTACGCATCATCTGGCGAACAATCACCTCAAAGTGCTTGTCGTTGATCTTCACACCCTGAAGTCGGTATACTTCCTGAACCTCGTTCACAAGATACTCTTGCACACGAGTAGGACCTTGGATAGCCAAGATATCGCTTGGAGTAATTGCACCATCGCTCAACGGCATACCCGCCTTCACGTAGTCATTCTCCTGTACGAGGATCTGCTTAGACAAGTTGATCAAGTACTTGCGCTGTTCACCAGTACGAGATTCAATGATGATCTCGCGGTTACCTCGCTTGATCTTGCCGTAGCTAACCGTACCGTCAATCTCACTAACAACTGCTGGGTTAGATGGGTTACGTGCCTCAAAGAGTTCAGTAACACGTGGTAGACCACCCGTAATATCACCCGCTTTCGCAGATTTACGTGGAATCTTCACGAGGATTTTACCTGTCTTGATCTCTTCTCCTTCGTTCACCATCAAGTGTGCACCCACAGGCAATGTGTAGTGTTTGATCTCTTCACCCTTCTTGTCGAGGACCTGAATGGTTGGGATCAATTTCTTGTTACGAGAATCAGCGATAACCTTATCTTGGAAACCAGTTTGTTCATCGATCTCTACCTTATACGTAACACCTTGAACGATGTCTTGGTAACCGATCTTACCTGATTTCTCAGCAATGATCACAGCGTTGTAAGGATCCCAAGAACAGATCTCGTCACCTTTCTTCACCTTCTGACCATCCTTGACAACAAGGTGTGATCCGTAAGGCAAGTTACTAGTCATGATAGCGATACCGGTCTTCTTATCGACCACTTTCACTTCACCCGTACGACCGATAACGATCTCTACTTTATTGCCTTCGCTGTCTTCGCCTGATACAGTACGAACGTCATCAAATTCAATAACACCATCAAACTTAGCTCTCAAGGTGCTCTCTTCGGCAACGTTACCCGCAGTACCACCTACGTGGAATGTACGTAGTGTAAGCTGTGTACCTGGCTCACCGATGGACTGTGCAGCTATTACACCAACAGCCTCACCCATTTGTACTTCTTTCGAAGTGGCCAAGTTCCTACCGTAACACTTCGCACATATACCGCGCTTGCTCTCACAGGTAAGTGGTGAACGTACTTCAACATTCTCAATCGGGCTTTCCTCGATGCGACGAGCTGCCTCCTCTTGAATGATCAAGCCACCCTCAACATATACTTCACTAGAAATTGGGTCTACTATATCGTTCAAGGCTACGCGGCCTACGATACGCTCGTAAAGTGACTCTACAACTTCTTCATTCTTCTTGAGTGGACTCACCTCCAAACCGCGCAATGTACCGCAGTCGTCTTCAAGAATGATCACATCCTGAGCAACGTCAACCAAACGACGAGTTAGGTAACCCGCATCGGCTGTCTTCAATGCCGTATCGGCAAGACCCTTACGTGCACCGTGCGTTGAGATAAAGTACTCGAGGATCGAAAGACCTTCCTTAAAGTTGGAAATAATCGGGTTTTCGATGATCTCTCCACCACTAGAACCAGATTTCTGCGGCTTGGCCATCAAACCACGCATACCTGAGAGCTGACGAATCTGCTCTTTGGAACCACGCGCACCAGAATCCAACATCATATAGATAGGGTTGAATCCCTGACGATCGGTCGTCAAATTATGCATCGCAGCTTGAGTAAGACGTGCGTTGGTGTTTGTCCAAACGTCAATTACCTGATTGTAACGCTCATTATTCGTAATGAGACCCATGCTATAGTTGTTGAAGATACCTTCAACTTCTTGCTCGGCCTCTTGAATCAATTTCTCTTTCTGTTCTGGGATCATGATGTCACCAAGGGAGAAGCTCAATCCACCGTGGAAGGCGTTTGAGTAACCCAAGTTCTTCATAGCATCCAAGAAGTCTGCGGTTGTAGGAACGTCAGAACGACGAAGGATGTTAGCGATAATATCGCGCAACGCCTTTTTGGTCAATACCTCGTTCACGTAACCCACACCTCTAGGCACTACTTTGTTGAATAGAACTCGACCTACGGTCGTTTCGATCAACTTGGTAACCACCTCGCTATTCTCGTCCAGGTCTTCCGTACGAACCTTGATCGTAGCGTGAAGATCGACACGGCCCTCGTTGTAAGCGATCTCAACCTCTTCAGGTGAGTAGAAGGTCATGCCTTCTCCGCGTGCAGTGTAGTCCTTGTCGCTCTTTCTCATCTTGGTCATGTAGTAAAGACCCAATACCATGTCCTGAGAAGGCACCGTGATCGGGCTACCGTTCGCAGGGTTCAAGATATTGTGAGAAGCGAGCATCAAAAGTTGCGCTTCCAAGATCGCAGCTGGACCAAGTGGAAGGTGAACCGCCATCTGGTCACCATCGAAGTCGGCGTTAAATGCCGTACATGTCAATGGGTGAAGTTGGATCGCCTTACCTTCGATAAGCTTAGGTTGGAAGGCTTGGATACCCAAGCGGTGCAATGTTGGTGCACGGTTAAGAAGAACCGGGTGACCTTTCATTACATTTTCCAAGATATCCCAAACTACTGGATCGCGCTTGTCGATGATTTTCTTAGCACTCTTCACGGTCTTCACGATTCCTCGCTCGATCAACTTGCGAACGATGAATGGCTTGTAGAGCTCAGCGGCCATATCCTTAGGAAGACCACACTCGTGAAGTTTCAATTCAGGACCGATAACGATAACAGAACGTGCTGAATAGTCAACACGCTTACCGAGCAAGTTCTGACGGAAACGTCCTTGCTTACCTTTCAAGCTATCAGAAAGCGACTTCAACGCACGGTTGGCATCGGTCTTTACTGCACTCGCCTTACGGGTATTATCGAACAAGCTGTCCACGGCCTCTTGGAGCATGCGCTTCTCGTTTCTCAAGATCACCTCTGGTGCCTTGATCTCGAGTAGACGCTTCAAGCGGTTGTTACGGATGATCACACGACGATAAAGGTCGTTTAGATCGGAAGTGGCGAAAC
This sequence comes from Phaeocystidibacter sp., assembly GCA_965659725.1. Lineage (GTDB taxonomy): Bacteria > Bacteroidota > Bacteroidia > Flavobacteriales > Schleiferiaceae > Phaeocystidibacter. The sequence continues at coordinate 64,319 of CBFHXG010000010.1, read as the reverse complement.
GGCCACCGTCCAATGGAACCAAAGGACGCAATTCAGGTGGAATGATAGGAATGACCTTCATAATCATCCACTCTGGATTGTTCTCGATACGTGAATTAGCATCACGGAAAGCTTCAACAACTTGAAGACGCTTTAAAGCCTCTTGCTTACGTTGCTGAGATGTTTCGGTATTTGCCTTGTGACGAAGTGAGTATGAAAGTTCATCTAGATCGATGCGCTGTAGAAGCGAAATCAACGCTTCGGCGCCCATTTTGGCGATGAACTTGTTTGGATCATTATCGTCCAAGTATTGGTTTTCAGCAGGGAGACGTTCGAGAGCATCGAGATACTCCTCTTCGGTCAAGTACTGCATGAACTCCAATGGGTTTCCTTCATTATCTACTGCGTCTGCTGGTTGGATAACCACGTAACGCTCGTAGTAAATGATCATATCTAGCTTCTTGCTTGGAAGTCCGAGCAAGTATCCGATCTTATTTGGCAATGAGCGGAAATACCAAATGTGAGCTACAGGAACCACCAAGCTGATGTGTCCGATGCGCTCACGACGTACTTTCTTTTCGGTAACCTCTACACCACAACGGTCGCAGACGATTCCCTTATAACGAATACGCTTGTACTTGCCACAAGCACACTCGTAGTCCTTCACAGGCCCGAAGATGCGCTCACAGAAGAGGCCGTCTCTTTCAGGCTTGTGCGTACGATAGTTAATGGTCTCGGGCTTCAACACCTCTCCGCTTGAACGCTCGAGTAGATACTCAGGCGATGCCAAGCTGATAGTAATCGTGTTGAATCCGCTGTTGGTGTTTTGATCTCCTTTTCGTAGAGCCATTGTACGCGAGGATTAAAAATTATTAGGAAGTCCCGTCCCAGTCATACAACCGGGACGGAATCTTTTCCTTTAGTCCAAAGTAATCTTAAGTCCGAGTCCCTGAAGTTCGTGCAACAATACGTTGAACGACTCTGGAATACCCGGTTCTGGCATTCGCTCACCTTTCACGATGGTTTCGTAGGTCTTCGCACGACCTACAACGTCATCGGACTTAACAGTGAGGATTTCACGCAAGATGTTGGAAGCACCGAATGCTTCGAGTGCCCAAACCTCCATCTCACCAAAACGCTGACCACCGAACTGGGCTTTACCACCCAATGGCTGTTGAGTAATGAGTGAGTATGGTCCGATGGAACGAGCGTGCATCTTGTCGTCTACCATGTGACCCAACTTGAGCATGTAGATCACACCCACAGTTGCTTTTTGGTCGAAACGCTGGCCCGTACCACCATCGAACAAGAACGTATGGCCGTATTCAGGCACACCTGCTGCTTCTGTTTCCTTCTTGATGTCGTCCAAAGTGGCTCCATCAAAGATCGGAGTAGCGTAGTGCTTATTGAGCTTCTTACCAGCCCAGCCCAATACGGTTTCGTATATCTGACCGATGTTCATACGAGAAGGTACACCTAATGGATTCAATACGATATCCACTGGCGTTCCATCCTCTAGGAATGGCATATCTTCTTCGCGTACGATCTTGGCAACGATACCTTTGTTACCGTGGCGACCCGCCATTTTATCACCTACTTTTAGTTTACGCTTCTTAGCGATATAAACCTTAGCAAGTTTGATAATTCCTGATGGTAATTCATCGCCTACAGAGATCTGGAACTTTTTACGACGGTATACACCGGTAAGGTCGTTCACCTTGATCTTGTAATTGTGAAGAAGGTCGAGGATCAACGCATTCTTATCCGCGTCGGTCGTCCATGTACCGCCGGTGATACGAGTAAAGTCTTCGATGCTATTCAACACCTTCTGAGTGAACTTCGTACCCTTCGGAATTACGTCTTCGTTCAGGTCGTTGGTGATACCTTGACAGGTCTTTCCAGCGACGAGTTGTGACAATTTCTCGATAAAGATACCGCGAACGCCTTCGAGTTGGCTGTTGAATTCCAGCTCGATCACTTCTAGTTCCTCTTTATCTTGTGCACGTTGACGCTTGTCCTTCACGGCGCGAGAGAACAACTTCTTGTTGATCACTACACCCGACAATGAAGGAGATGCTTTCAACGATGCATCTTTAACATCACCGGCTTTATCACCAAAGATCGCGCGGAGAAGCTTTTCTTCTGGAGAAGGATCGCTTTCACCCTTAGGAGTGATCTTACCAATCAAGATATCTCCAGGCTTCACTTCAGCTCCGATGCGGATGATACCATTCTCGTCGAGGTCTTTTGTAGCCTCTTCAGAAACGTTAGGAATATCAGAGGTCAATTCCTCCATACCCAACTTGGTATCACGAACTTCTAGCGTGTATTCATCAACGTGGATAGATGTGAAGATATCATCACGAACTACCTTTTCGTTGATAACGATCGCATCCTCGAAGTTGTAACCCTTCCAAGGCATGAACGCTACGAGTAGGTTTCTACCCAATGCGAGGTCGCCTTTTTCGGTACCATAACCTTGACAAAGGATCTGACCTTTCTTAACGCGCTCACCTTTCGATACGATAGGACGCAACGTGATGGTTGTGCTTTGGTTGGTCTTCAAGAACTTGGTGAGGTGATATTTCTTCACATCATCATTGAAGCTAACCAAGCGCTCTTCATCGGTAAGATCGTAACGGATGTGGATCTCACGAGCGTCTACGAATTCAACAACTCCGTCTCCTTCTGCTTGAGCGAGTACACGAGAATCACGTGCAACGTGGCCTTCAAGACCTGTACCTACGATAGGACGATCTGGACGCAAAAGTGGAACTGCCTGACGCATCATGTTAGATCCCATCAATGCACGGTTCGCATCATCGTGCTCCAAGAATGGAATGAGTGATGCCGAGATAGATGCAATCTGGTTTGGAGCGACGTCCATATAATTGATCTGCTCAGGTTCGAGTACTGGGAAGTCACCTTCATCACGAACCTTCACACGATTATTCTCGAATGAACCGTCCTTTTTAAGAGGTGCATTGGCCTGAGCGATTACCTTTTCTTCCTCCTCCTCAGCGCTTAGGTAGATAGGATCAGAATCGAGACGAACTTTACCTTCTTCTACCTTGCGGTATGGAGTTTCGATGAAGCCCATGTTGTTCACTTTCGCGTAAACACACAAAGAAGAGATCAGACCAATGTTTGGACCTTCTGGGGTTTCGATCGGACACAAGCGACCATAGTGTGTGTAGTGAACGTCACGTACTTCGAAGCCTGCGCGCTCACGACTCAAACCACCTGGTCCGAGTGCAGAAAGACGACGCTTGTGCGTGATCTCCGAAAGCGGATTGGTTTGGTCCATGAACTGGCTGAGCTGGTTGGTTCCGAAGAACGAGTTGATCACCGAGCTCAAGGTCTTCGCATTGATCAAATCGATTGGCGTGAACACCTCATTATCGCGAACGTTCATGCGCTCACGAATGGTTCTAGCCATGCGGGCAAGACCCACACCGAATTGGTTGGCCATTTGCTCACCTACGGTACGAACGCGACGGTTTGACAAGTGGTCGATATCATCTACTTCCGCCTTTGAATTGATCAATTGGATCAGGTAGCGGATGATATTGATGATATCGTCTTTGGTAAGGACTTGGATATCGCTTTCGATATCGAGACCGAGTTTCTTGTTCAAACGGTAGCGACCTACTTCACCGAGGTTGTAACGCTGCTCACTGAAGAAGAGCTTATCGATGATACCACGAGCGGTTTCCTCATCAGGTGGTTCGGCGTTACGAAGTTGGCGATAGATGTGTTCTACGGCTTCCTTCTCTGAGTTGGTAGGGTCTTTTTGAAGTGTGTTGTAGATGATGGCATACTCGCTGCTCTCTACATCTTCCTTATGAAGGAGGATGTGGGACACTTCGGCGTCGAGGATAACATCGAGGTGATCCTTTTCGATGAGTGTATCGCGATCGAGGACAACTTCGTTACGCTCGATGGATACTACTTCACCTGTATCTTCATCTACAAAATCTTCGATCCATGTCTTGAGGACCCGGGCTGCGAGTCGTCTTCCAACAACTCTTTTCAATGCGGTTTTCGAAACCTTGACTTCCTCTGCCAAGTCGAAGATCTCGAGAATATCTTTATCGCGCTCATAACCGATAGAACGAAGCAAGGTAGTAACCGGAAGCTTCTTCTTTCGATCGATGTACGCGTACATTACGCTGTTGATATCAGTTGCAAATTCGATCCAAGAACCTTTGAATGGAATGATACGAGCTGAATAAAGCTTGGTACCGTTCGCGTGGAAGCTTTGGCCGAAGAATACACCTGGAGAACGGTGAAGCTGAGAAACGACAATACGCTCAGCACCGTTAATGATGAATGTCCCTCTTGGGGTCATGTATGGGATAGAACCCAAGAACACATCCTGCACGATCGTTTCGAAATCTTCGTGCTCTGGATCTGTGCAGTATAATTTGAGTCTGGCCTTCAACGGAACGCTAAAGGTAAGACCACGCTCGATGCACTCGATCTCTGAATATCGAGGTGGATCGATGAAGTAGTCGATGAACTCCAATACGAATTGATTTCTCGCATCCGTTATTGGGAAGTTCTCAGCAAAGGTTTTGTAGAGCCCCTCACTGTTTCGCTCTTCCGGTTTGGTTTCTATTTGAAAGAAGTCCTGGAAGGATTTCAGCTGAATGTCCAAGAAATCCGGGTAACCGGCTTGGGCAAGTGTCGATGCAAAGCTGATCCTATCCGATTCGTGCGCCAGAGGATTCGCCATTATAGAAGCAATGTTAATTTATACACAAAAGGGTCTAGGCCCATCCTGACGTTGTACCGCCAGGAAAGACCTAAACCTTACTGTTCCAGGGGGAGAGCTTACTTTAGCTCTACCTCGGCACCAGCTTCTTCAAGCTGAGCCTTGAGGGCTTCTGCCTCGTCCTTGGCAACGCCTTCCTTAATTGCTGCAGGTGCGTTATCTACCTTCTCCTTCGCTTCTTTCAGTCCGAGACCGGTCATTTCCTTAACCAATTTCACAACTGCAAGCTTAGAGCCACCAGCGGCTTTAAGAATGACGTCAAATTCTGATTTCTCCTCGCCACCTCCGGCTTCACCACCGCCGGCAGGACCAGCAACAGCAACAGCAGCAGCAGCAGGCTCGATGCCATGCTCTTCTTTGAGGTATGTAGCGAGTTCGTTTACCTCTTTTACGGTGAGGTTTACGAGGGCTTCGCCCAATTCTTTGATATCAGCCATTTTGACTTCTTTTTATTGTTTAAACTTACGCGTATTTGGAAGCTGAGTGCGTACAAAAATTACTGTGCTCTTTCTTCAAGAGCTTTAACCAAACCTGCCACTTTGTTACCAGCTGCACCTTGAAGGCCAGAGATAACGTTCTTAGCAGGCGATTGCAAGAGCATGATAACGTCCCCAATGAGTTCGTCCTTGCTCTTAATATTGCTGAGAGCCTCAAGGTTCTCGTCGCCGATATACACTGCCTCTTCGATGTAAGCACCTTTAAGGAGTGGTTTATCGCTCTTCTTGCGGAACTCTTTGATGAGTTTCGCAGGAGCGTTACCGGTTTCGCTAACCATGATGCTGGTGTTGCCTTTAAGCGTTACGAAAAGATCCTCGAAAGGCTTTTCAGAGCGCTCCATGGCTTTTTTCAGCAATGTGTTCTTAACGACGCTGATCTTGATGTCGTTCTTGAACGCCTGACGACGTAAGTTCGATGTAGATTCAGCATCGAGTCCAGCGATATCAGCGATGTAAAGTGTACTTACACCTTCTAGGATATCAACTAGAGCATCAATTTCTTTATTCTTTTCTTCTCGTGTCATTACACTGTCGTTTGGAAGATGAATTAAAGGGACTTCGATTCAACCGGAATTCCCGGGCTCATCGTGCTAGACATGAATACACTCTTTACGTAGGTTCCTTTAGCCGCCACCGGCTTCATGCGGATCAACGTTTTGAGCAATTCTTCAGCATTTTCCTTGATCTTATCGGCAGTGAAAGACACTTTACCAACAGATGCGTGAACGATACCGTAGCGATCTACCTTGAAATCGATCTTACCAGCTTTCACGTCAGAAATCGCCTTAGCAACGTCCATAGTTACAGTACCAGTTTTAGGGTTTGGCATCAAACCACGTGGTCCGAGCACACGGCCCAACGGACCAATCTTACCCATAACGGCAGGCATAGTAACGATTACATCAACATCGGTCCAACCACCTTTAATCTTCTCGATGTACTCATCCAAGCCAACGAAATCGGCACCGGCATCTTTCGCTTCTTGCTCTTTATCAGGGGTAACGAGCGCCAAAACGCGTACGTCCTTACCTGTTCCGTGCGGAAGCGTTACAACGCCACGTACCATTTGATTAGCTTTACGTGGGTCTACACCCAAACGTACGGCTAGATCAACACTTGCGTCGAACTTAGTAGTGTTCACTTCTTTGATAAGGGCAGAAGCCTCTTCAACAGAGTACATCTTTCCTTTTTCAATCTTCTCAGCAGCAGCCTTCTGCTTTTTGGTCAATTTTCCCATCTCCAATGCTTTATTGCGTTAGAACGGCTTCGGGCCGGTTACCGTGATACCCATTGAACGTGCTGTACCGGCTACCATGCTCATCGCACTTTCTACGGTAAAACAGTTCAAGTCTGGCATCTTGTCTTCAGCGATCGTGCGAACTTGATCCCAAGTTACTTTGGCCACTTTGACACGGTTAGACTCAGAAGATCCTTTTTTAATCTTGGCTGCTTCCATCAATTGTACGGCTGCAGGTGGAGTCTTAACGATAAAATCGAAAGACTTGTCCGCGTAAACCGTGATAACAACCGGCAGAAGTTTGCCTTGTTTGTCTTGGGTTCTTGCATTAAATTGCTTGCAAAATTCCATGATGTTGACACCTTTCGCTCCTAGGGCAGGACCCACTGGAGGCGAAGGGTTAGCAGCACCACCGCGAACTTGCAGCTTAATAAGTGCACTTACCTCTTTTGCCATTGTTGCAGTTCTTTATAAATGAGTTAAGCGTGCATGACCTTCGGGTGGAAGCTTCCTCGGGTCGAACGAGCTCACATCTCGTTTTAACTTTCTTTCTCTACTTGCATGAAACTCAACTCGAGTGGTGTCTTTCTACCGAAGATCTTCACCATAACTTCGAGCTTTCGCTTCTCTTCATTGATCTTCTCGATCGTACCAGAGAAGTCTCTGAACGGTCCATCGATCACTTTTACACTTTCCCCTACTACGAAAGGAATGTTGATCTGTTCTGCAGACTCAGCAAGTTCGTCGAACTTACCGAGCATACGGTTCACCTCGCTCATTCTCAATGGCACAGGATCTCCGCCTTTTGTTTCGCCGAGGAATCCGATCACACCCTGAACGTTCTTGATCGTGTGGATCATTTCGCCGGTCAACACAACCTCTACCATGATATAACCAGGGTAGTAATTGCGTTCTTTGTATACTTTCTTCCCATTGCGGATCTGGTACACCTTCTCGGTTGGTACCAAAACTTGCCCCATAAGATCAGTCAAGCCGGCGTATTCTACTTCGCTCTCGATGTAGGTCTTCACCTTATTCTCCTGACCGCTAATGGCGCGGACTACATACCATTTCTTTCCGTCACTCATGGATCTCAGTCCCTGGGATTAATTAAAGAAGTCTCGGATAAGCCCCAAGATGCTCATGATCGCTTGGTCCATTCCGAAAATCACCAATGCAAAAATGACCATAGCAACAAGAACTAATACAGTACTTTTTTGCAAGTCAGTAAGCGTAGGCCATGTGGCCTTCTGTGCAAACTCCTCGTATGAGGTCTGGAGGTATCCTTTGATCTTATTCATTTTCTTTCTCTAGTAGCACGGGTGGTAAGATTCGAACTCACGACCTTTGGTTTTGGAGACCACTGCTCTACCAACTGAGCTACACCCGTATGTCTAAGGTTCACTGTCCTGAAAGTCTCTCTTCAAAACTAAGAGCTTCAAACCCATGTCTTACACTCTCACTCCGCGTTTGCGGAAAGCCAAACCCGTATTACGGCACAAAGGCATCCCGAAAAATCGGGACACCTTTTGCCATAAAACTATATCAATCGATTACTCGATGATTTCAGTAACCTGACCTGCACCAACTGTACGGCCACCTTCGCGGATCGCGAAACGAAGACCTTTGTTGATTGCAACTGGAGCGATAAGCTGTACAGTGATAGAAATGTTATCACCTGGCATTACCATTTCAACTCCATCAGGAAGGTGGATCTCACCTGTTACGTCAGTAGTACGCAAGTAGAACTGAGGACGGTACTTGTTGTGGAAAGGAGTGTGGCGACCACCTTCTTCTTTCTTCAAGATATAAACCTCAGCCTTGAACTTCACGTGTGGAGTGATTGAACCTGGCTTACAGATCACCATACCACGACGGATGTCCTTCTTCTCAATACCACGGAGAAGGATACCTACGTTATCTCCAGCTTCACCAGTATCGAGGATCTTACGGAACATCTCAACACCTGTGATAGTAGAGTTCAATTTCTCGTCACCGAAACCGATGATCTCAACTGGGTCACCTGTGTTGGCAACACCTGTTTCGATACGGCCCGTTGCTACAGTACCACGACCAGTAATTGAGAATACGTCCTCAATTGGCATCAAGAACGGCTTGTCCTTGTCGCGCTCTGGCTCTTGAATATAATCATCAACAGCCTCCATCAATTGCATAACAGTTTCAACCCACTTGTCTTCGCCGTTCAAGGCACCAAGTGCAGAACCAGAAATAACTGGTGCGTTGTCACCGTCATACTCGTAGAAAGAAAGAAGGTCACGAACCTCCATCTCAACGAGCTCAAGAAGCTCCTCGTCGTCTACCATGTCAACTTTGTTCAAGAAAACAACGATGCGAGGAATACCTACCTGACGTCCAAGAAGGATGTGCTCACGAGTTTGTGGCATAGGGCCATCAGTGGCAGCAACTACCAAGATAGCACCGTCCATCTGAGCAGCACCCGTAACCATGTTCTTTACATAGTCGGCGTGACCCGGACAGTCAACGTGTGCGTAGTGGCGGTTTGCCGTTTCGTATTCTACGTGTGAAGTGTTGATCGTGATACCACGCTCTTTTTCTTCAGGCGCGTTGTCGATTGAATCGAAATCGCGCTTTTGGCCAAACCCTTTGCTAGCCAATACAGTAGTAATAGCAGCTGTTAAAGTAGTTTTACCGTGGTCAACGTGACCAATAGTTCCAATGTTCAAGTGCGGCTTGGAACGTACAAAATTCTCCTTTGCCATGATGAGTCGTCTTTTTATTAAATGAACCCGAAAGACCTAAAAACAATCTTAGAGCCAATGAGGGGAATTGAACCCCTGACCTTTTCCTTACCAAGGAAACGCTCTACCCCTGAGCTACATCGGCTAACCGGTGACCCCCAGGGGAAACCTTGAGCGGAAGACGGGATTCGAACCCGCGGCCCTCAGCTTGGAAGGCTGATGCTCTACCAACTGAGCTACTTCCGCTTAACCAACACAAACAGGCTCAATCAAACCCACCCCACTACGGGCGTTCAATTAAACCTCCTTGCCTAGTGGGGAGAGCAGGATTCGAACCTGCGAAGGTAAAAACCAACAGATTTACAGTCTGTCCTCGTTGGCCGCTTGAGTATCTCCCCAATATCTTTCTAACACTATGTAAAGAACCATCCAGACCTACATCTGGATTACTTGAGCCAGCAGACGGACTCGAACCGCCGACCAGCTGATTACAAATCAGCTGCTCTACCAACTGAGCTATGCTGGCTTAAAAAAAACGGCTGACGCCGCAGTATTCCTAAGAACTAGCCGATTTTGATCTCGACCTTTTTTCAAAGGGACTGCAAATGTATGAAAGATTTCAATTCACACAAACGGTCCCGTTTGTTTTTATGCTTCTTTATTCTTCTGAAGCGGGGGCAAAAATACACTTTATATCCTTCCCTCAAAATGCCCGCATAAAAAAACCCCGCACTTGCGGGGCTCTTTTTTTCTAACACTCTGATTTAGACACCTCTTAATTTTGCTTTGTGCTTATCAATTTGTCTTTTCAGTGCATCTGCCGCTAGATCCGTAGCCTCCTCAAAGGAAGTGCACTCCTTTACAGCTACTAGGTCATTCCCAGGTACATTCACCCTAACCTCAACGATCTTGTTCTCACGAGTATGATTGTTATCTACCTTTAGGTAAACCTCGCCTCCAATAATGCGGTCATAGAATTGGTCTAGTTTATCCATCCTTTGCTGAATGAAGTCGACCAGCTTATGGTCTGCCTTGAAACCTACAGATTGCACTTGTACTTTCATGTGTGCTAATTTTTAAGACTCCCTACCCCGAGGGTGAGAATCGTTATACACTGATTTTATTTGATCGATAGAACTATGAGTGTAGATCTGAGTAGCAGCGAGACTGCTATGGCCGAGTAGTTCTTTGATGGTTTGAAGATCTGCACCCATGTTTAAAAGATGTGTAGCGAAGGTGTGACGTAAAATATGAGGACTTCTTTTCTCCGCTGAGCTTACCTTACTAAGATAATAAACCACGCTATCATAAACAACCTTTGGATCGAGCTTATTGCCCGATTCATCGGCAAAAACGAAAGTGCGATTACCACCCACCTCAGCCACCTTTTGTCGCCAGACAGAAATCTCGTTCAGCCACCTATCAGAAACGGGTATCAGCCGCTCCTTATTTCTCTTACCCAACACGCGGATCTTTCTTCCCACCTCATCTATATCGTCCCATTTCAAGTTGATCAATTCCGAACGACGCATACCCGTCGTGTAGAACGTCAACACTATCATCCTATCTCTCTCCCCATTGTTCTCATCTATATAGAGCGAAGGATCTAAGACAGTAGACATGTCGTCTTCACTAATGGTTCTTACTACACGTTTGGGAACTTTCAACGACTTGATAGAATCAACGGGAGAGGTCTTGATCACACCTGTGCGCAAAGCAAACTTGTAGAAAGATCTCAAACTGGAGATCTTCCTATTGATGCTCTTGCTTTCCAATCCCGATTCGCTCAACATCATAACCCAATCGCGGATCATGATCGTCTTTACCTCCGTCAGGTCTTCCTCTTCGTAGTCAGATAATAAGTAATCGGAAAATTGCTCTAGGTCACGCTGATATGCAAGAAGCGTATGCTCAGATGAGCGCTTCTCAACACGTAGATATTCTATAAAGGATCCTAGAGTAGTGGGCATAAAAAAAGGTCGTCCTAATTTAACGTATCAGGACGACCTTTCAATATGATTCAAGCTAACTTTTATTCCTCTTCGTTTGAACGGAGTTGTTGAATGTAAGCAGCTTTGATCTTTTCTGTTCTTCGAGCAACTGACGGCTTCGTGAATTGCTGACGACGACGGAGTTGACGCATCGTACCCGTACGGTCGAATTTACGCTTGTAACGCTTCAACGCGCGATCAATGCTTTCTCCTTCTTTAACTTGTACTACTAACATAAGCGGACACCTCCTTTCATTAGGGCGACAAAAGTAATCGTATTAATCTTCCTGTGCAATCATCTTTTAAAATAAACTTGAAGTCTTTCTACGCTTTCCTCATTCCATCCTTCCATCCCTACTAGATCGGTCAGCGATTCGATAGGTCGAACCCTCGTTCTATAATACTCCACCGCTTTGGCCATTTCCCAAGTCACATAGGGATGTTTGGCTAGGTCCGTCCAAGCCATTTCATTGAACGACATCTTCACAATTCCTCCGTTCACAACAGCAAGGATCGCCATCTGCTCTACCCGCCCCGAATCTATCCCCACCTCAAATAGTTGGTCGACACGATGAAATCCACCCAATCTAGTTCTGTAATGGGTCACTTTATCGATCTGCCATTGTGCCCAACCTCTATCTACCATGAATGAATCGAGTGAGAAAGTGTTGATATCAATTGTGGACCACTCCCTTTGTATCGGAAAGATCAAACTATCCTTCCATTGATCGACCCACTCATCCTTCATACCATATATATCTTTTAGGTCCGACAACGTCCTCAGCTCTCCCCCTGCTCCAACATATTTACACCACCTGCGCACCACTTCCTCAGGCCATCCAGCGGCGATCAACTTTGATGAATCCGGTTCATTGATGTTCACCTTAAATGGACTACCTAGTTTAATTGATCGGTCATATGTCCCCTTCGATGTTCTCTCCGTACGGATCAACATCGGTCCTACCCGTTCTTGCCAAAGACTGTCACCGATATGCAACCGTCGAAGATCCTCAACATCTGAAATGCTCCCTCCTGCTGATATATAATTGTAGATCCGATTAGCTTCAGAATTGTTCAAGCCCGATGCAAGCCAGGTCGACACCGTAGCGGTATCAGCTAAGAAGGCTCCTGTTTGCTCAAAAGAGATGAGTTTTTCCCTCCTTAGCATCTCATGTTGCCGGTTCATCGAATCAACTTTAGCTTGCCAGAACTGAAGTGTTTCACTCTGACCTTCACCTTTCCGATCGGCGATAATGGTCTCTGAAAGAAGTACGATCAAGGTTGGGGTAAGGAATAAAATGAGGAGCCGTCGACGCTCCGATCGCTTAACACTCAACCACAAATAAAAACGCCACATACACAAAGGTGCACATGGCGTTCTTAACTAGTCGTTTATAAACGTTTACATACGCTTATTTTCCGGCTGGTGCTTCTTTCTTCACATAACTGGTGAAGATCTTACCTGCCTTGAGATCGGATATATATTTCCTAAGGTCCTTCCGAACATCGGTTGACAAGATCAAGAGTCCGGTGATATTAGGGAATGCCATAGCTAGGATCATCATGTCGGAGAAGTCGATCACGGCACCGAGACTTACGGACGAACCGACGATCACAAAGAGACAGAAGATCACCTTATAAATGATCTCTGTGATTTTGCCTTCACCGAAAATGAACGTCCATGCTTTCAGACCATAGTAAGACCATGAGATCATGGTTGAGAATGCGAATAAGAAAATGGCAATTACCAAAACCATTGGGAACCATTCGATCACCGTGCCAAAAGCATCTGATGTCATTTGAGCTCCACTCACTGCGGTTCCTGTTTCGGGTAGGTGCTTTCCAGTAAAGATGAGCACCAATGCTGTAAGGGTACAAACCACTACCGTATCAATAAATGGCTCAAGGAGTCCTACAAATCCTTCTGCTACGGGATGTTTTGTTTTGGCGGCCGAGTGAGCGATGGCTGCAGAACCCACACCAGCTTCATTGGAGAAGGCTGCACGGCGGAAACCTTGGATTAATACTCCAATAAAACCACCACGCAATGCTTCCGCGTTGAATGCTCCGTCGTAAATGGCCATGAAGGCATCACCTACTTGATCGAAGTTAATGCCGATGATCACAAGGGCTGCCATCACATAGGTAACCGCCATAACAGGTACGATCTTCTCAGTAACCTTTGCAATACTCTTGATACCGCCAATGATCACAACTCCTACCATTACTGCTAGGATAATACCGAACACTGGTCCCATACCTTCGAGGGAAGTGAACTCTCCGGATAATTGTTGGTAAGCTTGGTTTGCTTGGAACATGTTACCCCCTCCAAATGATGCACCAATAGCAAGAATGGCAAATACGAAAGCTAGCACCTTTCCTAGTCCACCCATTTTCTTTTCAGCGAGACCTTTTGTGAGGTAATGCATTGGTCCACCTGACACCGAACCGTCTTCATTGATGTTACGGTACTTCACGCCGAGGGTACACTCCACGAACTTAGAGGACATACCTAGAAGTCCGGCAATGATCATCCAGAAAGTTGCTCCTGCTCCACCGATGGAGATCGCTACGGCTACCCCTGCAATGTTACCTAGTCCTACAGTTGCCGAAACGGCTGTAGCCAGGGCTTGGAAGTGAGTCACCTCACCCGGGGCATTAGGCTCATCGAATCTACCACGCGCAAGATCTACTGCGTGCTTGAATCCACGTATGTTGATGAAGCCCATTCTGATCGTAAAGAAGAGGGCTCCGAGGATCAACCAAACCACGATGAATGGAATGGTTGTAGTTCTTGTGTCGCCATTTGGATGCTTGGCCACATCGCCGGCATCATTATATATGGTGTTGTCGTATAGTCCGAGGGCTGCAAATGGATCCCCTAGCAGGACAGATCCAACGGCGCCAACGATGGGTGTAAAAGCACCATTGAATCCTTCGGCAACTGTTGCCGTTTCAATGGTGAATTCCTTGGTTACTTTATCTCCATTGGCGTCAACCACCGTTAGGGAGTGGGTGATACCTTCGGTTAGCCCGCGAGACTCAGTTGCGGTGGTATCTGTTTCTTGGTTGCTCCAATAGTAGGTGTATGGCTCCTCTCCACCGGAGACTACTGCGGTGGCTCTACCATTATTGATCTCTGGAGGATTGCCGATGTCAATCTTGTCAATAGACAAAGACGATTGACCATAGGATAGGAGAGCAACAGCTACGCCCAGTAGGGTGAGTAGTTTCTTCATAGTCTCAAATGAACTTTAGTTTCAAGTGTCGTGTATTTCGGCAACCGAGATCATCCAAGATTGTTCCCGAAAAATTCAAAAAGCCCAAATCTACTCAACTAGAGGGCTGTAGCCAAATCATAGGTCAAAGATGGAGGTTCGCTTTTGTGAAAGCTCATCCTTCAATCTCAATAAATAAGCGAGGAATAGGTAAACGATCAAAGGAGAGCCAAGTGCGATAAAGGAGGTGTAAATGAAGAAGATACGGATCTGCGAAGGTCGGATACCGAGCCTTTCACCTATGCGGTGACACACTTCAAACCCTCTCTTTTCAAACTCCGAACGAATTCGATCAATCATAATTCCTCTGCTTCAAAAGGTGTTTCCCAATGTGACAATTTAAGCATTTTTTCTGCTGGCAAAACGATTTGCTCAAATTCAAGATTCCTTGAGAATGCAATGCATTGCGATTAGGGACGCCTAATTCAACATAGGTGGTGAGCTTCTCACTTTTCTCAGGCGGAATCTTATTCCAGCTGCATTCGCTACTAATGGTCGACTCAAGCTTGGCGTCGATCCAAGGCGCTGTATTGATCGCCCACATACTGAGCGTTTGCTTACCAGGCTTTGATCTTAGGTCTGAGTTTTGCCAGAAGTCGAGTTCCAGAAAACTCTTGTGGGGCTTTTTCAGGATGACGACTTGAAAATACCACCATGCCCATTGTTGGACCCTCACAGATGGAAAGGAACTTGGCCGCAGCTTTCCCCAACTCCATATCTCCTTCCCCAACTTTGCCACATTGAACTTCCTATCGATAAACTGATCTGTTGGACTCTCAGCGAATCCGGCCAACTCGAGGATCCATGATCGAAATGTGGGCCAATCCCAAGAATGTCGGATGATCCGGTAGTCAGGTAATCTACGAGCAAGCACTTCGAGTCCATATGAATTGGAGGGCATACCCACGGTTCGGGCAACGAGGATCGACCTAAGTTTAAGTATATTGCCGTTCAATTGTGTCCTTAGGTCTTCAACCTCTTTTTGGCGTTCCTTCCACCTTTCACAGCCCAGGAATTCGATCCAATCGGTTATGAGTGGTATCGGGACATCCCCCATGGATCTGGCGCATACCAACTTTTGATCTGTCGACAGCCACCTTTCGTATCTCCAATATTCATCTATTAACCTTGATCGATCTAGGACAAGCGTGGGTATCAGATCACCACTTCTATAGCGCACGGGTTGATCATCTTCGAAGACCACGTGAAGGATGACCTGATCATAAGCAGGATCGGAGGAGTGGTTGTGCGCGTACCAATCACTGCTTTTGAGATGTATTTCCACTGGTCCGTACCAATGAACGCCATCAATTGTGATATAGGCATTTGAAAAATCGGGGCCACTTCTATCGTTCCATTGTCCTTTATCAAGAATGCCAATAGGCTGACCATCTGTTGTTACCAGAGCACTGTCAAGGACCAATGAGCTGTTCCAAATGAACTGCAAGAATTCTTCTGTCATACTGGCAATGTCCGCCAGCAATGGACATTTATCCGTAGGATAAACGGATACAAACGTTTATAAAAAATGAGAGCGACCCGTTAAGGCCGCTCTCCCCCCTAAGAGTAATCCGAACAGGTCTCTAGATCATCGGATTACAGTAATTACACCGTTGTAGTTCTTGATGTGATTGTGCACGGTTATCACTTTCACAGAATAGCTATATGCTCCTGGAGCAACCTTTTGGCCTCGGAATGTACCGTCCCATTCGCCTGGATGTTCTTTATCCCATGCTGCCATTTCGTTGCCCCAACGATCGAAGATATGAACTTCATAGTCATCGAACCCGAATCCTTCAAAGTTCCAAACGTCATTCAAACCATCTCCATTTGGAGAGAAGGCGGTAGGAATGTGCACTTTCAATTCTTCTTCCACGTACATGTGGTGCGTCAGTGTATCTGAACACAATCCTGATCGGCCCACTGCTTGAATGGTATTCCATCCTGGTTGCGTGAACAGCATATCAACTGAATTGCCGCTGCCCATCCATAGTCCGTTCAAATACCACTCGATATTACCGATCTGCTCACCGTTGTGCATGAAGTTCACGTAGGTGTTGAAGCTGATAGTATCTGAATGAGCGTCTGTACTCACGGCGATCTGCGGAGTTGGCAACACTCGAACTGTGTGGAATACGGTATCGTTTTCGCAGTTTTCGTTGAATGCGACCCTGTAGATCGTGGTATCCTTAGATGCAAAGAATGAGATCACATCAGCTGAATCTCCGTTTGTCCAAAGGAACTTGCCGGTATTCTTATCATCTGAGGCTTTCAACTCAACATATTGCCCTTCGCAGGCGATTGTTGGTCCAGAGATGTAAGATGTATTTGGCAATGTGATGTACACTTGAGCTTTTATAGTATCGCCGATGCAGCCATCAGCATTTGTTTCTACAACTGTTGCGTCGTACAAACCTGGTGTGGAGATCCAGTCAACTAAGATACCGTTGGTACCTTGACCGGATAGGATACTCCCGCCGTTCACCCACCATTGGTATGAAGAACCAGTTGTGGGATTCACTGCCAGGTTGGAGGGCCCACCCGAAGCACAGACCGTATCCACGATCTGCGCTTGGGTTGTCCCTGCAAAGGCACTGAGTAAAGCGATCAATATGGGTGTGAGTATCCTGCGCACCTTGGTTCGCTAATAGATTCGACTTAATTCGATTCTGATTAGAAGTGATAGATACCACCCGTTGTAGGCTTAGCATTGATGGTGATCGTAGCTGGAGTTACACCCGATACATCGGCATTACATCCATTGGCGTCAGATACACTTACAACGCTGATTGTTTGCGTTCCAGGAGTGAATACACCAACTGAAACAGTAGCAGTTGCATTATTCACAGTGTAGCTATAATTGTTCGTGCCGTCTGTCAAGGTCACGTTCCAAGGAGCCGTGCCTGTTAACGTCAAGTTCACGCTTGAAGAATCATTTTCACAGACGATATCCCCTGTAAGCGCGATAGTTGGTAGTGGATTTAATACCACGTCTAAGAATACCGTATCACCATAACATCCATCGGCACTCTGCTCTACCGCAAAGATTCGAGTGGATCCAGCAGTGCTTCCCCAGTCGATCTCAATTTCATCATTGTTGGTGCTTACTGTATTATCAATAGTACCAAGGGCAGAGAAGCCATTTGCAAATCCCCACGTGAAGTTGGAGGTTGGATCAGCTCCTGTAATTCCGTAAACAACATCTGTTGTATTAACACATACGGTGTCAGTTGCAGTTGACTGTGCAGAAGCGGCAACTGAGATCAGCCAAAAAAGACCTACGAAGAATGCGGTGCTCTTCCAGTTTGATGTGAGTGTAGTCATTGTTCTCATGTCGGACAGTTTTTTTTAGGTTTTAGGATTAAAGAACATTTCCGATCCAGGTCTCATTTACGAGCCAAGAGGCTCTGTGGACTTTGGGTGGTTAGATTTTTCCCTTTTTCCACACCTCTAAGTTGTCTCGATATTGTCCTACAGGCAACAAGTTCTTTCCTACAAAAACCTTCTGTATTGTAGGAATATCCTGAGTTGACGATGAATATTCCTACACACAGTCCGTTATGTGAGAAGCTTCTGACAAGCACAAAAAAGAGGCTGAATGAAAATTCAAACAGCCTCTTGATGATAAGATCCAAATAAAGATCGGTCAGAATGCCGAGCCCATTTGGTGTTTTAATTCGATGGCTTTTTTCTCTGCCGCGTGCGCGAAATCCTTTCCATCGGATGCATAAAGTATTCCCCTAGAAGCGTTGATGAGTAGACCATAATCCTCTTTGATCAACCCATTGGCCACCACTTCAGATGCGCTACCACCTTGTGCTCCTACTCCGGGAACCAAGAAGAAGTAATCTGGGAATGCTTCACGTAATTCTTTGATCTGCTCTGGACGCGTAGCACCCACCACGAACATGAGTTCATCTGGACCTATCCATGATGCCAGTTTATGCATCACCTCTAAGTGTACAGGTCGCCCACCCTTCAATACTAACTTTTGAACGTCATCAGCTCCGGGATTGGAGGTAAGGCCTAGGGCTATCACCCACTTCCCTTCGCCAGATCTGAATGGAACTACAGAGTCTTCACCCATGTATGGTGCAACTGTGATGGAGTCGCAATTCAATGTTTCGAGAAAGGCCTTTGCATACCTTCTGGCTGTATTGCCGATATCCCCTCTCTTGGCATCTGCAATGATGAATTGCTCTGGGTAGGCTTCGTTCAGATAATTGACCGTCTTCTCAAAGCTTTTCCAACCATCGATCCCATATGCCTCATAGAAAGCTGTATTCGGTTTAAAGGCAACCGCATGTTGAGCCGTGGCATCGATGATCGCCTTATTGAAGGAGAAGATGGGATCTTCTTCACTGAGTAGATGAGAGGGAATCCTATCTAGGTCGGTATCAAGACCTACACAAAGCATGGACTTCTTCTCACGGATCTGGGCAATGAGTTCTTTGCGCGTCATCATCCGAAGTTTTCGGTTCCTTCTTTCAATCTCTCTGTATTCTCTGCCATCTTCAATTCATCGAGGAACTGTTGGATATCTCCATTGAGGACATCGTTGAGATTATGTGTGGTTAGACCAATGCGATGATCGGTCACACGACCTTGAGGGAAGTTGTATGTGCGGATCTTGGCTGATCTATCACCTGTAGAAACGAGAGTCTTTCTCCTTTGAGCGACTTCATCATGGTGCTTTTGAACCTCTCTATCGTACAAGCGTGCACGTAACACTTTCATGGCTTGTTCAAGGTTCTTATGTTGAGACCTACCATCCTGACATTCCACTACGATACCTGTGGGAAGGTGTGTTAGACGAATGGCACTTTCTGTTTTATTGACGTGCTGACCACCTGCACCACTGGAGCGGAAAGTATCGCGTCGGATGTCTTTCTCATCCAGTTCAACATCCACTTCCTCTGCTTCGGGGAGCACGGCTACGGATGCCGCAGAGGTGTGGACACGGCCTTGGCTTTCGGTGGAAGGAACACGCTGAACGCGGTGCACTCCACTCTCATACTTCATTACCCCGTATACATCTTCACCGGTTATCCCAACGGCGATCTCCTTGTAACCGCCTACGGTGCCTTCATTGGCATTGATCAACTCCATTTTCCAACCTCTACCTTCGATGTAGCGTTGGTACATTCTAAAGAGATCACCGGCAAATAGACTAGCTTCATCACCTCCGGCTCCTGCGCGGATCTCCAGTACGGCATTCTTGGAATCTTCAGGATCCTTTGGAACAAGCATCCACTTGATTTCTTCCTCGAGCTTTTCCAGTTCTTCCCGAGCAGAGCTCAACTCCTCCTCAGCCATCTCTACAAACTCAGGATCTGCTCCTTCACGGATCACCTCCTGCGCTTCTTCGATCTGTTCGTTGAGTTCGATGTATTTGTCACGAGCCTCGGCGATCGGCTTCAGCTCTTTGTATTCCTTATGTAGGCGAATATATCTCTCGTGATCAGCCGCAATATCGGGCTGCGCGATAAGATCATTCACTTCGTCGTAACGCTGACGAATACCATTTAAGCGATCGAGTGTATTCATTTAGAATAAGTAAATGTTCCGTGCGCGCTGGTAATGGTAAGCTCGGCGTTGTCCGACTCTTCCACTCTACCCACGATCTTGGCATCTACGCCCAATCCTTTTGAAATCTCGATGATCGCATCAGCGGCCGAAGGATCTACATACAGTTCCATTCGATGTCCCATGTTGAACACTTGATACATCTCTTCCCATGATGTTCCACTTTCGCGTTGGATCATTTCGAAGAGAGGCGGAGTGTCGAATAAATTATCTTTTACAACGTGACCTTTTTGCAAGAAGTGAAGGATCTTGGTTTGGGCGCCGCCTGAGCAGTGTATCATTCCACCTATAGATGAACGGTGCTCGTCTAACACCTTTTTAATGATAGGAGCGTATGTTCTGGTTGGGGATAGTACAAGTTGACCAGCGGTCCTGCCCGTACCTTTCACTTCTTCGGTGAGAGACACGCTACCCGAATAAACGAGGTTGGAAGGTACAGATGGATCGAAACTTTCAGGATACTTCTCGGCGATCAGTTTATTGAAAACATCATGTCGAGCTGAGGTAAGGCCGTTGCTACCCATTCCACCGTTGTATACCTCTTCATAATCCGCTTGACCATGGCTTGCTAGCCCAACGATCACTTGACCTGGTTTGATATTGCCATTGTCGATCACTTCATCGCGACGCATGCGGGCGATCACGGTACTATCAACGATGATGGTGCGAACGAGGTCACCTACATCTGCTGTTTCACCGCCGGTAGACACCACTTTCACGCCATACGATTCAAACTCCTTGATCAGTTCCTCATTGCCTTGAATGATGGCAGAGATCACCTCACCTGGAATGAGGTTCTTATTCCGACCGATGGTGGAGGAAAGAAGTATATTTTCTGTTGCTCCTACGCATAGAAGGTCATCGATATTCATCACGAGGGCATCCTGCGCAATGCCCTTCCAGACGGAAATGTCACCTGTTTCTTTCCAATAGACATAGGCGAGTGACGATTTCGTACCCGCGCCATCAGCGTGCATCACTAGGCAGTGATCTTCACTTCCGGTCAGATGATCTGGGATAACCTTACAAAACGCTTGGGGGAATAGGCCTTTATCAACGTGTGCAATGGCCTTGTGAACTTCCTCTTTTCCTGATGACACACCTCTTTCGGCGTAACGCGAGCTCTTTTCCATGCTGCAAAAATACAAAAGCGCCCCGCAAATAGCAGGGCGCTTTCATGAGTATATCGAGTTTCTATTCGATTCTGAGATACAAACCTGGTGGCAGGCGATCAAGATCGATATCTGGGTTCAACTCTTCTAGAACGTCTTCATCGATACCAAGCTCTTCAGCAATGTCATCGATCTCGTCTCCGCGTTGAACCTGATAGTGAGTTCTATCGAATTCAGAGTAGTCGGCTCCCGGAGTGATCTTGAGGATCATTCCATCCACGAGACGTACACCTCTTAGTCCGCCGTTCAACTCTTTCAAGTCACGAACACTCACATCGTATTGACGTGCGATACGACCGATGCTCTCGCGGCCCTGTATAGTATGGAACTCTCCAACGACAGGTCCTGATTCTTCTCCAGCTCCTTCGCCCTCACCTTCCGCAACTTCACCTGAAGCGGTTCCTTGTGCTGGAACGTAATCGTCGCGGAGTACTTTCATATCCGTACGACGGTTGAGCTGGTTAGCTTTCTGTTCGATGGTGTTTGACTGGCTCTTGATCCAAGACTCGCTGAGCTCTCGTCCTGCCTCGAAATCTTCTGAATAAAGACCATCGTAATCTTCTGGGATCACGTATGGTTCATCCTCGCCCATACCTCTCGGCACTAAACGAGCAGAGTCGATCCCCTTAGATACAAGGTAGCTCACACACGTGTCTGCACGTTTCTGAGATAGGATCTGGTTGCGCTCCTTCGTATCTGTATAGTCTGTGTGTGAACGCAACTCGATAACGATATTCGGGTTACGGTTCAGGGTTTGGACAACTGTATCGAGAGCGGCTCTTGAATCTGCATTCAGATCCCACTTCGCCGTTTCGAAGAGAACATTAGGTAGTACGATAGGTACTTCAATTGGGTCGATACCCACGTTAACTGTGATGTTGTGGATGTAGTAATCGCCTTCTTCGTCGATCACCAATTCGTGAGCTGAGAGTGGAACACCTACGGTTGTGGCATTCGCCTCACCACTCAAGAATTTCTTTTTCTCGTAACGGATCTTATAAACTACACCCGGCTCCAGTTGGTCGCGAGAGAAGCTATAGTAACCATCGGCATCTGTATTCACTACGATCGGTGCATCTCCTCCTTCGAGTGTCACGGTAACTTGTGGAATTGGCGAGCGATCCTTTGTGCTTGTCACCAAACCACTGATGGTGTATTCCAAAGGAACAAGGTAAACGGAGTAAAGGTCGTCGGCTCCTCTATGCTCATCGCGATCTTCCCAATCGGATGTCATGAAACCCTTGCTGGTATCTCCTGGCTCGAAGATCAAACCATAATCGTTACCTGGAGAGTTGATTGGCCACATGAGGTTCCTTACTTCTCCTGTTGGCATACCGTTCTCGTCGAGAGCAACCTTGAAGATGTCCAATCCTCCCATACCGCCGTGGCCATTGGAAGAGAAGTAAAGGTTGCCATCGTCATGGATATACGGATAGAGCTCATCACCATCGGTATTCACAAGATCTCCAAGGTTGGTTGGTTCTTTCCACGAACGCGTACGACGGTCGTAGGAAGTCATCCAAAGATCTTTACTACCATTCTTAGCGCCATCGAGGTTTCCTGAGAAATACAGTATCTCATCATCGGTACTCAACGTAGGGTGACCAACTGAGATAGAGCTATCTGAAGTGATAACTACTGGTTCTGGAGCCATCCAGCTAACGCCGGCCTTTCTTGACGTCCAAATGCTACAACCCATATGGGCTCTGCGGATCACCTGGCAACGTGTGAAGTACATCACACTTCCTCGGCTGTCGAATGCTACTACCCCTTCGTGATCTGGGGTGTTAACGATCTCTTCATCGCCGTCGATCTGCACGGGTGTAGACCATGCGCCTTCGTTAGGGTCATTGGGACGGCGACGTTCTTTTTCGATGGAGAAGATATCTCCAAAGTTGAATGTTGTAAATCCTGATTCGTCTTTACCTGTAGCTTCTTCGCGTTGAGAAGTGAAGAAGAGTACATCCGTTTCGCGGCCACGTCTACCTGCGTAACGTGGAGCTAGGTCTGGCTCACGACTGTTGATATCACGACCGAGGTTTTCTACTTGATAGCGAGTTGGTGGGTTATCCATCCAATCGCGTGATTGTCTTGCGCTGCGAATACCGGCGTCAGCTCTTGGGTCACCCGGAGCTTCTTCTTTGAACTCTTGGTAGAGTTCGATGGCGTCTTCGTAATCGCCTTGCATCTTCTTCATTTCGGCTTGACGTAGCAAGCAGATCGAGCCATAATCGAGACGGTGGGCACGACGGTACTGGGATTCAGCTTTGCGGTAATCAGACATCCATCTGTAGCATTCCGCAAGCTTGTATGCGATCTCCCCTTTTTCTTCTCGGGAGTTAGCTTCTGAATATGCTTCTTGGAACAACTCAGCGGCAAAGGCGTATTGACGGGCTTCGTAGAGCTCGTTTGCGTCCTTGTGCTCATCTGAAATCTCTTCTTCTGGCTCATTTTCATCCGATTGAGCGATCATCGGATTGGTAAACCACATAGAAAGAGCAAGTAAAAAGGCGAGTCGCGCGTATTTCATTCTGGTTTATTCTGCGTTCTATTCTGTGCGAAAGTCGCTAAAATAGCCAATTGCGGCATTAAAAAAAATTCCCCCGCTAGAACCTAACGAGGGAATTCTCAACAATCTTGTAAAAGAAGTGATTAGCGAGTGAATAACATCTCTCTATACTTCGGCAAAGGCCAAAGCTCATCTTCAACTAGAAGTTCAAGTTTATCAGCGTGATAGCGGATAGAATCCATGTATGGCTTCACAGTATCACAGTATGCGATGGCCATTTCACGGGTATCACCCAATTTATTTGCTTTCTTTCTCGCTTCGATCATTGCTTCCTTCTCAGAGATGATCACACGGATGTGTTCGGAGATAGATTGGATCATTTCCAATTGCTCCTTAGCCATCGTCTTGAAGGTTTTCTCATCGAATACCTCCTTCAAACGTTGAACGTTCTCAATCAATGTGCTCTGGTAGCGGATCGCGGTTGGAATTACGTGGTTACCAGCGATATCGCCAAGTACACGTGATTCGATCTGAATGCGCTTTTGATATTCTTCTAGAAGGATCTCGTGACGAGCTTCTACCTCGACCTTATTGAGGACACCATTGTCTTCAAATAGCTTGATCGCCGTATCCGTAACCATGAAGTCGAGTGCACGTGGCGTGTCGCGTACGTTGTTCAGTCCGCGTTTCTCTGCTTCCTTCACCCAAGCGTCGCCGTATCCATCACCTTCAAAACGAATGCGTTTAGAAGCCTTGATGTAGTCCTTTAATACGTTGAAGATCGCGTCGTCCTTCTTCAGGCCGGTCTTGATCAACTTATCCACTTCAGCCTTGAAATCCTTCAACTGCTGAGCCATGATGGTATTGAGGACGGTCATTGGTTGAGAACAGTTCTGTTGTGAACCAACAGCTCGGAACTCGAACTTATTACCTGTAAACGCGAATGGAGATGTACGGTTACGGTCGGTGTTATCAAGAAGGATCTCAGGGATCTTACCTACCACATTCAACTTGAGATCGGTTTTCGCTTGAGGCGACAATTTACCCGACTCGAGTTGTTCGAGTTCGTTAAGGACTGCAGAAAGCTGCTCACCGATGAATACGGAGATGATCGCAGGAGGCGCCTCGTTAGCTCCCAATCTGTGATCGTTACCTGCAGAAGCGATCGAAGAACGAAGAAGATCATCGTAATCGTGAACCGCTTTGATGGCATTGATGAAGAAGGTCAGGAACTGCAAGTTGCTCTTCGGCGTTTTACCCGGCTGAAGCAAATTCACGCCCGTATCAGTAGCCAAAGACCAGTTGTTGTGCTTACCTGATCCGTTGATATCCGCAAAAGGCTTCTCGTGAAGAAGTACACGGAAATTGTGGCGACGAGCCACCTTCTCCATGATATCCATGAAGAGTGAGTTGTGGTCTACCGCTACGTTTGCTTCCTCGAAGATAGGGGCAAACTCATACTGACTTGGAGCTACCTCGTTGTGACGAGTCTTGATAGGAATTCCCAAACGAAGGGCTTCAAATTCGATCTCTTGCATACACTGGATCACGCGCTCTGGAATAGATCCGAAGTAGTGATCATCCAGCTGCTGACCCTTAGCTGGGCCGTGTCCCATGAGTGTTCTTCCGGCAAGGGTAAGGTCTGGGCGACCATTGTAAAGTGCGCTATCTACCAAGAAGTACTCCTGCTCCCATCCGAGGGTTGCATTTACTTTCTTGACATTCTTATCAAAATATTGAGCCACTTCTGTTGCGGCCTGATCCACTACTTGAAGAGCTCTAAGTAGAGGTGTCTTAAAGTCTAGTGCTTCACCTGTATAAGAAACGAAGATCGTAGGGATACAAAGCGTTGTACCGATGACGAATGCTGGTGAGGTTGGGTCCCAAGCCGTATAACCTCTCGCTTCGAATGTGTTACGGATCCCGCCATTAGGGAAACTGGACGCATCTGGCTCTTGTTGAACGAGCATGGATCCACTGAACTTCTCGATGGCATCTCCATCTTCGGTTGACTCGAAGAATGAATCGTGCTTCTCTGCTGTACCACCTGTAAGCGGCTGGAACCAGTGCGTATAGTGAGTTGCACCTTTGCTTACTGCCCAAGCCTTCATACCTGCGGCAACTTGATCGGCAACCTCACGGTCGATCTTCGTACCAAAATCGATCGCATTACGCACACTCTTATATGCCTCTTTGGTCATATAAGCGCGCATCGACTTATCATTGAATACGTGAGAAGCGAAGTAGTCTGATACTCTGTCTTCTTCGGGCTGGAAGCGAACCGGTTTGCGGTTCAATGTCTCTTGGAGACAAAAAAATCGGATGGAAGCCATGGCAAAATCCTGTTTAATTGGTTTTACGACGGCAAATATAGGATAGAGTTAGGGGGTGTTCTTCATTTTACTATCAAATTTTGTGAACACCCTGTTGAAAAGAGGGGGGTGTGTTTGGAAAATTGATATAAATACAAAGATGCTACCCTGGATTTCACGGGCCTAATACCAACAAAAGGATATAAGTAAAGTATCCTCCTAATAATAAAAGGCCTTCAAGTCTACCGATATGATTCTTCTTGAAAAGAATGATAAGAGGATAAAGAAGCAGAGCAAAGGCCATCATCCAGAAGATATCGAAGTTGAGTGTAGCCTTACTTTGCACCGGAATATCCGTAATGATCGAGCTGATGCCGAGAACAGAAAGAATATTGAAGATATTGGAGCCAATGACATTTCCGATGGCTATCTCGCGTTCACCTCTGTATGCGGCAACCATGGATGCAGCGAGTTCGGGCAAGCTCGTTCCGAATGCCACGATTGTAAGCGACACGATCCTCTCTTCTACTCCCGCCGCGATGGCCATTCGCACGGCACCGAGTACTAAGAACTCCGCTCCGTATCGAAGGGCTAGGATGGATAAGATGAGTATGACAACGAGTAGCCAGGTTTTCTTTTTGGCCACTCCCTCGGGTATCTCAGCGGCTGCATCGCGTTGATTCCTATTCTCACGAATCTTGACCATCATGTAGGCGATGAGTGCAGCAACGAGAATTACACCTTCTGTGGATGAGAGATTCCTATCTAATATGAATAGCCAAAGTAGCCCTGATGCGCCAACCATGGCAATCCAATCATTGCGGTAGGCCAGCCAGGTTACAGGGATGGCGAAGGCGAGGGCAACCGAACCTAAGATCAATCCTATGTTGGCAATATTGGATCCCACCACATTACCAATGGCAATGTCGGAATGACCATTCATACTCGCTTGAACGCTAACAATAAGCTCTGGGGCACTGGTAGCAAAACTAACAATGGTAAGTCCTACGATAAGTGGAGTGATGCGCATTTTGAGCGCTAGGCCGGATGCACCTCTAACGAGTAGCTCACCACCAACGAGCAGAAGGACTAGACCGAGGGCTATCCAGAGTAATGGCATTTACAGACGTGTTGAGCGCTTAACTGAATCCTTGAGCTCGTCAAGTGCTTTCTTTCCTTCAGCTAGGGCGTCTTTGGTTTCGCGAATATCATCGTTCGATTCCGCGCTATCGTTGATTTCTCTTTTGAGTTCATTGGTAGCGTTGCGCACGTACTTGATACCTTGACCAAGACCTCGTGCAAGCTCTGGAATACGCTTAGCTCCGAAGAATACAACTGCGATCAACAATATGATGAAGATCTCTTGTCCGCTAATGAATAGGAATGAACGCATAAAGTGCTTCAATTGAAGATACAAAAGTACTAATCTTTAAAGGGAGTTCAACCTCCATTAAAAAAGAAAGGCCACCCGTTTGGGCAGCCTTTCCATATGATAGATCAGTAGGGATAATTACTTCTTGTCTTCTCCCTTATCCTTGGTTGTATCGTACAACGTTGGAGTTGCAACGAAGAGTGATGAGTAGGTACCTACAACAACACCTACGGTGATCGCGAAGATGAAACCTCGGATCGACTCGCCACCGAAGATCAAGATGATCAACAATACGATGAGTGTGGTCATGGATGTATTCAAGGTACGGCTCAACGTACCATTCATCGCACCGTTTAGGATGGTATCCAAAGCACGCTTCTTGTGATAGTGCTGGAAGTATTCACGAACACGGTCGAATACAACCACAGTGTCGTTCAGTGAATAACCGATCACGGTAAGGATGGCGGCCACGAATGCTTGATCTACCTCCAACTGGAACGGCAAGATGCCATCGAAGATGGAGAAGATACCGAACACGATGATAACGTCGTGCACGATCGCGGCGATCGCTCCCATCGAGTACTGTGGTTTACTAAATCGCAAGAGGATGTACAGGAAGATGGCAAGTAGGGAAACTACGACAGCCAATACAGCATTCGTTCCGATATCGTCTGCGATAGTTGGACCTACTTGGCGACTAGCCACGAGACCAATAGCCTCGTCGTCAGCCTGCGAAAGGAAGTCCTTTTCACTGATAGGATTCGCATAATACTGTTGGATACCTGCGAAGAGCTGCTTTTGAATAGACTCATCAACTTCGGCACCTGTTTCGTTCACGCGATACTTGGTAGTGATCACAACTTGTGATGCATCACCAACGGTCTTCACGATCGGCGCATACGTTTGTCCTGATTCATCAACGAACTGTTCACCTACGCTGGTACTGATATCAGACACATCAACTGGTTGATCGAAGCGAACCGTGTAAGAGCGACCACCTACGAAATCTACGCCTTGGTTCAATCCTTTCGTTGAAAGTGAGATGATAGAGACCAAGATCAAGATACCACTGATGATGTAGGCCGTCTTGCGCTTACCAATGAAGTTGATATTCACATTCTTCAATACACCTTCAGAGAACTTGGTGCTGAAGGAGATGGTCTCTTTACGAGAAAGTCTCCATTCGTAAACCAAGCGAGTAATAAAGATCGCACTGAAAACAGAGAATGCGATACCTACCATCAAGGTAGATGCGAATCCACGAATCGGGCCAGTACCGAAGATGAAGAGCGCAATGGCTGTCAACATGGTAGTCAAGTTGGCATCGATGATCGCGCTGTAAGAGTACTTGTAACCATCGCGGATAGCCAATCGGAGGTCTTTTCCGTTAGCGATCTCCTCACGTATCCTTTCATAGATGATCACGTTCGCATCCACGGCCATACCGATGGTTAGAACGATACCTGCCATACCTGGGAGGGTAAGTACGATACCTTGACCTGCAATGAATCCGAAGATGAATAACATGTTCACCAAGAGGCTGATATCGGCAACGATACCTGCGAAGTTATAATACAATACCATGTAGATCATCACAACGAGAAGTGCGATGAGGAAGGAGTTGAGTGAAGCAGCGATAGCCTCCGCACCGAGTGTTGGTCCAACTACGTCGCTTTGAACGATCTTGGTTGGAACAGGGAGCTTACCTGCACGAAGTACGGTAGCCAAATCCTGGGCTTCCTGTGTAGAAAACTGTCCTTCGATAGAAGTTCTACCACCGGTGATCGACTGCTCTACTGAAGGTGCTGAATAAACAACTCCATCCAAGGTAATAGCAATGTAACCACGTTGTTGGTCACCACCGCGCGGACCGCTCGCCATGTAAGGAGAACCTTCAGCATCAAATGGATCCGGCGTATTAGCTAGGCGCTCTGTCAGGCGAGCCCAAGCATTGGCACCCACACCATCCATGGTGATGGAAACGTAAGCCTGACCTGCTTCATTGTAATCTTGACGTGCGTCAACGATCACTTCGCCCGTAAGTTCAGCATCGTTATTGCGATTACCAGCAAGTGCATAGAAGGTAACTACGTTAGCTAGCTCGTCTGCCTTCCCGAAGCTCCACTTCACATAGCGAAGATTCGCTGGAAGCATGGCACGGATCTGAGGCATGTTCAAGTACTCCAATAATTGGGCTGTGTCGCGAACACGAACAAAACCGATGGCTGGACCACTGCGTGGACCTTGCTGATCGTAGTTAAGTTGGATCAATTCGAATAGCGGGTTAAAGCGCTGGATGATGCTATCTTCCATTGAAACGGCGGAAGTGTCGGCAGCCATTTCTTCTTCAGTAGAATCTGCTTCCTCTTCTTCGATACCCGCAAACTGAGATGCATCGAAATCAGAATCGTCTGAATCCGACTCCTCACCTGCTTGGTCGAGTGCTTCCTCAATCTCTTCTGGGACATCAACGATATCACGAAGACGTGTATTTGCCTCGTCCATGTACTGAAGCACATCGATCATTTGGTAGGCTTGCCAGAACTCGAGTTCGGCCGTTGACTGAAGGATATCCTTCACACGGTCTGGATCCTTAACACCTGGAAGTTCAACAAGGATCCTTCCGGTTCCTTCGAGTTGTTGAACGTTTGGTTGTAGGATACCGAACTGGTCGATACGCGCCTTGAGTACGGTGTAGACGTTATCTACGGCTTCGCGTACATCCTGACGAATAAGCTCTTTTACTTGCAGCGTTTCGGCGTTGAATCCTGCACGTTCGGTAATGGATTGTGTTCCAAACAGAGCTGGATCGGTGTATGACCTATTCGATCCGTCTTCAGCGATTAGTCGATCGAGTTCTTCGAAGAAAAGATCGATGTAAGAGCTTTGGCTGCTATTCACAGCTGTATCGGCATGTGCCAATGCTCTGCGGAACATTGGGTCATCACTCTCATCTGCAAGAGTCAAAAGAATGTCGCGAACAGAAACCTCTAGGATTACGTTCATACCTCCACGGAGGTCCAAGCCCAAGTTGATCTCGTTGGACTTAACTTCTGAATACGTGTATGTCAGGAAATCCGGCCCTAGGCTGAATACTTCCTGATTAAGCATCGAATCCAGATAGGCTTGTCTGCGGTCTTGATCGCCATTCGCTACTTCCGTCGCCTCAGATTCAACCTGATTAGACACAAAAGTGAACGAAAGCTCCCAGATGCACACAAGCGCAAATACAATCGCGAATAAGCGGATCACGCCTTTATTCTGCATGGTTGCGTGTTTTTAGCGTAAGGGTTTTCAATAACGCGCAAATATATAGAACTTCATTTCATAAATCCCAATTTCCGTTCACTCATTGAACCCTTGAAAAAATGGGCGATTTCGTACCTTACCAGTGTTCAAAAACTCAAACATGAAATATACTCTCATTAGCTTGTTCTTGGCGGTTACCTTCTCTCTTTCCGCCCAGCGTCAGTTCCAGTTTCAGGAATATCTACACCCCGATGTTACGGACGGTTCAACCCTTTTAGAAAACGGCTTCGCTGCGGGTTTGAACAATCCACAATTCAGTGAGATCGATCTAAATAACGATGGTCAAATGGACCTCTTGGTGTTCGATCGCGACGGAAGTGCGCTGCTTCCTTACCTAACTACGGGCACTGGTTCTGCGAGAAATTATAAATACGCTCCGGAATACGTTGACTCATTTCCCGATCTCAACTTCATTGTGAAGACGGCAGATTTTAACTGTGATGGGAAGATGGATCTCTTTGCGAAGGTGCCAAATGGCATTGGAGTTTGGGAAAACACGAGTACTGGAAATAGTCTTTCTTTCACTTGGGCTTTGGGTAATGATCCGCTATTGAGGACAACCTTTAATAATGGACAGACATCACAGGTGTACGTTCTGGAGTTGGATATGCCAGTGATCCAAGATGTTGACGGGGATGGTGATATCGATATCCTTTCCTTCGAAACAAATGGTGTCCAAGTATACTTCTATGAAAACGTATCTGCCAATAATTGTGGATTGGATTACAATCTAAGTCAGGAGTGTTGGGGTGGTTTCCAAGAAGACTCGAATAACAATGGCGTAGTACTGGATGCTTGTATCCCAGGTTCTGCTCCACCGATGAACGGACCAGAAGATGTTCAGCATGCGGGGTCCACCGTTCTTTCTCTCGACATGAACAACGATGGTCTTCAGGAACTCGTGATGGGCGATATCAGTTTCCCAGAATCAACCTTGCTTACAAATACCGGCACGGCCGATAGTGCATATATGAGTTCGCAGACCAATGATTGGGCTCCTGATGGAAATGTGATGGTAGACCTTTATGTATTCCCTGCATTCTATTATCTGGATCTCGACTTTGATGGCGTAAAGGACCTTGTAGCAGCGCCTAACATCATGCCATCAAAGACCCTAAATCAGGTGTGGTTCTACAAGAATAACGGCACCAACACGAATCCTTCCTTTAATTTTGTTGATAGCTCTTTCCTTCAATCCACGATGATTGATCTCGGCGAGGGAGCATTCCCAACTTTTGTGGACCTCAATGGGGATGGTCAGGAAGATATTGTTGTTGGTAATCGCGGTCGTTGGCTTAGTGGAGGTAATTATTTTCCTTCCATGTGGTATCTGCGCAATACCAGCACCGGATCTAATATCTCATTCACCATTGCCAATAAGAACTTGATCTCCTTCGCAGGTATTGCCGACCCTCTCTCTCCTATTCCAACCTTTGCGGACATGGACTCGGATGGTGACTTCGATATGATCGTTGGTTTTGAGGATGGAACACTTGCCTATTATCAAAATAACGGAACACTACTCAGTCCGAATTTCGTTCTTCAGACTCCCAATTTTGGTGGGATTGATGTAGGACAAAACGCAGCTCCTGAACTCTATGACTTCGATGGAGATGGAGATTTTGACCTAATCATTGGTGAGAAAGATGGTACCATCAACTATTATGAGAACACGGGGTCGAACAACTACAGCTTTGTAACGAACAAGTTCGGCGGTATCAACATGGACTTCCGTGGTCAGTTCAAAGGCTACAGCGTTCCTCGCATGTATGATTACAATAACAAGGACCTACTGATGGTAGGAAGTGAAGATATCGGAGTTCAACAATTTGATTCCGCTGCTGCTATCATCAACCAGCCATCCGTAAATAACAGTCAGTTTGGAACTGGAAGCGGATCAACTTCAACATCAGAAGAAACTCCTTTTGGAGCCGTGAAGAGAACGGGTAGGAACCAGATACTCTTCACCGCTGCAGAACTGCAGGCTGCGGGTTTTGTCTATGGACAGGTAGAAAGTATTGGATTTAAGGTTACCACCACCAACACTTCTAACAGCCTTACAAATGGTATGATCATTAGAATGGGCAACATAGATTCAACTGAACTCAATAGTTTCCAAAGTGATCTTGTGGAAGTATATGATTACGTGGCGCCGATCACTCCAGGATGGAACGACTTCAACCTCCAGGAACCATTCATTTGGGATGGCGAGTCCAGCTTAGTGATCGAGATATGCTTTAGTAGAAACTTACCTTTAGTAGATAATCACGTAGAAGTTACGGACGTAGGATTTAATGCCAACGCATACGGCGACATCACGGGCTGGAACTCGAATGTTAAGAATGGTTGTAACATGCCATACCTTGCCACTTCCACTCTTCGCCCAAATACGCGTATGCAACTTCGTCCGATCACAGCTCCAGCCGGAAATCTGCTAACGGGTTTCCGTCGAATGAATGCAGACTTTAGTGACCTCGACTTCGACTCCTTCCCTGAGGCCATTATAGGCACCTACGGAGGCGGGTTGATCTTAATGAAAGGCGAATACCGTTCAAATGATGTCAGCACCTTTGAAGTGGAAGAACCACTCAACGTAGACATCTATCCGAACCCAACAGATGGGCGTATTCGTGTCGTTTTAGAAGATAATAATGATGCTTCATATCAAGTGATCGACTTGAACGGAAGGTTGCAATTCAGTGGAGAGATGAACGGTGAAACTGAGATCGACCTCTCGACACTCGCGAACGGTATGTATATCTTGCGCGTTATACAGGAAGATAAGGCCAAGCATGCAAAGATCATCAAACACTGACGTAGATCTTCTCTTATTATATGATGGACATTGCGCCCTATGCAATGGGTCGGTTAAGTGGATCTTGAAGAACGACAAGAGGCAAAGATTCAAGTTTGCTCCTTTGAAGGGTGATACTGCAAGTACTTATTTGGAGCAAGATGCCAGTCTTCGAAAGGTGGATAGTCTCATACTAATAACAGAAGATGAGATATTGACCCATTCTAATGCAGCTCTTGAAATTGCCATGCGAATGGGAGGTTTTTGGAAACTACTCGGTATTCTATACATCTTCCCAAAGCCTTTCAGGGATTGGGTCTATAAGGGAATAGCTAGGGTGAGATATAAGTGGTTTGGCAAGTATGATGTTTGCCCCATGCCTCCTGTAGAATGGCGGTCGAGATTTCTACCTTAAAGGTGATCTCCGACCCTATCTTGCGGGGCCTCCAACCTCCACCCACCTTTCAAGTTCCGAATAATCTTCCCAATAGCCGTATGGTAAACGTTTGTATTCGTTTAGTTACCCTTGGGCTTTGTTCAAAACTGATCCTCTGAAAACGGGGAAGGTGTTCCCGGATCTTCCGAACTTGAGACTGGGGCGGGGCTAGCCACGCCCGGTGCCTACCCGCCATAAAAGCCCTACCCTCCTGACAACACTCTCTACAAATTCTATCTACCCCCCTCCAGATCTCCCTGTTCCTCCGCAGGTCATGGTTAGTCTATCTACTCGAGTAGCTAATATGCAGCTCCAGCAAGGAGGTGATCTTTTTAGAGTAAATACATCACAATGATGATAAGAGCATAAAAAAAGGTCGCCCGAAATAGGCGACCTTTCTTGTATAGGAGGTAGAATGCGATTAGAGCTCCAATGCGTCGTTCATAGCACGAACGGATTCTGCGCTTTTGTCGAAGAGGGCTTGCTCTTCGTCATTCAACTTGTAATCGATGATCTCTTCCCAACCATTGCGACCGATAACCACCGGTACACCTTGACAAAGGTCCTTTTGTCCGTATTCACCATCGAGGTATACAGAGCAAGGCATAACCTTCTTCTGGTCGCGAACGATGGCTTCAACCAACGCGGCTCCGGCAGCACCTGGAGCGTACCATGCAGAGGTTCCAAGAAGACCAGTAAGTGTTTTACCACCTACCATGGTTTCTTCAGCTACCTTCTTCATTTCATCTGCAGAAAGATAGTTGGAAACTGGAGTTGAGTTCTTTTGAGCTAGGCGGGTCAATGGAAGCATGGTTGCATCTCCGTGACCAGCGATAACTACACCTTGTACATCATTCGGGTTACACTCCATAGCTTCAGCCAAGCGGTACTTGAAACGAGCACTATCTAGGATACCACCCATACCGATCACGCGGTTCTTAGGAAGACCTGACGTCTTAACCGCCAAGTAGGTCATCGTGTCCATTGGGTTAGAAATAACCACGAGGATTGCATCTGGTGAATGCTTCAAGACGTTTTCTGTAACCGACTTCACGATACCGGCGTTGGTGCCGATCAACTCTTCGCGGGTCATGCCTGGTTTACGCGGGATACCGCTGGTGATAACAACTACGGAAGAACCAGCTGTTTTAGAGTAATCGTTGGTAGAACCGATCACGTGAGAATTGAAACCATTGAGGGTAGCACATTGGTTAAGGTCCATTGCCTTACCTTCTGCGAAGCCTTCCTTGATATCCAACAATACGATCTCGTCAGCCAACTCTTTCATGGCTGCATATTCCGCAACACTTGCACCTACGTTACCGGCACCGATCACAGAAATTTTCATGGGTGTATGATATTAAATTGAAAAACTGATTATGGGGTCGTAAAGGTAAGGAGTAGTTGTCAGTTCCTTAAAAGGAATGGCATCTTTTATGTTGTAAATCGTTCAAATACGGGTGTTTGAGAACAAAGTTTAGAATATTCTGCACTTTATGGAATCAAATGCTATAATCGTGAAGAAGCTCTCTCTACTCATTATCGCGGCAATTCTTTTATTGTCTTGTGAACCTGACCCGATTGACACCGATCCAGGCAATCAAACATCCTTCAATTTAGACACCCTTTATTCATCTCCAATAGGTACCTCTCTGACCGACAAATGGTACTTAAAATTTGGCTACAATTCTGGAAAGCTCGTCATCCCAACCAAGAACATGATTTTTGGAGAAGAAGGTCTACTTGGCATCTATGATACTGCAGAAGATAGTTCGAGAACACTCGATTCTCCGATACGGGCGAGAACCCTAAATATCTATCTAAATCAAAAACCCATTATTTCAGGGCCATATGTGATCTTCGAATCTACTGAACGATTTCAATGTTTCAATGCCACAACTGAGACACACATTTGGGCGAGTGAAATAGCTCTACAATCACCTCTCAACCATAGATATAGCGGCGCACACATATATGAGGGGAACTTTGTTTATATCGATGATTGGAACGAAGAAAAGAGTGCTTCAGAATGGTCGATCATCTCAACTCCTGTCGGCAGTTATCAGCCAGACACAATTTACACTCAAGCCGAATTCCCTACTTCCCAAGTCAATTACCGACCAAACTTTCGATTGGTTCGAAACTCAAGTGGAGACGAGATCTTGACACTCACATGTGGGCTGGATAATTCTCAAAACACATTGGTAAAATTGATAAATCTCAACACCAATCAAGTGATGTTCACTGACACGATCTTTCAGGAACGTGTCTGTTTCCAGGAACTACTCGTTAAAGACAACAGAGTTGTTATCCCACTTGAAAATAAACTGTTCGCATACAATCTACTAACAGGTCAGCGCCAATGGTATACTACCATCTTGGGCAATGCTCGATTTGATTCGAAGTGTTTTATTTCTCAGAACGAACTTATATACGCCTCTGTATCAAATGACGCGTGGGTATCCATTGATATCCATACAGGTATGACCTTAAGAGAAATTCCTGAGATCGTTAATCTGAGTCTAACACAGAGAGATTTCAAAGTAACAGATGGCACACTTTACTACACAATTGCATCAGAATTGAGAGCCATTGATCTGGCGACAGGTACTCACTTGATTTCCCCGGAAGAGAGTCGAAGATTAGGAAATTTCACAGGAGGTCCACTTTATGTTCCGGAACTGGACATACTTTTTGCACATACCTAAAAGCGCTTAATGGCTATGCGCCTGAATAGATAAAAATAAAAGCCCCAAGGATCAATACCGACCTTGGGGCTTATTTACTCAGCGTTCCTTTCAACGATTAGACGTCGATCTTGGCGTATTTCGCGTTCTTCTCGATGAATTCTCGTCGAGGTGGAACATCATCTCCCATCAACATAGAGAAGATACGGTCAGCCTCAGCGGCATTCTCGATCGTTACTTGTTTCAGGGTTCTAAATTCTGGGTTCATGGTAGTGTCCCAAAGCTGTTCGGCGTTCATCTCACCAAGACCTTTGTAACGCTGTACAGAAACTCCTTTTTCTTCTTCTCCGCCCAATTCGAGCGCTAGGCGATCACGTTGATCTTCTCCCCAAGCATATTGTTGCTTAGAACCTTTCTTCAGCAAGTACAACGGAGGTGAAGCAATGTAGATGTAACCACTTTCTATCAACTCCTTCATATAGCGGAAGAAGAAGGTAAGGATCAATGTTGCAATGTGAGAACCGTCCACGTCGGCATCACACATAATGATGATCTTGTGATAGCGCAGTTTTACCGTATTCAAGGCCTTTGAGTCCTCTTCCGTGCCAACGCTTACACCCAAAGCCGTGAAGATATTGCGGATCTCCTCGTTCTCGAAGATCTTGTGTTGCATGGCCTTCTCAACGTTGAGGATCTTACCTCGAAGTGGAAGGATCGCTTGGAACTTACGGTCGCGACCTTGCTTGGCCGTACCTCCTGCGGAATCACCCTCGACGAGGAATATTTCGCATTGTTGAGGATCGGTTTCGGCGCAGTCGGATAGCTTTCCTGGTAGTCCGGTTGAAGACATGACCGTCTTTCTCTGCACCATCTCACGAGCCTTGCGAGCCGCAACACGAGCACGAGCAGCCAAGATCACCTTTTGAACGATCATCTTAGCTTCATTCGGATTCTCTTCCAAGAAGTTCGTAAGCATTTCGCCTACCAATTGATCTACAGCACCGGAAACTTCGCTGTTACCCAGCTTTGTTTTCGTCTGACCTTCAAATTGGGGCTCCATTACCTTAACGGAGATAACGGCAGTTAGACCTTCACGAAAGTCGTCGCCAGATACCTCAACCTTCTCCTTAGCCAACATACCACTCTCGTCTGCGTACTTCTTTAGCGTGCGGGTGAGAGCACGACGGAAGCCCGCGAGGTGCGTACCGCCTTCGTGTGTGTTGATATTGTTCACGTAAGAGTGAAGGTTCTCAGCATAGGTAGTGTTATAGTGCATCGCTACCTCAACTGGAATATCGTTTCGTTCACCTTCCATGAAGATGACACGTGGGATCATTTTCTCACGGCTTTGGTCGATGAATTCAACGAATTCCGCCAAACCACCTTCAGAGTAAAAGGTCTCCTCCAAGAACTTACCCTCTTCATCCTGCTCTCTCTCGTCGGTTAGCGTAATGCTGATACCGCGATTCAAGAAGGCCAACTCACGCATACGAGCAGCGAGGATGTCATATTGATAGGTCGTTTCCATGAAGATGGACGCATCAGGCTGAAACGTCACCACCGTACCGCGATAATCGGTAGGGCCTACTTCCTTCACTGGATATTGAGGTACACCGATCTCGTATTCTTGAACATACTTGACACCTTTACGGTGTACTTCTGCTTTCAAGCTGGTACTAAGTGCATTCACACAGGATACACCCACACCGTGAAGACCACCAGATACCTTATAAGAGTCCTTATCGAACTTACCACCCGCGTGAAGTACGGTCATTACAACCTCTAGAGCCGATCTGCCTTCCTTCTCGTGATGGTCGACAGGAATACCCCTACCATCATCCTTAACAGTGATAGAGTTCCCTTCGTGAATAGTAACAAAGATGTTCTTCGCATGTCCTGCTAGAGCCTCATCGATAGAGTTATCTACCACCTCGTAAACCAAGTGGTGAAGCCCTTTCACGCCAACGTCGCCGATATACATCGCCGGACGTTTACGAACTGCCTCTAAACCTTCTAATACCTGAATGCTCGAGGCGCCGTATTCTTTCTTTTCTTCCATTTCGTCTGTAGCTTTATTCTAAAGGCGTAAAACACAAAAATAACGAATAGAAAGAAGAAGAGGGGTCAAACCCCTCTCCAATAACGTCGTTTTTCAACATTTTTATCAACACTAAGCCATTTTAAAGCTTTTGTGTAGGTCCGATATCCAATCGGTTAGAAACGGACCGCTAGACCTAATATAAAACGGATTCCTTGTGCAGGGTATCCGTACCATAGATCATAGTCTTGGTTCAGTATGTTATTGACACTCAGGTAAAAATTGAGATAATCGTTGTACTTGTACTCTCCATACAACCTCCAATCATAGAAGGTAGGCATAGCGCCTGATTCAACATCGTTGACCGAAGATAAGCCCAATCGAGGACCTGTCACAACAAAATCGGTCTTCAATGTGATCTTTTCTTTCCAGGTATAGGACACATGTAATCCACCTTTAAAATCGGGTAGATGATACGCTACTCCATCTTCCGGTAGATTGTAGACCAAGTAAGTAGCATCACCGGAAACTTCCACCCCACTTGGGTGGTGATAGGTCAACTCAACCCTCGGCGCCAATACATCGAGATCGGTGTAGGTAAGATTCACAAACGGATCGAAGCCCGTGAAGAGCTGTAGCGAGTCTCTTGAGAACAACGCTCTATTTGAAT
The DNA here is from genome assembly GCA_965659725.1 of Phaeocystidibacter sp. Taxonomy (GTDB): domain Bacteria; phylum Bacteroidota; class Bacteroidia; order Flavobacteriales; family Schleiferiaceae; genus Phaeocystidibacter. The sequence continues at coordinate 24,955 of CBFHXG010000010.1, read as the reverse complement.
ATCTGAAATAATCCGCTTGTAGGTTATAGCCAAACCTTCTTGATATCCTCCCGCTGAAACCAGCGTAGAATTTATTCACGCCCGTTTCTCGGATCACCGCTCCTGGTGCGATGTAAGGGTTCAAATCACTGATACCCGACAATCCATTGAGGTCAACGTTACCAACCCATCCACCAAAGATGTTCAGCACATCGCGAACGAGCGGAAGCTCAGCCTTGATCTCTGGATAGAAATAGAAGCGCGTATCAGAGGTGTCTCCTACTTCCGGAAGGTTCCAATTCTGACCAACCAAGTTCAGGTTGAGTCCCACCGTAAAGTTGACACCATTCACCTCATGCTTGATGGTTGGCTTCAATCGAACGGCGTATGAAGATGTGGACGAACTGTCTGAACTGTAATCAAGATAATCCACGCCAGTACCGAGGTACATATCTACATTCTCAAATCCAATGACCCAATCAGCCATGGTCTTTAAGTAGTGCTCCTGCGCCGCATAACGGTCGTGCAGGAACTGATAACCCACGTCCACTCCTTCAAAAGCACCGCGTGAACGAATGCGTTCTGCCCGTGTCTGAATGCCATAGGTATAATACCGCTGTCGAGTTGGGTCGGAGTCAGCCAACACCTCATTCACACCCTCCAACTTCGGGACTCCATAATAACTGTAGTCTCGCAGGTCGATATTCAAGTTTGTAGTGGACCTCCAGGTCCTACCCACATTTTTCACATTTGCGCGCAACTGGTTCCGCATTGTGAAGTTGTCGTTGAACACTACTCTATCCCTCAAAGCTCCCGTGAAGGTTGAGAAATGATCTACGGCAAGCGACCAAGAGAGATTCCTGTTACGTGAATTGGCGAAGATCAAACTCAATTCTGGAGTTGTGTAATTACCTACGCCTAGTTTCACCATGTTGTGAGGTAAACGCTCAACGCTCACCCTAGCTATCTTAGCTGCAGGGATAGGATCCAACTCGATCTGTGTTTCCACGATACGAGGGGAGAAGTCGTAATCGACGTCTATCTTCTGTGTGGTGGTATCGTCGAAGGAAGGTTGTTGACTCAGTTTACGAGCTTCGCGGACTTTGGCCTTGTAGCTGTCGAAAACATTGATTTCAACGTTGCCTACATTCTCTTCCTCCTGTGCGCTGGCATTCAACCCAATGAACAAGTACACGCCAATGGCTATAATTCTTTGAAAAGGTTTCATTGTTCGATGTTTTCAGGTTGATCAGCATCTTCTTCTGGATCCTGCATAAGTTCAGGTCCGTCATCTTCTCCTCCATTTCCAGGATCTTCAACCTGATCGAGGTCGATCTGGATGGTATCAGACTGAGCAGCAGCTTCTTTTGCGGCTACATCTACATTGATTTGCTCTTTCAAGGCCTTGGCACGATCTACCATACCCTCGGAAGGTTGTTGTTCGATGATGAAGTCCAGCGTGTACTGAGCTTGGAAGATGTCGTCTAACTTCCAATAGTTCTCTGCCATGACCAATAATGACTCATATCTCCACTTCGGATAATTAGGAAGGTTGTCGATCATCCAGAAGATCTCTTCATTGGATTCCACGTTCATCTCCTCATCTGCATACCATCTAGCAATGTGATAGCTTGCTTCAGCACGGGCTTGCCCAACCGATGAGTCACGTACCACCCTGTAAATGCGTTGCGATGCTTCTCGCTTTCCTGTCTTCCACAATCCGCGTGCTTGAATAAGCAATCCTGCATTCCTATCGGAATCGCTCAAAGACGGATCCTTAAGTGCGATCTCCGCATAGCTGGCCGCCTTATCCCACTGTTCTAGTGCTGCTGCAGCTTTCATTCTACCAACGCTTGCAGCTCTGTACCTTTCGGCACTTTGAGCAGATTGAACCACTTGTCCGTAGGCTTCCAAAGCTTTCTGGTAGTTCTCTTTGGCTATCGCGATGTTACCGATCTGCAACCAGGCTCTCTCGCTGTAATCGTTTACAGGGCCTGCTACGACTCTTTCATAAGCTTCACGAGCGATCTCTGTATTGCCTTCACCCAAGGCACATTCCGCTAAGAGGAAGTTGGCCTTTACCTGGAAGACACCATCAGGGAATCGCTGTAGATACGTTTGGAATGCCGGTATAGCCTGCGCACAATCGCTCAGTCCGTATTTTTCATAGGCAGATAGGTAGACAGTACTATCGAGAGACGCGCGTTGGATATCAGCAAATTCAATGCCTTCCACCCAATCTACATATTCATCTATCCTTCCCGCTTTATCGTATACCAAACGTGCGAATGAAATGGCCTCACGGGCTTCATCCGTGCTTGGGTACTCTTCCACCAAGGTATTGAACGAACTAATTGATCCGTTGTAATCGCCTTTATTACGTTGAAGGATACCGATCTGTAACAGGGCTCTTCTAGATTGGACACTATTTGGATAGCGATCCCTGAAATCCCTGAACACATTCAACGCTTCATCGTATTGATTCTCTCTCAACAGTGTAGCGCCCAACTCGTAGCGCGTATCAACCGCGAGATTAGAGCTCGGATACCGCGTCGTCAGCGCTCGTAATTCAGATATCTTCTGTGTATTGTTCCCACTCAGACCATAGGACAATGCCCTTTGGAAGGAAGCATAATCCGCTTCGCGACCTTTCTCGGAAATGTACGTGCCGTAATACGGTACGGCCGATTGATACTTGCCTTCCATGAAGTACGAATCCGCTAGTCGGAGGGTAGCATCCAGCTTTCTTTGCTCATCGGCCCTGCTGCTTTCCACAAATAAACGGAAGGCCGTAGACGCTTGATCGTATTGCTCTTGCATGAAGTAGCAATAAGCGGTGTTGTATTGCGAGATAGGGAATTCTGTCATGCTGTAAGACCCTGGCTGATCTTGAAAACGAGCATATGATTCAGCCGCACTTGCGTAATCCTTCCTTCTGTAATGGATTTCACCTAACCAGAAATGACATTGAGCGGCAACGGTTTGGTTGATAGGGTAATCTAAGCTTCTCGCAAAAGCATTGGCAGCCTCGCCCCATTTGAGAGCATTGAAAAGCTCCACACCTCTGAAGTAGGACACCTTTTGATAGGCTTCACGCATCACAATAGACCCTAAACCTGTCGCCTCTATAGCTTCCAAGGCTTTGTCATAATCCTTTGTAGTAATGTACAAGTTGGCCAATAACTCATTCACCTCATTGGTGTGCTCTGAGTCAGGATACGTATTCCTAAAATCCGTTAGTGCTTCTATGGCATTATCGAACGGGTTGGCCAACTCATAAGAGAGTTTGGCATAATTGAAATGTGCTTCCTCTACGATATTGGCACTTCCCTCAGCTTCCATTGTAGCCTTGAAGGCAGATAGAGCGGCATTATTATCTCCTGCTTTCAGGTAGCAATCGGCCAAGAGGTAGAATGCTGGTTGAGCGAGGTCCCTATTTTGGGCTGTGATCTTATTGAGGTGAACGAGGGCATTTTCATATTGATCTACTGCGTGATACGCCACGCCTAACTGATAGTGCTCCTTTTGAGTCATACGACCTCCTCTTTCCCGGTACAACTCCAGATAAGGAAGTGCTTCTTTGTATTGCTTTCTCCTAAAGAAGGCTTGTCCTACCAACTTGGCGATCTCAGCACTTCTCGTTGGCGTAGCGTTGTGAAGAAGCTCGTTACCCACAAGAAAGAGGTTATCATCATCGCCTGTTTGATAATAGATCTGGGCCAAGTAGTACGGAACCATAGGTCCGAATGAAGGATCTTCCTTCAGTGCTTCAAACTCACGCAGGGCGGTCACATAATTGCTATCCTCGTAATTCAGGTGAGCGTAATAGTACTTAGCCGATGGCGCCAAGCTTGAGCTTCCATCTTTGATCTCACGAAAAGCGGCTTTGGCTTCAGACGGTTGCTCTTCCATGAAATGACTGTACCCCTTCTTAAAAAAGTACGTCGCTCTGTCATTAGGACGCATTTCGCGAACATCCATACGGCTGAGCCACTCTAGAGCCTCGTCGTAATCTCTTTGGTTGAAGAAATAATCGGCAGTTTCCCAGAGCGCATCATATCTATATGAACTTGTGGGATGATCGGATAAGAACTCCAGCACGCGATCTTGCGCATCTCGATTCATCAATCGAACCGAACACATGGCTCGGTAGTAGGAAGATTTCTCTACGAGATCGATCTTCTCGTGCGGAGCATCTTCCATTACCGTTTCAAATCGCTCTGCGGCAGCAGCGTACATCTGCTGATCGAACAAGATCTTCCCATCGTCGAAGACCTTATTCAACGACAATTCCCAATCCGTTAGCTGCGCCATGGCGGCAGAGGCCGTTAGAACAGCAAAAGACAGGGTCCAACACAATCTTTTCATTGAGACAGATTTCGGATTATACGTCAAAATTAGGGGTCTAGTACATCTCTTTTAGACACTACTCCATCAGTTATTCAACATGAATTGTTAGCAGCTTCTTCTATCTCCCAACGAAGACGCGATGGTTTGGTATATATTCCACACGGTTAAATTCGTTCCTTTGTGGTAACGGTTAATTTGTCATGATGAGCAACGCCTCCATTCTATCGCTTAAAGAAGCCCACATCCATCAAGGTCAGCATTTGGTATTGCACGATGTGAACATTGAGATCAATGAAGGGCAATTCGTTTATCTCATCGGACAGACCGGTTCGGGAAAATCGAGTTTGCTGAAAACCCTTTACGGCGACCTTCCTTTGAAAAAAGGGACTGGAAGCATCGTGGGGTACGACCTGAACAAATTGAAAGAGAAGGAGATTCCCTTCCTCCGCAGGAAGATGGGGGTAGTATTCCAAGATTTTCAATTGCTGACAGACCGCAACGTTCACGATAACCTCTTATTTGTCCTCAAGGCCACTGGTTGGAAGGATAAGAAGAAGATGGACAAGCGCATTCAGGAGGTATTGACCAAAGTAGGTATGGCTACGAAAGGACATAAGATGCCATTCCAGATCTCTGGCGGTGAGCAGCAGCGGGTTGCCATTGCGCGAGCATTGTTGAATGATCCAGAGTTGATCCTAGCCGATGAGCCTACGGGTAATTTAGATCCTAGAACATCCGAAGAGATCATGATCCTCCTCAGCGAAATTTGTCAGAATGGAAGAGCCATTCTCATGGCAACCCACGATTATTCACTCATTCTGAAATTCCCATTCGACACATGGAAATGTGAGGATGGCAAGGTTGTAAAAACCGTTCAAAACACACTCTGATCGTGCTATCGATCCTCATTCCAAATTTTGATGAGAATGTGGTAAGGCTCGTGAAAGATCTTCACGCTCAAGCCATTGAACTACCCACTGATTTTGAGATCCTGATCTGTGATCAAGCTACTACCGATGTTCATTTAGAGGCTAATAGAACCTTGAATGAACTGGAAGGGGTGTCGTACTTTCGATGGAATGAACGCCAAGGAAGATCTGCCAACAGGAACCATCTGGCCGATCAAGCCAAAGGTGAGTGGCTGTTCTTTATTGACAGTGATGCCGTGATGATTCACACCGATACATTGGATAGATTCTGGAAGGCCAAGCATTCTGAATCGGCCATTGGTGGAACCGTTTACTATGAAATGGAGGACCCCGGTCCTGAGTACCGTCTCCGCTGGAAATACGGCAGGAACAGGGAAATGAAATCACCCATCGATCGAAGCAGGAATCCTTATCAATCCTTCTTATCCTTCGTTTTCTTGATCGGAAAGGACAGCTTCAACAAGGTTAGGTTCAATGAATCCATTACGGAATATGGACATGAAGATACCTTGTTCGGCAGGCAGTTGAAATACGCCTTTATTCGTCCGATGTACATTGATTCACCCGTGGAACATGCGGGCTTGGAGACAGCTGAAGTTTTCTTGAACAAAACGGCTCGTTCCATTGAGAATCTGGAGGCGCTCTGTAAAATGGGCATGGTTGACGAAGATTTCAGGCTGTATGATATGCAGCAAAAACTGGCCAAAGTAAAGGCCGATCATCTCGTGGGTTTCCTTTTTAGACGACTTCGAGGTGTCCTTGAAAAGAATCTTTTGGGTACTGACCCCAACCTCTTCATTTTCGATCTCTGGAAATTGGGCTACTTCTGCTCGCTGAGAAAGGGTGTAAAGACCTCTTCTAAAACTTTGCGTTCCTGATTCCAATTCAGCTCTGCCTTTGCTCGTGCTAGTCCAGCAGAGTATTGATCTTTCGATCTCGTCTTCATCTGCTCCATGGCATTGGCCAACTCATTCACATCTGCACTATTCACGGTGATCCCGATGGAATATTCATCCACGATCCGTTTTACCTCAACTACTTGGGAGGTGATCACGGGAAGATCAGAGTGAATGTAATCGAAGAGCTTATTGGGCAGGCTATACATGTAATTGATAGAGTTCGGCTTATCCAAGCTCAAACCGCAGTTGGCCAATTTGGTATAAGCTAGCAGGTCTGCATAAGGCACCTTATCCACGAAGATGACCTTCTCCCCCAGCTGTTCATCTGCCACTTGCTTCTTGAGCATCGGGATCACATCCCCTCCTCCAACGATGAGAAGGGTGGCCTCATCCACCTTTTTTATGGCCTGCACTGCTTCTTCCATACCTCTGTCCACATTGATCCCAGAACCTTGATTGATAAAGATGAAAGCATCTTCAGGTAAACCAAGCTCGCGACGTGTTTTCTCGGGAACATGAGGTGGGCGTTGACCAATATTTCGGACCACATGGGGCTCTTCCCCTCCATAAGCACTTTCCAGAAGTCTGGCAATGGATCTGTTTACCGTGATCCGTGCTGATGCTGCGGAATAGAACTTCCTTTCTATCCACTTCCAGGTCTTCATCACAAAAGGTCGATCCTGAATTTCAGGAACGCCTGTAAAGAACTCGTGACTGTCGTAAATGAACGGTATCTGTTTATACTTCGAAGCGTATCCAACGGCCAAGAGGGTATCGAGATCATTCGCCAGGAACAGATCGAACTCTGATGCCATCAAGTACTTGAAAAGTCGCCAATTGAAAGATGCATAAAAAGCAGCTCCTTTCGTAAAGGATAGTTTGAATCTGACCGTTCTATACTCGGGCTCGAAGGGCATGCTAGTAGGCAGTTCTCTTCCAATAAAGGTTACTTCGAATCCCATATCACGTAGCACGCCTATAGTGCGCTGCACGCGTTGATCCGTGGAGAGATCATTGGTTACCACAACCGCTACTTTCTTTCCCATGCCACAAAGAACGTAAATGAATCAAGAATGGAGATACGTAGGTCAATTCTTACCTACCCTAGCCATTCGAATGACGACATTTGTTACTACAAAAGCTTTACACAAATTACTCTCTCATGACTATTACCTATGGCGACTCAATACTCCTAATTGCCAGTTTGATCTTCGTGGTAATTGCAACCTTCATCGTGTAAATCCCCGAAATGAAAAAGGGGGAGAAAAACGATAAGTGAAGCTTATCTTTGTCGCAAATTCTGTGGCATGCATCCAAAGGATATCCGAATTGAAGATTATACGTACGACCTCCCGGATCATCGTATCGCGCAACACCCTTTAGCGAAAAGAGATTCCTCTAAACTCTTAGTTTTCAGAGCAGATGGTTCTATTGAAGACGCCATTTTCTCCGAGTTGAACAATCACCTACCGCAGGATAGTCTTTTGGTCTTCAACGAAACCAAGGTGATACGTGCACGTTTGATCTACCCACGAGGGGAAGGGCTTAAGCCTATTGAGATATTCTGCATCGACCCTTACAAGGTCGACATTGAATCAGCCATGTCTGCCACAGGCACGGTTGACTTCAATTGCATGGTTGGAAATGCCAAGAAGTGGAAGGATGATATGCACCTCACGTGGTTGGATTCCGATGGAAATGTGCTTCTGAATGCCGAGAAGCTAGGTCGGGAAGGATCCTCTTTTCAGGTTCGATTCACTTGGGAGTCCGATAAGCACTTTGCGGGCATACTGGAAGAATTAGGACATATACCCCTTCCGCCTTACATGCGCAGGAATGACGAACCTGAGGATGTAGATCGATATCAAACCGTGTATGCTACTCGGGATGGCTCAGTTGCCGCACCTACAGCCGGACTACACTTTACAGATGCTGTCTTCAAGAGTCTCGAAAGTAAGAATGTAGAGCTTGCAAGGGTAGTGCTACATGTTGGTGCTGGAACCTTCAAGCCTGTGAGTTCAGACACAATGGAAGGCCATGACATGCATTCGGAGGCCATCGAAGTTCGCCGGGACCTCATCGAAAAATTAATCGATGGCAGAACGGTAACGGCAGTTGGAACAACCTCTTGTAGAACGCTAGAATCGCTTTATTGGCTCGGTGTACGAGCTTTCAATGGCGAGGAAGTAGACTTCGATCAGGTGTATGTCGATCAGTGGGCGCCGTACGACATGTCCGATCTTCCATCTCCTCAAAAGGCCTTAGCGGCTTTAGCTGCAGCGATGAAGGAAAATGGGCGGTCGATCTTACGAGGAAAGACCCAGATCATCATCGCACCTGGATATGAATACAAGGTTATCCATCGTTTGATCACTAACTTCCACCAACCTTGCAGCACGTTGATCTTGCTAGTGGCTGCTGGTCTTGGAAGTAAATGGAAAAAAGTATATGATCATGCGCTCCACAGCGATTATCGATTCTTAAGTTATGGCGACAGTTCGCTTCTGCATATTCGCTAGTTTGTTTTTCACATCGTTGACTTCGGTAGGTCAGGCTACCGTAACGATGACGCTTACAGATTCACTGCGAGAAGTGAGTGGAATGGCTACTGATGGGGAATACCTGTGGATGATAAACGATAGCGGAAATGAACCTCTGCTCTTTGAGTTTAGAGGTGAGCAATGGGTAGGCACTTATCCTGTAGCTGCGAAGAATACCGATTGGGAAGCATTGACGATGGACATTGCCGGGAATCTGTATGTTGCCGACATTGGAGACAATGCGAACCGGAGGACGAACCGCACCATTTACATGATCCCTCGGTCTCAGGTAGACCATACCTACGACACGCTCTTCCCTACTCCACTTGCCGTTCGAACTCACGTATCCATAGATTCGATTGAAGGTACTACGGACTTCGATTGGGAGAGTTTGATCTGGTACGGTGGAAGTTTCCACATCTTCAGCAAGAACAGAAGAAGTGAATTTGATGGAGCTAGTATTCATTTCAAGGCTAGTGCTACTTCAGGTAACGCAGATGAGGTTGCGGTATTTCATCCGATGGACACCACATCTCTTGGCGGATTGATCCGTGAAATGAGTTGGGTTACCGATGCAACGTTGAGTGTAGATCGGAGGCATTTGTTCTTGTTGAGCAGTGATAAGGTATATGCCTTCATGGACTTTCCGGAAGATCGATTCTTTGAAGGATTTCCACTGACCCTCTCTCTTGGATCCTTCACTCAAAAGGAGTCCATTACTGCATGGAATGACACTACACTTCTTATCGCGGATGAGGTATCTCCTTTAGGCGGTGGTAAGGTCTATTACCTGAACATAGCTGAGGAGTTAGAAGAATACACTTTGATGAGGCGGGAGGAGGTAAGCATCGAATCTCGCTTTATGGACTCGACGTTGACGATCCATATCGACCCATTGGTGAGCAGCAAGGTATATCTGGAATTGTTCGATGAAAATGGACGAGGAGTTCGAACCTCCAAGATCGGTGAAGTTAGGGCAGGAGAAGAAACGGATCTTATAGTGGATGTATCTGCGTTAAAGACCGGAATGTATATCGTAAACATTCGTATCGGGCGATTCCCGCATGGCTTCTTTGTTGCCAAGAAAGGAGATTGGCGAGAGGTCTTGGAGCGCCAAAATGAAGATCAGTCCAACGAATAGCTAAGGTAGACCGACGAACCTGTTGGCAAGATGGTCAGACGGCTATCGTTTTTGACTATTGTTCTCCCTACATACCAGCCTAAGGCCGCCCCAAAGAAAACGTCTGAAGCCCAGTGCCGATTATCATTGATCCTGGCCCAACCTGCAAGTCCAGCCAAACTATAGGCGGTAACGCCTACCCACGGCTTATCGGCATAACTGTGTGCGTATACACTAGCAACGGCCCACGCGGTAGAGGTATGTCCACTGGGGAACGCGTCGTTGTCGCCCGTTAGCGCATATGGCCCCAGCCAAAGTGTGGGGTCCGACGATTCATATGGCCGTGGCCGATGTGTGAGTTGTTTCAAGACCACTGTTGCTCCTCCAGTGAGCACAAAAGCCTTGAAAGCCTGCACTGATGTGCGTTGAAGCTTCTTGTCATCTGTCAAATATCCCACACCGAGGAGCACAGCAGATCCGCCGAGGGAATACAGACCACTACCCATGGGTTCTCCTACATAGGTGCTGAGATTGTCAGAGAACGGAGATCGAACGTTCTGAGACCAATCTTGAATTACTCCGTCTTGCGTATAAACGATCAGTCCGGTCGTAAGTATACCAGCGCCGGTCCACCAAGCCCTTTCATCCCACCTCGAAAGGTTTACTACATCGATGGGTGTTTCGTACCACCCCTTCCAATAGGAGCTGTCAACAACCTGTGCAACACTTTGTGTACAAAATGATGCGGTGAAAAGCAGACAAAATGAGATGCGAAATCCGACTTTCATGTCATGCTAAAGTATACCATTCTTCTCAGTTTTTATGCCCTTTCATGCGTTGGGCAGGATGTGACACAGGCTACTCTTGGACAACCACTGGTGATGGTTTGGTACAATTTGGAAAATGCCTTTGACACGATTGATGACCTGGGGGTGATGGATGAAGAGTACCTCCCTTCTTCTCCGAAGAGTTGGGATCGAATCAAATATTGGTCGAAGTTGAATCGCTTGGCCAAGGTGATACGTAATGCTTCTGGGTTCGAACCTCCGGCGGTGATCGGTGTGTGTGAGGTAGAAAATGCAAATGTGCTTTATCAACTGTCCACGAGATCGGCCTTAAAGGATGTTGGCTACCGAGTGGTGCATTATGATAGTCCGGATAAACGTGGCATTGATGTGGGGATGTTATACGATCCATCGAGAGTATCCATTTTTGATTCCGAGGCTATTCCTGTACTATTGAGGGATGGTTATCCTACTCGGGATATATTGATCTCTACTGGAATCTTGGGATCTGGAGATACGATACACATCGTACTCAACCATTGGCCTTCACGTCGTGGTGGTCAACGAGCGAGTGAATGGAAGAGGTGTACAGCGGCAAGAACAGCATCGAGGGAGATCGGTAACCTCCTTGCGAAATATCCTAGTTCCACTGCATTCATCACCGGTGATTTCAATGACGCACCGGAGGATAAAAGCGTATCGATCTTGTGTGATAGCATGAGTACATACTTTGAAACTGAGTGTCACATGAGATCGCTGGAAGAAGGTACGGGCACCCATGCTCATGCGGGTCATTGGGCATACTTGGATCAATGGATAACCATTAGGAATAGAGGAACTACAACTCCCGCAATTGATTCGGTGTATGTGTATAAAAGGCCCTACTTGTTGAAGTCCAACATCTCTTCACCGGGATTCACGGTGAAGCGAAGTTGGATGGGGAACTTCTTCACTTCTGGATACTCGGACCACCTTCCAATCGTTCTAATACTCAATACCGATAGTAGGTGAAAAATTAGAGGCCGCGTAGGGTAGTTCTTCACGTGGCTTGCTTTTAAAATTTCTATCTTGCAATGTTCAACGACAAACACACAGATCGAATGAAACGATTTCATTGGAGATATGCGGTAATTGCGCCAGTGGTAGCATTGGGTATGATCGCATGCGAAACACCGGACGATAAAGACGAACCGGGAGGCAACTACCCATCAAATAACCTTACGGTTCAGGAAACCCAACAGATCGGGATGACCGAGATCACTGCGGTAGATTGTGGAAATTGTTTAGCCACTCAATTGGCGATGGAAATTGCCAAGGCAAGATACCCAGGAAGGATCATCCCAATGTCGCTTCATGCCGGGGATACGCTATATACACCTTTCCAGAATGATCTATACTTGACCTTGGGCGACGATATGTCAAACACCTTCAAGTTGTTCATCAACGGTTTTCAGGTTCCTCAGGGTGTTGACCCATTGGAACAAATCCAAGTTATGATCGAGTCTGAAACCCCTCCAAGTATGGGCGTAGCGCACGCAACGCGTGAGAATGACACCGCATGGCTCATCTACCCTAAAGTGAAATTGTACGTTGATAATCAACTTGACTATTACGTGCAGAGTTATGTGATGCTCGACAATGCCATTGCTAAACAGTACGGGGCTATTGACCTTACACAAGCGAGTTCACTTGCTGAGCTTCAAGCTGGTGGCGGTGGAGCTCCATCTGTATGGACCCAAAATGTAGGAGAAGTTGATTCAGTAACCTACCTCTACTCACAAGGAGATCCATACATGCATCACGATGTTGCGTTGTACGCAGGCGTGAATGACACAAACGTGTATGGCCTACCACTCAGCACGATCAATCCTTTGGGACAAAACTTCTTTGTGGGAGACATCTTCGGTAATGAGTTCACTCCTATCGAGATCGCTGTTCCGAAGCCTGACTTCGATTTGATCGATCACGTGGATGGAGAGATCAAGGTAGCAACTGTAGTGTGGCAACGCATTCCTGGAACACCTGATGTTTACGTGTTCGTTAACGGATACTATTCTGAGTTCTAATACGGATATCCGTTCACCCTATACAACCCCGGCCAGTCTTGGTCGGGTTTTTTTTTACCATAAGACTCTTGGTCAGAACACGTTTCAAATAGGGATCCCTATCTTACTGAAGAACTAAATTCTCTGTTCTATGAAAAATCTCGTTCTCTCTGGCCTGTTGGCCGCGGCTCCCCTCCTATCCATGGCGCAAGATGCTCCAGTCGATTCCACTGAAGCAGAACAAGTACCCTATGTATGTAACCGTGTTTCACTCGATGACCAAAATGAAGTAACCCTTTATGAAGTTTCAATGGGCGAATTCGGAGCCATCGACTCACTGGATGCATTGATACTCATCTATATTAAGGATGAGGAAAAACTTATAGCAAGAGGCGTTTCCTATGTAAAAACGAAGGACGGAGTTCGTTACTCATCCACCTTCCCTGAGCTTACGGGTGAGTTCTTGAACATCACTTACAGTCTCAAAGAGGAAGACGTCATTTACTTTACGATGACCGAAGATGTAGAAGGGTTAAAGAGAAAGGAAGGCTGATCTGGTTGGTCTCAATGGCAAAAAAGCCCTGCTGGAATACTAATTCAGCAGGGCTTTTCTATTTATGAGAGTAGATCGTATCGATCTAGTTCAATTAGGATCACTTGTTCATTCTGCGCATTCTGCGGTTGCCGCCTTCATTCATTTCCTGTTGTTGCTCCATAGCCTGACTCAAGCGCTTTGAAAGTTTGCTTTGCTTCTTAGGCTTCTCCTTGTTGGCTTGCAACTTGGCGTGAAGTGCATCTTCATTGATAAACTTGCGGATGGCGTACTGCTGTCCGAATGTAATCAAGTTAGATACCATATAGTAGTATGAAAGTGCTGCTGGGTATTGGTTGAAGAAGAACAACAACATGAACGGCATGAAGTAAATGATATACTTCAATTGTGGCATTTGACTGTTCGAGCCACCTGTCATCTGTTGGTTCATGTACGAATAGATGAACGTAGAGATGGCCATGAGGATGGTAAACAAACTCACGTGACTACCATAGAATGGAATCTCAAATGGCAGTTGAGCTATAACATCGTAGGTGGAAAGGTCGGTGGCCCACCAGAAGCTCTCTTGACGCAACTCGATGGATGCAGGGAAGAATCGGAACATCGCGAAGAGAATAGGCAACTGAAGGAGCTGAGGAATACAACCTCCCAATGGATTCACACCCGCTTTGCGGTAGAGTTCCATGGTTGCTTGCTGCTTCTTCATTGGATCTTCATCCTTGTACTTCTCGTTGAGTTCGTCGATCTCTGGCTTCAACACCCTCATCTTGGCCATTGACTTATAGCTCTGGAAGGTAAATGGAGCAAGAACTGTTTTGATCAAAAGTGCCATCAGCAATATGATCAATCCATAATTCAAATGATAGCTATCCAACCAGTTGAAGATCTTAACTACAACTCCACGCGAGATCCATCCGAAGATACCCCAACCGAAATCGATCACCTTGTCGTAACCCATGTCGTACTGCTTGAGGATATCGTACTTATTCGGGCCGTAGTACATATTCATGTTTACGCGGAAGTCGCCTGAAACGGTTTGCATTTCAACCTGCGTTTCAAACTCCTTGATGTACTCACCACTTTCAAAGGCACGTGAACGCATAGTTGCGCTATCAAAACGACTTTCGGAGGTAAGTATGCTAGAGAAGAACTGCTCTTGGTGAGCGATCCAGCGGAGGTTACTCACCTGCTCTTCATCGGAGCCTGACGAGGAGAGGTTTTCCATCTCGCCATCTTCAACTTCCCAATAGGAGATACGGGTCTTTTCGTTCTCTAGTCGGCGCGACTTCTCGTGTTTGATGGTCTTTTGATCCCAACTCAGACGAAGGTCCTTTGCCTCAGCTGTTCTACCTCCAATGGAGAAATCTGTTTGATACTCGCGGGCCCCCTTCAATCCCCAACGGAAAGTAATAGGACCTTCAGGACCTTGGGTGGTAAGTGCGATGCTTGTAGCTGTACGTTCACTCACCTCGTACCACGCCTCGGCCGAATTCCATTCCCCAAGCATGAAAGCCATTTCCTGGTTGTGGTTGGCGAGGTATAGCGGTAGGCTATCCCAAGTTTGATATTCCTTTAGCTGAACCTGAGCTACTTGCGCTCCCTTGTTGGACACCTCAATGCGCAGAACCTCGTTCTCGATCACATAGGTCTGCTCTTCGCGAACCACAGGTTGGGTACTGTCTGTTGAACTCGATTTAACAGAATCAACGATAGCAGTTGACGCACCCTCTGGTGTGTCGCTTGAACCAGCATCATCCACTTGTTCCTGCTGTGGTTCTTCTACTCCTTGTTCAGGCTCGCTTGTACTGTTAAAACTAAAGTACGCGAATACGAGACCGATCAATAGAAGACCGATCAATTGCGTTCTGTCGAACGTGGATTTTTGCTCCATTTTATCTTATTGTTGACTCACCGAGTAATTGACAGCCGCTTCTACGAATCCCACGAAAAGTGGATGCGGATTGGCTACTGTGCTCTTGTATTCTGGGTGGAATTGAACTCCCACGAACCAAGGGTGTGAATCTATTTCAACTATTTCAACCAAGCCTGTCTCTGGGTTTATACCGCTAGGACGTAGACCTGCTTTTTTCAATTCTTCGAGGTATGCGTTATTGAACTCGTAGCGATGGCGGTGTCTCTCGGAGATGGAACTGCGCTTGTAGATCTTGAAGGCTTTACTTCCTTCTTCGAGATCACAGTTCTGCGCACCCAATCGCATCGTTCCACCCATATCGCTGATCTTCTTCTGCTCTTCCATGAGGTCGATCACAGGATCTGGCGTATTTGGGTTTACTTCGGTAGAATTCGCCTCTGGCTTCTTCAGCACATTTCTAGCAAATTCAATGACGCTTGCTTGCATACCGAAGCAAATGCCGAAGAAAGGGATATTGTTTTCTCGAGCGTATTTGACCGCTTCGATCTTACCTTCGAAACCACGCTCACCAAAACCTGGTGCCACAAGGATACCGTCAAGGTCGCGCATATTTCTTTCCACGTTATCCGCTTCAAGGTCTTCGCTATGGATCCATCGGATGTTCACAGTGGTTTCGTTATGTGCTCCTGCATGGATCAAGGACTCATAGATCGATTTGTAAGAATCTTTCAATTCAACATACTTACCGATCAGGCCGATTTCAACTTCATTCTTAGGGTACTTAAGCTTGTAGAGGAAATCCTTCCAACGTGTAAGATCTGGCTCGCCTGTTAGTGGCAGCTCCAACTTTCGAAGCACCACGTCGTCGAGTTTCTCCTTACGCATCAATACTGGCACCTCGTAGATCGTTTCAGCATCGATCGACTCGATCACAGCATCCTTGGTCACATTACAGAACAAGGCCAGCTTTCTTCTGATCTCATCTCCAATGTGGTGCTCACTTCTACAAACGAGTACATCTGGCTGAACACCACTTTCTTGAAGCATCTTTACCGAGTGCTGCGTAGGCTTGGTCTTCAATTCACCCGTTGCTCCCAACATCGGAACCAACGTGAGGTGAACTACCATACAATCTGAACCAAGTTCCCATCTGAGCTGTCGTACCGTTTCGATGTAAGGAAGGGCTTCAATATCACCTACCGTACCACCGATCTCAGTGATCACGATTTCAAATTCGCCCGTGTTACCCAACATCATGATGCGATTCTTGATCTCATCCGTGATATGCGGAATAACCTGAACAGTCTTACCCAGGTAGTCACCACGACGCTCCTTATCGATCACAGATTGATAGATGCGACCTGTAGTTACGTTGTTGGCTTGTGACGTTGGACGATTCAGGAAACGCTCATAATGACCAAGGTCGAGGTCGGTTTCTGCACCGTCATCGGTTACAAAACACTCTCCGTGCTCGTACGGATTAAGCGTTCCCGGATCGATATTGATATAGGGGTCCAGCTTCTGGATGGTCACGGAATACCCGCGACTCTGAAGAAGCGTTGCAAGGGAAGACGAAATGATTCCCTTTCCTAAAGATGACGTAACGCCTCCGGTTACAAAGATGTACTTGGTGCTGGACTTTCCCATTTTTCCTCGATTCAAAAAATCTCGGCAAAAATAGGGAAATGCAAGCGGACGAGAAACCGCGAGAGGCGCTTTCTGTAATTAAAAACCGTAAGTGGCAATAACCGTTGGCATGATCGGCAATTGGTCCACCCTTCGGCGGTCGTCTGTATCGAAGTAAAAGATGTTATTTCGATTGTACACATTGGTTGCCGCGAACGCCACTTCCAGCCTTGAATGCTTGCCTGTTTCCCACGTCTTCTTGATCGTTACATCCATTCTGTGATACGTAGGCAAACGCTTGCTATTCAAGTCACCATAAAGGGTCCCCAATTCGCCATTCTCTGTAGGGTACGGATAATCGAGCACCGGGTTGTTTTCGCCATCCGTCCATGGAAGTTGTTGGTAATACCCGGCGATTGGTGTAAAAGGAAATCCTGTACCCAAGTTCCAACGAAGGTTCAATTCCCAAGAGCCTTTCTCGCCGAATTTATACGTTCCAACCAAGTTGGTGTTGTGTCTTCTATCGAAGTGAGGTGCATAAACTTGCTGACCATCATCTCGGGTAACCTTGGCATAGCTGTATGTTCCCCAGAAGCTGATGCTCTTGTAATTAAACTTAGCAAGAACGTCGAAACCATAGGCGAGTCCGCGTTCCGCTAGGTAGCTCTTGCGCAAATACTCTGGTCTATCTGAATAGGAACTCACATCTGGATAGATCTTATTCCTGTTGACCGTAGTGATATTCTGGAAGTCCTTTACGTAGGTTTCGAGATCCAATGTCCAATACTTTCCAAGATCGAATTCAACTCCAAAAACTGCGTGATTGGCCGTTTGCAGGCGACTATCCAGCTTCTCACCCGTGTATGTTGCAGGTTGTTCATTTGGAGCAGAAAGGAATCCGTAGAACAGGTTAACCACGTCACGGTCACTCGTTGCCGCCAATAGGTTCTGAGAATACATGCCTGCAGCACCCTTGAAACGCAACCATTCTGTAGCGTTGTACTTGATGCCCAAGCGCGGTTCGAAACGCGCCTCTGCCAGTGCACTGTAATAGTGAACCCGAATACCTGGCTCGATCAATAGTCGGTCGATCTCCAATTTATACTGACCATAACCACCCACTTCGGATGTGCTTTGTTGCTGTTGAAGCACTCTGCCCGCTGAATTCACAAAATTGAAATTTGTGGCATATCCAATGGCCTCGATACCCCATTTCAATTCGTCATGGTCACGCAAGAAGTAAGTAAAACTCAAACCGCCATTGAATCCATTGATGGAACTATTGCGAGGTTGATCGACCAATTCAGTAGATGTGATTTCATAATCACTAAATGCGAAACTACCGTTGATCAATACCTTACTTGATGGCGGGATCGCGGTGAAGTTCGCTCCATAGCCATAGCTATCCCACGCGATACTCCTGTCACCAGCAAATCGAACTTGATCCGTAAAGTTGAAACCAAAGAGGTTCACACTGGATCCACCATCGGATTGATACGTCATCTTCGCGTACACATCTTCGAATTCAAATGGAAGACCATCGTATTCTGTTTCTACATACGGATAGAAGATCGGCGAGCTCTCTGCCAAGAAAGAACGTTTGTACGAAACGAGGGCACTCACTGGAGCAAATCCATTCTCATCTTTCTTGCCAATAGGCACTTCAAGAAGAGCTTTACCTAGATAGGTGCTGCCGCTTACTTTTCCGCTAACACGCTGCCGGTTACCTGCACGAGTACGAACGTCGAGTACGGAGCTATTCCTACTTGCATATTCGGCATTGAAACCTGCAGAATATACTTCGGCTGATTGGAGGATATCGGTGTCGAATACTGAGAAGAATCCAATGCTATGGAAAGGATTGTAGATGATCATTCCATCCAACAAGGTGAGGTTCTGGATCGGTGCACCACCTCGAATGTAAAGCTGACCACCTTGGTCGCCCGTTGTTACAACACCCGGCAACACTTGAAGTGCACGAACAAGATCTGGTTCACCACCAATGGAAAACTGTTGGATGTTTCTAACAGAGAGATTGGTAACAGCGGTTAAAACCTTAGTTTGACGAACCTGACGCTCTGCTGAAACTTCAACGTCGTCCAAGACCTCCGCAGTCTCCTCCAGATAGAATCGTTCGAAAACTATTCCTTGATCACGGATACGAATTTCTTTAACAACCTCGCCATATCCGATGTAAAAAGCGGTAAGGGTATAGGCGCCATCTAGTAGGTCGTTGATCTGATAGAATCCATCCACATTGGCAACGACGGCGGCAATTCGCTCACCATTCCGTTCCAAGCGCACTCCGGCAAAAGGGATAGGTGTTTCATTGGACTGTTCGTAAACGTAACCTCTCACAACGCCACTCGGGCCTTGAGCGAAGGAGGCAAGGGTAGTGACCAATACAAGTGTAAGCGAGTATAAGCCTCTTAAAAGGGTATTCATTCCGTCATGTGTTCTAGCAGATGGCCTCAAAAATAGAAAACCTTATAAGCCTAACGTGCTTTTTCATCAATAGGTTTGGTCAATGTAGGATCTTAAAGAGTAATTCTCTGAGGATATCTTCTTGTGATATGTCGCCCCCGCCCAATCCCTTTGACCTTGCATCCGCTTCTCGGATGTAGCCAATGATCCTCAGGCACTTCTTGAGAGGGTAGCGTTTTGCGGCCGTAACGTAGTCCTTTAAAAAATAGGGGTTCACCTTAAGTGCGCTGGCCATTTCATTTTGGGTCTTGCCAACATTGGTGTGCACGAGCATCACCTTTGTGAAATAGGAAAACACCAAACTGATGGTCATCACCAGCGGATTGTCCTTTGGATTCTGGGCAAAATAATGAACGATCTTATTGGCCTTCACAATGTCGCCCTGCCCCAATGCCTTCTGAAGCTCAAAGTTGTTGAAGTCTTTACTTATTCCGATGTTCCGCTCGATCACATCTGCGGAAACCTCACCCCCTTTTGGCACAACGAGCATGAGTTTTTCGACCTCTTGATTCATTCTACCAAGGTCACTTCCCACAAACTCTGTCAGCAGAGCTACCGCCTTGGGAGACACTTTATAGCCACTATCCCTGATCATCTTGGTAACCCATTCGGCCACTTGATTATCATAGAGCCTTTTGCTCTCCATCAAGACGTGATTCTTGGCTAGCTCCTTAGCTAAGGCCTTGCGTTTATCGAGCTTTTTATACTTGTAGGCTATAACAAGTACAGTGCTGGTTTGCGGTTGCTCGGCATATGATTTCAGATCATCGATGTTGCGAACGTGTTGTGCTTCTTTGACGATAACTACTTGTCGTTCCGACATCATGGGAAACCGCTTGGCTTCCGAAACGATGTCTTGCACCGTTACATCCTTTCCGTAAAGTACATTCTGATTGAATCCTTTTTCCGATTCATCCAGGACTTCATTTTCTATACGTGCGATGATCTTATCGATGAAATACGGCTCCTCTCCCATCAAGAAATAAATGGGACGGTACTTCTTCTGATCTAATTCTTTTTGAATGGCCTCGTAGGTCATGCCGCCAAAGATAAATGAAGCCTTCTATTTGCAGGTTATTCTCACGCTCTTTATCCTGAAATCAATCGTGATGATAGGGCTCGTTCTTCAAGATGGTAAAGGCGCGATAGATCTGTTCAGTGAAAAACACTCGGATCATCTGGTGACTGAACGTCATTTTACTGAGACTGAGCTTGCCGTTTGCTCGCCGATACACCTGCTCTGAAAAACCGTATGGTCCACCTACGATGAACACGATCCTACTTGGTCCGGCATTCATCCACTTTTGTATCTGCTCAGAGAAGCCTCTGCTGGTATACATCATCCCGTTTTCGTCAAGAAGGATAACTAAGTCGGATGGCAGGATCGTTTTCAAAAGGACTTCCCCCTCTGCTTCATTCTGTTCTTGAGGCGATCGATTCTTCATCCCTTTGAGGTCTGGTATCTCCTCCATCGAGAACTTCACATAGCGCTTCAATCGCTTGAGGTATACTTCAGTTCCTTCTTTCAGATAAGACTCTGAAGTTTTTCCCATTACGCGCAATACTATCTCCATGAAGTTTCCCCTTTAACTTGAAAGTTCAGTACTTTGCAATGATAGCGAAAAACACTCCTTCGAATGAAGCTCACTGATATTCCTGACCTCGATAGATCGATCGAGCAGGCTCTGCAAGAAGACGTTGGCAACGGCGATCACAGCGCACTTAGTTGTATTCCATCCGATCACGTCGGAAAGGCGCAACTGCTGATTAAAGAGGATGGCATACTCGCAGGTGTTGAACTTGCAGAGATGATCCTAAAAAAGGTAGATCCTACGGTGAAGGTGGACGTTTTGATAAAAGACGGAAGCCCTGTAACGAAGGGAGACATTGCCTTTTACGCTACTGGGAAAACGATCGACCTGCTTAAGGCGGAAAGATTGCTATTAAACTACATGCAGCGTTTGAGTGCCATTGCGACCAAGACGAACCACTTCGTGAAACTGATCGAGGGCACGAATGCAAAGGTGCTCGATACGCGTAAGACCACACCAGGACTTCGTTACTTAGAGAAGTGGGCGGTGAAAGTGGGCGGTGGTCATAATCACCGGATCGGATTGTTCGATATGATCATGCTGAAGGATAACCACATCGATTTTGCGGGTGGGATCCCTCAGGCTGTTCAACGAGCTACATCGTACTTAACGGAAAAGGGAATCAACATTCCTATCGAGGTGGAAACGCGAGACATGAATGAAGTGGAACAGGCTTTGTCGGTTGAAGGTGTAGATCGCATCATGCTTGACAATTTTACTCCAGATCAAACCAAAAAGGCAGTGGAGTACATTGCTGGAAGGGTTGAAATTGAAAGTTCTGGTGGGATCAATGAACAAACGATCCGTTCCTACGCTGAATGTGGTGTAGACTTCATTTCGGTTGGAGCACTGACGCATAGCGTTTACGGACTGGACATGAGCTTTAAGGCATTATGAGCCTATTCGATCGCATAAAGGAAAAGCTAACACCGGCGGCAACAGCGGTTGCGGATGTCGCCGATAGGGTGATACTACCGGGGTTCAATGGATTGAGCCTATACGACGTGGCCTCCTTTTACTTCAAGGGGCTATTCGAAGGCGCTATCACCACTCGTGCGGGCTCCATTTCGTGGAGTTTCTTCTTAGCTACTTTCCCGGCGATCATCTTCTTCTTCAATTTGATCCCCTTTCTTCCGATAGAAGGATTCCAAGAAGAGATCTTTATCATCTTAGAGGAAGTACTTCCTCCTACGACCTATGATCTGGCCGTTGACACCATTGAGGACATCTTGAACAATCGGAGGGCAGACCTACTTTCGTTCACTTTCATTGCCACGATCTTCTTCGCGACAAATGGCACATTATCACTCATATCGAATGTGAGCATCACCTTTCATCAGATCGAATCTAGAGCCTTTTGGCAGCAATATCTGGCAGCACTTCTCATCACCATATTCCTTGGCTTACTGCTCATCATCGCTGTATTAGCGATCCTACTGAGTTCCGACTTCACCTCTTGGCTTATTGGACATAACTATCTACCTGAATCCAGTTCAGTATTAGTTCAAGCGGCGAGGTACTTGATCTTGTTGGTGGTAGTACTGACTGCTATTTCGGTGATCTTCTCGTATGGACCTACGAAGAAAAAGGAGTGGGCCTTTCTATCACCTGGATCGGTGTTGGCCACACTCCTAATTGTCATTTCTTCCTACCTGTTTGGATTCTATGTCGATAATTTCGCCAGTTACAACAAGCTGTATGGGTCGTTGGGCGCATTGCCGATCATCATGCTCTGGATCTATATCAACTCTTTGAGCATTGTGGTAGGTTTTGAACTGAATGCCAGCATCTTCAACGCGAAGATGAAGCGAAAGGAACGCTTATCCCCTTCCCAGGATTGATCAACCTTCTACAGGTGTAGCCTCTAGCTTCACCACCATATCGATCTGCATTTTCATTGAATCCGGTGCCTCCTTATTCTCGGTATCAAACTCAGAGTTGCTGTTGAGCTTCATATTCAGCGTACCACTCGTGGGAATGCCCGTTTCGATAGACACCGCGTAAACGCCATCGCTAATACCACTCATTTTCGTATTTGCACTGCCGAATGGTGCCATTCCACCTTCACCGGTTAATACACCATCGATCTGGATCAGCACCTCATCCTCGCGGATCTCCAGAAGGGTATATGTGTTGTACGCGGTGATCGGAATGCCGTTCATGTCAGAAACGGTGGTATCCTGCCACGTATCCCCTACGCCAATTGCTTCTTTTGGGAAGGTAAGCGTTGTGTTGGATAGATCAGCCTTGAACGACTCTTCATCCATTTCTTGAGAGACCATTTCACGAACTGCTTCTTTCTGATCCTCAGGTACACCGATTTCATCGAGCATATTGTCCATAATCCTATCGATTCCGTGTACGTTCTCAATAATACCATTCCTTTGATACTCAAAGCCGAGCTCCATACCCACAACCATTTCGAGCATCATTCCAGTTTCACCCATCGTATTCTCGCCAGTGCGGCTGTCGAATGTCATCTGCTGTCCCATTACAGACATACTCATTCGAACATCTTCATACTTGTACTTCAGATAGGTAAGGTCTGGAGATGTAGGCTCTTCGCACGACACAACTAGGTCGGTCAAGAATTCCATGTCTACCTCCACACTTTGATCCTTAGTGCCATCACCCATTTTGATAGTGCCTTCGATACCCATTTCATAATCATAGGCCATTCCGGGCTTCATGTTGTATTGAAGGAGCACTTCATCCTGCGCATTCAGATGGGTAGCGCTCACTACACCGATAGCCAGTAAGGCTAATTTTACAAATTTGATCATTTGACTACTATTTCGATATCACTAAGGTAAGTAGCGGGTTGCCCATTTCCATTCTTTCTCTATCTTTTCACAAATTCTAAACCTAATCTCTAATTCTAGGTTATACTCCAAAAATCACAGATCATGAAAAAACTGTTGTTGTTACTGGTAGGTATGGCGTTCGCCTTCACTTCAAATGCGCAAAATCCAGATGATATTTTAGGAATTTGGCTAAATGAAAGAGGTGATGCCAAGATCGAAGTGTACAAGCAAAATGGAAAGTATTACGGTAAGATTGTTTGGTTGAAAGACGACGTAGAAGATGATGGAACTCGCCCGAATAGAGATGATAAGAATCCAAATGAAAGTCTTCGTGACCGAACCGTGATCGGCATCAATATCTTGCGTGACCTGCGTTGGGATAGCGACGATGATGAATACGACGATGGAGAGATCTACGACCCGCGTTCTGGGAAGACCTATTCACTCTACGGTTATATCCAAGATGACGGCAAGCTCTTCATGAAGGGTTATATCGGATTCTCCTTGATCGGAAGATCTACGATCTGGACGCGTTCTTCACTTTAGTGGAAGACGTGAATTGATCCGTTTTCTTGAACGGGCTGACCATCAGTTGAGGTTCCAAGTAGTACGAAAAAGTACACGCCTTCGCTGACGGTCCGCCCGTTCACTTTTCCATCCCAACTGGATGAGTTCTTATCCCCGCTGAATACGCTTCTTCCCCACCTGTCATAAATGGTTATGCTATACTCACTTAAGGCCGATGCCTCGATCGTAAACCGATCATTCTGACCATCATCATTGGGGGTGAGTACCGTTGGAATTTCCAATGACACACTTATTGGGGCGCAGGCTTGATCCAGGTTTACGTCAAATATCAAATAGAAGGTTTGACACTCTGAGACGATCTCTAGGATATGTTGACCTGTATCTTGAACGAATATGGAAGAGGATGACTCACCCGTGCTCCAATTCGTTTCTCTGACGAAAGAGGCTGGATAAAAGTCGGGGAGCTCTAGCGTCGCTCCGATATCGAAGCATATATCCAATGTATCCCAGTAAATCGAATCAGCCTCCGGGACTTCGAATACGCTGATGGAATCGACCAAGCTACAATAACCGGAAAACACTTCAACCCAGTAATCCCCGGCCGTATTTACCACCAAACTAGAGTCTGTACTTCCGTCCGACCACAATAAACTCGAAACATTAGAGGCGTTGCTCCACCACTGTTGACTGAAACCGAGAGAAAGTGAGTCGTTGTAACAGAATGCCGAATCAGGACCTAGGTTGGGTTGAGATGGCAAACGCGAGAACAGATACCATTCTTGAAAAAGCTCGCCTGATCCAAAAGAGGTGAATATGCTATCTATCCTCCACCTCCCAGAATTGATGGC
>CBFHXG010000009.1:0-78318 GCA_965659725.1 Phaeocystidibacter sp. | reverse complement strand
AGTCCCGTTCGACATCTGCGAAGTGGTCTCATTGAAAATAATAGAAGCAAAGCCAGACTCATTGAATTGGCCCACACCCTAGCAAATGAAGTGGCTCAATGTAGCTATTATCCATCCTATGAATTGCTGATCGACGACCTGCGTGATTACCGATTCTTCGATAGTACACTTACCCACCCATCCGAACAAGCGATTGAATACGTATGGGAGCACTTTCAAGCCACCTTCATTAACGAGCACACCATGGAGTCGTTGAAGGCATTTGAGTCCTTTAGAAAGGCTCTGTGGCATCGACCAAGAGTTACCTCCGGAGCGTCCTTTGATGCACACCTAAAAAGCATGGAAAACAAACTGCACACCTGGATGCAACGTTGGCCTTACGCGGACTGGAGAGATGAAAAAATGAGATTGAACGATCTTATGAAAATGAGCTAGACTATATCGTCGCGCTCCATTTGATTGATCATATCACGAAAGGTTTCATCCATTTTCCGATAATATACCCCAAGCTCATTTTTGGTCTTGCTCGTATCAAAGTGAAATGTGTAACCCAAGTTCCTTCGCATCATCTTTGCTGAAAATCCCTTCGTAGGTGCAACCAATGTAACCAGCCAGTTCGGCAATTCTCGGCTCGGAAGCGGATATTCCGTGTGTTCCGTGACATCCTGCATGATTTCTGCTACCTCTAAAAGACTGTGGACCTCATTCACGGTAATATACCTTCCCTCTGAATGTTCCTGTAAGGCAGCATGAACATGTGTTTCTGCAGCGTCACGAACATCCACGAACCCATAGGAAAGGCGCGGAGCGCCGATTTTATGTTCACCTGTCAGCATTTGAAGTGCAAATTGAATACTCGCTGAAGTTGGGTCTTTTGATAAACTAGGTCCCATGACGAAACCAGGACACACCGTAGTCAACGACCATCTATTTTGCTGAGAATGGATATCCCAAGCCTTCTTTTCCGCTATGGTCTTCGAATAATTGTAGGGTTGATAATTCGGCGTAGCACCTTCATTCCAATCAGCTGGAGTGAACGTCTTGTTAGGCTTTTGTTTAGCCTCTTTAGAATCGTTGTAGAGCGATACTACACTACTCGTCAGTATAACCTTATTAACACTGGGTGTTGCGTTCACCGCATTCAATACATTTTCTGTTCCACGTAAAGCAGGATCCACCAATTGGCTTTGCGCATCGTATATCTTACCGATCAAAAAGGGGGATGCCATGTGGATGACAATATCACAATCCTTGAACGCCTTTTCAAAGCCTCCCTTCAACAGATCAGCTTTGAAAAGATGCAGTCTACCCTCGTGATACACTTGCTGTTTAAGGATATGTGCTAGCTTTTCCTGATCGTTTAGATTCCGTACCGTTCCATGGACCACATGACCACGATCCAATAATTTCTTTACCACCCAAGAAGCTATGTAGCCTGTGGCCCCCGTAACAGCAATTCTAAGCGACTCATTATTCATTTTGGAAGTATATGACGCGCAGCCCACATTAAGGCTATAACAGATAAGCTATCGGTTATCTTACCTTCATCCATGAGTTGTATGGCTTCTGATAATGGCAGATGACGGATCTGAAGTTTCTCTGTTTTATCCATTTCGATCTCCTTTGCAGGTGATAGGTCTGTTGCCAAATAGAAGATAGCTCGTTCATCGGTAGCACTATTGCTCGTTTCAGAGCGCAACATTTCTCGCCAACTGGCTGCTTCTAAACCTACTTCTTCTGCTAATTCTCTCTTTGCAGAATCTAAGATTGATGCTCCTATCTTTCCACCTCCTTCAGGAATTTCCCAGCTGTAGTAGTCCAATGGATAGCGCCTTTGTCCCACTAACCACGTCCAGCCATTTTCATCAACAGGTAAGATGCCAATCGCGTAGTTCTTGAAATGAATTACTCCGTAGATCCCTTTGCCTCCATTGGGATTTTCAACTTCGTCGTGATGAACTTGTATCCAAGGATTATCATAGACCGTATCTCTGCTTAAACGCGTCCAATGAGAATCATCTTCTTTCATTGCTCAATCTATCTCCGTTGTACTTTATCTCCTCGCCATTCTCATATTCAACCGTTACTATCCTCGCTCCATTTTCCGCAAAGAATTCCCAAAGTCCGTCACGTTCTCCACCGGCATATCTCCCTCTCTCCCTCATTTCTCCATTCTTGTAGAATCGGGTATACCAACCGTTCAAAACTCCATTCTGCCATTCCGCTTTCAGCTGAATCTGATCGATATCCGACCACCTTATCGTCCAAGTTCCATCCCTTTCACCCTGCACGAATTCGCCGGTCTCAAGGACATTGTGATTGGTGTATTTCCATATTCCTGTCTTCAATCCATCAATGAACTGGCCCTCTACGATCACCTGATTGGAATCATTCCATTCCAGTACAGGTCCGCTTTCCAATCCATCCACAAATTGCTGTTCTTTCCTGATATTTCCATCGTTGAAGAACCACTTCCAAGTTCCATCGGGAGCGTCCAAAATGTATCTTCCCCTTTGTTCTAAGGTGCTATCTTGGAAGTAATATTTCCACTCGTTATTCTTGAAATCATCTACGTAATTACCCGTGGCTTTCAGGGTTCCGTCTTCATAGAAGTATTCCCATTTTCCTTGCTTTCTACCGCGGTCATCGTACCTACCTTTTGCTAAAAGGATTCCATTCGAAAACAGCTCTGCACCAATGGGTTCTCCATTTTCATCAAAGGTTTGATGCACACCTTCCTTCACTCCATTCTGATAGGATCCTATGCTGGCCATTGCTCCAGTGCTTGGGTGGATCTCCCTTCTAACCTCGATGTTTGCAGTCTCTTTATCGTCCACCTGCAATACACCCATGATCCACCGCTCAATGCGGATCAAGTTGCCATCTCTTCTGTAATATTTCCAGAAGCCATGCTTGAGATCATCCTTGTAAGTACCTTCAACCCTCACATTCATATTCGGATAGAATTCCATCCAAACACCTTGTTTCAAACCTAACCTATTCGTCCTGTTGATCTCTTGTTCATTGGTCAGTACCCCAGATTTGTAGGTAAGGATCACATCTACCACGCTATCTGGACGAAAATGGAAACCACGCCCTTGTTCTCTTCCATCAGAAAAGGGAACTTGTCTGCGCAACGTTCCATCGGGGTAATAGTATTTTGATAAACCTTCCTGCCTATCGTTGACGTAAGGCTCCGCTGCGATCAAACAGGAATCTCGCCACGTCTCTCTTACACCGTTCTTGATGCCATCTGTATAGCGAATAACAGATTGTAGAACGCCTTCCTCATTGTAGAATTTCCAGGCACCGTCGAGCTTGGTGCTATCGCGATTTCCCTCTGCTTTTAGAATTCCAGTAGGGTAGTAGCTCTTCCAATATCCATCTGGTACACCATTATTCAAATAGCCTTCACTCGAAATGGTTCCATCATCAAATCGATATTGAATGAACTCTAAGCTGTCCTCTTGAGCGTAAACTGAGAAACTAACAATCGATAATACTATATATATAAATCTCTTTAATAAAGAATCTATAGTAGTATATATGGTCTGTTGAAAACGGGGAAAAGTTTTAGTGAAGAGCTTAGGATTTATATGTAGCGTCATTTTGTTCACACCTTATCAACGTAGGAATAGACTTACTTGGTTTGATTATCAGAACTATAGCCGAAACTATTCACAATTGTGCATATCGTGAAGGTAAGGGTAAGTTTGAAATCTTTCATGGTGAACGATGGTTAATAACCGCCGGTCATCGGTTGATGAAAGCATCAAAACTCACTCACCTTTACGCTTGTGGGAATGAAAAAGTTTGATCATTTGAATTTTTCTTTTGGTATAATCAAGGAAAAGTTTTCATTTCATTCTCCATGGTTATCAACCGTAATTAACAACTTATGTTGATGATATTAACAACGTCAGAGTTCCACGGAATTTCAGACCTTTGACCAAATTCTTCTACCATGAACATTTCCATAGGCAACGATCACGCAGGGACTGAGTACAAAACAGCCATTCAATCATTTTTAGAGTCTGAAGGCTACCAGGTTACAAACCATGGAACCGATGATTCAGAAAGTGTGGATTATCCAGACTTTGGCCATCCAGTAGCTACAGATATCGAAGAAGGTAAGGCAGATCTAGGTATAGTGATCTGTGGAAGTGGAAATGGTATCAACATGACCGTTAATAAACATGCCGGTGTACGTTCCGCTCTTTGCTGGAATACCGAATTAGCAGCTCTAGCTCGTCAACATAACGACGCAAATGTACTTGCTATTCCGGCTAGGTTTATTGACCAAGACCTTGCTATTGAATGTGTTAAGACATTCATCAGTGAAAAATTCGAGGGAGGAAGACACGAGAGACGAGTAGGGAAGATCCCTTGTTAATAAGTGTTCATTAACCTTTTAGTTCTTCCGCGATAGGAATGAAGAGTTGTTCGTAATCCCGAAGATGATACTTTGATGAATCCTCAAGTGCCGGCGTGATCGTCGGCATTTTTGTTTTCTTCCACATCTCTAACTCTCTCCCATTCCTGAGTGGATGTGCATATGGAAATACAGTAACGACCTTTGCACTGTCCAATCGTGTAAATAGGTTATTCAGATCCGTGTTCTTCCAATATCCTCTCAAGAAACCTGAGTAATGTGGACCAAAGAAATCCTCGCCTTGAGCTACTCCATTCTCAACTGTAGAGGCCATATATGACCATTCAGCGGCAGAGTCGATCTCCCATAAAGCAGATAATCTATGGGTATCCGTTTTTGTTATGATCTGATCCAAGTACGAATTGGATAGATCACTCATCAGAGGCTGAACCAACCAAAGCTGATCAGCCCTAAAGTCTAACATAACCCGAGCTGCCATCGGTGTGTAAAAATCGGAGGCAAACAAGATGAGAGAGGTGTGAATGGTATCCACGTAGAGTTTGGAAATAGAATAAGATGTTCCACGTAAACGATTAGTATAAGAATCTAAGGTGCGTATGGATCTTCCTGAATCACCCCAACGCTGAGGAACAACAACCTTGTATCCCTTGTCCAACATCTCCAACATCAACGCAGTAGGACCAGAAAGCGATTCATTTGAATCGGTCATATATACGAATAGGCCCGTTACTTCATCTGGCTCGTAAAGAATGGCTTCATATCCGAATTCATCTTCTTCCCACCATTCAATGGTTTCATACGAAGGACCACAAGCCGTAATGAGTACGGAGCTTATCAGAAAGAGGAGAGGTCTTAGATCCATTTTTTCTTCTTGGCGTATTGCAGAAGTTCTTGTGTATTAACCGCATTGGATTTAAAAAGCAAACTCTTACGGATATCGATCACCTCATTGATGTCTATTTCCAAACGTTGGGCAATTTCCTTGTTCGATCGATTGGCATTCAACGCCTTTAATGTCAGCTTTTCGGCCTCCGTTAATTGTATCTGATTATCCTCATAATCATCATCCTTGCTCTGGATACCAGTAACCGTTTCAGGAAAGTATCGCTCACCCTTGTATACGATCTTCAATGCATCGACCAATTCACCTAACTCCCCTGATTTAAGTACATAACCATCCGCACCATTTTGATGGAAGTGTTCCATATAACGACGAACGCGATGCATGGTGTAAATGATGGTCTTGATGTGTGGATGATATGCACGAAGCTTGGCAAAGATGTCGAATCCATCAACATCTGGAAGGCTTATGTCGAGCACGATGATATCAGGAGAGGTATTCTCCAAGGTCTTGAATAATTCTTCCGATGAATTACATGTTGCCAGTATCTCAAATTGCCCATCCATTTCCACGATAGCTTTCATGCTTCGAAGGATCAAAGGATGATCATCTAATAGAATAATGCCAGGTCTCATATTATTCTTTTGGTATGTGCACGCTGTATTCGTTTCCTTGATTATGACTACTGCGTTTGAATTCTCCTTTCAAGAATTGCACTCGGTGTTCTATACTTTTCCACGGTTGTAAAACCAATTCTTCGTCATTCACCCTAGGTTTACGAACTCCATTGTCTTCAATGTGAACCCATATTCCCTTCGTATTCCACTTCATTTCGATCAACAAGTAATTGGCCTGATACTGAAACAAGGATACCTGTATCAATTCCTGTATCAATCGATATAAGTTGATCTGATCATCATTGTTCAAAGGAACGTTTTCAGCTTGATCGATATTGAGATCGATGGTGGCCTTTAGCTGATCACGATATCGGGTGCACAATTCTTCCAGAGCATCCGCCAAACCAAATCGCTCCAAAACAGGAGGCATCAGATCTTGGGAAATGTTCCGTACTTCAGCCGACATATCCTGAACGATCCGCATCAGTTCTTCATCACCCGCCTGATGTGCAACCAAGTGGTTTTTCAAAACCGTGATATGGTTACCAACCTTATCGTGTAGCTGATGGGCCAACCGTTGACGTTCTTGTTCTTGGCCGTTTACCAAGGCCTCAGCAGCCGTGCTTTCCAAGGTCTTCTTGTACAAGGCTCCTTTTGTGCGCTGTATTTGTTGAAAGTTCGACATCAAGAGTATGAGTACAATGATCAAGAGAATTGTTGCCCCGGTGAGCGCGTAGTTGATGACCTTACTTTTTTGAAGCATGGCCTGATTCTCTTTTTCCGCCTCGTTGAGATTGTCAATAACGCGTTGCTGCTCTTCAAGGTCATAGATCTGCTCCAATCTATTGATAGCTGTCTGCTGCGAAATGAGAAGCAAGCTATCAGACATATCTTGATAGAGCAAGTTGTATTTGTAGGCCTCCTGCCAATCACTTCTCTCCGCTGATATGATAGAAAGCAGTTTGTAGATATTAGATAGATTCTCGAGCGTCTGACTTTTTTTACTAGCCTCTAGAGCAGCATTTGCCATTTGTTTGGCCGCAACGATCCTTCCTTCGGAATAGTGGATCCGCGCAATGGAAAACATAGAGTTGCCCATTCCAGAGTAATCACTGATCTCCTGTTTAATAGCCAAGGATCTTTGGTATAATTTGATGGCTTCAGTTGAAGAACTGTCTTCCGATAAAGCCGCCAAGTTGTGCAGAACTACAGCTTGATTAACACTATCTCTGAGAGTAGTGTAGGTTTCCAGGGCCTTTCGATAATAGAAAAAGGCCTTTTGTACGCGGTTGTCCGTTTGAGATATATTACCCAGGTTGACGAAGACATCCGCTTGTATCTCTGGATATTTTCTGATCAGCGGGTTTTCATAGACGTTGTTGTAGTACTCTTCGGCCTTTTCATTTTGCTGAAGATTACTGTGAAGATTACCAAGGTCTATCAACAATTCAAAGTACAGTGAGGAATCAGCTGGATGGCTTTCGAATATGCGTAATGCTCGCCTGTAATACTGAATGGATTTTGCCTTTTCACCGTTGATGTTGTAGATCGAACCTATCATATTCAGGTTGTAAATCGATCGGTCATACGCCTGTATCAGATCGTACTTTTGTGAAGCTGAATCGAGATAACTCAATCCATTGAACAGGTTTGATGTTTGATAGTAATAGTGACCAAGAAGCTCCAGGATACGAGCGTCTAAGTAGATGGATAAGCTATCAGTGCTATGCCTTAGTGCAATGTGTGATTCGAGACATTCTTCTTCAACATCTGCAATGGGTTTGCGTTGTTTTAAGTAAGCGCGATTGCGTTGTAGTACGAAGAGGTGCTTAGAATCATTCTGAATGGCCGTTTTTGTTAAGGTGTACTCGATAGCCGGACCGTATCTATTCAGTTCGATAAGGGAATCGAGATGTTCCTTATGTTGTAAATATTCCTTAGATACAGTTTGGGCAACACCTGAACTGCTGATAATCAGCGAGAAGGCAAGAAAAACGACGCTTAATAATAGACGTGATCGATTCTGCACAAATGAACGTACCTTGGTATTAGCGTGTAAGATACGAGAATAAGAAGAATGGGATACGAAGGAATCAGAGGACAATTAGAAAGATACCGCAAGAAGTATCACGGACTGGAGATAGCTAGAGGTAGCATTCTCTTCGTGGGTGCCATTGCCTTATCTACAACACTTTTTGCACTGATCGAATACTACGCCTACCTAGGCTCAACAATCAAAACGATCCTTTTCCTCACCTGGCTTCTTTCGTCCGTTGTATTACTCTGGTTTTATATAGTACGCCCAGCATTAGCCTATTTCCTTGGATTTAGATCGATATCAGATCGCGCCATCGCCGTTCGTATTGGCGCCGAAAACCCTTCCGTAGAGGATAAGTTGATCAATTACCTAGAACTCGAACGGAATTCTGGAATACCAGAAGATTTTCTAAAAGAGATACTCAAGCAGAAAACGATTGAATTAGAGCGTGAGAATTTATTCGAATCGCTCGATCTCAAGATCGTGAAACGCGTATTTGTTTATACGTCCATTCCATTGAGCATGGTGATCCTTTTTGCACTTTTCAATGGCAATATATTCAAAGAAGGAACCAACCGATTCTTTGATTATCAAACGGCGTATTCACCAAAGGCACCTTTTGAGTTTATTTCAGATGAAGGTTGGACCGTTCAACAGGGTGAGGGTATAGAGATAGATCTTTCGTTCTCTGGAGATAGGATACCAAATGAAGCGTTTATTCTCTTTGACGGGGAAAGGCTGCCCATGCAGAGAACACCTAGTGGTAAGTATACCTGGAAGATATCTAGGGTGGTGGAAGATTTACAGCTCCAATTTGAAGCCTCGGGGTTCTTAAGTGATGTGTACAACGTCGAAGTATTGGAAGTGCCACTGCTGAGTACCTTTTCACTGGCTATCATCCCACCTGCTTATACCGGTATTTCTCCGTTTCAAACAGATGGCACAGGAGATGGCGTGATCCCTCAAGGCAGCGAGGTCAAATGGATCATGAAGTGGTCACACGTTGATGAGGTGACCATCTCTGGTGATAGATCTGCTGATACAGCCAGCTTGACTACAGATGGTTGGTTGGTAGCTCGTCGAGTAATGGAGGGTATGGTATACCGTATCAATGGTTCAAACAGGAACGGAACTAATTTTAGAAGCGGTTCTTATCAGATCGATGTGTTACCAGATAGAAATCCTGAGATCACAGGAACCTGGAGATTGGATTCCGCCACGGGATTAGTATATGCCTCCGGACAGGTAGAAGATGATTATGGTGTTACCTCTGTACGCTTGAAGATCAATGGCAAGGAGGATAGCAGGTATGAATTGGTGGACAGGAATGCCGATAGATGGACGGTTATTTTTGAACCACGCGAAGGGGATAATTCCTTTGAGGTCATTGTAACGGATAATGACGCTGTAAATGGTAGGAAGTCTACCAGCATCGGACCGTTTAGGATCTCTCTTCCAGATGCTCGAGAGCGAGAGAAAGCACTGAATGAAAGAGATCGTCGGCGCGTACAAGATGTCGAAAAATTCAGGGAGCTTCAGGAGCAAAGCAAGGAGTTAAGGAATTCGCTGGAAGAGAGGTTGATCGAAGGCACGAATGAATGGAGACAAGCTCAAATGCGTCGTCAATTGCAGGAACAACAGCAGCAATTGTTGGAGCAGTGGGAACAAATGAAGGAGTCATTCCAACAACTGAATGAGGAGCGGATCTTAAATGATCCAGAAAATGGGGAGAATGCCGAAAAACGTCGTGAGCTGGAAGAGTTATTGGAGGAGATGGATACGGAGAGGCTAGAGGAACTTCTGGAAGAAATGAAGGAGGAGGGTGAGAATATGAATGAGGACAATCTCCGCGACTGGATGAAGAGGATACAGTTCGAGAATGAGAGAATGGAGATGGATGCCGAACGCATCGAAGAGTTGATGAAACGTCTGAATTTCGAACAGAACCTAGATAGGGCGCTGAGGGATCTGGAGGCATTACAAAAAGAACAGCAGGAGCTCAGCGAAAGGTCGGATGATACACAGTCTGAACAGGATTCATTGAATGAGCGCTTCGATGAGTTGATGAATGATATGGATTCCCTAGAGAAGCAGAATGAAGAATTAAAGGATCCGATGTCGTTTGAGGCACCAAATGAGAAGGGAGAGCAAACCCAAGAATCGATGAAAGAGAGTTCAAAGGAGCTCAAAAACGGACAGCCAGAGAACGCCAACGAACAACAACAGAAGTCTAGTCAATCCATGCAGGAAATGATGGAGCAAATGAGCAGTTCTATCATGAGTATGCAAATGGAAATGCACATAGAAAACTTGGCTAATCTGCGTCGGATCCTAACCAACCTCATTCATTTGAGTGATGACCAAGAAGGACTATTGGATAATGATATGAGCGGCGAGCCATCAGATCCTGTTGTCGTCAATTGGATGAAGAATCAACAAGATATCCGCAAAGGTTATGAAGTTGTGGATGATAGTCTGGCTGCCTTAATCCAACGTGTACCACAAGTAGAAGCAGTGGTAACCCGATGGATGGTGATGGCAAAGGATAATATGGAGCGCTCCAATGCAAGCTTGAGTGAGCGACAGATGCCTAGAGCGAATTCGTCCATGCGAGAGAGTATGTTGGCTCTAAATGAATTGGCTCTGATGATGGATGTGACCATGGATCAGATCCAACAGCAAATGAGCGGCATGATGCAGGGAGAACAAACTTGTCAGAACCCTGGCGGATCAACACCGAGCATGAGCAACATGAGAAAGCTTCAGCAACAGTTGAGCGAACAAATGCAGCAGATGGGAGGCAGTCAGGGTAATGGAGAAAGCGAAGAGGGAGAAGATGGTCAAGAAGGCCAAAGTGGAGAAGGTGAGGGGGGCAAGGGCTCACAAGGTCGGATGAGCCAGGAGATCGTTGAAATGATGAGTAGGCAAAATCAGATCCGTGAAATGCTGAAGGGTTCCACGGGGAACAATGGTAATGGAGACCTCGAAAAGATGCTGGAAGAGAATGAAAGGGACTTGGCTAATCGGAATTTTGATACGGAATTCTGGGATCGACAGAAGGAGATCGAGGTGAAGATGTTGGAGCTTGAAGAAGCAGAGAGGCAGCAAGAACAGGACGACCAAAGAGAGTCGCAAACAGGAGACAGATACCAAGAACTGAAGGAAAGATATAGGGAGGAATTCCAACGAGAGAATCAGAATAGACGTGAGCAGTTAAGGTATGAAACACCGTTGCTTACACCGTATTATCGCGAGCGAAGTTCTTCCTACCTTCGCAGGTAATGAAACGCGTATTTCTTAACAACGTACCGGAACAGTGGACGGATTCTTCTAGCTACTTAGAGGATTGGTTGTTCAGTGTAGCAGAGATGGAAGGATTCACCCTTCGTAAGCTCACTTATTCATTTGTGAAGGACGATGAAATGTTAGGGTATAATCAGCGTCTGTTAAACCACGATTATTACACGGATATCATAACGTATGGACAGGCTATCAATGGCCGAATCGAGGGTGATATAATCATCGGCTGGGAACGTATTATTGATAACTCTAAGTTATTGAATACGAATGATATAGATGAAAGAGATCGAGTCATCGTGCATGGGTTGATCCATTTGTGTGGGTACGACGATCAAATAGAAGAGGATAAGTTGAAAATGAGGCAGTTAGAAGATAAATATCTAGCTTTGCGCCCTTGAAAGTTTCACGTGGAACACTATGATGACTAGAGATGAATATGATGTGATCGTAGTAGGTGGTGGACACGCTGGTAATGAGGCGGCCGCGGCTGCTGCGAACATGGGAAGCAGAACGCTTCTAGTGACCATGAATTTGCAGACGATCGGACAGATGTCGTGCAATCCCGCAATGGGTGGCGTGGCAAAGGGTCAGATTATCCGAGAGATCGACGCAATTGGAGGCTTAAGTGGCATCTTATCCGACAAGACAGCCATACAGTTTAGGATGCTTAATCGAAGCAAAGGTCCTGCCATGTGGAGCCCAAGGGTTCAGTCGGATCGTTGGCGTTTTGCGGAAGAATGGAGGCTTGCCCTAGAGCGTATTCCTGCGCTGGATTTCTTTCAGGATATGGTCACCGGACTATGGATGGAAGACGGTAAGTTAGTGGGTGTAAAAACAGGCATGGGAGTGTCTATTCGCAGCAAGGTCGTTATCCTTACCAATGGTACTTTCTTGAACGGATTGATCCACATTGGAGAGAAGAACTTTGGTGGAGGTAGAGCTGGTGAAAGAGCTGCAAAAGGCATCACAGAACAACTTGTCGACCTTGGGTTTGAGTCGGGAAGAATGAAGACAGGAACACCCCCAAGAGTGGACGGTAGAAGTCTTGATTTTTCCAAGTTTGAAGAGCAGAAGGGGGATGAGAACCCTGGACATTTTTCATTCCTCAAACAGCACCCCATTACAGAGCAAAAGAGCTGCTGGATTGCATACACAAGTCCCGAAGTTCACGACACCTTAAAGAGTGGTTTTGACAGAAGCCCGATGTTTAACGGTGCAATCGAAAGTAAAGGTCCTAGATACTGTCCCAGTATTGAGGATAAGATACACAGGTTTGCCGATAAGGACAGACACCAACTGTTCGTAGAACCTGAGAACTGGGATTCGGTCGAATATTATATCAATGGATTTAGTACCTCTCTTCCTGAAGAGGTTCAAGTGGACGCATTACGCAAAGTTCCAGGTTTTGAGAACGTCCGCTTTTTCCGTCCAGGTTATGCCATCGAATACGATTACTTTCCACCAACACAACTTCAGCATACGCTTGAAACCAAGTTGGTGGAGAACCTTTACTTCGCTGGTCAGATCAATGGCACCACAGGTTATGAAGAAGCTGCAAGTCAAGGATTGATGGCAGGCATAAACGCCCATAGAAAGCTCAATGGTCTGTCAGAGGTTGTATTGGATAGAAGCCAAGCCTACATCGGTGTTTTGATCGATGATTTGATTACAAAGGGCACAGAGGAGCCATATCGAATGTTTACGTCGAGAGCAGAGTTCCGCTTGTTGTTACGACAGGATAATGCAGACCTTAGATTGACCAAGCTTGCACATTCGTGGGGGCTCGCCTCCGACGAAAGGCTTAAAAGAGTGGAGGAGAAGGAGGTTGGAATTAGGGAACTGAAGAATGCGCTGGCCGAATTAAGTGTTGAGCCGGAGGATATGGATCCCGTTCTCGAAAGGTTGGGGTCAGCTCCAGCAAAACAAAAGAATAAGCTCATCAGTTTTATTGGACGCCCTGAAGTACACCTTAACGACCTTCTATCAATACCGGCGGTGCATGAAAAGTTGAATGCAGGAAATATCGACCCTGATGTTGTTGAGCAAGTTGAAATTGACTTGAAGTATGAAGGGTATATAAAGAAAGAGCAAGACAACGTAGATAAGATGCGAAGGTTGGAGAATATCCGCATTCCAAAAGAATTCAACTACACAGAAATTACCAGTCTAAGCATGGAGGCAAGGACAAAATTATCGGATATTCGTCCAGCTACTGTATCACAAGCATCCCGAATTAGTGGCGTTTCGCCAGCAGATATCAGCGTTTTGCTGGTACATATGGGAAGATAAAACACATCGTTTCACGTGGAACATCAAGTAATTCTTGAACAGTGCCCTGTTTGTGAGGGCACTTCTTTTTCAGACCATAGCGTGGTTAATGACCACATGGTAAGCCAAGAGGATTTTACAATTGTGGCTTGCGACAGCTGCGGCGTTTTGGCGACATCTCCTCGGCCAGCAGATGATCAGCTAGGTAAATATTATGAAAGCGAAGACTATATTTCGCACAGCAACACCAAGAAATCTTTGTTCAGCAGGCTCTATCAGGTCGTTCGTAACAAGGCGGTTAGAGACAAGAGAGGCTGGGTTGAACAATATGTGAAGAGCGGCAAAATGCTCGATATGGGCTGTGGAACGGGACACTTTCTGAATGAGTGCAGAAACCATGGATGGGAAACAGTAGGTGTAGAGCCGAGTGAGATCGCTCGAGCAAATGCAAAAACAGAACACAACATTGAACCACTTCCTTCAATTGATGAAGTGAAAGAATCGGGTTTCAACGTGATCACCATGTGGCATGTATTGGAGCATCTTCCAGATCTCAACAGACACCTAAATAAATTCAATGGTCTGTTGGAAAAGGATGGATACCTGTATGTAGCCGTCCCGAATCACGAGAGCTATGATGCCAAACACTATGGAGTTCATTGGGCAGCTTGGGATGTACCCATCCACCTTTGGCATTTTTCGAAATCTTCGATCGACAGCTTGGCCAAGAAGCACGGTTTTGAATTAAAGGAGATCAAGAATATGCCATTCGACTCCTTCTATGTTTCTCTTCTCTCAGAGAAATATAAGAATGGCTCAATGCGACCGATACACGCATTTTTCACCGGATTGAAATCAAATTTACGGGGAAGAGCATCCAAGAACATGAGCAGCCTAGTTTACGTGCTAAAAAAGGCTAATTAGAGGCGATTTAAGCGATTTTCACCCTTCTACGCACCAACACCCCTACTGTAGAGAGTTGTGCGCTCTAACGTTATTTTTGTAAGCTGTTGTGGATCAAGACTTTACATTGAGGGCACGCGCAATCTGGAACGATAGGTCCAATAGTACGATCTTCGGGTTCAAATTGCGCTCGATCTCATAGATCGCCTGGTTGATGTGCTCACTGATCTCTATGATGTTCAAGTTGTGAACAAATGGCGCGAATTTCTCGAACTTGAAATCAATCCCGCTGATAGCGAACGGATCGTTTTGATGCGCACCATAATTATAGCTCAAGGCCTGTTCGAAACCATCTAACGCAAAGTGCAAGAAGCTCTTCAAGCGCTCCCTGCCCAAACTAGAAGTTTCGTCCGACCAGTCGATCATCCCTTGAACTTTCCGCTGAAAACTTACCCTCACCCATTGTGTAAAGCGAGTAGCATCCTCTTGAAGCCACTGCGGATTCTGCAAAGCGCGTAGGGCCAACCCCGGCTGTCCCTGGGCTAAACCTGCAATAAGGGCAGACGCCACAGCGGTCTGGTTCTTAGTTTCAACAAAAGCTTGAAGCGCCTCCAAGTTTACAGGAGGTACATTTACAGCCTGACAACGAGATCGAATGGTTCCGAGTACGTTCTCCTCATGATGCGTCACCATGATGATAAGTGTCTTACCCTCAGGCTCTTCAATAAGTTTGAGCAGTTTGTTTGCCGCTGCATTGTTTAACTTTTCAGGCATCCAAAGGATCAACACCTTCAATCCACCCGAATAGCTCTTTAATTGAAGTTTCTCAGCTATCTTACTAGCTTGATATACAGATAGTTGCGCTTGTTTGTTCTCGACCCCGATCACCGATAACCACTCGATATAAAGTAGATATGGGTTGACAGTTAAAGTGTTACGCCAATCATTGAGAAACTCATCACTCGTGGGCTTGTCCGAAGAGCTCTTCGTCTTCGCCACCGGGAAAGCAAAGTGGAGGTCAGGGTGCTGCAATGAGTGGAATTGCTTGCAAGAAGCACACGCTCCACATGAGTCTTCACTGGGGTCCTTACACTGTGCATACTGAGCATAGGCTATGGCCAAGGCGAGCGCAGCCGATCCCTCCTCACCCACAAATAACTGTGCATGTGGGATCTTATTTCGCTGGATATTGGACCTAAGCTTATCCTTGAGCTCAGTTAGTCCTGGAATGTCTGCAAACAACATAAAGCGAAGGTAAAAATCTTCTTGTTGCGGAGGGTTCGAGTGAGGGTGTTACTTTTGTTCTCTGATCAAATAGAAGCCATGAAAACAATTGATGATTTTTCATTCGAGGGAAAACGAGTTCTCATCCGCGTTGATTTTAATGTTCCACTTAATGAGAGTAAAGAGATCACGGATGACACTCGAATCCAAGCAACCATTCCAACGTTGCAGAAAGTGTTGAAAGACGGTGGTTCACTCGTATTGATGTCTCACTTAGGCCGACCGAAAGGAGAGGCAAACCCTGAGTTCTCCCTTCGCCCAGTGCAAGCGCATTTATCCAAGTTATTGGGCGTTGACGTCCAGTTCGCTTCGGATTGTGTTTCATCAGAAGCACACGAAATGTCAGCTCAATTGAAGCCAGGTCAAGCCCTACTTCTAGAAAACCTTCGTTATCACGCGGGTGAAGAGGCTGGTGACACGGCGTTTGCAGAGGCATTGGCAAAACATGGCGATTTTTATGTAAACGACGCGTTCGGAACAGCCCATAGAGCGCATGCCAGCACGGCCATCATTGCTTCCAAGTTTGAAGGAAGAAAGGCCTTTGGCTACGTGATGGGCAATGAGATCGAGAACGTAGACAAGGTTCTCCACTCTGATGAAAAGCCAGTGACAGCTATCGTGGGTGGAGCTAAGGTCAGCAGTAAGATAGATATCATTACTAACCTCATGGCACGCGTTGATAACCTGATCATCGGTGGTGGTATGGCCTATACTTTCTTGAAGGCTCAAGGAGGTAAAGTGGGCAATTCTCTCGTTGAAGATGACAAGCTAGAACTAGCAAATACCTTGCTGAGCAAGGCTTCTGAACAGAATGTAACTTTCCACCTTCCTGTAGATTCATTGAACGCAGATGATTTCAAGGCGGATGCGAACACTCAACTTACGGAGGCAGATGCCATAGAAGATGGGTGGATGGGCTTGGACATCGGTCCGAAGACCATTGAAAAGTATTCAAAAGTGATCGCCAATTCAAAGACAATCCTTTGGAACGGTCCTCTAGGCGTATTTGAATTTGAAGCATTCAGTGCCGGAACGAAACAATTGGGAGAGGCCATTGCAAAAGCCACGAAAAATGGCGCGTTTTCATTGGTAGGTGGAGGAGACTCCGTTGCAGCGGTGAAGAAGTTCAATCTAGCCGATCAAGTGAGTTACGTGAGCACCGGAGGAGGTGCCATGCTGGAATATTTGGAAGGTAAGACCCTACCTGGAATCCAGGCGATCTTGGATTGATTCAATACTAGAGTCTAGGTCGAAACCTCCCTTTTCTTCGGGTACATAATCCCAAAGAAGATCACTAAACTCGCCATAAGCCTTATAAACAATGCTTTCGGCGAGTTTTTCCTTTTCAATGATCAACACAGAATCGTTGATCCGATCAAAGAAGGTGAGCAGGACACTTGTGAAAACTGCGTATTTCAACGCCGCAAAGAGTCCACCAAGGATGCGATTCAGCATGCCCAACCCCGCTGCAGAAGTTCCTTTCGTCAGGATCTTCGCTATCACAAGCACGATGAGGAACCCCCCAATGAAAAGTAAGGCGAACGCCGTGATGTTAGCCGATTCATTGCTCATGTCAAATTCCTCTTGAAGCATGATCACAACATCCTCATTGAACATGTATCCGAGGATCAATCCAACAACAATTCCGATGATACCGGCCACTTCTTGTATCAACCCCGACCATAATCCACGGATAAAACCAAATAGAACGGGAATTAAGAGAACTATATCGGTAGTGTTCATAGTTTTGTGACTGAATTCAGAAAGTCGCTTAAAATGGATGTAATGCAGGAGAAATGGGGCCAGACCGTCTCATTGGTGTCGGAGTTATTTGCTCCGGGTGACGAATTGGACCTCGACGGGATCATCTTTTTGATAGGTGTTCAAGAGTTAGGCCAGGGATACCGCAAGTTTAAAAAAGACGAGAAATTAAACGTCATGCACATCGCAATTTGTCGCTTGCTCGAGCCATATGGCTACTATGAATTCGAGTCGTACGACGAAGAGGGCTGGCCGCACTATCGCAAAATAGAAAACCTCCCTCATTTGAAGGCGGGCCATCAAACCCGATTAATGAAGGAGGCTATTATTCAATACTTTGAAGAGTCTGGACTCTTGAAGTGATCTATTGGCAACCCGGATCATTCGGGTCGTATTCTTCAACCACGATCGTAGTGTAAACCTTTTGATCGGGCTCGAGCTTCAGGAAGCCACAACCAAGGGCAACCGGAGGGTCATCCCCCTTGAAGGCTTGTATTTGAACGACGATCTCCCCACCAATATGTTCGAACTCTACATTACCGTCAACACCGGTAATACCCTCGTATTCGATGTCGGTATTCGGTAGCGGAACATAGGCTCTCACGCGCGCATTTTGCACACGTAAACCGTTTTCACCTTTAACGGTGACACGGAATGGGAAGGTTGGATCGTCTTTCGCACATCCAGAAGTGAGGGTCAAACCAATGATGGCCGTAAGTAGCAGTGTGAACTTGCGCATGCTCTAAAAATTATGGGCAACCGTTTCCAGTTTCGCCGAACGGGTACAAGATAAGCTCTTTTTCTCGGGTCTCTCCAGGAACTAGGTTGATCGCCGTGCAGCCGCTGTATCCGCCCTTTGTAACTCGTACATCGACGTAGATATTGTAGTCCCATTTTACAAAAGCACTACCATCAATGTTTGTTAGTTTATACACTTCGAGACCGTTGGGAACATTTACCGGAGAGGTAAATGCAACAAGAGCGTTCTGTATAGGCCGACCTTGCTGGTCAACAACGTATACTTTCGCCTCGCCTTCTGGGTCTTCTGTGGCGCGATTACAACCGGCCAAGAACACTGCAGATACAGCGAAGAGTGTGAGTAGAAGATTTTTCATCAGCGTGAAATTCAGTAATATTGCGCCTTCGGACGCAGCACAAATATAACAAGCACGCTCTATACCGCAATCATGAATCAAGACATCGCTAAACATCTTGAAGCCGTCGAGGCCTTTCAGCCAACGAACGCCGAAGATCTAGAGGCATTTCGCCTGAGATATTTGGGCAAAAAAGGTGTGCTTACCGACCTGTTTGCCGCATTTAAGTCTGTTCCGAACGAGGAAAAGAAGGAATACGGTAGAGCTGTAAACCAGCTTAAGAACGCTGCAGAGCAAACTGTATTGCGATTCAAGGCTGAATTAGAAGAGCAAAAACCTCTTCACAATGAAAACGACCTCACTCGTCCTGGTGAGGGGCTGGATCTCGGTTCAGTGCATCCGATCACTTCTGTGCGAAACGAAATCGTAGACATCTTCAAAAGAATCGGCTTTAGCGTTAGCGAAGGCCCTGAAATAGAGGATGATTGGCATAACTTCTCTGCTCTCAACTTCCCGGAGGAACACCCAGCAAGGGATATGCAGGATACC
Organism: Phaeocystidibacter sp.; assembly: GCA_965659725.1. GTDB lineage: Bacteria > Bacteroidota > Bacteroidia > Flavobacteriales > Schleiferiaceae > Phaeocystidibacter. The sequence goes on along the minus strand of CBFHXG010000009.1, from coordinate 59,270 downwards.
TTCTTTGTACACACAGATCCGGATTGGGCATTGAGAACACACACGTCTTCAGTCCAAGTGCGCGAAATGGAGAAATCACAACCCCCTATCCGCATCATTGCGCCTGGCAGAGTGTTCCGTAACGAGGCGATATCCGCACGTTCACATTGTATCTTCCATCAGATCGAGGGGCTTTACATCGATAAGAACGTCTCTTTCGCAGACATGAAACAAACCTTGCTCTATTTTGCAAGGGAGTTCTTCGGTGCTGACACGAAGATCCGCTTGAGACCGTCGTACTTCCCGTTTACCGAACCAAGTGCTGAAATGGATATTTGGTGGGGACTGGAAACCGAAGCAGATTATCGAATGACCAAAGGAACAGGTTGGTTGGAAGTGATGGGATGCGGAATGGTGGATCCGGCCGTATTGGAATCATCGAACATCGATCCGAAAGAGTATAGCGGATATGCGTTTGGGATGGGCATCGAAAGGATCACCATGCAGCGCTTCAATATTCCAGATATTCGAATGCTTTTTGAGAACGACCTTCGCTTCTTGAACCAGTTCAAGGGAGTGGTCTGAGGTTCTAAAAAACCATAAAGAAAGGGCGCCGATTTGGCGCCCTTTTTTGTTTTTGTGAAGTATGTGAAAACCAAACTCAGCAGAAATTGCCTGATCAAGTTTTCGATGCAAGTTTTTGAAAAACAATATTCTAGGAATACTGGAAAACTACACTCAGTAGAAATCGGTTAGATCGCTTCAATGGCCTTGGCCATCTGTCTATCCTTTTCCGTTACCACTCCACCAGCGTCGTGAGTGGTAAGCGTCAAGGTGATCTTTGTGTATCGAATATCGATGTCTGGATGATGTTGGTGCTCCTCTGCAAGAGTGGCAACCTTGTGCACGAAATCGATCCCCTCTAAAAAGGTTTCAAATTCAACTAATGCTTTAAGTGCACCATCTTTCTCTCTAAAAGTTACCTTACTCATACATTAATCCATTTCTGCGAGTTTCAACATGTTGGTCGTACCTCTTTCTTGGATCGGCATGGAGGCAATCTTCACCATCAATTCGCCTTTTTTCATCAATTTTTTACTTCGAATGATCTCTTTTACCTCGTGAAAGGTGTTATCTGTGGATTCCATCTTGTCATAGAAGAATCCTTGAACACCCCATATCAAACTTAACGTGTTGAGGATAGACCTGTTAGCAGTGAATACAAAAACATTTGCTTTAGGTCTGTGTGAGCTGATTTTAAAGCCGGTATAACCACTGAATGTCATGGTCATGATAGCCGATGCGCTCACGCTATCCGCCAAGTTAGAGGCATGGTAACAGATGCTGTCTGTGATGTACCTCTCGTTTCGATCCACAGGCGGGTGGGCCGGAGCTTTGATCTCAGCCGTTTCTTCGATATGGTGAATAATTCGACTCATGGCTTCCACAACGGCCACTGGATGCTTACCCACAGAGGTTTCACCACTTAACATAACGGCATCGGCTCCGTCAAGTACCGAGTTGGCTACGTCGTTTACTTCGGCGCGGGTAGGGCTCATGTTATCGATCATGCTTTCCATCATTTGGGTAGCGATGATAACGGGCTTACTATTCACCAAGGCTTTTTCAACGATCATCTTTTGGATCAATGGAACACTTTGCATCGGAACTTCAACTCCGAGGTCGCCACGAGCCACCATCACACCATCTGTTTCCTCCATGATGCGGTCGATATCCATCACAGCCTCAGGCTTTTCGATCTTCGAGATCACAAAGGCTGTTTTCTTCGACTTTTGGATTAAGCGCTTCAGCTCGATAACGTCTTCCGCATTGCGAACGAAGCTCAAGCCTATCCATTCCACCCCTTCTTCCAAGGCTACTTGTAGGTCTTCAAGATCTTTCTCCGTGAGGCACGGAAGCGAGATCTTGGTGTTGGGAAGGTTTACTCCTTTCTTGCTTTTCAAAGGCCCGCCTTGTACAACTTCGGCCACTACCTCGTCTGTCCCGTTGGTGGACTTAACGGTCATGGCTAGCTTGCCATCGTCTAGAAGGATCCGTTCACCTACCTGCACATCCTGAGGGAAGCGCTCGTAGGTCATGTACACCTTCTTGGCGGTTCCTTTGGTTTCATTGGTAGTGAAGATCACCTCGTCGCCTACATTGACAATGGCTCCTTCTTCTACATCACCAACGCGTAGTTTGGGTCCTTGTAAGTCGGCTAGAGTGGCTACATTGTAGTCATACTCTTCATTGATCTCTTGGATCAAGCGAATCGTTTTGCGATGCGTCTCATGATCTCCGTGGGAGAAATTGATCCTGAACACGTTTACACCTGCTTGGATCATGGCCACCATAACATCCTTTTTTGCGGATGCTGGGCCAAGTGTTGCAACGATCTTTGCTTTATTCATTCGAATGATAGTTTTCTATTTCAATTTCAAGCGCTTCTCGCGCCGTTTTACTCAATTCGTGTGCGCCAACCCTCAGGACGCCTGAAACGTTCTTTAAGGCGCTTGTTACGTCTTTTATAGGACACTGAAGAGGGTCGCCATACAAGGTAAGTATATAGTCCACCTTTTCAGATGCTGGCAGTATTGTGCTTTGGGTAAAATCGTCAAACAAGCTATTCTCCTTTGTTGATGATTTTCCTCTGTTGGTGATCAGAGACCAGCTCAATTCTTCGCGGAGATCTTCCCAAACGAAGGATGGGTGAGAGAATCGCACTCCTTTTAGGATGGTGATATGATCTTCTTTGGTCCTATGGAGGTTGATAGAAAGTGCAGTATTGATGCGGTAAACTAGCTTGTGGTCGGGTAGGGAAGAGGAAATCACCCAATGCGAGATCAGGTCGCTTCTTTCATAGTCGTCATCGTTCAGTGTGAAGACCTTTTGTGATTTCATTCTTTGATTACTCCCAATTCGTTACAGGCTTGTTCTGCAGCTTTTTCTTCGGCTCTTTTCTTACTTGTCCCTATCCCTTCGGCTATTCTCTTATCGTCGAGATACAATCCCACCTTAAAGGTAAGGCTATGGTTCTTACCCCACCTGTCTTCCAATTTAAAGAAGTGGTTAAGTCTTTCTCCTTGAACGTATTCGATGAAGGTGCTTTTGAAACTTACCACTTGATTCTCCAGTTCTTCGAATGCGTTGTGATCCATGATGATCTTAGATCGTATGAATCGTTCGGCGGCGTGGAGACCGTGATCGAGATAGATCGCACCGATCAGGGCTTCAAGTACGTCTCCCAACAGTGATCGAGCCGGCTTTTTACTGTCGAGCTTGCTCACAACGAGTGGAGATAGATCGAGTTCGGATGCGAGCTTGTTCAAGTTTTTCCGCGACACCATCTTGGCTCTCATACTGGTGAGAAACCCTTCGTTCTTGTCGGGGTACTGATGATAGAGCTCTTTCGCCACAACAGCGCCAAGTATGGCATCGCCAAGGAATTCAAGGCGTTCGTTGTTCGACCATTCAGAAGATGTAGAACGTTTGGAGGCAGAGCTATGACGAACGGCAAGTTCGTATAGAGCTAAATCTCTTGGTTCGATCCCAATAAGTTGTGCAATGCGATGATAGAACTCGCCTTTCTTGTGGCGATGTTTGCGAGAGGTTAGCCGCTTAATGCGCCTCCAAATACCGTTAGACTGAGGCCTAGCCTTCTGCTTTCTTGAAGATAACGGATGCGTTGTGTCCCCCAAAACCAAACGTGTTGCTCAATGCGGCGCGAACTTCTTTCTTCTGAGCCTTTCCAAAAGTGAAGTTCAACTTATTATCTAGTTCCGGATCATCTGTAAAGTGATTGATCGTAGGAGGCACTACACCATCGCGAACGGATAGTATCGAAGCAATGGCTTCAACGGCTCCTGCGGCACCCAGTAGGTGACCGGTCATAGACTTGGTAGAACTGATGTTCAGGTTGTAGGCATGAGCACCGAAGACCTCTTTGATGGCCTTAGTTTCAGCGATGTCGCCAAGAGGAGTAGAGGTTCCGTGAACGTTGATATAATCGAGTTCATCGGCCTTCATTCCCGCATCATCAAGGGCGTTGCGCATTACGTTAATGGCACCAAGACCTTCAGGATGAGGGGCGGTGAGATGGTGTGCATCAGCAGAAAGTCCGCCACCGGCAAACTCTGCATAGATGGTTGCACCGCGCTTCACAGCGTGTTCGTACTCTTCAAGGATGATCGCCGCTCCACCTTCGCCCATTACGAACCCATCGCGGTCCTTGTCGAAAGGACGGGACGCAGTAGCAGGGTCGTCGTTGCGAGTGGAGAGGGCGTGCATGGCATTGAATCCACCAATACCCGCTTTTGTAACGGCTGCTTCAGAGCCACCAGCTACAATTACATCCGCCTTTCCTAGACGAATGTATGTGTAGGCGTCGATCAACGCGTTGGTTGCTGAAGCACATGCTGAAACGGTGGTGAAATTCGGTCCGCGGTAATTGTACTTCATCGAAATATGTCCACCTGTGATATCGGCGATCATTTTTGGAATGAAGAACGGATTGAATCGCGGTGTACCATCGCCCTGGGCGTAATTGATGGACTCGGTCAGGAAGGTGTCTAAACCTCCAATTCCCGATCCCCATATCACACCCACACGGTCTTTGTCTACATCACTTTCCTCAAGTCGGGCATCGGCAATCGCCTCGTCGGCGACTACCAGCCCAAAATGAGAAAATCGATCCATCTTCCGCGCTTCCTTGCGGTCGATGTAATCTCGTTCATCGAAATTCTTGACTTCACAGGCGAAACGAGTCTTGAACTTTTCGGCATCGAACAATGTGATGGGAGCCGCACCAGGCGTTCCAGCCACAAGATTCTTCCAAAATTCACTAGCGGTATTACCGATCGGTGTTAACGCACCGATCCCTGTAACGACAACTCGTTTCAGTTCCATGTGATGAGAAGTTTTACGATTTAGCTTCTTCGATGTAAGCGACAGCCTGGCCTACCGTGGCAATGTTTTCGGCCTGATCATCTGGAATTTGGATATCGAATTCTTTTTCGAATTCCATAATCAATTCCACGGTATCGAGTGAGTCGGCACCGAGGTCGTTGGTAAATGACGCTTCAGTTGTCACTTCGTTCTCGTCGACGCCCAACTTGTCTACGATGATTGCTTTCACTCTTGCTGCAATGTCTGACATGGTTGTGAGAGTTTAGGATTTATTCAGCCTGCAAAGAAAGGATAAAATAGTTATCGAGCCAATATACCAACGGGCAAAGCTATCTTTGAGGCCTGATTTATTGTTGTAGTTATGTCTCGTAAGATAGTCATTTTCGCCTCAGGTTCAGGTTCTAATGCGGAGCAGATCGTAAATTATTTCGCCAATTCAGGATCGGTCGAAGTTGTGGGATTTTTTACAAATAAGTCCTCCGCCGGCATCATTGAGCGAGGAAACCGCCTCGGAATCCCCACCACGATCTTCGGAAATGAGGCAATCAACAACGGTAAAGTGCTCGATCTTCTCAAAGAGATCAACCCCGACCTTATCGTGCTCGCCGGATATCTCAAACTCATTCCCAAAACCTGGATTGAGGCCTTTCCAAAGAAGATGATCAATATTCACCCTGCCCTCCTCCCCAAACACGGAGGTAAAGGGATGTATGGAATGAATGTGCATCGCGCAGTAGTGGCAAACGGCGAAAGAGAGTCGGGAATCACCATCCACTACGTAACCGAAAACTACGATGAAGGCGAGCCCATCCTTCAGGAGAAAGTTGCTATAGTTCCAAATGACTCACCCGAAGATGTTCAAGTGAAGGTTCAAAAGCTCGAACATGACCATTTTCCAAAAGCGATCGAAAAGCTGCTTTCATGAGTGATGTACAGATCTACACCGACGGATCGTCTCGAGGTAACCCGGGGCCAGGAGGATACGGAATAGTGCTCGTTTCAGGCCAACGCAAGAAGGAGTTGGCCAAAGGATTCCGCCGAACCACCAACAATCGTATGGAGTTACTAGCCGTGATCGTTGCGCTCGAAGCCCTGAAGCGGACCGGAATGGATGTTTTAGTGGTATCCGACTCGAAGTATGTAGTTGATGCGATTTCCAAGGGCTGGATCACCAACTGGCAGAGAAGAGGATGGACCAAAGTGAAGAATCCGGATCTCTGGAAACGGCTCCTTCCCCTATTGCGTCAGCAAAATGTGCGCTTCCAGTGGGTAAAAGGCCATAACGACCATCCCATGAACGAGCGATGTGATCGCCTAGCGTTCAACGCCGCAACCAACGATGCCAATGCCGTCGATCAAGGGTTTGAAGATCAAGAGCAAGGCTTGTTCTAGAAGGAAATGTAGTTGGTGGGATCTACCGGAATACCATTGTGCCACAATTCGAAGTGCAAGTGCGGACCCGTGCTCTGTTCGCCTGAATTGCCGATGATAGCGATAGCCTCACCCGCCTGCACAATATCACCTTGTGATTTCAGAAGCGCAGAATTGTGTTTGTAGACCGATATCAAATTGTCGGTATGCTGAACGATCATCACATGTCCCGTTTCGACGGTCCACCCCGCAAACAAAACGACTCCTTCAAGGCAAGCCTTTATTGGAGTGTTCTTTGGCGCAACCACGTCCACAGCTTGATGATTTACCCTAGGATCATACTCTCCACTGATCAATCCCTTTACCGGAGCAAAGAAGGTGAAGTTGGAGATATCATCTGAACCGGTGGGGAGGTTGAAATTATCTTCATCATCCGCAAAAGCCCGCAAGGAGGAGTCGGCTTCGGAAATATCTCCCTCAAGGGCACGGTCGCTCACCGTAACGTTCGTATCGGCAACTAACTCCTCTTGAAGGGTGTCGCCACTGAGTATCCTCCGGATGTTATCTACATATAGACCCTGTCTTGCCACGACGTTCTCGAGGGAGTCCTTAGCAGAGGCCAATTCAATGGCTTGTTTCTTGAGCTTCGTGCTGGCGTAACCTGGAATGTACTCTCTCAGCGGAGTATAGGCGATCAACAAGGTGGTAAGCGCAATGAGCACAAAAGCACTGAGAATACCGAGAAGAACCACATTGAGCCTGCTGAGTTTGAACGACACCTTTTCCTCAAAAGTGTCGTCATTCAAGATCACAAGTCGGTACTTGTTCCTGAGTTTCTCAATTCGTGCTTTTTTCTTCTCTTCCTTATTCATTCAGCGAACTTCGCGTGGTGGTTGAAGGGCAAATATCGTAATCCCATTTGACCCAAAAGGAGTAATTACTTACCGAAAGGGCAAATCCCTCGAAATAATTAAAATAATTTTGCGCTTTTCATGTTGTTCACACCGTGACTAGCAATCGTCTTCGCATATCATCTCTAATTGGAGTCCTCATTCTATTCATGACAACAGTGTCATGTAGTAGACAAAAGGACAACTTCTTCAGTCGTACCTACCACAGAACGACAGCCAAGTTCAACATCTTGTTCAATGGCGAGCAATCGTATCAGCAAGGTTACAATTCATTGGTGACCGGTCATGAGGATAGATACGATGAGATGCTTGATATCTACCCCTTTGGATCGGTGGAGCAAGCTCAAGCGGTAGTGCCTCAAATGGATCGTGCCATCGAGAAGTCGGTTAAGACGATCCGAGAGCACAGCATGGCCATAGGTGGTGAGCAAAAGAACCCTTACGTAATAGACGCTTACATCTTGTTGGCAAAGGCCAATTTCATGAAGCAGGATTACTTCAAGGCCTTGGAGGGTTTCAATTACGTGATCCAACGCCACCCGAAGAGCGAGCAAGCCTTAGAAGCACAGATCTGGGCCGGTAGAGCGAATACGAGAATTGGCAACGAATATGCTGCGAGAGGTCATTTTGATGAGGTGTACAACAACGGTGACGTTAGCAACCGACTGAAGCCGCATGTGCTGGCATCCATGGCCGAACTTGAGATCTCGAAGGAGAATTGGCTCGAGGCTTCCGAGATGTTGAAGAAGGCCATAGAGGAAGGGCCGAGCAGGGAAGAAAGAATACGTTGGCAATACATCCTCGGTCAAGTTTATGAGAAGTTGCAACTGCGTTTTGAAGCGAGCCAGGCTTTTGGCGAAGTAGTTAGTGCACACCCTTCCAACTATGAACTGTACTTGAATGCGCAACTTCAACGCGCGCTTAACTTTGATGTTTATCAAGGAGACGTTCGCGAGGTTTACGAAGATCTTGAAGATCTAGTTGATGACGAAAAGAACAAGGAATACCGAGATAGGATACTCTACGTGAAGGCCCTTTTGGCGATGGAAGATGAGAACTATCCCTTGGCCGAAGAGTCGTTGAAGCGTTCCGTGAGGATGAGTACGGTCAACCAGGAGCAAAAAGGACTTTCTTATTTGGTCCTTGCCGAAATCAACTTTGAATTCAAGGCTTACGTTAAGTCACAAGCATACTATGATTCAAGCTATCAATCCCTACCAAAGAATCACGTCCGTTACCCTGATGTGGAGCGTTTCCGAGGCAGCTTGAACGACCTCGTTAAGCAGATCGAAATCATCGCTCTCAACGATAGCTTGATCCGCTTATCCAGCATGAGCCCAACAGAGCAGCGCAAGATCTTTGAAGATTACATTGCTGAAATGAAGGAGCGCGAAGAACGCGAAGCTGAAGCGGAGCGAAATCGCGAATTGAACCGACAACTCGCAGCAGAGTCGGCCGCTTTAGGTGGCGGCCCTCAAGCCGGCCTATCAGGAGGAACCTGGTATTTCTACAATGAAACTACTCGTTCACGAGGCATTGGGGAATTCACACAGACATGGGGGAGAAGGGACTTGACCGATAACTGGAGAAGGTCGGCCAACGCGAGCATTGCCACTATCGCAGGAGAAGGCAATGAAACTAACGTTGAGGTGGACGAACTGGTAGAAGGAAATCCTGGTCCTAGCGGCGAGGAGCGGTATAATGTAGAGGCCTATCTAGCGCAAGTGCCCAAGGATCCGGCTACCATAGAAAGTATGCACGGTGAGAACCAAGATGCTTACATTCGAATGGCGGGTATTTATCGAGAAGAGATCCTGGATAAAGACGAAGCGATCCGCACCTATGAAACCTTATTGAGAAGATATCCAGAGGGTAAATATTCTCCTATGTCGCTTTATGCCTTGTACTTATTGTATCAAGAGAAGGGCGAGACCCAGAAGGCGCAGGAAATCGCAACCCGATTGAACAATCAACATCCGGGTAGTACGTTCGCGAATCAGCTCAATGGAGAAACCCCGAAGGAGGAAGAGGAGAACAAAGAAGCGCTTCTCGCGTATACAAGATGCTATGAGATGTATGCCGATAAGGATTACAGCGGCGCAAAATCTCAGGCCAAGATCGGGTTGGACACGTATGGAGGTGGAGCCTTAGGACCTAAGTTCGACTTGATCTATGCTTTATCATTGGCCAAGACAGATGGTCCAGAGGCTTATGAGGCTCAGCTGAACCACGTTGTGGAGAATTATCCTGGCACGTTGGAGTCGGAGCGAGCCAATGAGTTGCTTTTGTATGTAGATAATTCGTCTCAGGCTTCTACACAAGCGGTTCAAGGGCCGTATACCATCGACCCTAAGACGCCACATCGAGTAGTTGTGGTGGTGCCTAATGGCCAGGGGGACATGAACACGATGCGAAACGTGGTAAGCGATTACAACAAAGACTTCAACCGCTTCCAGAACTTGCAACAGCAGAATATCTTTTTAGATAGAGAAAGGCAGATATTAGTGGTTAGCGGTTTTATTGAGCAGGCCGATGCGGTTCAATATGCGGAGCGCATTCAGCAGCACGCGAGGTTCGCTTCACTCTTTAGTAGTGAGATTATGCGCATATTTGCAATCAGTGACGCGAACTATCAAACCTTCTATCGTGAGAAGGATGTAGAAGAATACTTAGATTTTTACGAGCAAATAACATCGAGATGATCACTTCAGCGAAAAAGAATCCAGAGCAAGCACAAGCCAGCAACCGTATCCTTATTGGTACCGAGATCGAGGGTGATGTGAAGTCGAATGGAGATATCCGTATCGATGGGGTTGTGAAAGGCAACGTCAACGTTACAGGTAAGCTCGTTATCGGCGAAAAAGGAAAGGTAGAGGGAGAAGTGATATGCGGCAACGCGAGCATTCAGGGCTTACTCAAGGGTAAGGCTGAGGTCAAGGAGCTTCTTCAACTTCTAGAAACAGCCGTAGTTGAAGGTGATGTGACCACCGGAAAACTCTCTGTAGAGCCAGGTGCACAGCTCAGCGGAACGTGCAACATGGGTGCCGTTGTACGTGAAATGAAGCGCGAATCTGAGAAAGATGAAGAAAGATCCCAGGAAACAGCTTAATCCTTATCTCCGTTTTAGCGGGATGGGCATACAGATGGGAGTAACCATCGCCCTTTTCGTTTATGGAGGGATCAAGTTGGATGAGCTCTGGAATATCAAACCTATACTTACCGTTGTTCTTAGCCTACTGGGTGTCTTTGCAGGAATGTACATCGTGTTCAGAGAGGTGAAGAACATCAATAAGGACGAATAACCACCCAACTGTGTTAAAGAAAGCGATCACCTTTACCCTTGCTATGGCTGTGTTTGCAACGGCCTTTCACGCTTGGCTCATTTCATCTGAATCCCTGATGGGATTTTCCTTTTTGTGGATGTACCTATTGTTGACCGTGTTGACGCTTGGGCTTTACATCCTGGTTTCTAACATTCACAAGAAGAGTCCGAATAAAGCAGGGCTATCCTTCTTGGTGGGGAGCACCATCAAAATGCTGGTGGCCTTGAGCTTCATCATTCCATTTGTTCTCGGAGGAGGACCAGAGAGCAAGCTCTTTGTGGTGCACTTCATCATCCCTTACTTCGTATTCTTGATCGTGGAACTCTTCTGGGTATTCCGGATCTTGAGAAGCTGAGCAAGGATATTTCCATCAAACTTTTTGGCAATAGCACCCACCTCCAAGGTGGGAATCCCTGAGTTTTCGATGCTTACCGAGAACTGCAGCTTGGCAGGGTAAAGACCGAGTTGTTAACAAGTGAAAAATCATTGTTTATAACCTTTCCTTTCTAAGATTTATATCTACATTTGCACCGATTTTTGAGCGGCCTCATAAGGACATCATAGAGAGCATTTAAGACATGCAACAAAAGTCTGTATTACTGACACTTACACTTGCCCTTCTCGGTTTCGGGAATGCGAGTTTCGCGAACGGTTCGAACAACGAACATGCGACCACAACGGAGGGAGACACTGCACAGCACGCTGAAGCGCATGATGGTCATGCCGCTCATGCCGAGGCAAATGGTCATGATCACGAAGCGGATCATCACGGAGAGGAATCTCACGATGAAGAAGGCTTCAATGTGAACGAGATGATCATGCACCACATTGCGGATGCGCACTCCATTCACCTTGCAGATTACGAGGGTGAGGATGGCGAGATGCACGCAGTGAGCATTCCACTTCCGGTGATCCTCTATACAGACAACGGCATTGTTTCATTTATGTCGAGCAAGTTCCACCACGACGAAACGGGTCACCATGTAGTTGAGGCAGGTGGACAACGTTTTGTTAATGTCCATGGGACGATCTACTACGCCTCTGAAGAGCCGAACGCTCATGGAGGATTCTACGAGATGCACGATGGTCATCCGATCAAAGCTGCGCCGCTTGACTTCTCTATTACTAAGAACGTATTCTTCATGCTACTTGTAGCGGTGTTGTTGTTCTTGATCTTTGGATCTACAGCCCGTTATTACAAGAAGAATGGAGCTGTTGCACCGAGTAAGTTGGCCTCTTTTATGGAGCCATTGGTTGTATTTGTGCGTGACGATATTGCGAAGGAGAACATCGGTGGAAAGCACTACGAGCGTTTTGTTCCGTTCTTGTTGACCATTTTCTTCTTCATCTGGTTGAACAACTTGGTTGGATTGATCCCAATTTTGGGTTCACCGAACGTTACAGGTAACATTGCTGTAACCATGGTACTTGCTGTATTTGCCTTTGTGGTGGTAAACATCAACGGCAACAAGCATTACTGGGGTCACATTTTCTGGATGCCGGGCGTACCATTCGCGGTTCGTCCTTTGTTGGCGATCGTTGAGTTCGTAGGCATCTTCACCAAGCCATTTGCATTGATGCTTCGTTTGTTTGCGAACATCACAGCGGGTCACATTCTCGTATTGAGTTTGATCGGCTTGATCTTCATCTTGAATTCAGTTTGGGTATCTGCACTTTCTATTCCTTTGACGTTGTTCATCAGCGTGTTGGAGTTGTTGGTTGCCGCCCTACAAGCATACATCTTCACCTTGCTTACCGCCTTGTTTATTGGCGCGGCAGTTGACGATGGACATCATTAATGAGCAGTAAGAATTTCGTTGTTTATTCATTTTAAACCATTTCAATTATGGTAGGTAGTATTGCAGCAATCGGAGCCGGTCTCGCAGTTTTGGGAGTAGGTTTGGGTATCGGTCGTATCGGTGGTCAAGCTATGGACGCGATTGCACGTCAGCCTGAAGCTTCTGGTAAGATCCAGACTGCTATGATTATCGCAGCCGCTCTTATCGAGGGTGCTGGTCTATTCGGTATCGTAGTTGGTCTTTTGGGTCTTGGTGTATAATTCACCAACGCTTAGAAGCACTAAGATTTGATCAAGGTCACGTAGCGGTTGGCTGCGGACCTTGATTTATCTCTAAACTGAATCAACGACAAACGACTTTAATTTCAATTTAGATGGATTTAGTAACTCCAGGTGTAGGTCTCATTTTTTGGACCACCATCGTATTCCTTCTCTTGGTATTCTTGTTGGCCAAGTTTGCATGGAAGCCTATCCTTGGCGCTGTTAAGACGCGTGAGGAAGCCATTGAGAATGCATTGAAGAGCGCTGAAAAGGCTCGTGCTGAGATGGAAAACCTTCAGGCTGATAATGAGAAACTATTGAAGCAGGCTCGTGAGGAGCGTGACGTGATCTTGAAAGAGGCGCGTACCATGAAGGAGAAGACGATCTCTGAAGCTAAAGATGCTGCTTCGGCTGAGGCGGATAAGATCATCGCTTCTGCTATGGAGCAGATTGAGCATGAGAAGATGGCAGCCATCACAGAATTGAAGAATCAAGTAGCCTCTCTATCTATTGAGATGGCTGAGAAAATTCTTCGCGCTGAGTTGAAAGACCAAAAGGCTCAAACCGAAATGGTAGAGCGCATGGTAGACGACGTTAAATTGAACTAATCGGGAACGAATGAGCAACGCAAGAGCAGCACATCGTTACGCCAAGGCCCTTCTAGATCTCGCCGTTGAGCGCAAAGAGCTCGACCGTGTGCAAGAAGACCTTATCGTATTGGGTGCTTCTATCCGCGAAAGCCGCGAGCTACGCAACTTGTTGTCAAGCCCGGTTATCAAGCCACACCAGAAAGAGAAGGTCCTTAAAGAGATCTTTGGTGAAGCGCTTTCTGAGATGGTTATCATGTTCCTCAACCTATTGGTAGATCATGGCCGTGAGGCGATGACAAGCGAAGTGATCAAAAGCTTCCACACCAAGTACCTCAAGGCGAAGGGCATTACCCAAGCTACCGTTACTTCTTCGGTTGAATTGACCGACGAGGTACGCGAGAAGCTGAGCGAGCTAGTGAAGAGTGCCACTGGAAACGAAGTAGAATTGGTTGAGAAGGTTGATGAGAACCTGATCGGTGGATTCATCCTTCGTGTAGGTGACAAGCAGATCGACAATAGCATTGCCGGTAAATTGCACGAGTTAAAACAACAATACAAAGACAATCTGTACGTGGCGGATTTCTGATCCGCGCAGAACCCTTTAAGCAAGTCAATCATGGCAGAAGTAAAGCCAGCTGAAATTTCAGCTATCCTGCGCAAGCAACTTTCTGGATTCAGTTCCGAAACTGAAATGCAAGAGGTAGGAACCATCCTCCAAGTAGGTGACGGTATCGCCCGTGCATTTGGTCTCCAAAACGCCCAAGCAGGTGAACTCGTTGAGTTCGAAAGTGGCCTTCAAGGAATCGTCCTCAACCTCGAGGAAGACAACGTAGGTATCGTATTGCTCGGTCCTGCTGAAGGTATCAAAGAAGGATCAACCGTTAAGCGAACTGGCAAGATCGCATCTATCGAGGTAGGTGAAGGAATGCTTGGACGTGTAGTGGATACTTTGGGTAACCCTATCGATGGTAAAGGACCACTTGAAGGTGAGAAGTTCCAAATGCCACTCGAGCGTAAAGCTCCAGGTGTAATTTACCGTCAGCCGGTAAATGAACCACTTCAAACAGGTATCAAGTCTATCGACGCGATGATCCCTATCGGTCGTGGTCAGCGTGAGTTGATCATTGGCGACCGCCAAACGGGTAAAACTACCGTGGCGATCGACACCATTTTGAACCAAAAAGAATTCTATGACAAGGGTGAGCCGGTTTACTGTATCTACGTAGCTGTAGGTCAGAAAGGTTCAACTGTAGCGGGTATCGCTAAGACCTTGGAAGAGAAAGGTGCCATGGCCTACACTACTATCGTAGCGGCAAACGCATCTGACCCTGCTCCAATGCAGTTCTATGCTCCATTTGCTGGTGCTGCTATCGGTGAGTACTTCCGCGACACAGGTCGTCCTGCATTGATCATCTATGATGACCTTTCTAAGCAGGCGGTTGCTTACCGTGAGGTTTCCCTTCTTCTTCGTCGTCCTCCAGGACGTGAAGCATACCCTGGTGATGTATTCTACCTACACAGCCGTCTTCTTGAGCGTGCTGCAAAGGTGATTGCCGACGACACCATTGCATCTCAAATGAACGACCTTCCTGAGTCTTTGAAAGGCAAAGTGAAGGGTGGAGGTTCTTTGACTGCACTTCCAATTATCGAAACGCAGGCGGGTGACGTATCTGCATACATTCCTACGAACGTAATTTCGATCACTGACGGACAGATCTTCTTGGAGTCTGACTTGTTCAACTCTGGTGTACGTCCTGCGATCAACGTTGGTATCTCTGTATCTCGTGTAGGTGGTTCTGCACAGATCAAACCGATGAAGAAAGTTGCAGGTACATTGAAGCTCGACCAGGCTCAGTTCCGTGAGCTTGAGGCCTTCGCGAAGTTCGGTTCTGACCTTGATGCGGCTACTATGGCGGTTATCAACAAGGGTCGCCGTAACGTGGAGATCTTGAAGCAATCTGTAAACTCACCATTGTCTGTTGAGAAGCAGGTAGCCATCATCTACCTCGGTACAAAGGGTATGTTGAACAAGGTTCCTGTTGATAAGGTGCGTGACTTTGAAGTTGCCTTCCTTGAGTACATGGAGAGCAAGCACGCTGATGCGTTGGAGCAAATCTCTAACGGCAAGTGGACAGACGACCAGAGCAAGGCTATTGAAGCTGCAGCGAAGGAAGTGCTTCCAAACTACGAAGGATAATAAGTTATAATCCCGGTGCGCAAGCACCGGGACAACACTCGTTCCATGGCGAACCTCAAAGAATTACGCAATAGAATTGTCTCCATCGGCTCTACGATGCAGATCACTTCAGCAATGAAGATGGTATCTGCGGCGAAGCTGAAGAAGGCACAGGACGGCATTACCCAAATGCGTCCCTATGCTAACAAGTTGAAAGACATTCTTTCCAATGTAAGCGCAACACTCGACGCATCTGAGAATATGTATGCGGAAGAGCGCCAGGCAAAGAACGTTTTGCTCATTGTTGTCAACTCCAATCGTGGATTGTGCGGTGTTTTCAACTCTAGCATTCTCAAGCTATCTAAGAGTATCGTAAGCGAGTATCAAGGTCAGAATGTGAAGGTTCACGTAAAAGCTATCGGTAAGAAGGCTTGGGACGCGTACCGCAAGACCGACATGCTTCACTCTGAGAATAACGCGATCTGGAACGACCTCAACTTCGAGGCGGCTTCAGAGATCGCAGAAGAGGCTATGGAAGGCTTCTTGAATGGTACTTGGGACCGCGTTGAGGTGGTTTATAATCACTTCAAGAACGCAGCAATGCAGGTGCCTACGAGAGAGCAATTCTTGCCAGTTGTTCCAGCGGAAAGCGGAGATGCTGCAGGTGGCGGAGATTACATTTACGAGCCTTCTAAGGAAGAGATCTTGGGAGACTTAATCCCAACGTCATTGAAGATCCAGATCTTCAAGGCATTGTTGGATAGCAACGCTTCTGAGCACGGTGCGCGTATGACTGCCATGCACAAGGCAACAGACAACGCGAGCGAGCTTAAAGGACAGCTTACCTTGGACTATAACAAAGCCCGTCAGGCTGCCATTACCAATGAGATTCTCGAGATCGTTGGTGGTGCAGAAGCACTTAACGGTTGACGATACGTTTCGAACGAAAGTTCAAGAAGGCCCCGACGTCGCGAGATGTCGGGGTTTTTTGTTTTTGGAGATGTCGCTCCCTTGCCCTCGGTCCAATTTTTGCTCATCTTTACATATGACCTTTCCCCATTTGAGCCTGAGGGCACGCATCTTTATCTCTCTTCTCTTTATGATCCTAGTGAGCTTTGTACTCACAGGTTTGATCTCTTTATATCACTTTGAAGAAGAGAATGAGGAATACCATCAAGAGCGACTTAAGCGAAAGGAAAAGGCCATTGAAGATGATATCAGGTATTTCTTAAAGAGCAATCCGGAAAAGCAAAACACAGATAGCCTCACCTCTCTTTTTAGCGATAAGATCTGCGAGCTTGCAGATGTGCACAGCTTAGATATCAACTTATTTACTCCTGAAGGAAAGCTGATCATTACCAATAACAATCATTCTTTTGAAATAGGACGATTGGAAAGGTCGGTTCCGGAAGACATATTGGAAAGGATAGAATCGGGAGAGCAACGCTTTATCATGCCTTCGGGTGACACTACGGATGTACTTCTGATCTACAGCTACGTTGAATCTGCAGATGGTGAGCAATTGGCGATCCTCAACATTCCCTATTTTGAGAATGATAGGATTCCGGACCAAGATGTAGAGTTCTTAGAGACACTTATTACCCTCTATATTATCCTATTCATAGGCGCTGCATTGCTAGCCTACTTCCTATCCAACTATATCACTCACTCTCTTACGGTGATCGCCCGGAAAATGAGAGAAGTTCAATTAGGTAAATACAACGAGCCTATCCAATGGCCGAGCAATGATGAGATCGGTAGGCTTGTGGATGAGTACAATAAGATGATGATCCAGCTCGAGCAAAATGCCATCAAACTTGCGCAAAGTGAACGTGAAACAGCATGGAAGGAGATGGCCAAGCAGGTGGCGCATGAGATCAAGAACCCATTAACACCCATGAGGCTCTCGGTTCAAATGTTAGAGCGGAAACTTCAGGTTGATGATCCAAAAAAGCTCAAGGAATTTACGGAGAGTATGTTGGCACAGATCGATGCGCTAAGCAATATTGCCACGGCGTTCTCTCGCTTCGCCAGCATGCCCGAAATGAAGCAAGAGAGCATCGACCTCAAGGCTTTCCTCGAAAGAGTTGGTGCAGCTCATGAAAACATTAGACTAGAATTGCCGGAAGAAGAGTTATCTATTAGCGGTGATAAGGATCAACTTACTAGAGTGCTGAATAATCTCATACTCAATGCTGAGCAGGCCATTCCGGAAGGAAGAGCGCCAGAGATAACCGTGGGCTGCCTTGCCACAGAAGGCGATCGCGTTCAACTTTATGTACGTGATAATGGAGTTGGTGTACCCGACGACAAGCGAGAAAAGATCTTTGAGCCAAGCTTCACCACCAAAACGCAGGGTATGGGCCTCGGTTTGGCGATGGTTCGGAATATCGTAAAAGGCTTTAATGGTGATATCACTTTAGAATCTACCGTTGGAAAGGGCACGACATTCATCATAGACCTACCTAAGGTCATCAATCATTAAAAAACGACATCATGAAAAAACTAATTCTTGCACTTACACTGGTAATGGGCTTATCAGCCTATGCCCAAATGGAAGGAATTACAGTCACAGGAACCGTAACTCGCAGCATGGAGCCCGACGAAATGAGTATTCAATTCATCGTAGTATCGGAAGCGGATGATGTGAAGACGGCCTTCGAGGAAAACGAGGGTAAGAGTCGCTCTATCATTGCCTATTTGAACGGCCTAGAGGAAGCGTGTGAATTCTCGTCGGAACAAGCGAGCCTTCGAGAGAGGAAGGAGTACAGGAATGGTGAGCAGTATCGAGTAGGGTTCGTTGCTTCGCAATCATTTCATTTGACGGTCAATGACTTTGAGAAATACCCTGAAATAGTGAGTAAGCTGATCGGCTTCGGTGTGGAGAACTTGTCCATGGGTAGATTTCGATATTCCAAGAGCGATGAGGTAAAGACCGAGCTACGAACAGAAGCGATCCGAGTAGCGAAAGAGAAGGCACAGGTAATTGCGGAAGAATTGGGTGTTGAGTTGGGTATAGCACAAAGTTTTATTGAATCATCACCTGGTTCGCCAATGCCGTATGCAAACCTGGCCTATATGGATGGAGTTATGGCTCGCGAAGACTCTTCAGGCCCATCTGTTGCGCCTGGAAAAGAAACGATTTCCATGTCTGTCACAGTTCGTTTTGCGATCTTAGCGCCTGAATCTGAACAATAATATATCCCATGGAAGAACTCGTTCTTATTGAGAAGAAAGACCGAATTGCCACGGTAACTATAAACAGACCTAAGCAGCTCAATGCATTGAATGGCGACACCATTGCAGCCTTGAGCAAGACTATGCAGGAACTCGAAGCAGCTTCCGATGTTCGCGCTATCATCTTGACAGGCTCTGGAGAAAAGTCGTTTGTTGCGGGAGCAGACATCAAGGAGTTTGCCAACTACTCGGTTGAGGAAGGAAAGCAACTGGCCAGAAAGGGACACGAAACGCTCTTCAACTTGATCGAGAACCTCAGCAAGCCCGTGATCGCTGCAGTCAATGGCTTTGCGTTGGGCGGCGGACTAGAACTCGCTATGAGCTGCCATATACGTGTGGCATCGGACAATGCGAGAATGGGACTTCCCGAAGTGACCTTAGGAGTTATTCCGGGTTATGGAGGCACACAGCGACTTGCTCAGCTGGTAGGCAAGGGCAAGGCCATGGAAATGATCACTACCGCAGGCATGATCGATGCGAATGAAGGCCTCAAATGGGGTTTGGTTAACCACGTGGTGTCCATGGACGAACTCATGGAGAAGTGTACTGAGATCGCTTCCAAAATAGCTAAGAACAGCGGTGTTGCTATTGGCGCAGCAATGAAGGCTGTGAATGCTGGTTTTGCTCACGGTGAGAATGGATTTGAGGCGGAGATCAACGCCTTTGGCGAAGCTTTTGGTACCGATGAATTCAAGGAAGGGACGGCGGCCTTTTTGGAGAAGAGGAAGCCGGAGTTTGGATAGAGTGTTAGAGTGTTAAGGTGTTAGAGTTAGTGTTTAACCTATCACTCTGCGGTTTTGGCAGTCTGTTGGCTTTCATTGGTCCTGTAAAGATGAGCTAGCAGCCCTGCAGTTTTACGTTTTGTAATAGTGATTTGCTTCTTGAGCTCAACACTTTCAGAAGCTTCAATAAGCTTCAGGTCTGCCAGTACGTAAGACATACTTTCAACCTCTACGCAGCTCGCTTTGGCAATGTCCAGGAATCGCATGAACTCTTTCTTGTGGTATCTACCAAAACCCTCAGCTATGTTGTTCATAACACTTAAACTCGCACGAAAGAGTTGATCTTTAAGGTTATAATTTTTGCTGAGAGCGGGGTTCATTCTGATAAGGTCATCTACCATTACCACCAGGTTGCGAGCCGCTTGCCAACAATGCAACTCTTCTATGGTTTTTGCAAATAATGACATAATACTTGGGTTTAAAACCCACAAGGTGAAGAATTGAGATTTGAGGTTGTCGAATCTCAAGTAACTTTAACACCCTAACACCCTAACACCCTAACACCCTAACACTCTAACTCCCTTCACTTGAACGAACAAAAGATCATAGTAGAGAAAACTGCAAGACTATTCTCACTGGGAGAACCTGGACTACGGGTCAAGAGATTGATTATTGCTTTACACGGATACGGACAGCTTCCTTCTTACTTTCTGAGAAAGTTTGCGCACTTGGAGAATGCTGAAAGAAGAGTTGTTGCGCCAGAGGGACTTCACAGATTTTATCTTGAAGGAACAAGCGGTAGAGTGGGTGCATCTTGGATGACCAAGGAGGCCAGATTGGATGATATACGGGACCAAGCGAAACATCTTGATACTGTATTGGAACTTGAGCGAAATAACTCCCCGAACATTGAGCATGTTACTCTCGTTGGCTTCTCCCAGGGCGTTTCAACCGCCTGCCGATG
Organism: Phaeocystidibacter sp.; assembly: GCA_965659725.1. Lineage (GTDB taxonomy): Bacteria > Bacteroidota > Bacteroidia > Flavobacteriales > Schleiferiaceae > Phaeocystidibacter. The sequence goes on along the minus strand of CBFHXG010000009.1, from coordinate 39,033 downwards.
GATGGATCACAGAGACGGAAAGGGCATCGACCACCTTATTTGCTGGGCAGGCTCGTTTCCTCCCGATATTGATTATGCGGTGAAGAAATCAGCCTTCGATTCGGTTCAATTCGATGCCGTTTTTGGAGACGCGGATGAGTACGCTCCAGAAGACAAGGTACAAGAAGTGTTAGGTCAACTTGCTGAATTCGACATACGGCCAACTCTGCACCGATATCACGGTGGACACAGCGTTGAGCCGGAATTGCTAAAGGAGATCATTGAGGATGCGGGTCGATAAATTCTTGTGGTGTGTACGGATCTTTAAGACGCGATCTTTGGCAGCCAATGAGGTGCGAAAAGAACGTGTGTTGATCGATGATATTCCTGTAAAGGCATCTCGGGAGTTGAAAAGCGGCGATGAGTTCACTGTCAAATTCCACGGCTTTTCCAGAAGTTTCAAGGTCATCAGCATCCCAAAGTCGAGGGTAGGTGCCAAGTTAGTTCCCGATCTAATTAAAGAAACCACGCCTCAGGAAGAGGCGGATAAGCAAGAATTTTTGAGGTTGGCGAAGAACCTTCAACGGGATAGAGGAACGGGTAGACCCACCAAGCGTGAAAGAAGGGATCTGGATAGGTTGAAAGGGGATTGAAAGGATTGCCAGCTAGTAGTATTTGGAAGAGATCGATGGGTCTTTGGCAAGGCTTAGAATGGCATGGGCAGGATTCCTGGTTGGGGAGGGGTTTCCCTGGGGGCTGCTCCCGCATCCCCTGCTCTCAAGTTAGTGCATATCAAACGGATCTCGCGGATCTCAAGGACATAAATGACCGAAGCCGGTCCGTTTGTGAATTATCCGTTTGTATCCGTATATCCTCCGACTAACGTGTGCTTTCTTCGTAACTTGATATCGGGGCAGCGGGAGCTGACCCCAGGCAGAACACCCCTCGTGAATGGTCCTTCGCCCAGCTGTTCGTAGAAACCTTAGTGCCTCATTATTTGAATATCAAAATCAATAGTGACCTTGAAAACTAATTCTCTGTAAAAATAAAAGCCTCCACGACCGGAGGCTTTCTATAGTATAGTGTGAGGGTTCCGATCAATAGATGATCTTCTCACTCCACATTTCTTCTGTCTGGGTGTCGATGATGCGTACGACGTAAACGTATGCTTCGTTCAGACCCGTATCAAATGAGAAGGTGTGCTCACCGTAAGGACTAATGTTCTCTTTAGAGTAGAGGATTTGTCCGGAGAGGTTTACTACTTCAATGGTAACATCATTCTTCATTGAGCTAGAGAACTGAACGCGTAACCGCTGGGGTTTTTCGATAAACGGGAGGTTAGTTTCGATGATTGGTAAGAGGATGGCTTAACCCGTAAGGGAATTCTGCCTTAACCGCTGAAAAATCACGCGTTTGTTAAATTTTGAAACCTTCAAAAACGGCTATTTTAGAGGATGTAGGTATATTAGCCGCACCACCCCAGAGAAAGTTACCTCCATGGCAGGTCAAAAGATCTTAGTAGTAGACGACGAAGCGATCCTCCTCAAAGCAGTTGAATTCAAGCTGAAAAAGGAGGGCTATAGTGTTGATACAGCCTCAAGTGGTGAGGAAGCCATTGATAAGCTCAAGAATGGGGGAGAGTTCGATCTGATCATCTCAGACGTGATGATGCCCGGACTAAGTGGGATGGAACTCCTCAAAAGCGTCAAGGAAAACAATGCAGAAATGCGGGTCCTGTTGCTAACCGGATTGAAGACTGAGGATACGGTTATCGATGCTTTCGATCTGGGAGCAGACGACTTTATGACGAAGCCTTTCAATCCGAAAGAGTTAATTCTTCGTGTAAAGAAACTTTTGCGATAAATTGGGCTCCTAACCACACCGGAGCGCAATGACCACCCTTCAGGATATTTGGAACTGGTATCTATCTCACGATCTGAGATTTCAGATCATCGTGGCATTTTCCATGGCACTCTTTTCTGTTTCCATTGCACTGACTATCATCGTTTTACGACTCCGGGCAAGAAAGGCCATTGCCGAGCGAAAGGCCTCCAACCTCATCGAAAAGATCGAGCCGATCATCATGGAAATGATCTATGACGATATGGAGGAAGGCGAGTGGAAAAAGAACATCGTGAGGATGCGCAATTGGCTCAACAAAGGCATGTACGACTTCCACAGTTATGCCAGGATAAGCGACTACCTGGTAGAATTGCATCAGCAGTTGGAAGGGGAGTCGGCAGAGCGGATTCGAAAGATATATCGAGATATCGGTCTACCTGAAAGAACGTTGGAATTACTCAAATCTGGAGCCTGGCATCAAAAGGTGAAAGCGATTGGTGCCCTATCTGAATTTCAAGTTCGAAATTATTTGTTCGAGGTGATGCAGTATGTAGATCACCCCAAACGCTTGGTCCGTGATGAAGCGCAATTTGCCGCCATCGTTCTTGGCTGAATGCGTGCCTTGAAGTCCATTCACTCCATTGCAAACGAAGTCTCCAAGTGGCAGCAATTGAGGTTGATAGATGAGTGTGCCGACCTCGGAGATGCCGCAAAGAGTGAGGTTTTGGGATGGCTCGACTCTAAGAATGATTCGTTGGTTGAGCTGGGACTCCGCATGTGCCTCAGAATGGGCTGGTATGAGGTGAAGTTTGCTGGCCTTGCCTTGTTGAAGCACAAAAGGGAAGAGATACGAAAGCTTTCTACTCGAGCCATCGGGCAGTTAGGCGCTCCGGAGTTGCTTCCAGAGCTCATTCGCAGATTCGAAGTGGAAAGTAAGACGGTACAGGTCGAGATCATCAAGGCCATCGCCGAACTCGATGTGGAACAAAGCATGACTCCCTTCCTAAAGGCGCAAGTCTGGGTTCATGTATCGCTCAATGGTTCCAGACACGAAGGGCTCATACCATTCCCAGAAGAATTTTCATCTGTCTCCCACATTCCTATTGTCATAGAAGAACCTTCCAAAATGGGTTATACCCGCGAAGTGGCGGGATGTCCTGCCCACGGTATTATCTGTAAAATCGCCGGCGAAGTAGATCGTTTTCCAATTTCTGTGTACTAAGACGGCCGGGAAGAAGGTTGGGATTTGAAGAGCTCTCATTTTGGCCTGGGCTTCTGCGCCAGGGTAGATGCGGAATTGAGAGAGCGACCTTACGGCTGTGTCTGGTTCACATATCTCAAACCAAAATGGATATCTCACGAAAGGGTCTACGCCGAGCGTTGCTGCCAGTTCCTTTTCAGTTTCCATGATAGGTACCTGGTGGATTAGTTCTCTTTCGGGAATGATGAGTAGGTCGCCATTATCGTGGAAGAATCCTATGCCTGGGCCAGAGAAGGCATAGGGCTTATTGTACTTTTCCTCATACAAGTGCGGGATCCAATCGGGTATCTCTCCGGATATCGATGTGTCCAGCTCCTCCCAATACCTTCCTACCCAACCCGTAAATCGAGCCCCAAGGATGTTTTCAGCTCTCTCTTTGATGTCTGGAGGCGTAGGATATCCAAAGACGCTGAACTCGGCCAATACTAGCTTATTTCTCTCCACTAGGGCCTGCATCAACGACACATCGCTGCGTTCTAAACCGCCGTATATCAACCCTTTAGAAGGCAATGACGAATCTCTGTCGTCGAGGTCTTCGTAGTAGGTCCCATAGGTGTCAATGAAGTACCCAGCATCGAGATTATCAGCAATGCTATCAATTTGCTCCCTGCTAAGTTGCTGTATTTCAGTAGTTTTTGATAACTTGATGGACTGCGGAATTGGGCCTAAGAAATCTCGTCGGCTATTGTAATGTTGCCCGTTGGCTTTTGTTCATCGATGATGATTGAGAACCCGAGTAAAAGCTCAGTGCTCAAGATCATTGTACTCCTGAGTAGTTTTATTGAGCATTGCCACCTTGAATGGTCTGGAAGAACTGGCCAACCACCAGCAATAACTCCAGAGCGGTGTCAATAGAATAAAGAAGAAGAGACCTTTCCTGATCCGATATTTTATCCGGCTTTGAGATCCAGAAGCACTCATTGACTCGTAGTTAGTATGCAGTAAATTAAGCAACTGGCCTCGAATTCTACTTTAATAGTCAGAATAGAATGTCGGAAAGGGTGTACAACTTCGTGATTTAGAGTGGTGTAGCTTTGACTAGTTGTCCTGAAGTAAACTTATGCGAAGGGCGATAAAAAAATATAGAGACCAAAAACAAGTAACTATGGCAAGCCTCTACTCGCTTCCCTGCAAACGGCGCGTGTGGCTTATTACTCTTCTCCTAATTTCATTCTTTGGATGGAGTCAGCAGATCGGTAGTATCTACCAAAGTAGTCCAGGTACGGTACTCGACCCTAATAGTGATGGGTGGATATCCGCATCTGGAGGTGCTATTGATACCTCCGTGGTGATCGATGAGTCGTTCGACTTTGAGTATCCGATGATTCCAATGTTCCACCTTTCTGCCGAACCCCCTGCCGACCTCCTAACCGGTAACGATTGCGGTAAGTCCGAGATCGTAGACAATCCTAACTACCCAATGAGTGCAGGTTATTGGTATTTAGGTGATCAAGATGGAACTCCTGGAAACGGAGACGAATTCCTTATGTATAGGATCCGCATTGCACGCAACGTAACGGGCGCATACGGGTTTAGTTTTTTGATCGATACCGATAACCGTATTGGCTTTACCGGAGCAACGGCCGACCCCAACGCCGTAACAGGTAACCCTGGATTCGAGCTTGAGATCATCTATGGTACCGCGGGCCAAGGATCGGTTTCGATCATGGACGTAGATGGCACCACTACAGGTACGCAACTATCTACTTATCCAGGATCGACCCACTCTCAAAGATCCCATGCTGGATACACCAACTGTTGGAAGAACGATCCAGTATTCCTCGATTTCTACGTTCCATTCGATAGTCTCGGTATCAATCCGAACGATTCTATCCGAATGATCTTTGCCACTGCTTCTTCTGCAAGCTCTGCCTTAGGTGGGGCTGCTTCCGATATTGGTGGTGTAAATGACAATCTCTTTACCGACCCAGATAGTGTATTTATCGCTATCACTGATAGTACTCCTGTTTTCACTTTGGGCGGTTGTGGCTGGGCCATCGCCGAGCAAGGAAGTCAGGTTAGTTGTCATGGTGATACCGACGGTTGGGCATGGGTTGATGTATGGGGTGGAGCTCCACCAACAACCTATCTATGGTCCAATGGCGCCACAAGCGATACCGTTTATGGTTTGTCTGCCGGCACCTACGAGATCTATATCACAAGCGGTGGTGGTTGTACCGATACTGTCAGTGTGACGGTCACGGAACCCGATTCCCTCATAGCCAACATAGATATATTAGATAGTATAGATTGTTTCGGTGATCTTAACGGACAGCTCGCTGGCTTTGCCACTGGGGGTACTCCGCCATATGCCTTCTCTTGGAATACGGGTGCAATACACGATACGCTCAATGGAATGGGAGCGGGGAGTTACTCCCTCACCGTAGTTGACGCCAATGGTTGTACTGATTCAGTTACCATCGACCTGGTTCAACCAGCATCTCCACTTGAAGTGGTGATCGACAATCAGGTTCCTATCCTCTGTTTTGGCGATAGTACGGGTCAAGTCGATCTACTCATTACTGGGGGCATACCTCCATATTCGCTTCTTTGGAACGATGGAAATACCGACAGTGCTCGTAATAACCTTGTTGCGGGAACCTATTCCGTTGTTGTAACCGATGCCAACGGTTGTGCCGATTCATTGGAAGTAACTATAACAGAACCTGCTCAGCCTGTAGGAGGGTTGACCATTGCGGAAGCGCCTGTATCCTGTTTCGGAGGATCTGATGGTGTAGGCGTGGTAGTAGGCTCAGGTGGAACGTCACCGTACACCTACCTTTGGAGTAATGGAGAAACCAGCGATACTGCTATTGGTCTTCCTGCTGGAAGCCACACCGTTATCATAACTGACAGTGTAGGTTGTACTGATACACTTTCATTGACTATCACGCAGCCAGACTCTGCGCTTGCCGCTATTGGAGTAATGACATCAGCCGTTTCATGTTTTGGTGAAGCGGATGGTGTAGCCACTGTTCAGATATCCGGTGGTACCGTCCCTTACTCCATTCTTTGGAACACAGGTGATACTACTAATTCGATTCAAGTTCCGGCCGGAACCTATTCGGTCGTGGTAACCGATGCGAATGGATGTATCGACTCTGCTAATGTAACGATCACTGAGCCGGCAACACCTCTTGTGGTGACCATCACGGATTCAACAGATGTTCTCTGCTTTGGAGATGGAGATGGATCAGCAGTTGCAGCCGCAACAGGAGGAACTCCACCCTATGATTTTGAATGGAGTAATGGAGTTACAGATACAGCGAACGTTGGGTTGAGCGGTGGTACATATAGCGTTATCGTCACCGATGCCAATGGTTGTGAAGATTCTGCAACGGTTACTATCGAAGAACCAAATGCTGAACTCGTGGCTGCGGCCTCTATCATCAATGCCATTCTTTGTAATGGTGATTCGGATGGTTCGGGTTATGTTGATATCACGGGCGGAACATCGCCGTACACCATTTCTTGGTCGAATGGCGCTTCTACGGATACCATCCAGAACCTAGTTGCTGGAACGTATACAGCAACGGTGACTGATGCGAATGGATGTATCGATACAGCCGTGTTCACGCTTACTGAGCCAACCGCATTAAATGTATCTGCAAATGTGGATTCGAACGTTCTTTGCTTTGGAGAGGCAGCGGGTGAAGCAACTGTAACGGTAAGCGGAGGGTTTTCTCCTTATACCTATCTATGGTCTTCCGGACAAACAACCGCTGTAGTAACCGACTTAACAGCTGGAACACATACGGTGGTGGTCACCGACGCAAATGGTTGTGAAGATTCAATCAACGTTACCATCACTCAGCCTGCCGCTGCACTTCAGGCCGGCACTTCGAGTACAGTGGGCGTAACTTGTAGAGGTGATTTAGATGGTGCGGCTACCGCAACCGCAACTGGAGGTACTCCGCCTTACATGTACTCTTGGAGCAATGGCATGACAGGTGCAAATATCAATGGTCTTGCAGGAGGTGATTACATCTTGATCGTTACCGATGCTAATGGTTGTACCGACATTGACACAGTAAATATTTTCGAGGCCCCATTCGAGTTACTCGTGGGTGCTGTAGACGGAAATGCAATAACCTGTGCCGGCGGTAGCGATGGTATTGCATATGCATCAGCTACTGGAGGGGCGCCTCCTTACACCTTCAGCTGGAGCAATGGCATGACCGGTGATACTATAACTGGCATTACGGCTGGTTCTTATATTGTTACGGTAACTGACTCTATGGGTTGTACCGATACGAACACGGTTGTGGTTACTGAACCGGATCCACTTGTAGAGAACCTCAACTTTACGAACGTCACTTGTTTTGGAGCGAACGATGGTACGGCTTCTGTAATGCCTACTGGAGGAGTTCCTCCTTATTCGTACGCATGGAATACAGGTGCAACTACTCAAAGCATCTCAGGACTAGCCACCGGAACCTATTGGGTTCAAATCACGGATGCTAACGGATGTGCGGAGTTCGATACAGCTACAATTACTCAACCTTCCATGCCTTTGGCGGCCATCATATCAAAAACGGATGTGAACTGTTTTGGAGGGTCAGACGGTACGGCAGAAGCGATCGGCTCAGGTGGAGTAACTCCTTATACCTACTTGTGGAGCGATGGTCAAACTGGACAGATAGCTACTGGTCTTGTGCCTGGTGGATATTACGTGATCATGACCGACGCAAATGGCTGTCAAGATTCAGCCCATGTAACCATCACGCAGCCTGCTTCAGCGCTTTCAGCCACAGCCACCTTGATCTCTGCTCCAACTTGTGGAGGCTTCTTGGATGGATCTGCTTACGGTACTGCTTCGGGCGGAACAGCTCCTTACACCTACACATGGAATAATGGAACGGCTAACGATACGGTAACCGGATTAGGTGGTGGACAGATCGTGTTGACAGTAACAGACTCCAACGGATGTCAGGCTACTGACACCCTTGACGTTCCGCCACCAAGTGTTGACCTGGCGGTTTCTGCAACGATCATTGGCGAGATCCCTTGTAATGGATCAAGTGACGGCGTGCTATACGGTGTTGCCTCAGGCGGAAACCCTCCGTACATTATTTCTTGGAGTACAGGGCATACGGGAGACACACTTTCTGGAGTTCCTGCAGGTCAATATTTGGTCTATGTAGTGGATAGTCTTGGTTGTTCTTCAACTAGCTCGATCACGATTGATGAACCAGACCCGGTAACCTCTTCAACTTCGGTAGTAAACAATGTAAGTTGCTTTGGCGGTGCCGATGGTTCGGCATCAGTAAGTGGATCTGGAGGCACACCTCCTTACACATTTGCTTGGACCGACGGACAAACCTCTGCAACGGCTACTGGCTTAGCTGCTGGCGACCACTATGTTACTGTGACAGACAGCAACGGGTGTCAGGTTATGGATACCGTTACCATCACAGAACCAGCTACTGCAGTAGCGGCAAGTGCTCAAATGGACACTTCTGTTTCTTGCGTTGGCGGTGCCGATGGTGAGGCATCAGCCAGTGCAATGGGTGGAACGCCGCCGTATACTTTCTCGTGGAGTAATGGTCAAACTTCGGCCATTGCAACAGGCTTACCAGCTGGAGCACATACGGTTATCGTAACCGACTCATTGGGTTGTCAGGATACAGCCTCTGTTGTGATCACTGAGCCAGCGGTTGCTACAGACGTAAATGCAGTTCAGATTACGGGTGTTTCTTGTGTGGGAAGTACAGATGGCTGGGCTACTGTTGCTGGATCGGGTGGTACGCCACCCTATACCTATGCTTGGAGCAATGGTCAATCCGGTGATTCTGCTTTTGGCCTAGCTCAATCAACCTACGTGGTGACCGTAACGGATGCCAGAGGATGTACGGATGCCGCGAACATCACTATTCCTGGTCCGAGTGCACCACTTTCAGCATCGGCGATCGATGCCATGACCATCTCATGTTTTGGTGCCAGCGATGGAACGGCATACGTTACCGCGACTGGTGGATGGGGTGGATACACGTACCTATGGAGCACGGGATCTACCAATGACACGATTACGGGGATTGCAATCGGCACATACACGGTTACCATTACAGACAGCATGGGGTGTAGCATCACGGAGAGTGTTACTATTACTCAACCAACTGCGGTGGCCGCGGCCACGGCTCTTGTAAATGATGTGTCTTGTTTAGGAGGGTCTGACGGTTCCGCTGTCGCAAGCGGGTCTGGTGGTACTCCCCCATATACCTTCTCATGGAGCAATGGTGAAACAACGGATACGACAATCGCATTGACTGCTGGAACACACACAGTTACCGTTACGGATTCGAATGGATGTACGGCTACTGCTCAAATTGTTATCGATGAGCCAAGCACAGCAGTTTCGGGTGGAGCTTCAGTATTGACAAACGTTCTGTGCTTTGGAGATTCAACGGCCACCGCACGTGCCACGGCATCGGGTGGTACCTCGCCTTATACGTACTTGTGGAGCAATGGACAAACCACACGTACCGCTACAGGATTCTGGGCCGGAACACACACCGTTATTGTAACCGATGCGAACGGATGTACAGATACAGCTGCGGTTACAGTTACTCAACCGGCCACGCGCATCACGGCATCTGCATCGATGATCGCAAGTGTATCTTGCTTCGGTGGAAATGATGGTCAAGCTACAGCTAGCGCCTCAGGCGGAACGGCACCGTATACATATCTATGGAGTACCGGTGCGAGTGGAGCCACAGCTACGGGTCTGAGCGCCCAGTGGTACACCGTTACCGTAACAGACGCCAATGGTTGTAGCGATACGGCTCGTGTGCGCATCACACAGCCTTCAGCTCCCGTTTCTGTGAGTGGAGTGGTGGTGAATACTATTACTTGCTTCGGTGGATCGGACGGATCTGCTTGGGCGAATGCAACGGGTGGTACACCTCCGTATACATACTCTTGGAGTGATGGTCAAACCGGCGATACCGCAATAGGTCTTACCGCTGGAACATACGCTGTACTCGTTACGGATTCATTGGGTTGTCAAGATCTCGTTTCAGTCGTGATCACGCAGCCAGCCAGCGATATTTTCGCCTCTGGTGTGGCATTGACCACTACCAGCTGTTTCGGTGGTGCCGATGGTACCGCCACTGTTACCGTAACGAACGGCATCCCACCATTCACCTATGTATGGAGCGATGGTCAAACTACGGATACAGCTACTGGACTTACGCCTGGAATCTATTCAGTTACCGTAACCGATTCACTCGGTTGTGATGTTACTGCTAACGTTACTATTAGTTCGCCTCCTCAAGATATCATGCTTACTATGACACTCCTGGGTCAGGTCAGCTGTATCGGTGGATCGGACGGATCAGCTAATGTGTTTGCCCAAGGTGGCACTGCGCCATATACCTATTTGTGGAGTAACGGTGAAACAACAGCTACCGCCATTAACTTATCTGCCGGTACGCATTCTGTTGCGGTGGTAGACAGCCTTGGTTGTTCCGATACCGCTTATGTGACCATTGGCGAACCTGCCTCTGCAGTAGATGCAAGTGCGTCCGTTCTTTTCCCAGTGAACTGTTTTGGTGGATCTGACGGATATGCGACAGCTTCTGCCACAGGTGGTACACCTCCGTATACCTATACGTGGAGCGATGGTCAAACAGGTAACACGGCATTCAATCTGGATACAGGACTGTATATCGTTACTGTAGTTGATGCAAATGGATGTATGGATACGGCTCACGTAACCATGACCCAACCTGATTCTGCCATTAGCATTCAGATTAATGTTCTCAATAACGTGAGCTGTTTAGGAGGTGCCGATGGAGCGATCCTAGCCTCTGCTATCGGAGGTACTCCTCCGTACAGTTTCGACTGGGACCATGGTCCTTCTGTGCCTCTAGCTTCTGGTCTAGCTGCCGGACGTTATACCGTTACCGTTACCGATGACAATGGTTGTCAGGATAGTATTTCTGTTACCATCACTCAACCAGCAACTGCACTTACGCTTTCCGTCGCTCAATTGAGTGCCGTGAACTGCTTTGGCAGAAGCGATGGCGTAGCGTATGCGGTTGCCTCTGGAGGTGACGGACCATATACCTATAGTTGGAGTAATGGCATGAGCGGCGATACGGTGAGTGCGCTTGCAGCCGGAAGCTATGTGGTTACTGTAACCGATAGCAATGGATGTCAGGTTACCGCCGGAGTGAACATCGGTCAACCAGCAACCGCATTGAACGTGAGTGCCATCGTGAACTCGAATGTGAGTTGTTTCGGTGGAAGCAATGGCTCGGCAACAGCAACAACAACGGGAGGTACGGCACCATACACGTATGCATGGAGCGATGGGCAGACTACCGCGACCGCAACAGGATTAGTGGCAGGTGTCTACACCGTGGTTGCTACAGATGCGAATGGTTGTACGGATAGTAGTACCGTAACCATTACCCAACCCGCTACTGCCATCAGCTTGAACACCAACGTGATCAATAATGTGAGCTGTTACGGTGGAAGTGATGCCAACGCTCACGTATCCTACACTGGTGGAACGCCTCCTTATTCAGTTGCATGGAGCAACGGTGGGTTGTCTGATACCATCGTGAATATCCCAGCGGGCACCTATTCTGTTATTATCACAGATGCCAATGGTTGTTCAGCTTCGGATTCAGTGGTTATCACTCAACCAGCGAGTGCTTTGGATGCATCTGCAGCTATCAATTCAAACGTGAGTTGTTTTGGAGTGCCTACTGGATCGGCAACAGCTACAGCTACAGGCGGAACATCTCCTTACACGTTTGCTTGGAGCAACGGTGCAAACACACCTACTATCAACGCACTATCTGCCGGTCAGTATGTTGTGACCATCACCGATGCGAATGGTTGTTTTGATATGGATAGCGTGATCATCACTCAACCGGCATCTGCCTTGAGCGTATCGCTGATCGCTAGTCAGAATGTAGATTGCTTCGGCAACTCTACCGGTTCGATCCAAGTGAATACTTCGGGTGGGACGGCACCATACACATATGCATGGAGCAATGGCGCATCAACGGCAAACCTCACCAACTTGGTGGCGGGAACGTATAGCCTTACTGTAACGGATGCGAATGGATGTACCGATACATTGAGTGTGAACATCACTCAACCATCAGCGGCACTTACCAGCACGAGTGCAGTGATTCAGAATGTGAGCTGCTTCGGTGGAAATAATGGATTAGCCTATATCACATACACAGGCGGAACAGCACCTTACAGTGTTAGCTGGAGCAGTGGTGCCACTACGGATACCATCAACAACTTGATCGCGGGCACCTATACTGTGACCATCGCGGATGCGAACGGATGTACCACAACGGAAACAGTAACGATCACTGAACCTAGTTCAGCCTTGAACGTATCAGCAACGGTGAACGCTAACGTTGCTTGCTTCGGTGGATCAACAGGATCTGCAACGGCAACAGGAAGTGGCGGAACATCTCCTTACACGTATGCTTGGAGCAACGGTGCCATTGGTGCCAATCAAACAGGATTGACGGCAGGTTCATATACCGTAACCATCACGGATGCTAACGGTTGTTCGGATACCGCCACAGTGGTGATCACACAGCCGGCTAGCGCTTTGAGTGTTGCGATCCTTAGCTCTACGGATATCAATTGTTTTGGAGCCTCTACAGGCACGGCAACAGCCGGAGGTTCAGGCGGCACGGCTCCATATACCTATGCATGGAGTAATGGTGCAACTGGTGCAACCATCTCTAACGTTGCTGCGGGTACGTATACCGTAACTGTGACAGACGCCAACGGATGTACGTCTACAGCAAATGTGACGCTAAATCAACCTGGTAGTGCATTGACGAGCACCTCCACTATTGTAAGTCAAGTTACATGCTTCGGCGGAGCGACTGGTGAGGCGTATGTTACTTACTCTGGCGGCACGGCTCCTTATAGCGTGCTTTGGAACTCGGGTCAAACTACAGACACGATCTCTAACATCACCGCAGGTACGTACACGGTTGTAATAACCGATGCCAACGGATGTACCACGAGTCAGTCTGTTGTAATCACCCAGCCGGCTTCGGCCTTGACATTGAATGCAGTGGTTTCTAATCACGTTTCATGTTTTGGCTCTAATTCCGGTGCAGGTGCGGCGAACGTATCAGGTGGAACGGCTCCATATACCTACAACTGGTCGAATGGTGCAACGTCTGCCAACATCAGTGGACTTGCTACTGGAACGTACACAGTGACGGTGACGGATGCTAACGGATGTGTGGTATCTGGGTCGATCACCATCAATGGACCGTCGAATGCGCTGAGTGCTTCGGCGGGTGTACTAAGTCATGTGAATTGCTTTGGCGGTGCTACTGGATCGGCTAGTGCTACTCCGGGAGGCGGAACGTCTCCGTACACCTATGCATGGTCGAATGGTGCCACTACCGCAACTGTCAGTAACCTTAGCGCGGGTACGTACTCGGTAACAATTACCGATGTCAATGGGTGTACGGCAACGGCTAGCGTAACGATCAACCAGCCAACTAGCGGTATCTCCGTTAGCACGAACTCTATCACAGACGTGAATTGCTTCGGCGGATCGGATGGTGCAGTGATGATTAATGTTACTGGCGGAACAGCGCCTTTTACCTATGCTTGGTCAAATGGTGCAACTACAGCTAATCTAGCGGGAGTGACGGCCGGAACATATACGGTAACGGTAACCGATGCCAGTGGATGTAACACAACTCATAGTGTGAGTGTATCTCAACCAGCTTCTGGAATTGCAGTGACACCAACTGCCACAGGCCATGTGAACTGTTTTAACGGGCTAGATGGTTTTGCTACGATCTCAGTCACTGGAGGCACTTCACCGTACACCATCAACTGGAATAATGGACAAGCGGGAACTACGGCTAGCAATCTTGCTGCGGGAACCTATGTAGCCACGGTTACGGATGCGAACGGATGTACCGATTCAATTTCGATAACCATTAATCAACCTTCGGGATCCCTGAATGCAGCCAATGGATTTATCCAGAATGTATCTTGCTTCGGTGGTAACGATGGATGGGCGTATGTCCAGATCAATGGAGGTACTGCACCTTACAATGTCTCTTGGTCGAACGGCTCTACCAATGACACATTGAGTCAGGTAAGCACGGGGTCCTATACAGCCGTTGTTACAGATGCCAACGGATGTACGGATAGCACTACGGTGGTTATTACTGAACCGAATTCTCCAATCACAGCCAACGTGAACATCATTCAGAATGTATTCTGTAAAGGAGATGCCAACGGATCTGTCTACACCAATTACACGGGCGGTACTCCACCGTATCAAGTGTCTTGGTCAAACGGAGCTACCACCGACACACTTAACTACTTGCTAGCTGGTCAGTATACGGTTACCATTACCGATGCAAACGGATGTTCCGTTACGGTGAGTGGAAACGTTACAGAACCGAATCGTGATCTATCGGCGGCAGCCAATATGTTGACACCGGTGATGTGCTATGGCGAGGCCGATGGTATTGCCCACGTCAACCTTGTTGGAGGTACTCCTCCGTACAACGTGGTATGGTCCAATGGTCATCAAGGGGATACTGCAGTAGGCCTACCAGTGGGTAGATATGGCGTAGTTGTTACGGATGCCATGGGTTGTTACAAGACGGATAGTGTAGACATCACTGGTCCTAATCAGGACTTGGGAACCGTTGAAGATGTTATCGGGATCAATTGTGGTGGTGCCAATAGCGGAAGCGCGAATATCAACCCATTTGGTGGAACTCCTCCATACGTGGTTACGTGGAGCCACGGTCAATCGGGAATGAACATTGGCAACCTGGGTGTAGGTAAGTATGCATACACGGTGATAGATGCTAATGGATGTAGAATCGAAGACACGGTTGAGGTTGTTGAGAATGAGCCTATCGAAACGGGAATTACAGTAGATTTTGCTACTTGTCCTACTTCGAATGACGGTTATGTAGACCTCGATGTGTCGGGTGGAACTCCGCCGTATTCATTCTACTTTGACGGACAACTGTTCTCTGGAACGAAGGAAGATATTCGTCCAGGTTCTCACGAATTGACCATCGCGGATGCGTTGGGTTGCGACAGTACATTCTACATTTATGTGGGTGTAGATGAGGATCAAGAGTATCTCCACATTCCGAATGCCTTCACGCCAAATGAAGACATGATCAATGAGAAGTACAAGATCGTAGGTAGTGAATGTATTGGGCCATCGAGATTCCAGATCTTCGATCGTTGGGGTAACTTAGTATTCAGCTCACATGATCCGTTCAACGAGTTCTGGGATGGAACCCGTGGAGATGGAGTGAAGGTTAAGGAAGACACCTATGTTTGGGTGTTCACCTCGGCTGAATACGAGAAGAGAGGTTGGGTAACGGTAATCCACTAGATCACATGCCTATCGTGAAGCTGAGGTAAGCGCTAAACGGACGTATCGGACCATAGAAGTACGACGCATCTCGCTCCCAGCCCACTTCAATGTCTTCTTGATATTGATCCAACAAATTATACACACCTGCCTCCATTGTGAGGCGGGTGTTTTTAATTCGCCATGTGCGCTGCACAGAGGCGTTTACATCGGCGAAGAATGGTGTAGCTTCAAGTCGCTGTGTTCTCTCGTTAGGAGTGATCATAGAGCCTGTAAAGGTTCCGCTGATATCGAATCGCCACTTGTCATTGGGAATGTAACCGAATATGGCATAGCCGTAGCTGTTCGGCGCTCGCAGTATCCTGTTCGTCGATTCATTGGGATACCACTCCCTCGCCTCTCCATACTGCGCCTGCTGGAATGTCCACCCAGCTTGGAATGCCCAATTCGCATTCACCCATTCGGTTTCAATATTTACTCCGCTTACCCATGCTCCGGAAGGGTCGTTTACCTTGGTGTCGAGGATAGCGATAGTGTCGTTATTGTTGACCACATATCCAGTGAATGGAATGTCCACAAATGGGTTGTGGAGAAGGGTATAGAACCCGTCCAATGAGATCCTTCCTTTCCAGTTGCCTACGTGTATATCCGTTTCTGCTCCAAGATTGAAGCTATGTGATGTTTCTACCTCTAGGTTGGGGGAGAGTTGAACGATACGTGCATCGCCGCCTAGGATCGATAAGTGAAGATCTTCGTCGAATGCCTGGGGAGCGCGGAAGCCTGAGGCGTACCCTGCTCTGAATCGCCATTGATGATTCAGTTTGTAGAGTAGGCTGATTCGGGGGTTAACCGCTTCATACGTGTTAGTAGATTGAAGTGCCGGCTCTCCTGCAAAGGCGTTAATGCTTTGGATGGTTGGTCGATCATACCTCACGCCCATTAAGGTAGTCCAGTGTTCATTGAGCTTCCATTGCCATTGGGTATAAACCGCTGGTGTGAAAACGGTTTGATTGATATCCCGACTGTAACCGGGCATGACATCGCTCACTTGGTTGTGTTGGATATCGATACCTACCATAACATTGTGAAACTCGTTCCAACCCCAGCCATAAAGCGCTCCAACATTGGAGATGACATCTTCCGTTTGACCATAGAATTGTCGGGCTTGAGCTCTTGTTGCAGAATCTGGACTATTCCCTCCGGCCCCGTAATAGCTTGATCGATTGGTGTAGGTGCTTGCTCCGTAAACGGTAAATCGTTCAAGGCCATCTCCTCTCATCCACTCATACTGACCGTTGATTCCGGCGGTCCGGTGGATGAGTTCTTCGGCGATATCTGCCCTATCTGCCGGAACCTCGAAACGGTTGCCCCCCCGGCGAAACTCATACAACCCTCGGGTCTCGATCTGCAGGCGTTGCGTGGTTGATGGCCTGTACCAATATCTCGCCCCAACAGCTGCCGATCGTAGCTTGGTGATCTCCGAGAAATCGTCCTTCGTTTCGGCGACACCATCTCCATCTCTGTCGTAGAGAGCTTGTGGGTTTGCGTTGAATGGTTCTCGGGATCTCCCAGACCCCCATACTTGTAGTCCTGAGTTTTCATCTACCCAAGCGGCATTTCCTTGCAGGGAGATATCGGGTGACTCCATGCCATTGAGGGTAGTTTGAGTGCTGACCTCCCACTCATCGATCACGGGTTCTCTGGTGATGAGGTTGATCGTTCCCGCTATGGCATTTCCCCCATACATACTTGAGCCGCCTCCGCGCACCACTTCCACGCGTTCGATCATGGAGGAAGGTATTTGCTCCAAGCCATAAACTCCAGATAGGGCACTGAAGATCGGCCGCCCATCAATGAGTATCTGTGAATAAGGACCGTTCAACCCATTGAGTCGCACTTGTGAAAAGCCACAATTCTGACAATTGTATTCAAGGCGAAGTCCGGGTCTAAAGGAAAGCCCTTCGGCGACGCTTATGCTCTGTGTTGCCTGAAGTAGCTCTCTATTCATTACTTGTACAGGCACCGCCGATTCTCTTCGGTCGAGATGCGTTCGAGTGGATGTAACGACTACCTGGTTGAGTAGACCATTTCCGGAAGCTTTTCCCTCGATCACAAGCGAGTCTCCCGGCTTCGCATAAACGAATGAAGATTCTATATCGAGATGAGAAATGACGAGTGTATCCGCTTCCGTAAGATCGAGACGAGCCGTGCCATTAATATTGGTCAGAGTAGTAATATCGAAAGACGAGGCGCGCACAAAGGCGGAGGGGAGAGGCTGTCCTTCGAGCTGCACTGCTACATGGGTTGGCTGCTGTGCAAAACCAAAGAGGCTCATTACAAGCCCAATGAATGTCAGCGTTTTAACGATCATGCCGCAAAAATACCAACTAAAATTTAGATTAGCCTAAAATTATCTTTCTATAACTATAATAGTTTATCTTTGTTCTCCGAAAATGGAAACAACGTACACAGAAGAGAATTACCTGAAGGCCATTTGGAGCCTCAGTCCGAAGTCGGGCAAAGGAGTTAGCACGAACAAGCTGGCCGACCGATTGGAGACCAAGGCTTCGAGTGTGACGGACATGATACGTCGACTTTCCGAGAAGGGATTGGTTGATTATGTGAAGTATCAGGGGGCGAAATTGAGCGATGAGGGGCATGAAGTTGCTGTTCGTGTAATTCGCAAGCATCGACTTTGGGAGGCCTTTTTGGTCGATAAACTCGGGTTCAACTGGGATGAGGTCCATGATCTGGCGGAGCAGCTAGAACATATCCGGTCTGCGGAGTTGACCGACCGACTGGATGCATTCTTGGGTCACCCGTCCTTCGACCCACATGGCGACCCTATTCCGAACAAACACGGGGAATTTCCTCAGCACGAAAGAGTGTCTTTGAATCAGTGCGCTCCGGGGGACAAGGTGATCTTAACGGGCGTAAGCGATTCCTCGGCAAGCTTCCTTCAGTTCTTGAACAAGCTGAAATTGGAGCTTGGTTCTTATTTGGAGGTGATAGAGCGAATGGAATTCGACCAAAGTGTGTTGGTCAAGAGGTCTGGCGGTACGGATCAACTGCTTCCAAGTGGAGTGGTGTCGCAATTATTGGTCACGCGTCAAAAAACAAGCGTATGACAGAGTTACAGAATTGGTTCTTGGAACAAACGGGAGTGGTGCAGGCATTGATCGCTACGACCTTCACATGGTTGCTCACTGCTGCAGGTGCGGGAACGGTCTTTTTCTTTAAAACGGCTTCACGGAAGTGGCTGGATGGAATGCTCGGTTTCACGGGCGGTGTTATGATAGCTGCTAGTTACTGGAGCTTGCTGGCTCCCGCCATTGAAATGAGTGAGAAACAAGGGGATCTTCCTTGGTTGGCACCTGCCATTGGATTTGGTGTGGGTGCTATGTTCTTATTTGGCCTTGATAAATTTGTGCCTCACCTCCATATCAACTTCAAGAAAGAGGAGAGTGAGGGGATAGAGACCAATTGGCATAAAACTACCCTACTCGTATTGGCCATAACCCTTCACAACATCCCTGAAGGATTGGCAGTAGGTGTTGCTTTCGGCGCTGCGGCCTCGGGTGTTCCCGGGGCAGAGATCGGTGCTGCTGTCGCCTTGGCCATTGGCATTGGCCTTCAAAACTTCCCAGAAGGAGTTGCCGTATCCATGCCCTTGAAACGTCAGGGTGTCTCCAACCGAAAGAGCTTTTGGTACGGACAATTGAGTGCCATTGTTGAGCCTGCGGCCGGGGTTGTTGGAGCGCTTGCCGTGTTCTATGCTCAGCCCATCTTGCCTTATGCCTTGGCATTTGCCGCTGGCGCAATGATCTATGTCGTTATTGAAGAGGTCGTGCCGGAGAGTCAGCGTGACAAATACACCGATATATCTACCTTAGGATTCATTGGTGGGTTCCTGATCATGATGGTCCTTGATGTTGCCTTGGGTTAAGGGAGGCTAATTCGTTGTTATCAAGCACATGCTCCCACCTCTTGAAAAGAATGGCAATCAATCCAAAATGGAGGATGCCCGCCAATTCAAATACGAGTAGGTGATTTGGGAACCCTCCCTGTACGAAAGGATTCTCCACGTTTGGCGGTTCCATTACGTACATGTAGTTGGCTCCTATGGCCCAGTCAATCGATCCAACCAATAACCACAGTACATGACTCCATCCCCAAACTTTGAGGAAAGAGTGCTTGGGCAATCGCCACCCTTTGATCTTGAAGAAGTATATCGGAACCAAGATCACTGATGCATGCCAGATGTAATAGATGATCACGAACGATGGCGCATCCCCTAAGGTCATCTCAGGAGTAATGATGGAGTGTACCCCGCCACTAAGCCCCCAGAAAAGGAGGAACAAAAAGACTGTCTTTTTGCCGGAGAGCAAGGTGTAAATAGCAAGCAGGCCACTGAGGGAACAAAGCTGGAGAGGCAGAGACCATCTCATGCTCCATATGCCCTCATAAACCATTACGCCATGCTCGAACAAGAGTGTGAAACTCAATACGGCGGCCCAGCCTATCTCGATTACACGCAGGTCCTTTTCCGTAAATACATACTCCATTACACCCACCAACACAGCCATGGCCACAAAAATGGTCAAGCCTAGTATCCAAGGACCAGAGCCGATCTCTACGATGTAATGTTCCAAGACGAATAGGGTTAGGTCCATTGAAGATAGAAAATGACGATCACTTTTTCAGCCCACCACATATCCAATTTCCTCGTATAGAGAAAAAAGTGAAAATTTTTTTAGAGTGATACCAACCCTTTTGGTCGAGGCGCCGTCTATACAATTAGAAAAGAGTCTCCGAGACCTTTAATACAGAACAAAAGTTAGGTTAGTTGTTCAGTAGGTGGATTGTTCGATGATCCGGAGATCTATGTCGATTACGTACATTGGATCTCCGGATTTTCTTTTAACGATGAGATGCAGATAAGTAAAGAACTCATATCCAGATGCAGAAAGCACGAGCGCTCGGCTCAATTCGAGTTATATCGTAGCTGTTATGGGATCTTGATGGGGGTTTGCCTTCGTTACGAGAAGAACAAAGAGGATGCAGAAGAACTGCTAAATCTCGCTTTTTACAAGATCCTAACTCGATTAGATAAATATCACGACGAAACCCCTTTTGAGGCATGGATCCGTCGCATTACCATCAACACGGTGATCGATGAGTTCAGAAAGAAGAATAGGGATCGTCACGCTTTCTTCGATCAGTTAGAAGGTCATGTGCCCGTATCCTCGATGGATTACAATGAGGCCGACCGTCAATTTGATGCAGAAGAGTTGGAGATGATGATTCGTGATCTTCCACCAGTTAGTCAGAAGGTTTTCAACCTCTACGTAATTGATGGATACAATCACAAAGAGATCGGTGAGATGCTGGGCATCAGTGAAGGTACTTCTAAATGGCACCTGAGCACAGCACGGAAAACGTTGAAAAAAAAGTTGAAAGGCTTCGTCACTAAAGTGGCGAGTATAATGTTATGACGGAGAAGGAATTAGAACAGTTATTCCGGAAGAAATTCGACGAACGAAACGTCGAGTTCAACCCCGCAGCTTGGAAGGGTGCGGAGCGTCTGATTATTGCCGGTGAGCGTCGCAAACGTCGACGTACCATCATGGCTTGGTCAACCGCGGCCGTCTTCATTGGCTTTGGGGCTGTGTCTCTTTGGAGTGGTTTCAATACTCCAATGTACACTCCTTCCAATGAGCAGATCATCGCCTGGCCATCCAATTCGGAAGGCAACGAGGTTGACGCATCTAGCATTGCTATCGAGGATGCTGCCAATGCTAACAACCTTGGGATCAATGGACCATCCTCATCAGAAGGTGCTACCAGTTTGCAATCCCAGAATGACGAACTCAATAATGTAACTGAGTCAAGCAGCGAAGCCGCCGCAGGTATCGTAGCTTCAGTAGACTCTGATAGAAGTTATGCGGATCAAGGGATAGGTAACTCGTACAACGCAAGCGTAGATGAGGAGTCTGCAGAGCCCGTTACCAGTAACCCTCGTGAAGAGCAAGAAACAACACAACTTTCAGAAGTTGTTTTAGTCCAAAGCGCTCAGATCGCGGAATCTGAAGAGTCGGGCTCAAGCGATGTATCCAACCGAAGTGTAGAAACGATCACATCAAGCGAAGCAGCAATTATCGCAGCTGATTATGCATCTGAAGAAACCGCCGATACCGAGGAGAAGATCGAGGTCGCAGAAGAAAGTACTACATCGGAATCATCTGACGCAGTAATCGAACGTCCTCGTCACCGTGTACAACAATGGAACGTAGGTTTTGATGCAGGTGCTCAAGCAGCTCAAGTTTCAGAAGGCAACCTCGGATGGACTCCAGCATTCTATGGTGGGTTGTCGGTAGAGTTCGCCTTTGCCGAAAACCTTGCACTTCGCTCTGGATTCATGTACTCACAGAGATCAAGCTCTGGAGCGGAGATCAAAGAAACCTCATTCGATTATGGCTTTGGCTCAAGGTATATCGAAAGAACTTCAGTAAGCAGATCAACCAGCTTCCTCGAATTGCCGATCAGCCTACAGTATGCGGTTGAAAGCCATGAGTTTGAACTTGGTGGATATGTCGGATACAAACTCCTCGAAGTGGGAGTTACAGAGTCATCCATAGTTGAAACGAATAACGGAACTCAAACCGAAGAGTATAGATCCGTGATCACGGAAGGTGGAGCCGATAACTGGGACTATGGTCTTCAGCTAGGTTACGCCTACCGAGTAAATGAAAACTGGAGGATCACCGCCCAAGCACTTATGGGCCTTGATGACAACTTCAGCACTCAGGCCGAATCAATGAACAGACACCTCCAATTGCGATTGGGTGTTCGATATATGCTTGGACTATGAAGATCAGAGTAATCACATATATCGCTGCTGTCTTAGCACTCGTGGGCTGTCGCAAAGATGCTCCACTACCTCCATCGGATGTTAATCCAGACTTCCATGCAACGGCATTGGTGAATGGAAATGAAGTTTCTATGACCGCCGGTGATGAAGGTTATTACATGCATACTGACTATACCATGGAGAACGGTCTCGTTTACATGGTAGGCGACCTCAATGCCAATGAAGTTGGAAAGCCGTCTTGGAAATTTGGTTTCGCCAATTCTGAAGAAGGCGAAAATGTTGACGTGTATGAGGTTCTAAGCCTAGGTGAAAAGAATCTTCAAGCGGTAACTACCTATGTTCCAGTGGATGGATTCATCGGGATCAAGCCGGGAATCGTATTGGGAGCCGATGACGCTACTCACCCGCAGTACTATTGGAGATTTCAGTTTGGTGGAAGGGTGATGGAGCCAAGCCCAACATTCCCATTCGATAGCACGAATTACAGCGGCGTTCAGCCAGTAGTGACTATCGGAATTCGACCGAATAACGTGGACTTTATTGAAACCTCCCGTTGTGTGGATATTCGTCACCCTGAGGCCATAGCGAGCTATCACGTTGAGGTTCTATCCAACGGTACATTCCTATGTTATCTGGATCCAATGTATCAGAGTGATGTAACCCAGGTGCTTTGGCATGTAAATAATCAATACAACAGCACAGGGGATACCCTTCTCTACAAGGCAAGCCCTGAGGATGGCGCTGAGGTAGACATTCAAGCTGCATTCCGTCACAATGGCGGCGGACGTACGTGTCAAACACGTGAGATTCCGGTACGTGACTATTTTGGGAACGGCAGCCCGGCCCTTCCGCTCGTAGACTTTGGATACGAGGTGAATACGTTTAGTCGTGTTGACTCTATGCAGTTGAATACCGTACGTGTTGAGTATACGGACAAGTTCGGAGAAGTGTTCAGGACCGATCTACACCATGACCCAGGAACGATTACTATTGAGGAAGTAACTGAATATCAAAACGACTTAAATGGTCGTCCAACTGTCAAACTACACATCAAAGGCTCTTTTCTCCTCAGAAGCGCGAATGGCGAGGCATTGCTAGTGGAAGATGCCGACTTTCTCATCGCCGTCGCCACTCAAGACCCGTAAGGGGCTTGTCGTCTCTCACATCAACTAAAACACGAAAGTAACCACGCTCAACAGCGTGGTTATTTTTTTGGATACTTTGAAAGCTAGATAAGCTGATCAGGTGTAGGGAGATGGGCGGTAAATAGCCTGAGAAATACAAGGATCATTTTGCCGGTAGATCGATCATGACATTTACTCATCTGGAGTAGGGAATGTGTTCTTTACGGAGTAGGAAGTGCGGGTCTGCTGGAGTGCTAGGGGTGGAGTCGCTGCCCGGGGCCAGCTCCCGCTGCCCCTGCATCAAGTTCTGATATTTTTATCCAAGTTTGGAGATCTCAAGAACAATACTGAAAACCAGTTTAGTAGCCGTTTGTACTCGTATATCATACGGATAGCTATGGAGACAATGAGTACCTTGGAGACGGGGCAGCGGGAGCTGGCCCCGGGCAGCACCCCCCGTCCAATCCCCTTAAAGCTCACTGTGCTGAGCCACTCACCACCCTCCGATCAACGACTTTTACGAAGTGGAGTAGGGGACCTGCATGTTCACCTCTGCTGAGCATAAAAAAGGGGACACGCACTTGCGCATCCCCTCTATACGATGAGATCTTATGAGACTACTTAAATGCGTCCCACAAACCAAAGTCGTTTCCGTTAGCGAAGATCAATAGCCCCAACAACAGGAAGAATCCGATCATTTGGGCGTATTCTAACACTTTCATATTAGGCTTCCTTCCGGTGAACATTTCGATGAGTGTGAACACAACGTGACCACCATCAAGGGCAGGAATAGGCAGGATGTTCAAGAACCCAAGCATGATGCTAATGAAGGCCGTTACACCCCAAAAGCGCTCCCAGTTCCACCTTCCATCCTCATACTGCTCCATCATGGTCTTGAAGCCTCCGAGTTGGCCTGCAGCACCCGTTTCAGGACTGAAGATCACTCTAAATTGACGTATGTAGTAGCTCAATTGTGAAGTGGCTTTACCCCAACCGGCCGACATGGCCGCCGTACCAGAGTAAACGGTATCTGTAATATCAAAGAATCGGTACAGGTCGCGTACCGGAGCGATGCCAGCCAAGCCCTCCTCATTGAAGAATACCATTGAAGTGTCGAGCATTCCATTGCGGTAGTAGGAAACAGCAACAGTATCGTTCTTATTCGCTTGAGCTTGATCGACGAATTGGTCAAAAAAGATGGCCGGCTGATCATTGACGGCTACGATGCTGTCTTCGGGCTCTATCCCGCCTTTCGCTGCACCGAGTGAGTCGATCACACCACCTACGATGAATGGAATTCGTGGGGTGAGAGGGATTTGTTCAGATTTGATCACTTCGCCGATCGACTTATTGCTGATCACGAAGCTCATCAATTGGCCATTGCGGTCTACAACGATCTCTTCTCCCAAACCAACAATGATGGATTTATTAAGGTCGCCGTAACGCTGGATCTTTTCTCCTCCAATGCTAATTACCTTGTCTCCACTTTCAAGCCCGATCTGTTGAAGACCTTCGCCTACTGTTACACCATACTTTAGATCTTCATTTTGAATGAAAGATTCACCGTAGTAGGACATCATTCCGGCGTAGATAACAAAGGCCAAGAAGAAGTTCACGATCACTCCACCGGTGAGGATGATCAACCTTTGCCAAGCTGGTTTCGCACGGAATTCCCATGGCTCTGGATCCTTCATCAATCCTTCGGTATCCATGCTTTCATCTACCATTCCCGAGATCTTCACGTAACCTCCGAGAGGAATCCAGCCGATCCCATAGGTTGTACCTCCGATCTTCTTTTTCAAGATGGAGAACTTGTAATCAAAGAATAGATAGAACTTCTCAACGCGGGTCTTGAAGAGCTTGGCCGGAATAAAATGGCCCAACTCGTGCAATACGATCAATATGGAGAGCCCGAGCAAGAACTGGGCAATTTGAATCAGCATATGTGTTTGTTTCTGTTGGTCACAAAGTTACTTTATCCTTCGTCGCTTTGCATGTTGTTCAAAACGGAAAGTTGTCTTTCGTACTCACTTTTAAGTGATTCCGATAGATCATCACCTTCCAATTTACCTTGTACACTTCTTTGAGCAATTCGAATGCCATAAGAGAAGTATGATTTAGCTTCTGATATCGCTTCATGGACCTCGGAAACCTCCTCTAAAACGTTGTCTCTATCCGAATCGTTCAATTGAGAAACATAAGTAGGTAACCAAAGTGAAATAGTGGCCTGATATTCTGGTCCAGCTGCATCTATCATCTCAATAACTTCCTCTTTTGACAAGTGGTTGACATCTGTCAATAACGTTCGGATCAAGGTAGAGGAAAGTCGGCCGCGTGTAGTAATGGCCTTTGCTTTTGCAAATTGTACAGCCGATGCTTCATCGTTATCTAACCAAGCAATGAAGGCGGAGGACATAGCATTGTACGAAGATTCATTCCCCACTTTATCTTCCCAATACGCAGCATCTCCTTCATTGTATTCCGAGTGCCAAACGGAATAAGCCGCAGCACGCACACTCGGCTCTTCATCATCTAGAAGCGCCTGCACATTTGTCTTGATGCGCTCTTTTCCTGCAGCATCCAGGTCTTCAATATGATTTAAGGCGAAGAGCTTTAAAGCACGGAATTCGTCCTCCATACCGATGCGAATAATGAGGTCTTTTCGAACACCCTTGGCATCGCTGTTCACCAGCTCTGATAGAGCCTCGTAGCGGTCCATCATACGAGGACCATTAGCCAGTTGGTGAAGGAGATAATCGGTAGGTTTCTCATCATCGATCTCGGCCAACAAGTACTGATCAGCGTCAAAGTGAACCAAGAAAGGCTTTGACATTACCTCGAACCGGTATTCTTCAATCGCTTCATCGACCCAAACATCATACGATTTCTCACCTAAGCTCGTATACACGTCGATTCGTACCGGCAAACGGTAAATGGGCATATCCGACAGATCTTGGGTTTGGGTAACGGTTAGGATATATTCTCCGGCTTCACGGTCGTAATTGTGTTCGATCTTCAATTGTGGGTGACCATTATCGAGGAACCATTGGTTGAAGAACCAGTTGAGGTCAAGGCCTGATACTTCTTCCATGGCTAACCTGAGTTCGTGGATCTCTACGGCGGTGTAGGCGTTGTTCTCCAGGTAAACTCGAAGGCCCTCAAAGAAAGCTTCATCTCCAAGGATATGTCGAAGCATCAAAAGCACACGTCCACCTTTAGAGTAGGAGTGACGGTCGAACATACCCAAGACCGATTCGTAATCGTATCGAATGAGGTCTACCGATTTGCCACGGTTGAACTCCGACATATACGCTCGGAGGTCGTTGTACGCGTGCCATTCAGCTTCATCCTGACCATACTTATGCTCTTTCCAGAGGACTTCCCCATAGGTCGCAAAAGACTCGTTCAGTGGAAGGTTTGCCCAGCTTTCGCAGGTTACGTAATCACCGAACCAATGGTGGAACATTTCATGAGCAACGACATCTTCACCGGTTCCATCGGCCCAAGAGAGGCTATCGCCGTACATGAAATCGCCAAAGATCACACCCGTGGTGTTTTCCATGGCGCCGCTTACATACTCTCGAACCGTTACTTGGTCGTATTTCTGCCATGGGTAACTAACGCCCAATACTTCTGAGTAGAAATCGAGCATTTCAACAGTATGAGGATATACTTGCTTTGCAACTTCGGCATATTCTGGTTCAACGAAGTAGTTCACGGGAATCCCATTCCACTCTTCCGATTCCACGGCAAACTCACCAACAGCCATCATCACTAGGTAAGGTGCGTGAGGCTGATCCATCAACCAAAAGTCGGTTCTCGAACCATCGCGGTTATTGGTCTTGAAATCGAGTCTCCCGTTGGATAACGTTTTGTAGTTATTAGGTACGGTAATGGCGATCTCGTGCGTCATTCGCTCGTTCGGCTCGTCTACCGTCGGGAACCAAGCTGAATTCGATTCCGGCTCTCCTTGTGTCCACACTTGGCGCATCCAACCTTTAGGGTTATTGGATGGGTTGATGAAGTAAAGTCCTTTTGCTTCGCTGATCGCGTTTCCACCTTCTACCATCAACTCGTTGGGTTTGGAGGTGTATTCGATAGCCACCTTCATTTCGTCGTTGCGAGTGAGCGTGCGACCTGTTGCGATGCGCAGCTTCACGCCGTCGTAGGCATATTGAAGATTGCGAGTGCTTCCTTGATTGACGGACATCACGCTGTGGATGTCCATTCCTTGGGCATCGAGCACAAAAGTGTCGAGCTCATAGAAGTGTGGTTTGAGGGTGAGTGTAGCCTCGCCATTTAGGTAGGCATTGTCCCAGTCAAAGGAAACCTTGAGATCCATATGCACCACATCTGTGGTCCTGGGAGCGCTCTCGCGGTAAATAGGTGTACTTGGCGATTGATCTTGGCCATTGGCCGAAAAGAACAATAAAGACGGCAAAAGGAGTAGTATCTTCTTCATAAGGACTCTGATAGAGCCGCGAAAAATAAGTAATTTTGAGGCATGCTGAAGATAGAAACCAACGATAAGACGTATCAGGTGAAGCCGGAGGCCGATAATCCCACATCGGGTGAGGTAAATGGCAAGCTCTACAACCTTGATGTAGTGCGCCAAGATGCGAACCGACTCAACGTAAGATACGGTGATGGATCCTATGAAGTAGAGATCCATGAATTCAATAGCAAGGACAAAACGGCTGTGATATTCGTAAATGGCATCCAGCACAATTTGTCTATGCAAGATGATATTGATATCCTATTGGAGAGAATGGGATTGGCGGACGCCTTACTTCAGAAGGTTGGTGAAGTCAAAGCCCCAATGCCAGGACTAGTTCTTGATATCCGCGTTTCAGTTGGAGATGAGATCGCTGAGGGAGACCCCTTGTTGGTACTTGAGGCGATGAAGATGGAGAACGTGCTTAAGTCGCCTACCGAAGGCGTCATCAAGTCGATTTCCGTTGAAAAAGGACAAGCCGTGGAGAAAAATCAAATTCTTGTTTCATTCGAATAAAACGATCTATGAAAATTTACAAATCACTTCTGATCATTCCATTTGCGTTAACGATTGCTTGTAACGGTGGCGAAGAGAAAGCCAACGAAGTAGTTGAAGAGCCAACAACCGATCAGACCGAAATGAACGATACGGAGTCCACAACTGAGGCCGATGCTGAGAAAGAGGCCCGTTTGATGGTTCCTGAAGGAGCAAATGTATTCTTCGTAAACTTAGAAAATGGTCAAACTGTTTCTTCTCCTGTTTCAGTAGAAATGGGCGTTGAAGGAATGGAAGTAAAGCCTGCTGGTGAGATCGTAAACGGTACAGGTCACCACCACATCATCATCAACAAAGGACATATTTCAAAGGGAGATGTGGTTCCTGCAGATGAGCAGCACATCCACTACGGTGACGGTTCTACTTCTACTGAATTGGAGCTTGAGCCGGGGAATTACACCTTAACTATGCAATTTGCCAATGGTATCCACGAGAGCTATGGTGAGCAGATGAGTGCAACGGTAGAGATCACGGTAGAGTAGTATCTATTGATCGGAAATAAAGAACCCCGGGCCAATGGCTCGGGGTTTTCTTTTTGAACTGGGTCTAGAGCTTTGGTAGCCTTAGATCCTATCTCTGGCATATTCGATCTTCGTTTTCCCGTGCGGCTCTGGATTTCCGTCTTCGCCGAGGTTCACGAACACCATCTTATCGATCTTGAGGATGGTTTTGCGTGTTAGTTTGTTGCGGACCTCAACCTGCAGCGTTAGTGAGGTCGACCCAAACTTGGTGGCAACAATACCCAGTTCTATGATGTCGCCTTGAACGGCCGATGAGACAAAGTTGATCTCAGATATGTATTTGGTTACAACTCGCACATTATCGAGTTGGATATGGGCGTAGATGGCGGCCTCTTCATCAATCCAGCGTAAAAGGCTACCGCCGAAAAGAGTGCCATTGGGATTCAAGTCCTCTGGCTTGATCCACTTTCTTGTGTGAAATCTCATTTCATTCTCCATGCTACAAAGGTACGAGGCCTGTGCGTGGATCGAGAATGATATAAGTCATCTCAATGCCGAAATCGAATCGAATTAACTCTCGATCCAATCTGATTCTAGTCGTTCGCGATCGTGAGCATTTAGTCGCATCGCTTTTGCAGTCTCGAAAAAGTTCATTCCTGCCTCGCGGCAATAGCGCATCATACGACGAGTAATGAATTGATCTACCTGAGAATCTTCAATAGTTGCCATAGTCACGAAGTTTTGATGCAAAAATAAATTCCTAACATAAACCCCGCTGTCGGGTTTTGTTAAGTGACTGTAAAACAGGTGTTTTAACACAAATAGTTATTAACAGATGTTAATAACTCCAACGGAAATCCAAGCATGAAAAATCGACCCGTTTAACTTTTTATTCACGAAACATAAACAAGTTGCAAATGAATTGGTTATAGTCTCCATTAATCAAAAATTTACTGCTATGAACTTATTAGATGTTGTGACCATCCCAAAGGATGATCCCGTAGCGTTCACGTTTTTCACGGGCTACATGGCCATGTTTGCCGCGTCGGTATTCTTCTTCTTCGAAAGAAGTAGGGTAGATGACAAGTGGAAGACGTCCCTCTTGGTTTCTGGACTAATTACCGGCATCGCAGCAGTGCATTATTACTACATGCGCGATGTGTACACGGCAACTGGAGAGAACCCAACGGCGTTGAGGTACATCGATTGGACTCTTACGGTGCCATTGATGTGTGTGGAGTTCTATTTGCTTACGAAGCCTGCAGGTGCCAAGAAAAGCTTAATGTGGAAACTCATTATTGCTTCAGCATTCATGTTAGTTACGGGCTACATTGGAGAAGCCTTTACGGATGGAAGCACTAGTCACTCTGTAACTTGGGGTGTGCTTTCTACTATCGGTTATGTATATGTACTCTATTCTGCATGGGCAGGAGAGGTGAAGAAATTGGCAGATAATTCTGGCGACCCTACCGTGAAAAGAGGTGTACGCACCTTGGCTTGGTTCGTACTCGTGGGTTGGGCGATCTACCCAATCGGATACATGTGTATGCCAGGGGGTTGGCTGAACGTCGGTTTGGGATGGGAGTCTACTAATGTAGACCTCTTCTACAACATCGCCGATGCGGTCAATAAGATTGGATTCGGACTTGTAGTATACAACATTGCCGTGACGAGCGGTAAGAAGTAATAGCTGCTTACTTTAATTTGGAACCCTGGCGAAAGCTGGGGTTTTTTTTGGCCTCACGCAAAGGCGCAAGGGGGGCAAGAGGGCCACTGGGCCAAAAGACTAAGGCACCAAGGCTCCAGGACCCCGAGGCTCCGGGGCTCACTCGTTGATCGAATGGCGAGTTAGGTTTGAATATAGTCCTCGTTATGGGTTCAAGAAAACGGATAAACGGATGAACCTTGCCAGGGCTGTCGAGGCAATCAAGGCTCAATTCTTTAATATCCCCGTGAATTCTTTGATAGGGGGCAAGAGGGCCAAAAGGCTTCAGGGCTCGCTCGTTGATCGAAAGGCGAGTTAGGTTTGATCAGCACCACCGTAATTCGTTCAAGCTAACGGATGAACAGAGAAACGGATAAACGTATCAACAGATAAACAGATCAACGTATCTTTTTGTATACTCTCCATCAAACTAAAACAGTTGCATGAGACAGATCAACACTTATAGTCCAGATGATCGGCCTACGGAAAGTGTGAAGCGTTCCATCGTGAAGTTCTTGCACGAACAGTTGGGTAAATATGGCGACCCTCAAGACCAGATAACCAAAGCATTGAACTATGCCTTGGGCGAGAATGGAGCACCAGGTGGAACCGTGCTCGAATTGATAGAAGATGATGTGCTTAAAGGTGCCGTGATTCTCAATAAAACAGGCATGAGCGGATACATTCCAGAAAACATTCTCGTTTACATCGCGACGCATAGCGATTACCGAGGTACCGGCTTGGGGACAGAACTCATGAAGAAGGCAATCGAGAAAACGGAAGGTGATATAGCTCTTCATGTAGACGCAGATAACCCCGCCAAAGGATTATATGAAAAGCTGGGCTTCACCAATCCGTACTTGGAAATGCGCCTAAAGAAATAAGTTATCGAGTTACCCGATTTCATTCTCAATTTAGATATTCACCCAGTAGATCTAGCCATTTTCGTAGCTTATCTACTCTTCATGGTAGGCGTGGGTGTCTACTTTCTCAAGCACAATAAGTCCGACGACGATTACTTCGTTGGAGGAAGAAAGATGAAGGCCGGCCATATTGGTCTTTCAGTGGTAGCCACAGACGTAGGCGGTGGGTTTTCCATTGGCTTGGGTGGTTTGGGTTTTTTAATGGGCCTATCCGGCAGCTGGATGCTCTTTACCGGATTACTCGGAGCTTGGCTGAGCGCCGCATTTCTGATTCCTCACGTGTATCCCATCGCCAGGAAGCATAATTTCCTTACGTTCCCGCAGATCCTTCGACATCACTACACGCCTCGAGTGGCCCTCGTGGCAGGTATCATTTCCTTCATCGGTTACACGGGATTCACAAGCTCTCAGATCCTCGCCGGAGCCAAACTTGCCTCGGCCACATTTCCATCCTTGACCATACAGAATGCCGCATTGATCATGGGTATCATTGCTGTTGGTTATACCGTAATTGGCGGTATCAAGGCCGTGATCTATACAGACACTATCCAGTGGATTATTTTAATGGGAGGACTCATTTTCATTGGGATTCCCGTTGCCTACGTTGAGATCGGTGGTTGGGATAGTATCGCCCAACACGTCCCCGATCGCTTTCTTACCCTAACCAATGTTGAACCCGTTCAACTCCTGAATTGGGCGATCACCATTGTTCCGATATGGTTTGTAGGCATGACGCTTTATCAACGAGTGTATGCCTGTAACGATGAGAAAACAGCCAAACGAGCATGGCGTGTAGCCGGATTATTTGAGTGGCCGATCATGGCCTTCATGGGAATTGCATTAGGTCTATTTGCACGCGTGGCCTTTGAGCAGGGCATGTTTACCGACCTTGGCTTTGCTCCCGGAAGTGAAATGGACTCCGAGCTTGGTTTGCCGGTTTTGTTGAGGCAGATCCTTCCCGTTGGACTCATGGGGTTGATGATGTCTGCCTATTTCTCAGCGATCATGTCAACCGCCGACAGTTGCTTGATGGCGGCGTCGGGGAATTTTATCACGGACATTCGAGGCTACTTTTTCAACCGTAAGAAGAGGTCTGAGATACGATCTTCTCAGTTTATCACGCTAATCATCGGAGCATTTGCCATCGTACTTGCAACCTTCGTAACCAGCGTACTCGATCTTATGCTCTATTCCTATGCTTTCATGGTTTCAGGCCTGTTTATTCCCGTAATGGGTACGCTTATCTTCAAGGAACCTGATCCGCTTGCCGCATTTATTGCAATGATCATTGGGGGATTGACAACGTTGACCTTAATTTTAACTTCTATCGATCTTCCCTATGGCTTGGACGAGAATTTCTTCGGTATTCTACTTTCGGCTGTTGTATTCACGATCATTCAATTCACCGGGAATCAAAAACAATTCAAATGGCAGAGTTAGTCATTCACACCAAGAAGATCCGGGAGAACATCAAGACCCTCAGCGAATTCTTTCGCAAGCACAACAGGGAGTGGAGTTTGATCACCAAGGTTTTTTCGGGAGATCCTGAATTCATGGAGCGGATCCTTACCGATGACGTCCTCAAATTGATACAATCGGTTGGTGACTCGAGGCTTGACAACTTGAAGACTCTAAAATCCGTGCGGCCGGATATGCGAACCATCTTGATTCGTCCGCCAGTGAGAGGCGAGGCCGAAGAGGTCATCAAGTATGCCGATATCTCTTTGAATACATCCTATGATACGATCATCTCCCTGAATGAAGCGGCCAAGAAGGCGGGTATTATTCATAAAGTGATCGTGATGATCGAGATGGGTGAATTGCGCGAAGGGGTAAAGCGCGATGAAGTAATGGATTTCTACAGGAGTGTCTTTAATCTTCCAAACATCGACATCATAGGTATCGGCTCTAACCTGGGTTGCATGTACGGCATTGAGCCTACAGAGGATAAAATGCTGCAGTTGGCCTTGTACAAAGAGATGATCAGTGAGAAGTTCAACAAGGAACTGAAGTACGTTTCGGGAGGAACAAGCATCACCCTTCCCAAGGTCATAGAAGGCACCGTTCCCAGCGAGGTGAACCACTTTCGTGTAGGCGAGGCAGCATTCTTTGGGGTTAGTCCGCTTTACAATGAGCGGTTCCTAGACCTACATACGGATACTTTTGAGATGATCGCTAACATCATTGAAGTTGAAGAGAAGAAGCTCGCTCCCGATGGCAAGATCAGCGAAGCCAACATCGGTGAAACTCGCGATTTTGAGGAAGGGGATAGGCAGCGATCTTCTCTCAAGGCTATCCTCGATGTTGGACTTTTGGACGTTGACAGAGAGGGTATTGAACCGCAGGATGCTGAGGTGAAATTCGTGGGAATTACTAGCGATATGCTCGTTGTAGATGTTGGTCACGATGACCCCCGGCTGCGTGAGCAATACAGTGTTGGACATCAGGTCAAATTTGCCTCAAACTATATGGCCGTTGCCAGGATGCTTATATCCAAGTTCATCAAAAAGCGCTATGTCGATTGAGGCATTTACATTTCCGATAATCGATGAACACCTCCAATAATGCGCAAACTCATTTGCCATTGATACACATTCATGTAGACGTTAGCTTAGCACAGCTAATCTGTTCTACCATGAAGAAACTACTACTCGCCCTTTTCGCTTTTACGTTACCTCTGATGAGTTCCGCAACCCATGTCCTCGGCGGACAAATCTACTGGGATGCACTCGGTAACGATCAATACGACGTTTACGCAGATGTGTATTACGACGCTTCAGGTGCGTTTCCTCCAGGATCTGTTAACATCGAAATCGATGGGGTAAGCCACACAGCACTATCCGATACGCTTATCCAAGTGGCGAACAACTGTATAAATTCCACTTACAGGATACAGAGGTTCAAGATGACATTGAATATACCAGCACCTACATCCGCTCCAATTCATTTTGTGATCAATGATTGCTGTAGAGCTAATTCAGTGAATGTCAACAACACCGGCGTTTTCGTAATTGAATCAAGAATGTATCCTGCGGGCGCCAACTTGAGTAGTCCGCGTTTCAATTCCATTGCACGTATTGGCGGAGGCAGCACGTTGTACTTTAACCCTACCAACCCGGCCAACCTTCAAACGCAGGTTGGATTGACAGAACCACTGACCGAAATTTCTGGTAGCATCATGCCAGTGGCCTATAACACTGGGTATTCATACCAACAACCGTCCTCTCCAAACGACTTCCTAACACCTGGAGGTCTATACTACTTTGGTGCCACTACACAGGGAGCGTATTTCATTTCTGCAGAGGCGCACTCTGCCGACGCTGGAGGTAATACTACGTCAGAAGTACATATCGACTGGAGGTTCAGCAAGACGGCAACCAGTACGTCAAATAGCCCTCCGCAGATCAATATGTCAACGAGTTCAGTTTTAACTACGCAGGACTCTGTCAAGTATCAGACTACGGCCTCGAGAGGGGATTCTTTGCTGATACAATTCATGACATCTGATTTCGACTTTAATCCGAACTTCACTCCTCAGCAGATAGCGGCTTCTCTAGGCGGACCGGCAGGTAACTGGACCTTCACTCCGGTTGCGCCGCAAAGTGGATACACCAGCCCCTCGATAAATTCAACTGAATTTGAGTGGGTCATTCCCAACAACTTGCCAGGTGGAGTGTACAATTTCGTTTACACCGCTAGGGACAATGGGTGTCCAATTCCTTTTAGCACCCCGATCACTGTAGAAGTTACCATTCCGTTTGATTCAGTGGACGTCGACACTTTCGGTATATGTCAAGGTCAGACGATACAACTCTCAGCCCCTATCACAGGCTCCACTTATTCGTGGACTCCAGTTGCCGACCTGAATGTGGCCAACACGCAAACGGTAACGGCAAGTCCTTCTTCGGATATAACGTACCTATGTTATGTGGATGGAGTGCTCAGAGGAAAGTATACAGTAGAGGTGGGTGCGAGCATCACCCCAATCGGCAATAAGCCGGCTCCGAACCAGATCGAATTGACCAACCCTGGAGACTTTGATGCACATGCATTCTTGTACTACTTTGTGCCTTTCGCCTTCAATGATACATTGGTTAACATCTCCTCATCCGGGATGTATCACATTGCGGGTGTAAATGGAGGTTGCTTCTCTTTGTCTGATTCCATCCAGGTTCTTCCAGATTCTTCTGCTGGAGTATTCATGATCGATCAACCGGTCGACCCAAATGACTTCTTGACATTGGACGATAACAGTACATATGGTGCTAACATCTCTATCGGCGGATTCGATGCAACACTGGCTATAGAAGAAGTGTTGATCCCAGGCGCTGAGCTAAGCAACAAAACGGGAACGGTAAGACTTCGTTTAACCGATTATAACAACGATGTGCATGAGGCCATAGGTGTGCCTGCGGGTGCAGAGGGAGTTAAGTTCACCTACAACACGCAGATCTTCTTGATCGGGCCATCGAGCAAGGTAGAACTGGTAGTTGATAGTGGCGCCATTGAAGTTCCATTTGCACCAGTGAGCCTACCTCATTACTACCAAGCGGTGCAGGTTACTCAAATTGCGGGTAGCATTGCCGGACAATCGTTAACCAATGAACTTGTGCCATTTGTATTCAATGGGCAAATGGCGGTTAGTGTCGAGGAGAATGAACTCAATCAGCTGGTTGTTTACCCACAGCCTGCTCAAGATCGTGTCTATGTTCGTGGTTTGGAGACAGAGGTTGATTTTCAGTTGATGGATCTCAATGGACGTGTTCTCCAATCAGGTATCTTACAGGACAACGACTTCCTCAATGTGAGCGAATACAGTTCAGGTATGTACGTACTACAGCTTGCCCGAGAAGAAGAGGTTCACACCGTAAAGGTGGTAGTAAGGCGATAGCGCCGACAATTAAAAAAGCAACAGGGCACTCAGAGTTGATCTGAGTACCCCCGTTGCTTTTACTTTTTTTCTTAGAACTACTTAATCCAGATCGATTTCCCGTAGTTCACCTTCCGAAGTGATCAAGATGACCTCTCTTTCAACTTTGGTCTCTGTAATTACCTGCGGTTCTCGCTCCTCTTCCGGCATCGGTGTATAGCGCAAGGCGATCTCGTATTCGATTTGTATCACCGGCTCAAGGATGGATGGGTTGATCACAAAGTCGTACCCCTTGGCCACGATAGGCATGTAGAACTCGGATGTGGTGTGGTCTTGCTGTACCACTGTACCATTTTCCGTTCTCACATTAAGTGCATTTGAACTGTATGCCGTGTAGGTTTGATAGCGCTCAACGGGATAGGTCATTCTAAAGCCATCTCCGAATTGAACATTGGAAGTGCTCAGGTCATCTCCTACGAAACGTTGGTAGCGTTCCACTTCCGCACGAAGTATGGTCTCCGCCTTGGCAATCATCTCCGCCTTCTTGGCTTCGAGATCTTCAATGAAATAATCTACTCTAACGAGGTCATAGATTTCCTGCTCTGCGCAGAGGGTTACCAGTTTCTCGAGCACCTCTGGATCGGAGTATCTGAAATGTAGATTCTTCTTTAGTTCAAAACCCTTCGGGATCTCGTTGTAGGTGTCTTCCGAGAAGAGTTTCTTGGTCACTTGCACTTCATAGATCGGAACGAAAGAGATCATATCTACGAAGGTTTCAAC
This sequence comes from Phaeocystidibacter sp., assembly GCA_965659725.1. Classification (GTDB taxonomy): domain Bacteria; phylum Bacteroidota; class Bacteroidia; order Flavobacteriales; family Schleiferiaceae; genus Phaeocystidibacter. The sequence continues at coordinate 1,803 of CBFHXG010000009.1, read as the reverse complement.
ATCCACACCATCTGCCTGCAAAGCACTTTTGATGGCGTTGGTCTTTTGCCGTACGAGCGTTTCCGTTTCTGTTTGGGATGTCCCCAATTGAGTGATCGTGAAGATCGCGAGGTAGCTGTCTGCCTCGCAGTTCATCAACCCTTTGACGGAGTAATATTGATAATCTACAGGTTGAAGACTCACCAACGAGCTCGATGTTGGGAGAGAAACCGTGGATCGAAGTTGTTGATTGGCTGCTGTGCGATAGTTGTAATTGCCACTTACTTGCGCCCATGTTACAGTGGAAAGTAACGCGAATGCGGTCATTAGAAGGGTGTTTTTCGCTTTCATTGTAAATTGTTTTAAAAATGAATCTGACCCAAAGGAATTGAACGACCCTCAGCAATCGTTGTATCAGCGCTGTCAAACGATTGCAACTCATTTACAAGCGCTTTTCAAGTGAATATTCTATCTTCCCGATACATTTGAATCGATAATGTCCGAGGAACAGATAGCTCATTTTGGTCGGCTTAAGGAAGAACTCCGAAAGAGGGTAGAAGAGCGCCTATCTATTCGAAAGGAATTCGTGGATTGGAGTCTGAATGACATTTCCGATTTCAGGACCGACCTCGAAGCGTGTTGCCAGAGTAGCATCAGTGAAAAGTGGTTCTACACGCACCTGAAGAATGATAGCGAGAAACTTCCCCGTATCGACACCCTCAACCTGTTGAGTCAGTATTTAGGGTATAAGAACTGGGACGGATTCATTGACGAGAATAGCACATCGGCGAAGCCAAAACGAGCGAAGTTCTCACCCTGGTTCATTATCATTTTAAGCGTAGTGATCGTTTCGGCCGGAATAGCGATACTCTTTAACCGCTCTAACGAAGAAGTACATCTTCGTTTCGTGGATGCCTACACTCAAGAGGAGGTAGATCAAAGCACCTTGACCTTGCATGGGAGGAAAGGGGTAACGATTGCGATGAAAGAAGGAACGGTGAATAACAGTGCATTGGATACTCTTTGGGTGGATGGAGCCTATTATAAATCGCGCTCCATTCCTTTAAACGGATCGGCCGATACGCTGGTGATCCGAATGTTCCCAGACGACTACGCCATGATGCTAAACTTCTTCTCGAGGTCTACTACCGAAGACTGGCAGAGGAGACGAGAACAGCTACAAGCCGCCATTCACCCGGATGCCAAAATTTTTCAAAGTCATCCGAAATTGAGTGGCATCGAATTACTGAATAGAGAAGAGTTCATCTTTAGATTGACGTTGCCGATCGATCGATTGAAGAATTTGGAGATACAAGACATCGTGTATGAGGATGATCAGATTTATCGACTCCGATTCACGCAAAACATGGAAGAAGATGAAAACTAAATTGCTATACACAGCTTGGTTATGCGCCCTCGGTCTGGCGAGCGTGGGTCAGTCGGAGTCCTACTCCACATTGGAATACCGCTTCAACCGTTCCGCTCCAGATGCCTCAGATACCGCCGCCTTTATCAATCAAGGAATGCAGAAGGCACAGAGTTTATTTGAACTCGGACCGCTGTACATCACCAACTCGGGCAACCTTAGCAATCAGGTCTACATTGCCTCAGGCACGGATCAGTTGTTTTACTCAGAGGAGGGAGACTCTCTCAATACGGAGGAGTTATTGGCTCGAACCTCGGAGGCTGAGAGTACAGATGGCGCACCGATACGTTTTGAGATTAGTGAATCCGATACCTACTTGTGCACGCTGACTACAGTGAACTGTTCCCCTCAGTTCGTCTTTCACTTAATTCTGGTTCGCGTAACCAAAACCTTTGGTA
>CBFHXG010000008.1:0-81040 GCA_965659725.1 Phaeocystidibacter sp. | reverse complement strand
TAACAGGCAAGGATAGATTGCAACAGGCCATTCATAATATTCAGGACGATATGATGGATCAAGTTCAATTCTTCAAGAATGAACAACGTCCATTAGAGGCCAAACGCTTGCAGGAAAGAACGGAGTTCGACCTTGAAATGATCAGAGAACTGGGCTACTGTTCTGGCATCGAGAACTACTCGAGGTACTTAGATGGAAGAAAGCCTGGAACACGTCCGTTCTGCTTGCTCGATTACTTCCCAGAGGATTATTTGATGGTCATCGACGAAAGTCACGTTACCGTTCCACAGGTTCGGGCCATGTACGGCGGAGATAGGTCTAGAAAGGAAAACCTTGTGGAGTATGGCTTCCGTCTGCCAGCAGCCATGGATAATCGTCCACTTAAATTCGAAGAGTTTGAAATGCTCCAAAACCAGGTCTTGTACGTCAGTGCAACGCCTGCCGAGTATGAAATGGAGAAGACTGAAGGTGTTTACACAGAACAACTTATCCGTCCTACGGGGCTCCTCGACCCACGCATCGAGGTACGCCCGAGTGAAGGTCAGGTTGACGATCTCATGGAAGAGATCAATAAACGAGCTGAGATCGATGAGCGGGTGTTGGTAACGACCTTGACCAAGCGAATGGCGGAGGAGTTGACCAAATATTTGACGCGTCATGGTGTTCGCTGTAGGTACATTCACAGTGATGTTGATACTTTGGAGCGCGTAGAGATCATGAGGGACCTACGACTAGGTAGGTTTGATGTGCTGATCGGTGTGAACTTGCTGAGAGAAGGTTTGGACTTCCCGGAGGTATCCTTGGTGGCCATCATGGATGCGGATAAAGAGGGCTTCTTGCGATCTGAACGAAGTTTGGTTCAAACCATTGGTAGGGCTGCTCGTAACGTGAATGGTCTTGCGATCCTCTATGCAGATAAGATCACCGACTCGATGAAAAAGACGATCGAGGAAACGGAGCGCCGACGTGAGGTTCAGGATGAGTACAACAAGAAGAATGGTATCGAACCTAAGGCCTTGGTGAAGAGTATCGAGTCTGTACTCTCCTCAGGCAGGGCGGCCAAGAGCACTATCATGGACGAGGTTGACAACATCAACTTGAATGAGCCAACGGCGATCTACGACACTAAGGAAGACTTGGAGAAGGCCATTTCCGATACACGTAAGAAAATGGAAAAAGCGGCCAAGGCTTTGGACTTCATTGAAGCAGCTAGACTGCGTGACCTGATGATGGAATTGGAGGCCAAGAGAGGAAAGGTGAAGCAGTAGTAGTTGTTAGTCCCTCGATCTTCGTCGTTCGTTATTGATAGTCTATAAAATGAAGAACCTTCATAATATCTTATTCCTAATATCCATAGGACTTAGCACATCTATCTTCGGGCAGATGGCTATAGTAGATGGCGATGATGGATTCGTGAAGGTTTATGCCAAGCGTGATACGGCTGCAGCCGTCAAGATCAATGTCAATAATGGTTATGTGGTCTTTTTTGGTGAGGAATACTATTACGACACACCATGGGTTGATGTATACATATCGATGGATACCAATTCTACGATTGAAAGTGGTAGTTCGACCATTCTATTCGGGTTTGTTAAGAAAAGCGGGATCATACCATCAGAAGATGACCAGATTACAACAGATCACTCGGATATTGAGATGTACAATCTGATCGTACCTTTCGATAGTTCTGCCCATAGAATCGCATTTGACACTGCTCGATATGAAAACTTTGGTCGCGAGTTGTACTATTTACCAGAGAAGCATTTCGGAACAGATGGTGGTCTACCATGGAATGAATTGCTCGATATTTTCTGTAAAATTGAAGGTGAACTTATCTTCTATCCCGAGCAACTCATGAATGATCTTTACAATGTGACTGAGGAATATAGTTTTATACTTTAGCAAGATCAGATAGTTGCGGTTCAATGGAATTCAGACGGTGCAGGAGCCTACGAATTGGCTTTTGTTATAAAAGATGGTAAGGTCATTCAAAGATTGGCAGGCACCATCTACTAACGAGTGACAAGCAACTAGCCACCAGCGACGAAAAACTACCCTATGGCGAAATTTACAACGGAACAGCTATTCAAGGCGCGTTCGAGGAAGGAATTGATCGCGATGGCTGAAGAGTCGGGCATCGATATTAGCAATACCCTCCGGAAGATCAAATATGAGAAGGAGTTGAATTTGCTGCAATCGGAGATGGTTAACTTTCAGAAGCACATTGCCGCCAATAAGTTGCGGGTGGCTGTGATCTTTGAGGGCAGAGATGCAGCGGGCAAAGGAGGCTCGATCAAGCGATTCAAGGAGCATCTCAATCCTCGTTCATCTCGAGTTGTTGCACTTACGAAGCCTACAGAAGTAGAAAAAGGTCAGTGGTATTTTCGCCGATACGTCAAACGACTTCCCAACCCTGGTGAGATTGTTTTCTTCGACAGAAGCTGGTACAATCGGGCGGTAGTTGAACCTGTTATGGGGTTCTGTACCAAGCATGAATATGATCAATTCATCGCTCAAGTTTCGGAATTCGAGCACATGTTGCATGAAGACAACATGAAGATTATCAAGTTTTGGTTTTCAATCTCTAAGGACGAACAGAAGAAGCGATTCAAGTCGAGATTGAATAATCCCTTGAAACAGTGGAAGTATAGTCCTGTCGACATGAAAGGCCAGGAATTATGGGACGAATACACCCATTACAAAGAGTTGATGTTCAGCAGATCGCACACCAATTTTTGTCCTTGGATGATCGTAAAGACCAACGACAAGCGTGAGGCTAGGTTGGAGAGCATGCGGTATGTGCTTTCCCTCTTCGATTACGAAGGCAAGGGTGATTCTGGCTTAGACCTTCTCCCCGACCCGAACGTCATCGTTCGATACCACAGAAGTGCCGTTCAAATTGATATCTAGGTCATGAAAGAGTTAAAGAATACCTTAAGCAAAGAAGACCTCGACCTTCTCAACTCAAAGTTGGGGCTTTACAGTCTGCTTCGAAAGGACAAGACCAATGTAGCTCGCGCTTTAGATGAAGCGAAGTATGAATCGAAGTTACGTGACCTTCAGGAGGAGTTAATCAAACTTCAGCATTGGGTGATCGACAATGACGAAAAGGTAGTTATCATCTTTGAGGGCAGGGATGCTGCGGGTAAAGGCGGTGCGATTCGCCGTATCACTAAGCACATCAATCCTCGTCACTTTCGGATCGTGGCATTGGATAAGCCCACACCTGATGAGCGCAAGCAATGGTTTTTCCAACGTTATATCAATCAGCTTCCCAAGCCGGGAGAGATCGTTTTCTTTGACCGAAGTTGGTATAACAGAGCGGTCGTGGAGCCTGTTAACGGCTTCTGCACTCCTCTAGAGTATGAAGTTTTCATGGATCAGGTGAATGATTTTGAGCGTATGTTGATACAGTCGGACACCTATCTCATCAAATTTTACTTTTCCATTTCGAAGGAAGAACAGCAAAGAAGGTTTGAAGATATCAAGAGTAATGCCCTGAAGCGCTGGAAGATGACTCCGGTGGACGACAAGGCTCAAGATCTATGGGATAAGTACACGGAGTACAAGCAACGAATGTTTGAGCAGACGAGCACGGGAATTGCACCTTGGAACATCATTCCTGCAGACCTTAAGACAAGTGCGCGACTAAAGGCTATTGAGCATATCTTGAAAGTTATTCCGTATGAGTGAGTCAGAATCGATAAACGCCAATTACACTCATCCCCTGGGAAAATCCTGGTACTTCATCCAGCATAGATGAATACTTGAAATAGGCACCGCGGTAATCGTAATTAAGGTAAACCCCAAAGTCCTGCCAGTCGCGCCCCAACCGCACATTGAACCCACCAACAAAAGAATTACGGTACTCATCCGAGATCACCTCACTCATATCATACGAGAACTCACCATAGCTAAAGGTGGGTAAGCTTTCGGCCGCATAATAGCTTCCGAAAATAGCCAGCTGAATGTTCCAACCATGGTTGGATGCGCTATTCAGATCCAACTTAACTCTACCTCCAATATCTAAATACAACGATTGAAACGTTTGGGTTTCATAGGACCTCCATTGACCATCGATATACTGATCTGCAGGCTCGAATCTTCCTGTATTGTACCTCACCTTCCCATCCGCCCAAAACGAAAAATTACTCACCTCAGCGAATTGTCGGGAGTAAGCAATCGAAACTGTGGTCAGGCCACGTCCAAGCCAATCGTCGGCCAGCGTTGTGGGATACTACATACCATCTGGGTGATTTACGTCATAGGGACCGATGAGCGGGGTACTCCCGCCCCTACCTGTAAGTCCGAGCCCATTTGCAGCTCATGTATTTGAGCTGTGATGGAGACGGAGAGCAGAAAAAGAATGGATAAGAGAGTGCTGCGCATATCGAAATATACTATGTTCAAACTAATCAAGCCAATGACACTTCCACCAAACTGAAATCCATCTCAAGCATCACATGTATAGATCCCAAACAATCACTTTCCGAATGCAAACGTTTGTATCCGTGTATCCTCCGACTGCAACTGGAAGGGGGTTGTAATTTTGCCAATGGAGGGTGGCCGGAGGCCGGCCCCGAAGCGAAACCAACTGCTCAACTCCCCCACTGAGTATTTATATATATGTAATTCAACAAGATATGCAAATTCAGATACCACTGACCTACTCTTTCTCCATCACCTATTTCTGCAGAATATCTGGCAGAACCCTAAAAAAATCTATCCGTTTGTATCCGTGTATCCTCCGACTACAACCGAAAGGGGGTTGTATTTTTGCCAATGGTGGGTGGCCGGAGGCCGGCCCCTGTTCACACTCTAGTGAATAAACCACCAAACCACTCATATTCATCAAGATATATAAAAAAGACCCCAGATCGCTCTGGGGTCTCATCTATATCAATGGTCTAAAGGTCAATGGATCTTCACGAGATCAACCTCGAAGAACAAGGTTGCATTTGGAGGGATCACTCCCCCTGCACCTCTCGAACCATAACCTAGCTCGCTTGGGATTACAAGCTTAGCTCTCGATCCTTCATTGAGGAGCATGATTCCTTCATCCCATCCCGCAATGACTTGCCCTACGCCTACTGGAAAACGAATGGGCTGTCCCCTGTGGTGTGAGCTATCGAATACATTTCCATTCTTCAGTTTACCTGTGTAATGTACCGAAACAAGCTTGCCTTTGGTAGGTTTCTCACCGCTGCCCTCCTTGAGGATCTTATAGAATAAGCCAGAGTCGGTTTGCTTCATTCCTTGAACGAGATCTTTCAATGCCTCAGCTTCGGCTTTGCGCTTGTCCTCTTCGGCTTTCCGCTGTGCCTCCATTCTTGCGTTGAACACCTCTGCTCCATTGAACTCAGCTGCAGAATCTCCAATGGCGGTAATAACCACTTTATCCATGGTATCTCCCTGCTCGATCGCATCAACAACATCCTGACCCTCGATCACTTGACCGAAGATGGAGTGCTTGTCGTCGAGCCAATCGGTGGCTCCATGGGTGATGAAAAACTGACTACCATTGGTACCCGGACCTGCATTGGCCATTGAAAGTTTACCTGGACCATCATGACGGAGTTCTGGGTGAAACTCATCTGGGAAATTATAGCCAGGACCACCAGATCCCGTACCAGTAGGGTCACCACCTTGTACCATGAAATCACTGATCACACGGTGAAATGTTAACCCATCATAATAAGGCTCGCCCTTTTGCTTCACCTTATTGTCGATCTCTCCCTGAGCCAGACCTACAAAGTTAGCCACGGTCAATGGAGCTTTATCGTAGAACAATTCTGCTACAATCGTCCCTTTACTCGTCTCAAAAGAGACATACAAGCCAGGATCTTTCATTCTCTTTAGTGGATATAAATGTCAAAGATCAATGTCGAACCTGCTGGGATCATTCCATTTCCAACAGCACGATCACCATAACCTAGCTCGGATGGAATCACCAAAAGAACTCGGTCGCCACGATCGAACATTGGTATACCCTCTACCCAACCCGGGATCATTCCAGGCTGACCCGCCGTAACGGGAATTGGAGCATATGGCCGACGTGGATTGTACTGACCCGTAAGCATTGCAATCTTTTCGAGCGATGAATCGAAGATCTTACCGCTAGTCAAATAGCCAACGTAATCAATCTTCACCTGATCACCTTCATCTATAGATGTTCCCGTACCTTTTTCAAGGACGATGTATCCCAAACCAGAAGGGGTAACCTGCATTTCAGTTTGCCATTCTTCGAGAACAGAGGCAAATGCACCTTCATTCAATACGCCCTCGGCATACCATATGTACTCTTCTTCGATTTTGGCTGCGTATGCTGTACTTGCCGCTTGGATAGCTTGTTTAGCGCGTTTCGCTGCCTCGATCGGCTCAGAAACAGCTGCATAAGCGTTGAAAGCATTGGCGTCATCACCAATGCGAATGATGCGAACCTGTTCCATTATCACATCGGTATTTGGTTTATCCTGACCATTACGAGGTACGCGAGCGATCTTAGCTACCACATCTAGTCCGGCAACCACTTCTCCGAACACAGTGTGACGATTATTCAGATGCGGCGTAGGCTTGTCGGTTATAAAAAACTGACTCCCGTTCGTATTAGGGCCAGAATTAGCCATGGAAAGGATACCCGCCTTATCGTGGATCAATGTGTCAACGAATTCATCTGGGAAGCTGTAGCCTGGTCCACCTGAACCATTGCCCGCAGGGTCACCACCTTGGATCATGAACTCCGGAATAACACGGTGAAACATCAATCCATTATAGAATGGCTCACCTTTCTTTACGTTCGTCATTTCATTGGTGCCCTCTGCTAGAGATACGAAGTTACCTACTGTCATTGGCGTAGCTTCGTAGAAAAGCTCGATCAAAACCTCACCTTCAGTCGTGATGAAGTGCGCGTAGATCCCATCATCTACAGTAACTTTCTCATCATTCACCTGAAGCGATTGTTGCCCCTGACAAGCTGTTCCCGTGATGAGAAGTCCTATCACGGCTAATACATTGAAAATGCGCATGTTCCTGTGATTTATTTATTCTTGGATTCTAAAGTAATACAATACTGAACTCATTGGAGGTACTCCGCGTTGATCGCCGGCTATACCCCATGCAAGATGACTAGGAATCAATACAACGGCAGAGTCACCAACATGTAAGTTGAGAAGTGCCTCATGCATTCCTACCACCGCACCATTGTCCTTATTCGCTCGGATCGTGTACAGTCCCTTTTCAACCGAACTTTCCACTTCATATCCATCCAACAAGGTGAGTCGGTAATTCAAGGTGACGATATCATTCTCTACTATCTTATCTGTCCCCTCTACACCATCAAAGATGTGATAGTGCAGACCCGTGCCTGTTTGACTCCACTGTATCTCACTCGTGTCGACAAAAGCAGCGATCTGCTCTTTTTCCTGTTGTATTCTACTGATATTTCTCTCAATCAAAAGGTCTCTCTTTTCCTGAGGCGTCAACGTATCCGTTGTATTACCATCCCCTTGATCCTGCGTGGTTTGACACGCTATCATAGTGAACAGGAATGGAATAATGTAGATCAACCTCTTCATAATGTCTCCTTTTCTAAAGCTGATTTCAACAGCTCTATCGCCTCGGAAGGCTTACCGTGGAATAGTCCGCCAGCCGCATTCAAATGTCCTCCACCGTTAAAATATGTTCGGGCGAAGGTGTTGACGTCCAATTCTCCCTTACTCCGAAAACTGCATTTGGTGACGTTGCCGTCCTCGCGGAAGAAAGCCGACATTCTCACGCCTTTTATGCTCAGTCCATAGTTGACAAAGCCTTCACTGTCGCCTCGAGAGTACTGATACTTCTGCATGGTTGGAGCATCGAGATACAAAATGGCTACCCCCTTGTCTTCCAAGATCTCCATCTCATCAAGCATAGCTCCGAGAAGCTTCAGACGCTCGCGCGTATTTACATCATATACTTTGTCGTAGATTTCAGCCGGAACAGCACCGGTTTCCAACAGTCGTGCGGCAGCACGATGAGTGTCAGGAGTCGTAGATGAGAACCTGAATGATCCCGTATCTGTTACGATGCCCACATACAAGCATGTTGAAATGTCGGCATTGAGTTCCCCATCGCCATCCCACCATTGAATAAGGTCGTATACCATTTCTGCCGTACTTCCCTTACCGGTATCGGAGTACATATCGTTGGGCCAATCTTCTGGTTCACGGTGATGATCTATCATTACCTTCCGGGCGTTGACCGACGCCAATAAGCCTTGGATCATATCACCTGCGCGATGAGATGCATTGTAATCGAGTGAGAAGATGATCTCGGCATTCTCGAAGATCTCTTTGGTCAAATCCGGTTGCTGATCGGCCAGGATGACCTCGTCATACGAAGGCAGCCACCGAAGGAAGTCAGGTGGCTCATTGGGCGCTACCAAATGAACATCATGACCCCTGCCTTCTAGGAACAACTTCAACGCAAGGGCACTTCCCATGGCGTCTCCGTCTGGATTGACGTGATTAGTGATCACCACGTTTCTATTTCCTTGGAGGTATTCTTTGAGATCGTTGAGTTCTAGGATTCTCATTCAGATTATTTGGCGACGTTAACAGCTCTGGTTTCGCGAATAACGGTCACTTTAACCTGACCAGGATATGTCATTTCATTTTGGATCTTCTGAGTGATATCGAAGGATATCTGTGAAGCTTCGGCATCAGCCACCTTATCACTACCAACGATCACACGAAGTTCTCTACCCGCATGGATGGCGTAGGCTTTATCCACACCTCTGAAGCTCATTGCGAGATCTTCGAGATCCTTCAAACGCTGCATGTATGATTCTGCAATCTGTCGACGTGCACCTGGACGCGCACCCGAAATAGCATCACATACCTGAATGATAGGCGAGATCAAGCTCGTCATTTCAATTTCATCGTGGTGAGCTCCAATGGCATTGCATACCTCAGGTTTTTCACCAAACTTCTCGGCTAACTGCATACCTAAGATCGCGTGTGGCAGGTCGGTTTCTTCACTAGGACACTTTCCGATATCGTGAAGTAAACCAGCTCGCTTGGCAAGTTTAGGGTTCAATCCTAATTCACTGGCCATGATCGCACACATATTGGCCACCTCTCTACTGTGTTGAAGTAGGTTTTGACCATAACTGCTGCGGTATTTCATTCTACCCACCATGCGGATGAGTTCTGGATGCAATCCGTGGATTCCGAGGTCGATGGCCGTTCGCTTGCCGATCTCTGCTATTTCATCATCGATCTGCTTGCGCGTTTTCGATACTACTTCTTCGATACGGGCAGGGTGAATACGACCGTCGGTTACCAATTTATGCATGGAGAGACGAGCAACCTCTCGACGCACAGGGTCAAAGCAGGATAGGATGATCGCCTCCGGTGTGTCGTCAACGATGATCTCAACTCCAGTAGCCGACTCCAGGGCGCGGATATTACGGCCTTCACGTCCAATGATCCGACCCTTAACGTCATCATTTTCAATGTTGAATACCGATACGGCATTTTCGATCGCTTGCTCGGTTGCAGTGCGTTGGATCGTTTGAATAACGATCTTCTTCGCCTCTTGATTGGCCGTGAGTTTAGCCTCTTCAATGGCATTTGCGATGGATGCAGCAGCCTCCGTTTTCGCCTCTTCGCGAAGTGCTTCCATGAGTTGCTTCTTGGCATCTTCACCGCTAAGTCCAGATATCACCTCGAGTTGCTCCACCTGTTGACGGTGCATTCTTTCGAGCTCTTTCTCTTTGCGCTCGTTGGCCTCCACCTTTCGGTCGAGCTGCTCTCTCAAGCGATCTACGTCCTTTTCCTTGCGCTTGTTCTTCTCTAGCATCTGAGATGCGGTACGTTCGCGAGACTTGAGCTTCTCGTGACGCTCCTGCATTTTCGCTTCACGTTTTGCGATTTGCGCTTCATGTTCCGACTTCAGCTCTAGGAATTTTTCCTTGGCTTGAAGGATCTTGTCTTTTTTTATTGACTCAGCCTCTTTCTCGGCTTCCTTTAAAATGGCTGATCCCTTTTTCTTCACTCGGCTGTTGATTATAAGCACTCCGAGTCCTAGTCCAACGACCAAGCTCGCAGCCAGCCCAATGATCAATGTGGTATCCATATTTTGATGTGTATTAAAACAAAAAAGCCCGCACTGATGCGTATCTGTCTAAACTCCAAAATAGACAGGATCTGAGATGACCAGTAGAGATCGACCTTCCGCTGTTGTCCGGAGACAGTACTGACGTGAAGTCAGCATGCGGCCTGATCTTGCCCTACCGAGTTGCACCTCATATTGATGTAACTGTTGAGTTTAGCACATTGTGCATCAGTGCGGGGTATCGTATTACCCTTGTATTTCGTAAGAACGCTTGCTATTTCAACACTGCATCGAGATGACTCTCCATCTCTTTCAATGCTTCTTCCAAAGGCGCAAGAACTCCTTCTTCTCCACGCTTCAATCCCAAGTATTGAGTAGCGAACTGAAGGGTACACATAGCCAGAACATCCTGTTTATCCGAAACAGCGTATCGCTCTTCAAAACGCTTCACCGCTTCATTGATAGCAGCTACAGCCTTGCGAACACGTTCCTCTTCATCTCTTCTGATGGTGAGTGGATAAACGCGTTGTGCTATGTTGACTTTTATCTTGAGTGTCTGATCCATGACCTTTGGTCTATGCATTGAGCAGTGCGATGCATTTGTCGATTTCTCGCACTAACTCAGCTATTGTAGCCTTGGTTTCCTCCGAAGCTTCCGTAGAACCCCCAGATAAAGCACCCGCCATTCTAGCCTGCTGGAGCGAATCATTCAAATTCCCAACCTCACCCTTTAAGCGCTCATTATCAGCTCTTAACTCATCAAAAGCCGATTTTAAAGCAACATTCTCCGCCTTCAATGCATCATACCTCTCCAAAACAGTTTGGAGCTTACGATTAAGATTTTCAGCAAGTTGGAGGGCTTGGTTCATGGAATTTTTTAACGCTCCGGTATTAAGCAAAAGTAACGAAGGAGGAGGTTGAACACAATGATTTCCACTAATTTTCCAACCTGAATCGTTAGGTATTCAATCTTCACCCCCTAAAATCGCCTTGAATCGGTATGTATACACCGTTACATTTTGTTGTCGCAGCATTGCTAACCTCCTCTGTATTAGTAGCTCAGGAATATCCTCAGGACTATTTTCAAGATCCGCTGAATATCCCCTTGATATTATCCGGTACCTATGGTGAGCTTAGGAGTAACCACTTCCACGCCGGTATTGATATCAAAACACAAGGAAGAGAAGGAATTCCTGTGATCGCTGCGGCCGACGGACAAGTGGTTCGAGTTGCGGTTTCACCCTATGGTTATGGAAACGCGCTCTATGTCCGACATCCGAATGGATATACAACTGTATATGCCCACCTCAGCTCGTTCAGCAACGAAATAGCTGAATGGGTAGAAGAGCAACAATATAAGCAACAGTCCTTCCAAGTAAATCTATTCCCTCCATCGGGAACATTTCCCGTTACAAAAGGAGAACAGATCGCCCTCAGTGGCAACTCAGGTGGAAGCGGTGGTCCACACCTTCACTTCGAGATCAGGGATTCTAGAACAGAAGAGCCACTTAACCCGCTTCTCTTTGGGTACCATATCTCAGACTCCAGATTTCCCGAGGTCCGAGGAGTATATGCCTACCCACTCAACGATAGTTCACACCTCAATCAACGTCACCAACGCACAGAACTTTCCCTTCGCACCATCCGCAATGGTCAGTATGCCTTCAAATGGACGCAAAGAGGTGAAGGAGAGGTCGGATTTGCCATCGATGTGATCGATAGACAAGATGGTGCCTGGAATGCCAATGGCCCCTACAGGATAGAGCAATACGTCAATGGCACTAAAACTTCAGAATTCAGAGCAGAACGATTCGCCTTCCACGAGTCGCGATACCTCAATGCCCACATCGATTACGATCTTTATCGATGCTGTCAAACCAAGGTGAACCGCATGTGGCTCCTTCCAGGCAATGCGCTTAGGATGTATGATGACCTCCAACAAAATGGAGTGGTGCGAGTCATGGCGGATTCAACCTACGACCTAGAATGGCGGATCTATGATGTTGCAGGCAATGCTACCATTCTCAAAGGAGCTATTCGCGGTGAAGCCATGAATGAACCGGCACCAGCAACACTAGGCCTACGAATTCCGCATGAAGCGCAAACCAGCAATGAATCGGGTAATTTCAGATGGCAGATCCCCGCAAATGCATTGTACAAGGACGAGTACGTGGTAATCGACGAATCTGCAGCGATCGACAATGGATTCGGCCCCGTATACCGAATAGGTAGCCAAGGCATCGCCATTCACAAGTACATGAATGTGATCCTCGACCTCTCCCCTGTTCCAGCCAAATACCACAGCAAAGCCGTTGTTGTCAGTCTTGATGACGATAAGACCAACCCCGATTCATGGGATGGTACGCCTGTTAACATCGCTGGTGCGCCTTATATAAAAGCCGAGGTGAGAACGTTGGGCCATTTTACTCTGATGATTGACTCAGTTGCACCACGACTCCAGTATCTATCTGGAATTTCTCGCAGCCGACAACAAACCATTGGTGATGAAATCGCGTTTCGTATGACAGATGACCTAAGCGGAATTCAATCGTATACATGTGAGATCAACGGTGAATGGCACCTTATGGAATACGACGCAAAGAATGATCGATTGAAAGTAGTGTTGTCTGAACGTATACCGCCGGGTGACATTACAATGACGATCACAGCGGTTGATGACAGGAACAATGTGGCAACTATTGACATTCCATTCACATTTTCGCTGCAATAGTGCATATGATTATATGTAACTTTGGAAATTCATGACGCTAAAACACTTCTACACCATCATTTCATGCCTCGTGCTATCACTAGGTTTGTCAGCCCAGGAGGAGGACAAGAATCCCGTGATACAGGTGTCCGGTGCCATCGCTACCAACGATAGTAGTCGTCAGTTCATTCCAAATGCTAACGTTTACGTCAAAGGCCGAAACCATCGAACCATTCTCAGTGGAAACGATGGATTCTTCAGCATTGCTGCATTACCTGGAGATACGATCATCTTCAAACACCTCAGCTTCAAGACGGAGAAACTCTGGGTTCCAGATACATTGTCGGGGGATAGCTACCTCGCCTTGGTTACTATGACATGGGAGTCGTACATACTCCAGGAAGTGGTCCTCTACCCTTGGCCATCTCCAGAGAATTTGAATCGTGAGCTACTAGCGATGAACCTCCCAACCACGGAATTAGACATTGCGCAACGGAACCTTGCGATTCAGCAGTTGAAGGAACGCGCCGAAGAAATGGGCTACGACGCACGCGAGATCGGTAACTACGTGATCAAGTCGCAGAACTACAATCTGTATAACCAAGGAAGATATTACGGTGCCAATGGTGGAGCTGCCCTACTCGGTCGCTTAACCGATCCATTTGCATGGAATGAATTCTTCCGCGCTCTAAAACGAGGTGACTTCAGCAATTAATGCGGCTCCTACTTCTCATCTTCCTCCTTTCTCCCTTGAGTATACTTGCCCAAACCGTTGCGGGCACTCTCGTCAATGAAGATGGTGAAGGCATTGAATTCGCTCTTATTTATTGGGGAGGAGAAAAAGCGATCTCCGACGAAAATGGATCCTTCGAAGTTCAAGCACCACGATCCAATCCCGGCTATCTCATTATTGGTAGGGTTGGATTCAAGACCGATACCGTTTACATCCCAGATATAGTAGGTACATACGAGGTTACGATTACACTTGAAAGAGATGAGTTCCTCGATGTGGTGGATATCGAGGCGGGCCGCAGAACCGATGATGGCACGATTGAACTCGATCAGAGAACACTTGACGCCGTTTCAGGTCCACAGTCTTCCGTAGAAGGTTTGATCAGGACCATGCCCGGTGTGATCAGTAGGAGTGAATTCAGTAGCCAATACAATGTTCGCGGTGGTAGCTTCGACGAAAACCTGGTATACGTTAACGGCATAGAGGTATATCGACCATTTCTCGTGCGAGCCGGTCAACAAGAAGGCCTGTCCTTCATCAATCCGGATATGGTAGAGAGTATTTCTTTCTCCGCCGGTGGTTTCAGCGCTATTTATGGAGATAAGATGTCATCTGTACTCGATATCACCTATCAACAACCCGACGAATTCACAGGCACATTTGAAGGAAGTCTTTTAGGCGGACAGCTTACACTAGGCGGAAGGTCGAAGGATGAGCGACTCTGGGCCATTGGTGGAGTTCGGTACCGCACCAATAGATTATTACTTGGAGCGCTGGATACAGATGGTGATTTCATGTCCAACTTCACAGATGCCCAGCTTTTAGTTGGCTATGTGTTCGATTCAGATTGGAGCATCAACTTTCTCGGGAATATCGCACAGAACGACTATCAAGTTCAACCTGGAACAAGGAATACACAATTCGGATCCTTCCAAGAAGCACTTCAACTTACCGTTTTCTTCGACGGTTTAGAAAATTACGATTACACCACCGCATTTGGTGCTGTGAGCGTTGAATATGAGCCGGATGAAGATCTCTCCATGAGCTTTTACACTTCCGGATATCAGACGGTAGAACGAGAATTTGTTGATGTAATCGGTGCTTACCGTTTGGGAGATCTAAACACCAACCTTGGTTCGGATGATTTTGGCGAGTTGGCGGCCATTCGGGGTGTGGGTGGATTTCATCAATATGCTAGGAACACCTTGGATGCCATTATTTTCAACCTCGGTCATCGTGGAGCGTGGCATAGTGAAACAGGCAGCCTTTATTGGGGCACGAGGGTTCAAAGGGAAGATATCGTAGATCGATACAAGGAATGGGAATACATCGATAGCGCCGGATACTCTGTCCAACATAAACCCACAGAAGTGATCTTCTCGGGATCTGATACCATTTATATTCCCGATAACTCCCTGGACATCTGGGAAAACTTCGATACTCGCGGAGCTGTAACTAGCTGGAGGACTACCGGATACTTGGAATATGTTCGCCCTTGGGAGACAGAGCACGAGCATGAATACCGCCTAAGCGCAGGGGTTAGAAGTCAGTATTGGACCTGGAGCGACCAAGTTACAGTGAGTCCGAGGTTGCGATTGAGCTGGCGACCTTCAGGATGGAATAAATGGTTATTCACATTTGCCTCGGGTTTCTATCATCAGCCGGCTTTCTATCGTGAAATGCGCGATCTTCAAGGAGATATCAATCCAGATATCCGCGCCCAATTGGCTATTCATTACGTTGCAGGTGGTAAGTACACGTTCGAGATGTGGGACCGTCCGTTTGTGTTGAATACGGAGGCCTATTACAAGGATATGTACAACCTCATTCCATTTGAAATGGATAATGTGCGGATCCGATATAGTGCTGAGAATGAGGCTCGAGGAAGAGCATATGGCATCGATACACGATTGAATGGTGAATTCGTGAAAGGCGTGGAAAGTTGGGCGAGTTTGTCTCTCTTTAGAGTTCAAGAAGATATCGAAGGGGATGGCGCAGGTTACATTCCACGACCTACCGACCAGCTATTCAATTTCGCTTTGTTCTTCCAGGACTATCTGCCGAAATATCCGACGTTTAGAGTGAATGTGAACTTGGTGGTGACGGGTGGATTCCCATTTGGAGCGCCGCAAACACCGAGGTACACTCAAACCTTCCGTTCTCCTCTGTACCGCCGACTCGACGTTGGATTTATCAAGGTATTTAGGGAGCGTGGCAAGGAATACAATAATGCATTCTACAAGAGCATCGATGAATTTTGGATTAGTCTTGAAGTATTCAACATGTTCCAATCGAGGAATACAGTGAGCTATTTGTGGGTCCGCGATGTGAGCACCGCCAACCAATACGCTGTCCCTAATTATCTCACCTCCAGACTGGTGAACTTGAAGGTGCATGTTTCGTTCTAGACGCCCGTTGATACGTTTATATTTTAATACGTTCCTATGTTTATACGATTCTGGGTTACTTCGTAGGTCTTTTTATGCCCGAAAAACTTGGACCTAACAACGAATGAGCCTTGTTGCCCTATTGCCCTATCGCCTTAAACTAAAGTAGCATGCGAATCGCCGAACAGATCCCCCACCCTACCTTCCGAATTGTGCTTTATGTAACCGATAAGCACTTCTTACTTGAGATCGAAGCTGGTCCAATGCGACAGAGTTACCGATACTCCAAAGAAAAATACCCATCAGCCGAGAGCGTGCGCACTACCATCACCAAGGAATGGTTGGATAAGGTGCATGATCACTTCAATGCGATGTATGTGGATTGGGTGGGAAAGTAGCGAAACGTTAATACGTTTATCTGTTTATAAGTTTCTGAGTTTCTCCGTTGGTCTGTTTATGTCCAAAATGCGTGGGTCTAACAACCACTGAGCCTTGTCAGCTAAACAAGTTTGATGAGTTTCAGTAGTTGGAAAAGAGGACTTCCTTCCTTTTGAGGTAATCAACGAGCGAGCCTTGGTGGCCTCGCCAGCCTCGACATGACTTAAGCCCGGGAGCCTTGGAGCCTTGAAAAAAAACGCCCGCAGTGAACAGCTACCTTGAACAAACCAATGAAACTGTGAAGAAAAGAAGACGCTTACTCACTGCGGACATTCTCTTAAACCGATTCGGATTGCGTTTGTTTGAGCAATGCTAAAATCTCTTTCAAAGTAGCCTTGCCACGGTCTTTCGCATAGGCACCGTGAACCTCCAAGTACATCTCTTCTTTTGGCGTGGCCTTGTCCTTTTTCCAAACGTCAACGATCGCCTGCATCTGTTGCGGACGTGGACCCCAAGACCCTAGAACCTCGGTGAAGTCTGAGTTCATCCGAACGAGCTTAGGAATGCTCCGAGTTCCATTGGTAAGGAAGGCATCCATGATCTCTTCGTTCTCGTCACGCAAGATGTAGCGAACCTTCAGTTTTGATGTGGCCTGTTCCATTTTATCCAAAACAGGAACGATCTGCGAAGCGTCACCACACCAACCTTCTGTCAATACCAACCAATTCTCTGGTTCAATACGCTCTAAGGCTGCCTGCTGCTCTTCATCGATCTTAACCGTCTTCTCCCCCCTATCCATGCGTCGATCATTCAACCGAGCGTAGTCGATCAAACTCTCACTTTGGTTTGGGCCTGTAGTTTTGTTCTCGGAGAGTAAACCCGTTACCATCTCGCGATAACCCGCGTATGTGTAACCTGTTTCGAATGCCTGTCTCAATTTGTTGATGTCCATATCTGAATATCGTCTGATGATTGCTTTTGTTCGATCGAGAAGACGAAATTACCATCATCAACTTACAATTCGAGTAACCTCCATCACTTATCCTTGAAAACCCTGAATTAGTCGGTCTGCCTCGTAAAATCTATATTTGCGGCTAGAAATCTAAAGCATACGAACGCATGACTAGAACCGAAGAACTCATTGCTCTTGAAGACAAGTACGGCGCCCACAATTACCATCCGCTTCCTGTGGTGTTGGAAAAGGGTGATGGCGTGCACGTTTGGGACGTTGAAGGAAAGAAATACTACGACTTCCTGAGTGCATATAGTGCTGTTAACCAAGGGCATTGCCACCCACACCTCGTAGAAACCATGACGCGCCAAGCGCAAAAGCTGACGCTCACTAGCCGTGCTTTCTACAATGCTGAATTGGGTAAGTTCGACAAGTTCATGTCGGAGTTCTTCTCATTCGACAAGGTCCTTCCAATGAACTCAGGAGCTGAGGCGGTAGAAACTGCCCTCAAACTTTGCCGTAAGTGGGGACATGAGGTAAAAGGAGTGAAAGAGACTCAAGGAAAGATCATCGTTTGTGATCAAAACTTCCACGGTCGCACAACTACCATCATCTCCTTCTCTTCTGATCCCGATGCAAAAGATGGATATGGTCCATACACTCCTGGATTTGAGATGATTCCATACAATGATCTCGATGCCCTCGCCAAGGCGTTGGAAGACGAGAATGTGATCGGGTTCATGACCGAGCCGATCCAGGGTGAAGCTGGAGTTGTAGTGCCAGACGCTGACTTCATTCCGAAGGCAGCCGCCATGTGTAAGGAGAAGAACGTTCTCTTTATCGCAGACGAAGTTCAAACGGGTATCGCCCGCACGGGTAGTCTACTTGCCGTTTGTGGCAACTGCTCTTGCCAGGGAGCCTGCGAACGCCAGGAAACCTATACACGTCCAGATATTTTGATCCTAGGTAAAGCCCTTTCAGGTGGCATGTACCCGGTATCGGCCATCCTAGCGGACGACCCGATCATGCTCACCATTCAACCTGGTCAGCACGGAAGCACCTTCGGTGGTAACCCAGTTGCAGCACAGGTTGCCATGGCCGCCCTCGAAGTAGTATCCAACGAAAAACTTGCACAAAATGCTCGCAAACTGGGCAATATGTTCAGAGAAGAAATGCAGCGCATCGTTGATAGCTCCAATATCGTCACCAAAGTGAGAGGTAAAGGACTACTCAATGCAATCGTTATTAACGATACACCAGATAGTAAAACGGCTTGGAACATCTGTGTAAAACTTGCCGAGAACGGATTGCTTGCAAAGCCTACACATGGAAACATCATCCGCTTTGCTCCGCCGTTAGTTATGACTGAAGATCAAATGAAGGATTGTGTATCCATCATCGAAAAAACGGTGAGAGAGTTCGATAAATAAGTCGAGGCCATCAGACATCCAACACCCCCTTTATGTACGTATATAGGGGGGTGTTTTATGTTTGAATAAAACCTATGTTTCTAGTACCAAATCCGTCAAAATGTACGTAAGTATCACACGTATCAAGCTGAAATCACCCTTTCACCTCTTTGCCTTTTTCCTTCACATTAATCGCATCACGGCCCAGCTCAAGAAGTCTGAGTGCAAGAAATACAGACTAAAAGGCGGTATGATGACCCATTATACCATGACCCTCTGGCGAACGAAAGAAGATATGAATGAATTCATCAAAACCGGTGCATATGCCAAGGCCATGAAAGCCATCAATTCGCTTTCGAGCGACTTCACCACTACTACGATGGATAGTTACAATCTCATACCTTGGAATGAGGCCAAGTCGCTGATCATAAAAGAGGCACGCAGACAACAGATAGGCTGAACCGAAGGCATCTTCTAGTGTTATGAGAACATGACACCAAGAGAAGTAGATCGGATCATAGAAATGGCCTGGGAGGATAGAACTCCTTTCGAAGCAATCGAATATCAATTCGGGCTCAAGGAAAATGAGGTACGGGAATTGATGAGAACCCACATGAAACCTTCCTCCTTCCGGATGTGGAGAAAGAGAGTGAAAGGAAGAGGAACGAAGCATCGAAAACTCAGACCTTTTGCGAAGGGAAGGTTCAAATCAAAAAATCAGAAGCCGTAGCTTTGGAATATAACCCTCAGCAATGAAACTACTTATCTCTCTCGTACTGTGCACATTATCAACTCTGTCCTTTGGTCAGACGAATGAACTCATGTTCACTACCTCCTACTCTCAGAAAGGACTATCTCAAGAAGTACTCAATCAGATCACTGATCTCAACGGCGAGGTAGTACACTCCTTTCGTGCAGGAAATCAGCCAGCTACCAAGGTCGTTTGGGTAGTAAGATTTGACAAAGCATCCATCCGATCCGCCTTCGAGAAGCTTCAAACTTATCCCAGCATCATAGATCTAGAGTTCAACCACACGTTCACCTCCGATTCAGTGCGATTCATTCCCAATGATACAGAGCACCCGAGTGAATGGTGGGCCGACAATCAAGGTATCAGTGGAAATATAGATGCCGATGTGGATATGCCTGAAGCTTGGAATATCGAACAAGGAAGCAGCGAAGTGACCCTCGTAATTGTCGACTCTGGGATTGAATTCGCTCATCCGGAATTGAATGGACGCTCCTTTATCAACCCCAATGAAATTCCAAACAATGGTATCGATGATGATAACAATGGTTACATCGATGATGTTAGAGGATGGGATTTTGTAGATGAAGACAATGATCCGGAAGACGCCAATGGTCATGGTACCGCCGTGGCCGGTGTGGCGGCCGCCAATGGCAATAATCAATTGGGATTTGCAGGAGTAGATTGGAATTGTAGAATACTAAACGCTAAGGCAATGGGCCCAGATGGCACGGGTACCTATGCCGATCTCGCTGAATGCATCTACTATTCCGCGAATCTCGGTGTAGACGTCATCAATATGTCACTTGGCGGTGGTAATGAATCGACCATACTTGAAGAAGCGGTTAATTACGCCCATTCCAAAGGAGTCCTTTTGATCGCTTCTTCTGGAAATGATGGCGACAATGTGCCGAAGTACCCTGCCGTGCTTGAAAATGTAATGGCTGTAGGAGCTACCAACTGGTTCAACCAAAGATGCGCTCCCTTCAGCGGTGGCTCTGGTGGCAGTAGTTATGGTGATCACGTAGAAGTTGTGGCCCCAGGAGATAATATCCCGATCCTGATCTATACTGATTTCAACAATTACTCGACTGCCGTGGCGGGCACTTCATTCTCAGCTCCTATCGTGAGTGGGATCGCTTGCCTAGTAAAGGCTCAAAACCCTGATCTTACCAACGAGGAAATCCGATTGCTCATCCAAGTGGCGTCTGAAGATCAGATCGGTCTTTCAAATGAGGATGTCCCAGGTAGAGACCCATTCTACGGATACGGAAAAGTGAATGCATACAATGCTCTTGCCTTTGACAGATACAAGCTTCAAAGCCTCGGTAATGAGCTCTATGTTTGGACCAACAATGAAAAGAATACATTGAGGATCAGAACCAATTCATCCATGGACGAAGTGCAAGTCATCGATGTTTCGGGAAGGATACTCTATCGAGAAGCGAACGTCTCACCGCAAACGCTCACCGTAGATCTCCCATCGGCTGGCACTTACATTATTCGTGCTCGGTACCGAAGAGAGGTTTACACAGAAAGAACTATCCTCTACTAGACCTAATCTACACTTCCTTCTACTACCTTTGCCGCCTATGGGAAGAAGGTCAAAGAAGCCCATCATTCTTGAGGGCATTTCAGTACACGGCGCTGGTGCAAAAGGCAAAGGCGTGGGTAAAACCGAAGACGGTCGTGTTGTTTTCATTCAAAATGCAGTTCCTGGTGATGTTGTAGATGTACGCGTTTTCAAGAAGAAGCGCTCCTACATGGAAGGGAAAGCCATTGAATACGTAGAGCTATCCAAAGACAGAGTTAAACCAGAATGCAAGCATTTTGGAACCTGCGGAGGTTGCAAATGGCAAAACTGGGACTATTCCAAGCAACTCGAGTACAAGGAATCCGAAGTAGCCAATAACCTCAAGCGATTAGGACACGTTGAAGTGGAGCAGTACATGCCGATCATGGGATGTGACGATCCCTACTTTTACCGCAATAAGATGGAGTTCTCTTTCTCCAACAAGCGTTGGATGACCCAAGAGGAGATCGATTCGGGAGAAAAGATCCAAAAACCAGATGCACTGGGCTTCCACATTCCTGGAATGTGGGATAAGGTTTTGAATGTCACTCACTGTCACCTTCAACCCGATCCAAGCAATGAGATCCGAAACTTCGTTCGCGAATATGCCTTGAAACACGATCTCGCTTTCTTCGACCTTCGTGAGCAATCGGGATTGTTGCGCACCTTGATGATCCGTACCGCCTTGAGTGGTGAGGTTATGGTGTTGATCCAATTCTACGATGACCATAAGGAGGCAAGGGATGGGCTCATGAACGCATTACAGAAGGAATTTCCACAGATCACATCCTTGCTCTACACCATCAATCAAAAAGGCAACGATAGTATTTATGATTGTGATATTGAGCTGTTTACAGGTAGAGACCACATCTTCGAAGAGATGCCAGCGTACTACAAGCCACAGGAGAAACTACGATTCAAAGTAGGACCGAAATCCTTCTATCAAACCAACCCTAAGCAAGCACATAATCTTTATGTGCAGGCCCTGGAATTTGCCGACCTAAAAGGTGATGAACTCGTGTATGACCTCTATACGGGAACGGGAACCATCGCCTGTTTCTTGGCACAAAAGGCGGGCAGGGTCATTGGGATCGAGAGTGTTCCCGAGGCCATTCAGGATGCCAACTTCAATGCCGAATTGAACGGCTTGAAAAACACCGAATTCGTAGTTGGCGATATGAAGGAAGCACTAACGGAAGATTTCGTTGCGGAACATGGCATGCCTGAAGTGGTGGTAACCGATCCTCCACGAGACGGAATGCACGCGAAAGTGGTAGAGCAATTGCTGAAAATGGAACCAAATAGAATCGTTTATGTGAGCTGTAATTCTGCCACACAAGCAAGGGATCTTGGTCTACTTCAGGAAAAATATACCGTGGTGAAATCGAGAGCGGTAGACATGTTCCCGCAAACGCATCACATTGAAAACGTAGTGGTTCTCGAAAAGAAATAGCTATGGATCTGAACGCCGAGTATTGGGATGAAAGATATGTGGAGAAAACATGGGGTTGGGACATCGGCTATGCCTCTCCTGCCCTGGTTGAATATGCTACCCTTCACGATACAGATGAAGCGATCTTCATCCCTGGATGTGGACATGCCTATGAGGCGGAAGCCTTATGGAAAAAAGGGTTTAGAAACATTACCCTCATGGACTTTAGTCCTACGGCAAAATCGAACTTCCTGCAAAGAGTTCCCGACTTTCCGGAGGAGCAATTCAAGGTTGGCGACTTCTTTGAGCATGAGGGCTCGTACGACCTGATCTTGGAACAGACCTTCTTCTGTGCCTTGGACCCGAGCTTGAGAGATCGTTATGCGTCAAAGATGCATGAACTACTCCATCCGAAAGGCCGACTTGCTGGTGTGTTATTCAACTTTCCGTTGACCGAAAAAGGACCTCCTTTTGGAGGGAGCGAGGAAGAATACAGGGAGCGTTTTGAGCCTCACTTTGAGATCGTCAATATCCAGATGTGCTACAACAGCATTGAGCCGAGGCAGGGCAATGAGTTATTCTTTGAACTCAAAAAGCCAGCCTAGTTTTAGTATCTTCCACAGCAATTCGAAACACATGAGTACTGCACCTACAATCGTAATGGATTCGGCCACGGTAAAGCGCAAGATCGAGCGTATTGCCTGGGAGATCTATGAGCGAAACATAGCGGAGAAAGAGATCTTCATCATAGGCATTGCAGAGAGCGGCTACAAGATCGCTGAGATGCTTACTCAACACATCGCAAAGGTCTCACCTATTCAATGTTCACTCATCAAGATGGAGATCAACAAACGCGAGCCTAGCGATGATGTGATCCTACACGGTGAGCTGAGTGACCTGGACGATAAGAGCGTGGTAGTAGTGGATGATGTGCTGAACAGTGGATCTACCTTGATCTATGGAGTTCGCCATATTCTCGAAGCCAACGTGAAGATGTGCACCACTGCAGTCCTTGTCGACCGCAACCACAAGCGGTTCCCTATCAAGGCCGATGTGAAAGGCATGTCACTTTCCACGTCCCTTCAGGAACATGTAGGCGTTAAATTTGACGGCGACGACGCCACGGTTTACTTGGATTAAGGTATACGTATCAACCTCTTTCCCAGCGCACTTTATCGGTAATTGGAGAAAGACGTCTTCCTTGAGGCCACTCGCCTGTGAACTCCCCGATATAGAAGAACCCCATAGCGGTATCCTCTTCCCCATTCCAGCCAAGGGCTTTGGTGAGGCGTGAATCGTATCCAATGGCTCCGGTACTCCAGTAGGCACCTAAACCCTTCTCAGAGGCCAATAACCACATATTCTGAACGGCTGCTGCAACGGCTTGCGCTTCTTCAATGAATGGGATCTTAGGGTTGTTTCCGCGCTTCATTCCAATGGCAATGATGTGCGAACTGCGTTCCACACGAGCTCGGATCTTAGAATAGCGCACTTCATTTTCACCGTGATCTTCCTTATCGAGCGCATACAAAAGATCGATGAGCTTCTCCTTGCCGTCTTCTGTAAAGACCACAAACCGCCACGGTTCGGTATACCCATGCGTAGGCGCCCAGTTCGCGGCTTCCAGGATCTCGCGTATCGTTTGATCATCGAGGGTATTCCCGGTGTACTTGTCGGGTTTAATGGTACGTCTGTGTTCGATTATATCATTGAGTGATTTTTCCATGCGTCATAGATTTCTGTCGCCAGCTCTTCTGGAGATTGATCTTTTCCGAAGATGATGTGATCGGCTTGTTCGTAAAAAGGACGTCGGTCGAAGATATGCTTTGCTACATACTCTGGCATATCTTCCTCCTTAACACCGTCGAATAGCGGACGGTTTTCGCGTTCGGCCTTTAATCGGCTTAAAAGAACCGAAAGGGGCCATTGTAAATAAACGACATAGGCTCCTTCTTTCATTTGCTGAATATTATCGTAATAACATGGCGTTCCACCACCGCTTGAAAGGATGAAATGATCGAATTGGAGGATCTCATGGAGTCGCTCATACTCCTCTTTCCTGAATTTGATCTCTCCCTTCTCTCGGATGAAGGTGGCCACATCCATTTGATTCTTCTCCTCGATATAATGGTCGAGGTCATAAGCGGGGATGTGTGTCCTCTTACTCAGTTCCTTTGCCACTGCGGTTTTACCGCTAGCCATGTATCCGATCAGCACGATTTTCATACTACAAATGTACATCGGAAAAGAAACCTGAAATCCTTGATTATTGATTTTTAGAGGCTTGAAATTGACTTGAGAATTTTCTTCCCGATGGGGTTTGGTCGTAAGAATAAAGCCTTTATATTTGCACCCGCTTTCGGACAATAGTTCATAGGCGATGACTCGATAGCTCAGTTGGTAGAGCAGCACACTTTTAATGTGCGGGTCCAGGGTTCGAGCCCCTGTCGGGTCACTAAGAACGGAGGAGTGGTGTTCTGCTGCTCCGTTTTTTAGTTATACACAGAACACATTGGCCCAGGTGGTGAAATTGGTAGACACGCCATCTTGAGGGGGTGGTGAGCATTTGCTCGTGCTGGTTCGAATCCAGTCCTGGGCACCAGAATCCCGATCAGTTCTTGATCCGGGATTTTTTATTTCCATAGATTACTATCTTGAGAATGATGTCGAGAGTCAGAATATCACTCTCACTTTCTCCTATCCCAACTTTCTTCCCCTCCCACTTCATTACTTTCTTACACTAGTAGAAACGTTTGCGACCATTCATGAAGCTACACCTTTCCGTTCTCGGTTTGCTCCTCGCCTTTACATCTTGGGGACAATTAGATGCCGACAAACAATTCGAAGAAGCTAGAAAGCTCACTGCCGAAGGTAAATATCAAGAGGCCAGGCAGTTATTGAGGCCTGCAATGAGGGAGTATCCACAGTATTACGACCTTTTCAATTTTGTGGGTAAAACCCACGCATGGTAAGGTAATTACGACTCCGCCTACCATTACTTCTCTAATATCATCCTTGAAGCTCCCGATTATCTACCGGCCTATCTAGGTTATGGCGATGTGCTTATTTGGGAAAAGAAGTATTCAGAAGTGATCAGTCAAATGGATGAAGCTGAAAAAAGGGTAGACTCCAATGAAGTATCATACCAGGAGATCCACACCCGGCGTGCTTTTGCCCTATTTAAGTTGCGCGAATTCCGCACTGCCGTTGATGAATTGACCAATTTCGATACGCCGGAAGCCAACTCTATCCGACAAAATGCCCTTCGCCGACTTGTTAACCACTCCGTAGATGTCATCGGTTCCGTTGAAACCTTCAGCGAGCAATATGAAACGATGTACTACGGCACTGTCCAAGTGGGACAATCCACCAAATACGGTGTAGGTATCGCCCGAGTGAACATGGCCAACCGATTCAATGAAACGGGATATCAGGGCCAAATAGATCTTTACCCGCTCATCACCGACCGAATCTATGGGTATCTGAATTATGGCTATTCATCGAATACCGCCGTTTTCCCAGAACATCGATTTGGAGTGGAGTTATACGGAGATGTAGGTAATGGATTCGAGATCTCAGCCGGTATGAGACATCTCTATTTCGGCCCACAATCCACCGTTACCATGTACACCGGATCGGTGAATTACTACACCGGCAAATACCTATTCTCCTTCCGCCCTTTCATCACACCGCAAGATGATGGTACCGATTTTACCGGTAATTTCTTTGCCAGAAGGTTCTTGAAAGATAGTAGAAGCTGGGTGACCCTGAGAGGTAACTATGGATTCTCACCAGACGCACGACGCATTCAAGTGGGAGCCGGTGAAGTGATCGAGATACTGCAAACCGCCCAAATAGGCGCCGAGTGGCAACAGGCCATTAGTCAGAATTGGATGTTCATCCTCGACTTTACCTATACCTATCAAGAACTACCATTCGATCCAGGAAACTTCTATTCCATCTACGCGCCTACTATCGGAATCAAGAGGCTACTTTAAAGGACATTTCCCACCTTTGCACTATGGAGCAAAATAAGGATGTAACATCTGCCAATACACCGAGTTTTCAGATCCCAAAGTGGTATTTGAGATACGTTTCCACCTTGCAATTCTTCAATTTCAATTGGGCGGCTACAGAAGTTCGGAAGCGGTTCTTTACCCCAATCCCATTCTCCCTACCCGATCGTGAACGTCCGTTTGTGGAAGAGGCCGAGCGTGAGAATCTGCAAGTGGATGGAAAGCAGATCACACTGCGTACCTTAGGTAATGGTGATAAGACCGCAGTGTTCATTCACGGATGGTCCGGACGAGGCTCTCAAGCCTATGCCCTTGCTCCAGCTCTGGTCAAGGCGGGTTACAAAGTAGTGACCATCACAGCCCAAGCGCACGGTAATAATCCAGGTAAGCGCACGCACATGCTTCAGTTCACCGACGCCATTATGGCTACGGCTGAGCATATCGGAACGGTGGACGTGTTGATCGCCCATAGCATTGGCGGCGCTGCGGCCTTCAACGCACTTGATCAAGGCTTGAACGTTAAGAAGCTCGTCATCCTGGGTGCTCCTTCATCCATTGCTGATGTGATCTCGGATTTCTGTGATCGCTTGCATCTCGATCATCGATATAATCAATACCTTGAGCAATACCTGAACGACAATTATAGTCCGGATATCGAAGCCATGGCACCACGTCATTTAGCTAAGAAAATGACCGTCCAGGGATTGATCGTTCATGATAAACAGGATATCGATGTTCATTATGAACAAGCCGAGGCGCTGCATGAAAACTGGAAAGGTTCAAAGCTGATCCTTACCGAAGGTTTGGGCCATCGTCGGATATTGAGCGACGACAAGGTGATTGCCTCTATCCTAGATTTCGTTGATTGAGAGAATCGATTGACATCTTCAAAATTTGCATCTTGTAGGAGTGAAATACCTCCTCTTTACAATTTTGCTCATATCATCGGGACTATCAGCCCAAATTACGCGCAATGCGTGCACAGATGAGCTGCCCGTTCGCATTGTGGTCCTCGGCTCCTCAACAGCCGCCGGCACTGGACCAAGTCACCCTGACAGCACATGGGTGAACCGATATCGAGCTGGTTTAAAACAGATCAATCCCAACAATGAAGTGATCAACCTAGCGGTGGGTGGCTATACTACCTATCGCATCATGCCGGATAATTTCATCACTCCATCAAACCGACCTACCGTTGATAGTGCACACAATATTACAGAAGCACTGAGCTTGAACCCCGATGCCATCGTCATCAACCTTCCCAGTAACGACAGGCAATGGCCGATGTCGGAGCAACTCGCAAATTTTGATTCCTTATACCGACATGGTTGGAACAACGGCGTACCCGTTTACATCTGCACAACTCAGCCCATAGCTGGTAATTGGGGTGCGTATCAAGCTTCTGTGAAAGACTCCATTCAGGTCATGTTTGGTCCAAATGCCATCGATTTCTTCACGCCACTAGCGGATTCGAATGGAGTCGTTAGCCCCTCCTACGCAGCCGATGCCGTCCACCTCAACGATGCGGGTCATAGGATCCTCTTTCAACAGGTATGGAATCACGACCTATTAGTGCACATCATTCCAGCGATAGGTGGAGTAGATCTGAAGGGGATAGACTTGTTTGTTCAAGGTCAGGCCTGTGCAGGAAATCAAACCCAATTTAGCGTAGCTTTTGCCAATCTAGGCGATTCTGATGCCAACAATGTAGAGATCAGCATATTGATCGATGGAACTGATTCTATTTCGTCTATTGTACCCTTCCTTGTTGGATCGTGTTCTAAGCCCATCATTTGGTTTGGAGACTCACTTACGCCCGGTACGCATAGGTTTGATGTAACCATCATTTGTCCTCAAGACATCAATCCAAACAACGATGCATTTACCGTTTTCAAGACATTCTATCAGCAGCCTGTGTCTGGATTAGAACCAAAGAACTACTTCTGCTACGGCGATTCCGTTCACCTGCCTCTGCATCCTTCCGTGGGAGATACCTTGTATTGGTTGAATGGGAATTTGAACCGGATCAATGTGAGCGACTTCCTGTTTGAAAAAGATACGGGCCTCTTCATTCAGTCGGCCGTAGGGCCATTTGTTTTGGAAGACCGCTTAACGGCGGCGAGCTCTAGCAACATATCCTTCAATGGTAACATGTTCAACTTGATCGCTGATAGCGCTGTCACATTGGAGGAGATACACTTTGTGAGCGCATCCACGGGAACGCTGTACCCGATCATCGATATCACTCCCGGATCTTACTTGGGCAAGGAGGGTCAACCTGGACAATGGACCCGATTGCTCACGGATACGGTCCAAGTGAATCAATCTGGGGATTCGATCAGCCTTCCTCTCCCCTATCAAATGGCGGCTGGAGACACCCTTGGTGTTTACATTCACTTTGCATCAAGCGGACAGTCCTTGCGCTACCAAAGTGTTCCCAACCCTGTGACCTTTCATTCTACCGCCCTGCGCTTTCAATCGGGTAGCGGCATAGCGTATAACTTCGGTGCCGACTATCCCAACCGGGCAATGACGGCGACCATCTCGTACGACTATGGCTTCAACCCCACGGGTAAATGTTCCACAAGTCCGCAGTACATTGAATTCAAGACAGACTCTTTAAAGATGGATTGGCCAGAGGATACGATCTTGGGTTGGAGCGGTGGACTCTTAGAGATCGACCATGGATATACGCAGGTGAGTTGGACGAATATCGGTTCGAATAGCGTTCTTTCCAATGCTCCACAGGTCTACATCGACAGCTCCACGTCAAGGACCAATTTCACCCTTGAGATCCGCGCCACGTCACCTCTAGGGTGTGCATATGTGGATACCATTGATGTGATCATGCAAAACGACCTGGATCTAGATGAAATCGATTCGCGTTGGAGGATCTACCCCAATCCTGCCTCCAGCTATTTGAAGGTAGATGGATTGAACGGTGTAGCCCAGTATTCTTTGATCGACCTTCGAGGAACGCGTGTATGTAGTGGAGAAATTTCATCGAGATCGAACAAAATAGACATCCATGAACTTCCCAGTGGCGTATATGTTTTGAAAGTATGGACAGAGATTGCTGGAAAGAGCTTTCGTATTATTTTAACAGAATAAGCTGAAAGCCTTCGAGATAGTGTCTCGTCTATGATCAAAACGAACACTATGATGATCAGGAGAACCACAATTATGATCGCTTTGGTTTGGGCAGGAGTAGCATGCTCGGCACAGAATGAAACGCGCGATCAATCAACATCAACAGATACCATGACAGAATACAGCGTACAAAAAAGCGATGAAGAATGGCGTCAACAGCTGACACCAGAGCAATACTATGTACTTAGAGAAAAGGGCACGGAACGAGCAGGCACGGGCAAATACGACATGCACTTTGAAGATGGGGTTTACACGTGTGCTGGTTGTGGTGCAGAACTATTCTCGAGTGATAGTAAGTTCGATGCACACTGCGGATGGCCGAGCTTTGACAAAGGTATAGCTGAGGAAAAGATCATTGAGAAATTGGACACGAGCTATGGCATGGTGCGAACGGAGATCCTATGTGCCAACTGTGGTGGACATTTGGGTCACGTTTTCAATGATGGTCCCACTTCAACCGGACTACGCTACTGCGTCAACTCCGCCTCTTTGGATTTTGAGGAGGAAGAATCGGATACTGACGAACAATAAATAAGTTAAATGTGACGGATACGAGATCCCGCCCTGTGCGGGATTTTTTTGTGGTAAGAATGGGTGTGTTGTTCAGTTGAATGGGAGGATTGGTTGGTGGAGGATCAGAGCTGAGAAGTGATGATGGGTCTGGATTCCTAGCATTATAATGAGGTAAAATGAGGTGTGTGATCGAGTGGAGATAGAATGGAGATGGAATAGAATGGAATGAACTAGAAATGGGGTGAATTGGGGAGAGCTAGAAAGGGTGAGTGTGGATTCTTTATTTATTTATTTTTTTGGGGGGTGTTTTGATGGAGCCCCCGACCCCTCCCCGGTATCAATCTATTCATTATTACGTTTATGATATGGAATTTCAGATGACTTTCTGTTTGAAAAACATGATCTGAAAAATTACCCGTTTGTATGCGTTTATCGTACGGATAAATGGGTGTTGGGTGCGTAGCTTGAGACTGGGGCGGGGTTGGGGGCCCCCGTTATCATTTGCGCTCCCTCTACTCCTTCGTTGCCCTATTCTACATCTTCACCAAGTTAGCTACCTACTCCCACTTTGCCATCCCCGCATTCCCAACTAGCCTTCCTATCCCTGCTATCTTCTCACTCTTCCCCTTCTTCCATTTTCCCCATCCAGAGATGAGGTATCAGCATTTCGTACACATCACCATCTGCGCCAGTGGCAAGGTATCTAGCCCGCTAATACTGATCGATAAAGTGTAGGTTTAATATGTACCCCACTTAGAGCAATAGTATCTGAAACAAGGATGCCAATTGCATTTTCTCCATCCACCTTTAATGTTTGCGAGATATCCGAGATAGCCTCCACACCGTGGGGACGGTCATTTAAGGTTATATCCGACCAATATGCGATCTTGTAGGTAACGGTATCTCCATCCGTCTTGATCCATTGTGTCTTGAAAGGCAGATCTCCTGGCGAAGCTGAAGGGTCCTCAAGTTCTACAAAGCCTACGCTAACGGAATCCACGATCTCGTATCCACAAGGGTCGTAGTATCGAAAGGCATACGTCCCAGATTCAGTAATATTCCTATCCAGTCCACTGCCATCGTCTTCCCACTAAATGAACTCTTGCTTGGAAGGGACGGAATTCGGCACCTCACCCAAAATTTCCCAAAGTCTTTCGAGGTTAAACGTGCGCCCGGCTGGAAGTGAAAAGTGAACGGGGTCTTGAGGATGGAATATTTCGCGTTTTGGAGTGACGCCGGCTTCACATAATCGGTACATTCTTCCATCG
Organism: Phaeocystidibacter sp.; assembly: GCA_965659725.1. Classification (GTDB taxonomy): domain Bacteria; phylum Bacteroidota; class Bacteroidia; order Flavobacteriales; family Schleiferiaceae; genus Phaeocystidibacter. Next base: position 49,676 of record CBFHXG010000008.1, on the reverse strand, counting down.
CCTTCACCAATCCTGATCCAAGCTCTTTCTCCTGCGGAAATATGGGTCTTGCCTTCAGGCAAAAGAACAAGTCCCTCTGATCCAGAAACTTCCATAGAATCGTTTGAGCATACTCGGAACGAATCAACGTAGGCCATAGCACTCGATTCGTCGGGAAATTGCTCGGCCGTCTCGCGGTATGTTGGCTGGCTCTATGATCAAATAATCTTCAAATCCATCAAAATCAGCATCGGTTTGAACAGAAAGGGTGAATGAAAAGATATAGCGATGAGAGAGATGAAGCTTTTCATGGGAGGAAGGTAGGGAAAATGCTGGTAGAAAGGGATTCCGCTCCTAATGTCGCGGCACCCCCAGGTTGGTGGTCACAACAAAAATCTTCGGCCCTGCCTATCGGCTGTGCGGAGTCTTTTTTCGTGTGATTTCGTTCAAGCAAGCTTGCTAAACCCGCAATACAGTGGTGAGAGATTCCGCTCCTAACGTCGCGGCATCCTGAGAAAGGTTTCACAACAAAAAGCTTCGGCCCTGCCTATCGGCAGTGCTGAGTCTTTTTTCGTGGGCTTTTCGTTCAAGCAAGCTTGACTCAAGCCCACAAAAAAAGCCTCGCGATAGCGAAGCTTTTTGTTGTGGGTGGTGAGGGATTCGAACCCCCGACCCTCTGCTTGTAAGGCAGATGCTCTGAACCAACTGAGCTAACCACCCGAGGTGTGAAGTGCAATCCTTGTTGCGATTGCGGGTGCAAATATAGATGGTCTGGAGAAACCTACAAGCACGGTTGATGAAAAAAATTGAAAAAATGAAGTGCTAGATCAGCAACCGCTTGAAAAAGCGATAGATGTACCCACAAAAAAATCCCGCACGTGGCGGGATCTTCATCTTGTTGTAGGTACGAGTTACTTCGAAACCTTGTATCCAAGGCTCTTCAAATAGTCGATGTGCTCATCAACTTCATCTTGCTTGCGCTTCTCGATCTGCTTGTCGATGCTCTTTTTCAAACCATTCAATTCCTCTGCACTGAATTTACCAAACAGCTGATTGCTGAAAAGTGACTTCAATGTCTTGTTGTTGTTCTGGTTCTCACGAATTTTATTCGCGATCTGGAGCGGTGTTAAATTGTCTTTTGCCATAATTCTTTTGCGTTGAATTTGCCCAAATATAAACTATTTATTTTCATATTTCACATCTTCAAAAACTCGCTTAATAATCCATCAAGGTTTGAATAGACGATCTTAAAGATTTCCAAGGCAAGAATCCTTCCTCTAACTCAGGCGCAAACGGAACCGCCGTATTCATGGAAGACAACACTTTTACCGGGGCGTCCAAGTGCTTAAAACATTCATCCTGAACCACTTGAGATACATCGCTCATAAATCCTCCCGAATTCACATCTTCTGAGATCATCAATACCCTACCCGTTTTTTGCACGCTCTTGATGACCGTTTCTTTGTCCCAAGGCGCTAGTGTTCTTAGGTCGATTAATTCAATATTAAGATCCGATTCTGCACTCAATAGTTGCTTCATCTTTACCACACCCATGCCGTAGGTAACCACGGTCAATGCTTTTCCCTCCTGTACTACGTGTGCCTTTCCAAAAGGCACTGTGTAATAATCGGTCGGCACTTGCATTTCCCCACTTCTATAAATTCCCTTGTGCTCGAAGAACATCACAGGATTGGGATCCCTAAAACTCTGCAACAACAATCCCTTGGCATCAACCGGATTGGATGGATAGGCCACCCTTAAGCCAGGAGTATGGGTAAACCAAGCTTCATTGCTTTGGCTATGGAAAGGTCCTGCTGCAACGCCAGCACCCGTAGGCATCCTCACCACTACATCGGCATTCTGTCCCCATCTCCAATGGATCTTAGCCAAATTATTGATGATCTGGGTGAAGCCTTCGGTGACGAAATCGGCAAACTGCATTTCTACCATGGCTTTATGACCCTGAATAGAAAGACCTAAACCCGCGCCTAAAATGGCCGCTTCACAAAGTGGGGTATTTCGAACTCGGTCCTTCCCGTACTTATCCATCAACCCATCCGTAGCTTTGAATACCCCGCCATAATCAGCAATATCCTGCCCCATCAAAACGAGTTCTTCATGCTTCTCCATGGCCTGATCCAGTGCATTGTGTACCGCATCGATCATACGCATGGATCTTTGCTCAGAACCGGATGGATCTATTTCATCATTATCAAATGGAGCATAAACATCCCCAAGTTCGCGCTCCGCATCAAAAACGATTTTGTCGTATGCATCCGCCTTAGCGATAGCCTCGGCAATATCGGCAACCGCCTCATCCTGTATGGCCTTCATCTCATCCTCCGAGAGAATACCTTCTTTTAACAGTGTGTTTTCAAAGCGCAATACGGGGTCCTTTTTTGACCATTTATCGATCAATCCATCTGGATAGTATTTAGTACCACTCGCCTCCTCGTGTCCACGGATACGGAATGTCTTACACTCCAACAACACCGGTCGAGGTCGGCCTCGCATACTCTGCGCCAACGAACGAGCCGTGCGGTACACTTCTTCGATATCATTACCGTCTACCGAATAGGCTTCCATTCCATATGCCGGACCTTTCACCGTGAAGCTCTCGAAGTTGAATTGCTCAAGAGAAGGTGTACTCAATCCCCATTGATTATTTTCTACTACGAATAACACGGGTAATTGCCACACAGAAGCCACGTTCAATGCCTCGTGGAAATCACCTTCAGAAGCACCTCCATCACCGGTGTAGACCATACTTATTTTTTGCTCTCCTTTCAACGTATGTGAAAGTGCGAGTCCGTCGGCCACTCCCATTTGAGGGCCAAGGTGACTGATCATTCCAACGATCTTGTGCTCTTTGGTTCCAAAGTGGAAAGAACGGTCCCTGCCTTTGGTAAAACCTTCCATCTTTCCCTGGAACTGAGCGAATAGTCGATCCAATGGAACTTGACGAGTAGTAAACACTCCTAGATTTCGGTGCATGGTACAGATGAATTCATCATCATCCATAGCCATCGCCGTTCCAACAGAAACAGCCTCTTGTCCGTATCCTGAGAACCACTTTGAAATTCGTCCTTGACGCAATAAAATGAGCATCTTTTCCTCGATCTTCCTCGGGACGATGATCGATCTGTACAGCGCTATCTTTTCTTCTTTGGTGAGCGTCGATTGACCTTCTGACATGTTATATCTGAGCTTTTCTTCTTGGTATATTCTTGCGACGACCAAATGTAGCGAGTGTTCGTTCACATCTGCACAATCTGGCGACATAATTGTGCATTTTTTACCTGTTGTTCCGACAAGATTACCCAAATTGCAGTTCGTACCTTTGCTAAAATTAATGAGCTTATGTCTTTGAGCAGTATTCCAACCGTTGATCTAGCCGATTTTAGATCAGGTGATACAGTGAGAAAGAACCGTTTTGTTAAGGAACTGGGTAGAGCCTATGAAGAGATAGGTTTTGTTACCGTTACCAACCACGGTTTGAATGCCGCACTGCGTGAGAATCTCTACGAACAAGTTGAAGCGTTCTTTAATCTCGATGAAGAGACCAAACTCAAATACAACATCGAAGGCTTAGCTGGCCAACGCGGATACACGCCTTTTGGAAAAGAACACGCCAAAGGATTTAATTCTGGCGACCTCAAGGAGTTCTTCCAATTTGGTCAGAGTGTAAAAGACGACGCCGAGCTCGCCGAAATATATCCTAAGAACGTGGGTGTTGAAGAGCTTCCGCAGTTCAACCCAGCTGGAATGCAGGCGTACAAGACCTTAGAAACAGCCGGAGGTGAATTGCTTCAGGCCATTGCGCTATACCTCAAGCTTCCTGAAGATTATTTTGAAGAGAAGATCAGGAATGGAAACTCCATCCTTAGAGCTATCCATTACCCACCTATCACTGAGGAACCGAAAGATGCGGTTCGCGCTGCTGAACATGAGGATATCAACCTCATCACCCTGTTGATGGGTGCTTCAGCCGAAGGTTTGGAAGTGAAGACCAAAGAGGAAAAATGGATCCCTGTAAATGTTGCAGAAGATGCCGTTGTAGTGAATGTTGGAGATATGCTTCAACGCCTGACCAACAATGTCTTACGTTCTACAACTCACCGTGTTTCCAACCCACCAAAGGAAAAGTGGGGCACCTCTCGCTTCAGCATTCCTTTCTTCCTACACCCTATTTCAGAGATGGACCTAGCCTGTCTGGAGTCGTGTATTACTGAGGAGAACCCTAAGCAATACGATGATATGACAGCCGGTGAATACCTCGATGAACGCTTGAAAGAAATCGGCCTGAAATAATGCGCATCGATATCATTTCGGTTCAACCCGATCTGCTGAGAAGTCCGTTTGAACAGTCCATTCTTCAACGCGCTCAAGATAAAGGCGTGGTAAAAGTACACGTTCACGATCTTAAGGAATACGGTTCGGGTAAACACAAGCAAGTAGATGATTATCAATTTGGTGGTGGCGCCGGAATGGTAATGATGGCAGAACCGATATTCCAGTGTATAGAAGATCTGCAGAAAGAGAGAAAGTACGATCATATCGTATACATGACTCCTGATGGTCAAACCTTCAAGCAGTCGCACGCCAACACCCTTTCCCTAGCGGAGAATATCATTATCCTAGCCGGACATTATAAGGGAGTGGATCAGCGCGTACGAGATCACCTCATCACCATGGAAATATCCATAGGCGATTATGTATTGAGTGGCGGTGAACTTGCAGCGGCCGTGGTAAGCGATGCCGTTATACGATTATTACCGGGCGTCTTGAATGATGAAACGTCCGCTCTTACTGATTCTTTCCAAGATGACCTCCTCGCTCCGCCTGTCTATACGCGACCTAAGTCGTTTCGAGGTTGGGAAGTTCCCGAAATCCTGCTGAGCGGGCATTCCCAAAAGATCGAAGATTGGCGTCATGATCAAGCCGTTAAGCGCACAGAAGAACGCCGACCTGACCTCCTGGATAGCAAAAAATGAGACAGTTAGCTCATTTTTCACGAAAATCATCGTAATATTGCACCCCGATTCGGAGGCAGGTACCAAAGGATCGGTCATACGTGGGTTAACCTCTGGCAAGAGTTGTGAATGTTAGCTTTCGATCGAACACATTAATAATCAGAAAGATGGATCTGGTTTCTTACGTAGAGGAAAAGTTCATTGAGCGCAATGACCTTCCAAAATTCAACGTTGGTGATACGATCACCGTTTATTATCAAATTAGCGAGGGTGCTAAAACACGTACACAGTTCTTCCGTGGTATCGTGCTGCAACGTCGTGGTACAGGTGCCACTGAGACATTCACCATCCGCAAAATGTCTGGCAGCATCGGAGTAGAGCGTATCTTCCCGATCAACAACCCAAGCATCGAAAAAATCGAGGTCAACAAGACAGGTAAAGTGCGTCGCGCACGTATCTTCTACCAGCGTCAGCGTACAGGTAAAGCTGCACGTATTAAGGAAAAGAGAATGTAGTATTTACATCCTCCTAATAATAAGGCCGCTACTTTGTAGCGGCTTTTTTATTTTATGACAACACCAAGGGGATATCGCATTCTGGAGAAGAAACTCAACGGCAAGTTGGGGATACTACTCGCATCCATCAATGGACAACGCTACATCGTGTCCATTCACTTCTATTTTTGGGGTATCCAAATATCCAAGAAGAACTATGAGTTCGTAGACGAACTCGAAGCTGAGCATTTCTACAAGCGCTCGGTGATCCGACTTCTAGGAGAATCAAGCTAAGCAAGAAAGTTTACAATTGGGTAATAATGAAAACCGTTCGTCGGTTCTTCGCCTTGCCCTCCGATGAATCATTAGATGCAATAGGTCGCTGCTCTCCATAACCATGGTGCGTCAATCGAGAAGGACTCACACCGAGCTCGATCAAATATTCATACACCACGCGAGCACGGTTCTTCGACAAGGCCAAGTTGGCCGCATCATCGCCTACATTATCGGTGTGACCTTGAATATCTACTTTCACCGCAGGATGATCTTCCAAGAAGAGGCCAAATTCCTCGATGATAGTGTAGGCATTGTTATCCAACTGGTAAGAATTCGATGCGAAGTTGATATCATTCAGCCTATACTCCCTGCCTACAGCGATCTCAGAAACCTCCATATCGGCTTCAATCATTCCAGATTCCGTTTGATCCACATCGATATACTTGGAATTGAAGGCTGCATCATCTCGGTCGACCTTGATGATCACGTCATCACTTTGCCCACCTAAGGTTACCACGGCCGTATACTCACCGCTGGCATCATCCACATCCACACGCTGTATCTCGCGCGTTGTCACGTTCTTGATAAGCAGGTCTGCATCGCGACCGATCTCGCCTTCCTCGTCTTTCAACACCCCACGTACGAAGGCCACTTCTTGCGGGCGAGCTTCTTCGGGCAATGTAAAGCGGTAAAGGTCGTATCCACCTGGCCCATTGAGCTTGTTACTTCCGAAATAGGCATTCTGACCATCAAAGGTCACGAATAGCCCCCACTCATTGTCCTGACCATTGATTGGATAACCAATATTGATGGGATCATCGAACTCCATGTTGTCCTTTCTTCGCGCATAGAAAATATCATATCCACCCAAGCCTGGATGCGTATCACTCGAGAAGTAAAGTGTTCTTGAATCGGAATGGATGAATGGAGTCTTTTCGAATCCTGACGTGTTGATCGGTGCACCGATATTTTCGGCCTCCGACCACGTTCCGTCGGGTTGACGATAACTCACATAGATATCCGTTCCTCCCATTCCACCTTCGCGGTTGGAAGCAAAGTAAACCACATCGCCATTGGCGGAGATGGACGGCTGACCCTCCCATGAATCTGGGCGGTTCACACCTTCTCCCATGGGCATGATCTGCGACCAAGAGTCGCCATTCCTGATCGCATAATACAAGTCGCACTTCTGAGCCTCTGCACCTTCTCCCCTTTCACAGGAAGCAAATACAAGCACTCGGTTATCGGCGGAAAGTGCGGGAGCACCTTCATTGTACGATTGATTAAAAGGAGCTGGCATGGGTTCACCGCTGTCGAATCCCCGACCATTATGCCTCGAAATGGTAAACTCCTCTACCAGTCGTTCGCGGTCTGCTGGCCCCGAATGGCGACCACGCTGCATGGAGCGTCGTGTGAAGAGACAGATCTGGCCATCCGGCGATACGGTTGGAAAGTACTCATCCGCTCTTGTACTTACTCCCGGAACTACCTTCGGATCGTACTCCACGGGATGGGTCATCAGCTCATTGACAATGCGTGTTTGTTCCAAATACCTTTCTGCCTCGCGATCGTAACCCCCATCGCGCATCGGGTTATCCAAGTATTTCTCGATCATCTCCTCACCACGGGTGGTCTTGCCCGATTCCATGTACATGACACCCAGGAAATATTGGAGTTCGGCCTTGTAGTCGGGACAGATCTCCAGGCAGCGCGTCCAAAACGCTTCTGCCGCTCTAACATTTCCCGTTCGCAATGCCACTTCACCCATGATGTAGAAGGCATGGGGATCGTTATCATCTGCGTCAAGCGCCTTTTTTGCGTACAGTTCGCCCATTTGCATGTTACCCTGCAAAACGGCTCTCATGGATTTTTGAACCCATTCACCACCTTCGGCCCCGGCCGACTCACATTCACCCAGATAGGGTTCTGGCATTTGTGAATGAGCTAAAACACTAATAAAGAGAACGAATACCGTAAGGAGCTTACGCATACTATCAATTGTTGATCTGTGAGTTTTCTTCCGCTTCCTTAATGAGTTGGTCGGCGCGTTGAGCAGCCGTATCTTCTACTTGCTTGGCGCGCTTTTCAGCTTCTGAAATGATCTGATTGGCCTTTCTATCTCCTTCCGCCCGAACTTCTCGAGCCGCTCTTTCAGCAGCAGCCTTGGCAATAGGATTACCGCCTGCTTCTTGTATCAATCTATTTGCCTGACGGTTAGCCTCATCTCTCGTTATTTGGGCAAGTCGTTGTGCCTCCGCTCTGATCCGATCAGCCTGAACCTTTGCTTCGTCCTTGATCTTTTGGGCTTCCGCTCTCGCTTGTGCCAGTAGCCTATCTCGTTCTTGATTCGCCTGATTATTCAATTGGATCACCTGATTGTTGATCTCATTTTGAATGACAGATTGAACTTGATTTTGGATATCCGTTGTGACATCTCCGAAGTCCAAGCCTATGGTTGGCTCGGTAAAGGTTCCTCCCAGCTTTATCTTCACATCGATATCTCCGCTTATGCCCAACTGTTTGACCTCATCGGGAACTTTGATAGCGCTGATAGGTGCTTTGGTAAGGATCTCGAAGTTCATGCTTTGATCCAATCCAGCAGAACCGCGCACAGTGGCATTCTGTCCACCGATCTTCATATCTAACGGCTGAATCGAAAGCCTTCCTTGCTCAATAGTGTAGCCTATTTTGGTGTTGCCCAATTGAAGGGAGCGGTAGCGGTCATTGTTCAACCTACTGGCCACCTGGTTCAACACATCGGGCTCAACCTTCACTCCCATCGTATTCAGCAATCCGCGAGAAGTAATAGAAGACAAGATAGGTGTCATATCATTGTCCAATAAAGCATTCAAGGAGAATTCCGTATTCAAGTTCCCCACGGCTGATTGAGCCAATGGAGCATATGCCTTGAGCATGTCGAGATTGGCAAAAGCCTGACTGAATGAGATGCTCTGCAGGTTTACGTTGAAAAGAACCTCTGGTCGCTCTGGCTTGGAGTCGTAGCTCCCATTCATAGCTATCCTTCCTCCAAGCGCATCCATCTTGAATTGTTCGAGGTAGGCCGTTCCATTCAACAGCATCAAACGACCACGTACATCTTCCAGCTCCATGCCGTCGTAAACCACCTTATCCACTTGTGCGTCGAAGTCGATATCCAGATTATCCGGAATGCGCACCGCAGTGATATCCGTTTCTGACTCCTCTGCCAGCGGTGTTTCAGCAGCAGGTGCAGCAGCGGCGAGTTCATCGAGATCGAAGAGTGTGCTTGTCATCACAAACCGCCCTATCAAAGTAGTGTCTGTAATTAAATAACTCAGCAGGTTGTCCAATGAACCTCGACCTTCAAAATTGCTCTTACCCAAGTTGCCTTGAATGGTAGAAACACGCACTGTCCTCGGGCTCCAAGCCATGTCCATCGTGTCCAATTCGAATGGAAGTCCGAAGGAAGATGTCTTTGCCTGGAATTTGGAAAGCTGAACCGTCCCTTCGGCGGTGATCTTAGATGCATTTTGTGCCTCGAAGTCGGATAGCTTGCCCTTGAGAATGAGGTCCGTTACTACGCGTCCACCGTAGGATAGATCTTCTTGTGGCATCATTTGAGCCACCTTATTCAGGTCGAGATCCGTCTTCGCCTCCAGATCGATCTTAGGATCTGTCGTAGGGTTCACAACGGATAGTCGGGCATTTACCGGCTGACCAGCAAGATTTCCGTTGAATTTAGGAATGTCGATTGTGGTAAGGTCTGCAATCCCTTGTGGCTTCTTGATGTGCACTTCCACATTCATGTTATCTGCACCAGCAGGAAGGTCTGGATATTGGAAGGATGCATTCGAGATGCTGAGGTCAAGCGCCAAGGAAGGCAGGCTCTCGCTTTCGTCCATTGTTCCTTTCACGAATCCCTTGAGGGCGAAGGATCCTGACGTCTTAATATCATCAAAGTCGTTCATGTAGAACTCAGGAATCAGGGAAAGCACCTCTTTAAATTCGGTATAAGGAGCCGAGAAATTCAAGTCCAGTTCCATTGCGTCGCCCATTGTAACTGAGCCATCGGCTGCAAGCGACAATCCATTGATATGCAGCTCGTTGTCGGACAATGTCACAATGCCTTGTTGCGAATCGTAACGCATGTTAACATCTGCATAAACCATTACGGTGCGGAGGTAATCTACACTGCCTGAGCTAACGGTAAGCGCTTCAATTTGTGTACTGGTACGCATGTCCACCACATCGGCACTGAAGTCTCCCGATAGATCGTGATCGACCCCTTCAACCTTCGCGAACATGCCTGCACTGCGGTTGTCGTAGATGATCGAACAGTCATTCAATGAGAAGTCCTTCAACTTCAGTGTATAATTCGCGCTTTCTACAGAAGCTTCTTCTTCGGGTTGATCCTCACTTTCCTTGGCGATATCGTAATTAGCCTCGCCATCAGGCATAACCAACACGTAGAGGTCGGCCTTTTTAAGTTGAATGCTTTCGATCTCCAAGTTCGTTCCACTAAATGCGCTGAAGAGGTCGATCTCCACGTAGACATCTTCTACATCAACTAGATTGATGCCTTCAAATGTGCCTTCGCCCTTCACCTTAACATTCTGCAGACCCAAGGTGAGATTAGGAAAATAGCTGAAGAGGCTCAACGACATGTCCTCGATCACAACTTCGCCTTTGATGGCGTTGTTGCTCTCCTTGCGTACTAGCTCGAAGATCTGGTCCTTGAACAGGATCGGAATGAGCACGAGGGCGGCTACGATCAGTACGATCAGAGTAAGAAAGAAGCGTAGGAACTTGCGCATGGTTCAGTGTGCTAAGTGATTAATCTTTGTTGTTTATAACGAGGTGAAGCTTGTTTTCTGTTTGTGCGACCAGAGAAGATACGGTAGCATCTCCCGTAACGTTCACAACCGTCCTGCACATATCCAATAGTCGATCGATCGGGAATATAAGTGCGATCCACGCCGGATTGAGTCCAACGCTCGAAAGCACGAGGATCAACATGATCAACCCTGCACTTGGAACTGCTGCAGATCCAATAGAGGCTAAGGTGGCGGTAAGAACGATGGTCACCTGTTGGGCAAAGTCGAGATCTACCATATGAAGCTGGGCAAGAAATACTACGGCCACTGCCTGATATAGGCTGGTTCCATCCATATTCACTGTTGCCCCGATGGGTAGTACAAAGCTTGAAATCTCTTCTTCAACTCCCAAGTTATCGTTTACACATTCGATGGTAACTGGAAGAGTGGCTGCTGAAGAACTGGTTGAAAACGCCAATAACTGAGCTGGACGGATGCCTTTCAAGAAGTACATGTACGACTTCCCGAAGCTCCACCCGGCGGCTTTCTTGATCCGCGAAGCGATAACCACAGGGTAGATACCAAAGGCCATGATGATCAAGCCTCCCAAGACCACTAAACTGTACACCCCGAGGGCTTTGAAGGTATTCAACATCGCCCCTAGATCGTCGCCCGCCATTTTCGCCATGGCACCTGCCATGAGGGCAAAAACAAAGAATGGGGCAAACTTCATGACGATATCCACCATCTTGATAAAGATCTCGTTCGCGCTATCCACGAAGCCCTTCATGGCCACCGTTTTTTCATGAGGTAGATTCACCATCACCAAGCCGAAGAGAATAGCAAAGAAGATTACCTGTAACATTTCGTATTCGGTAAACGACTTGAAGATATTGCTCGGAACCATCTCCACAAGGAAGTTCAGTGGTCCTTTCTCCTTTTCATTCTGCGCAGCGGCCATGGCCTTGGCAACTTCCTCATCCATGGTCTCTGGGTCATTCTCCGCTTGGAAAGCCGCTTGGGCGCTATCTAGATAAGAGGCATACTGTGGATCATCGATCAAACGCTTGTTGTCTTTGATGACAACACCGCTTTCTTGTGCCCAGATTTCGTATTTGATTCGGTTCACAGTCAGGTTTTCCTCACCTGCAAAACTGCCTGGCTGAAACACATTCACAAGTGCTAGCCCAACCGAGATCGAAAAGATGGTTGTCACCAAGTAGAAGCCAAGCGTTTTGACTCCCAACCTACCAAGCGCGGCGCCACCACCTAAGCTATGGATACCTGAAATAACGCTGAACAGTACGAGGGGTACGGCGATCATTTTGAGGACATTGATGAATATATCACCAAAGGGCTTGATCCAGTTGATGGTAAAGGCGGACCATCCGTAAATACTTGAAAGAACAGCCCAAATGATGCCTAGGATCAGCGCAATAATGATGCGTACGTGTAGTGGTAACTTCTTCATGAACGTGGGGGTACGTTTAAATTCGATTGGTCTTACCCTGCAGCATGAGGTCTGCGAGAGTTAGTTGTGCCATCGCTTCTACGATGGGCACGGCGCGAGGAAGAACTGTGGGGTCATGACGTCCATCGATCTCGAGATCCACCCTCTCCCCTTCTTTATTAATGGTTTTTTGCTTCTTCTTGATAGAGGCGATCGGTTTGAAGGCCACCCGAAAGTAAATGTCCTCACCATTGGAAATACCTCCTTGCACACCGCCTGAATGATTGGTAGCATTCTTTCCAAAGGATTCGATCTCATCGTTCACTTCTGACCCGGTCTTCAAAGTGCCTGCGAAGCCCGAACCGTATTCAAATCCTTTCACTGCATTGATACTCAGCATAGCCGCTCCTAATACAGCGTGTAGCTTGTGAAAGACAGGTTCTCCCCAGCCGGCCGGCACGCCTTGGATCACGCATTGAATGCATCCTCCGGCTGAATCGCCTTCCTCCTTCAGCTTGCGGATATAGGTTTCCATTTCAGCCGCAGCTTTGGGTTCTGGACAGCGGATCAGGTTATGGTCGATCGCAGATAGATCGAGTTCTCTGTAATCGGTGGTCATTTCTACTGGTCCAACGCTTTGCACAAAGGCTCGAACGGTGACCCCATGGAGCAGTTGAGCTGCCAAGGCTCCACCAACAACCCTACAGGCGGTTTCGCGGGCAGATGAACGCCCGCCACCGCGGTGATCACGTCGACCGTATTTGGCATCCCATGTGTAATCGGCATGGGAAGGGCGATAAACATCCTTCAGCTTATCGTAATCCTTGCTCTTTTGATTGGTATTGGGAATGATGAATCCGATAGGTGTTCCGAGCGAAATTCCCTCGTGGAATCCCGAGAGGAACTGCACTGTATCACTCTCCTTTCTGTCGGTTGTGAGGTCGGATTGTCCCGGTTTACGTCGATCTAGTGCTTTTTGAATTGCATCGAAATCAACTTCAATACCGGCAGGGTAACCTTCAACAATGCCACCGATGGCCGCTCCATGCGATTCTCCAAAGGTCGTCAAGCGTAAATGTGTCCCAAACGTATTTCCTGCCATACTTCAAAAATAGTGCTTTGCGATGGTCTCACAAGATTCATCGACATTGAGCAAGTTAATTCCTTTTCTACTCCTTGAAAGTAAGATAATTCGGGGTTTTCAAGGCAAAACTGGAGGGTTAAATCCTACCGTTTCGCCTACAGGTTTCGTATCTTCGTTAAACCATGAAACGACTCCTTACCAACATCAAAAAACTGGTCCATATTGAGGGCGAACCTCGACCTTTCCTTAAAGGTCAGCAGATGAACCAGATACACGAAATTGAGAATGCCTACCTCGAGATCGAAGATGGGCGCATAGTAGACTTTGGGTCGATGTCCGATATCCATCCAGACGATATTGCGGGTTTGACCGGTATTCGCGACTGCAGTGGCAAATGGGTGATCCCTGGGTTGATCGACAGTCATACTCACCTTGTATTTGCTGAGCCACGCGACCGCGAGTTCGAGGATAGGATCCAAGGTTTGACCTATGAAGAGATCGCGGCGAGAGGCGGAGGCATATTGAATAGTGTGGCCAAACTGGTGACCATGGACGAAGAGCAGCTCTATGATGAATCCATGGCCAGACTCAATGAAATGGTACGCACAGGCACCACTGCTGTTGAGATCAAGAGTGGCTATGGACTTAGTCTGGAGGCCGAATTGAAGATGCTCCGTGTAGCGAATCGCATCAAGAAGAGAGTGGACATCCCTGTGAAGGTAACCTTCCTAGGAGCGCATGCCATTCCGCCGCAATACAAGCAGGATCCAAATGCGTATGTCGATCTGGTGGTAAATACCATGATCCCAAAAGTTGCAGAAGAAGAATTGGCCGATTTCATCGATGTTTTCTGTGAGAAAGGTTATTTCGATAAGGAGCAAACCGCTCGTATCCTAAAAGCTGGTGTGGACCATGGCCTTACACCCAAGGTGCATGTCAACCAATTCAATGCATTTGGAGGGATTGAAACGTGTATCGACAATGGTGCGTTGAGTGTGGACCATTTGGAGGTGATGGATCCGGAGGACTTTGAAGCGCTCAAGGGGTCGGGATGCATGCCTGTAGCCCTGCCAAGTTGCAGCTTCTTCCTCGGCATACCTTACACACCAGCTCGTGAGATCATCGCTCAAGATCTGCCCCTAGCCCTAGCATCCGATTACAATCCGGGCAGCACGCCATCCGGAAATCTTCTTTTTGTTTGGAGTTTGGCCTGTATCCAAATGAAGCTCACGCCTCAAGAAGCCTTGGTTGCTCTGACGCACAATGCGGCCTATGCACTTGGTCTTGAAAATGAAATGGGAAGCATCGCCAAAGGCAAACGCGCCAACCTCATCATCACTGAACCGATGAATAGTCTTGGATATATCCCCTATAACTTCGCTAGAAATAGTCTCGATACCATCTTGATCAATGGCGTTTCATTCAAAGAATTCGAACCATGAGCAGATTACTCATACCCGTGGATTTCAGCCATATTGCGGCCAATGCCGTTGAATATGCGATCGGTTTGGCTCCTGAATTTCAAGCCGGCATCTCTCTACTGCACGTTGTTGACAACGAGGAACAAACGCTGGAGGCGGAGAAGAAAATGGAAGAATTCCGGGCTCAATTTAATACTGATGTGCCTATCAAACAACACATCTTGATAGGTAATCTATTTGAAGACATCGCCAAGGCTGCCGAATTGCTGGAAGTATACATGGTGGTAATGGGAACATCCGGACTAAAAGGATTGCAGTACCTGTTCGGTTCACATGCATTGAAGATCGTTACCTCGGCTCGAGTTCCTTTCTTGATCACACAGGAAGATCCGCCGAAGCCGGAGATCAAGAACATCGTTGTGCCTATCGATCTTTCCTCCGAGGACAAGCAGATATTGAGCTTAGCGCTCCAGGCATCCCGACTTTTCGAAGCCAAAGTGCACCTCTTCGTAGCGCATCACACCGATGAATTCCAGCGGAATAGAACCTATAGGAATGAACAATTTGCTCATCGTTATCTCGATGATCACCAGGTTCATTACACTACCATACACGCAGAGGGGAAGACCGATTTTGCATCAGAACTCCTCGAATACAGCGAGCTAATAGACGCCAATCTCATAGCCGCAGTGAATCATAAAGAGCAAGGTTTCATGAACTTGTTGGGTAGGAATTTCGATCAGAAGATCATTACCAACAATGCCAAGATCCCAACGCTTGTAATGAATGCTCATCAGCATAAGCGATTGACCGACGTATTTGATGTATTTGAGTGATGGACAATTTGCTCAACCTCTTTGACAGACCCTTTGTACTCTCGCACACTTCAGTTCGTGCCGGAGAACAAAAGCTGGGTGAAACCATGCACCTCTTGGATGAGGAAGGCGATTTCGAATCGGCCTTAAAGGCAACCGGCGCTAAGTTCGCTGTGTTGTTCATTCCCGAAGATGTGGGTATTCGAGCCAATTGCGGCCGACCAGGAGCTTCATCGACCTGGGAACCAGCGCTGAAAGGTCTATGTAATATCCAAGACAATTTCTTTTTGCGAGGAAATGACATCCTTCTCTTGGGAAGTATTGCTACTGAAGACCTCATGACCGAGGCGAAAGAACTACGCGAAGACACGCCTCAGGGTTTGAATGCCTTGCGCGAGCTTACTCAGCAACTGGACGATAGAGTGAGAAGCGTTGTTGCCGAGATCTACAAAGCTGGTCTCTTCCCTATTGTGATCGGCGGTGGTCATAACAATGCCTATCCGATCATCACTGCGTGGTACGACACGCATGAGGACCTGCTATCTGTGATCAACCTGGACCCTCATGCCGATTATCGCGCGATGGAAGGCCGTCACTCCGGTAATGGATTTAGATATGCCCATGAAAATGGTGTGCTAGATCGATATGCTGTTGTTGGTCTGCATGAGAGCTATAATTCACAGGAAATGATGGATATCCTTCGTCAGGATCCCGACCTGCGCTACAGCACGTTCGAAGACATCGCAGTTCGTGAGATATTGCCATTCCATCAGGCCATTGGCGATTCAATCGACTTTGTGGCCGAAGGTCCATTTGGAATTGAACTCGATCTCGATAGTATCCCAGGCATCCCAGTGAGCGCTGCTACTCCCACCGGATTCACATTGGAGCAAGCGAGACAATACATCTACAAGACCACTCAGCGAGACGAGTCGAGATACCTCCATATTTGCGAGGGTTCAGCCGGATTAGCTTCTCCACATCAATTATCTGAACTCAGTAAAGTGATTGCGTGTTTGGTTGCTGATGCCATCAAAGGAAAACTCAAGAAATAAAAACACGTCTGCCATGTCTACTCCCCTAATCGAATGCGTACCGAATGTAAGTGAAGGAAGAGACAGAGCTATTATCGATCAAATGGCAGAAGCGATAGGGTCGGTTGAAGATGTACACCTCCTGCACGTTGACCCAGGACAGGGCGCCAATCGAACCGTATTTACTTTCGTTGGTCCGCCTGCGCAAGTATCAGAAGCAGCCTTTAGACTATTTGAAGTTTCCCAACGCTCGATCGATATGCGCACTCAATCGGGTGAACACCCTCGACAAGGCGCAGTGGATGTTTGTCCTTTTGTGCCTCTACACGGAATTACGCTCAAGGAGACGGCTGAACTCGCCAGACAGTTAGGTTATCGCGTTGGGGAGGAATTGGGAATCCCGGGCTACTTCTACGAAGCGTCGGCCACCACGGAAAAACGCAAGAACTTGGCTTACATCCGAAGGGGTGAATACGAGGCACTCGACTGGAAATCTACCGACCCAATGTGGGAACCCGATTTTGGTAGTTTCAAGGATGAAAAATGGCGTGGCTCGGGAGCGAGTGTGATCGGAGCTAGGCATTTCTTGATCGCCTTCAACATAGATCTCGATACGGATAATGTGGATATGGCCCAGCACATCGCCGAGATCGTGCGAGAAAGAGGTCAGCTTGTGTTCCATGAAGATGGCAGCACAGAACGCCTGCCTGGTCTGCTGAAAGGGGTTAAAGCCATTGGATGGGTGATACCGGAATACGGCAATGCTCAAGTGAGCACCAATATTGTTGATATCAGAAAATGTAGTCCAGGTAGAGTGTACGAAGCCGTTCGCCGAGAGGCCAAGAAAATAGGCATTGAAGTGCTTGGGTCTGAATTGATCGGCTTGATTCCACAGGAAGTGTTGGTGCAATCGGCCAGGGATCTAGGCGTACCTGAGCCGGGAGATCTACCATCCATGCTCAATGCCGTTCACTTCTTAAAACTGAGTCATCGCCGGGAATTTGACGTAGAACAGCGGGTGATCGAAAGAGTGATGGAGAGGAAATAAGCAGCTCATCCTGTATATTGGAAGCATGAAATTATTCTTCCTGTTCTCCGCTATTTTCTTTCCCATACTTACGATTGCTCAACCCGACTATCCTGAACCTTGTGATGGGAATCAAATTGAAGAGCCTTACAAGGATCTCAACCAAGACGGGAAGGCCGATCTCATGATGTTTATCTCCTCTGAAGGCACGGATGATGTACCGAGCTCAATGGGAACATGTTTCTATGGCTTTCGATTCATGGATCCGAAAATGGGATTGCTGGTTCCTGAAGACTGGGACTACCTCAGCGGATATACCCAGAACGTTCACCAAGACTCCGCTCGATATATCCCATCGAATGCTAGTGCGGTTCAGCCCCTTTTAAGCATGGGGTACGGAAACAACCAAACGGAAGGATGGGTTACAACCCTAGATCGATCTGAGTATTACGCCTTCTATTATATCGACCAAGGTGACACGCTATTGGGTTGGTTTGAAGTTGAGATCGATCGCGAAATGGGAGTCGCTCAATTCGGCAATATAATGATCCAAGTGGACCCTACTAAAAAGTGTGTTTCACCAGGTTCCTCCGGACCGCTGGAAACATTGTTCAGTGTAGGCTGGAAGCACAACCCACAAGTTGGCTTGATGGCGGTGGACAGAGGCCCAGTTAGCGCCAGGACCGTTAAAGGTGGGATCTACGCTGGGTATTATGCGCAATACGGATTGATGATAAGCGACATCCTATTGATGGGATTTGAAACTTCCTTGAATGCCGAATTCTACAATTGGAATGCGGTTAACAACCTCAACCTGCGCTGGTCGGCCAACGTGCACTTCATCATGCTCGATTTCGGTTTTGCTTTCGTGAATCAGAATCCACTATCCTCTGACCTCAACAGTGGTTTGGGCTTTCAATGGGAAACTGGCATCAGTTTGGCGAATTACAGGATGATGTTTGTGTTCAATGGTCGGTCTTTGGATCCTGACGCCCAAGCAGATGCTTTCCCGAAATACGGGTTGCGGTTGAATTATCAGTTCTAAGGAAATATGGCCATCTGCTTGAACACATTCATAAACAAGTAGTTATGAGCCGTAAAGTAGCGGTTGAGATAATCTATGCCACAATCCTTCCCGCTGACACTTTTGTTCTGGTTAGTCTGACGACCGTACTCATATCTCAAGAAAGCCGAATGAATTTTGAAGTGGGCTTTCCTTTGACGTATTACTACCAATTCTTGATGGACGGAGACGTTCAGCATGGAGTTCTAATCGGCAATTTCATCGTGGATGCCTCTCTCGTTTGGATTGTGACAATGCTGATGTGGTTTGGACTAAGCAGGAGGAGCTTAAACGGGATATTCACCTTTACTCATAAGTGAGACTTGCACCAGTATCATTTATGCATGATGGAATTTGACCATGAATTGGTGTATATTTACACCAAATAAACACCATGGCAAGACAAAGTATCTCAGTTACAGAACCAAACGACCAATGGTTAAGGGCTCAAATTGAAAGTCAGGAATACTCCAGTAAGAGTGAATTGATCAATGATCTCATAAGGCAAGCTAGAAAGCGTGAAGAGCAGCTCTCTTCATTGAGATCAAAGCTCGACTCAGCCGAACAAAGTGGATTTTCAAATCGATCAAAAGAAGAAATTCTCTTATTGGCTAAGAGTCGCATGAATGGCTAAGTTTAGACTATCCTCGGACGCAGAAGAGGATCTGGTTCGCATTTACGGTTTCGGTGTTGTCAATTTTGGTGAGCGTCAAGCATCCATCTACTATGACATTCTCTTCGAATATTTTAACATTATTGCTAGTAACCCGAACGCTTTTGAGGCGGTGGATCAAATTAAGCCTGGATACAGAAGATGCCCATGCGGAAGTGATAGCATCTTTTACAGAGTCATAAATGATCAGGTAGAAATAATGAGAATTGTTGGTAGACAGGACATAGATACCCTGTTCACGTCTTGATCTATGGGCTACTTAATCTAATTCTCAAGACCCCGCCAACTCCCTCGAATCCTCCAACTCTTCCTTCAACCGATAGGTGATCACTTTCTTGTTCATGATCGCGAACCACAGTGGTGGAATAATGGATAAGAGCATCATCCCTGGGTAACCGGTTGGCATTTGAGGCGCTTCCTCCCAACGTTGGAGCGTTGGGTATTTCTTAGCCGGACGGAAATGATGGTCGCTGTGTCGGCTTAATTCAAACAACAAGGCCCTACCCACTTGATGGTCGCTGTTCCAACTGTGCTGCGGACCCGCATTCTCATATCGGTGTTCCGAAACCTTCTTGCGGAGCAGCCCATAGTGTTCGATGTAGTTGACCGTTTCCAAGAGCAGGAAGCCCATCACTGCAGCGGCGAGGTAAAGCAACATCACCTTCCATCCGAAAAAGAGGTAAATGGTTCCAAACACCAATACTTGGAATAGGGTAAAACGGATCATCTCATTGTTCAGGCTTAGAACCGACTTCTTCTTTCTCTTCAACCGTTGCGCTTCGAGCCGCCATGCCTTTCTGTAGGTTTGTGTGACCGAGCGGATCCAGAACAACATGACAGGTTCATTCAAACGCGCCGTACTTGGGTCTACCGGTGTGGCCACGTGTTTGTGATGACCGCGATTATGCTCTATGAAGAAATGTGTGTATTGGGAAGTTAGTAGCAATGTCTTGGCCAAGAATTGATAGCCCTTTTGTGGTCGGTGGCCCAATTCATGCGCCACATTGATACCGATTACCCCACACATCATCCCGTAAGCAGTGATCCTTCCAATGATACTCACCGTACCTAAACCCGGCTCGGAGACCGCAAACAAGAACCAAATACCAAATGCATATTGAATGGGAACAACGAGTACCAAAAGAAAGTCGAACCAGAGATCCTTACCCTTCTTCTCCGCCAATTCAGGCGGATCATTGTACGTTCGTGGAGGTAAGAAGAGCTCGAGTAGAGGGATGAATGCAAACGAATAGATAACGGCAATGAAAGTGAGCCATCCTTCGGCTTGAAAGGACACAGCAGCGGCGAGAGGGAGCGTGAAAACCGCCAAATATTGCAGTCTGTCTTTTAACGGTATTTGCATATGGAGGATGAATTTACGCAGAATTCCCAAAACTCATCATCTAGTCTAACTATCTAGATATCAACAAACTGTTGAAAACTGCCTTCCCATTCATGAACTTTGAATCGAACGAACATCTCCTCACTGTACCACCCTACTTCGCGTGTCATTTTCACCATGGGCTGATGTTTGCCTCCTCGTTTATAGGCAAAGTTATTGAGCTCTTTAGAACTTCTCCAGAAGGAAACGGTGGCCTGTTCAACCAATGGTAGCTCCCCCACTCCTTTCGCCCAAAGCAAACCTGGCATATTCTGAATGTGCTTGCTTACTCCAGGCACGCGACGCCAGAATTTCAGAGCTTTCTTGCGTTCTATACTCGCTCTCGTAAGAACGGCTAGTGGATAATCTCCTTCGGGCTGATCGATGAATTCGAAGGGTTGTTGTCCATTCCAGGTACCATGGCCCTTGAACGGCAGTAGCAAGGCTCCTCCCCACTCGTCACATCGCTTCATCATTTCGTTTAAAACGGCATGCGATGCCCTGAATCGACCCATATCATCTTTCGTTTCCCAAACGGTGAGAAGCACAAAGGTTGAGAAGTCCGGCCAGATGGAAAAGCCATTACCTGCCCCGCTGCCCAGCAGCTTGTAAAAAGACAATCCCGAGACGTTGACCATCTCGGGATGTAGGTTGCGCATCTGCGCCAAGGCCCAGCGAATATCCTGGAATCCTTTATATCGAAATGTTAGGATCGATGTGAGCATATAAAGTGAACACCTCTAATTGCTTTCGGTTCACCAGCGCATGAGAACAGATCCCCATGTAAATCCAGAACCAAATGCTGCTAAGCAAACGAGATCGCCTTCCTTCACCCTTCCTTCTTGAATGGCCTCTGTCAATGCTATAGGAATGGATGCCGCGGTAGTATTGCCGTAGCGCATGATGTTGTTGTACACTTGATCGGGACCTAGCCCCATCTTCTTGGCGATGAATTGTGAAATTCGAAGGTTCGCCTGATGCGGGATCAACATATCAATATCAGCCGCTTTAAACCCATTGGCGTCCAATGCCTCATTGATCACTTCCTCAAAGCGAGTAACGGCGTGCTTGAACACGAAGTTGCCATTCATGTATGGATAGTAATCCGTTTCATCTGGATCATTATCTTCTATGATCTGATCTACCCAACGCGTGGTAGCTGGTCCGATCAACGCCAGTTCCTCTGCGTGCTCACCCTGACTGTGCAAATGAGAGCTCATGATACCCTGACCTTCCTTCTCTGAGCGAGTAACTACTGCGGCTCCCGCTCCATCGCCGAAGATCACGCTCACTCCACGTCCGCGTGTGGTCATGTCTAAGCCTCCGCTGTGAAGTTCAGATCCAATAACCAAGATATTCTTGTACATACCTGAACGGATATACTGATCGGCCACGCTCATGGCGTAAACGAATCCTGAACATTGATTTCGAACATCGAGAGCGCCTACTTCCTTGATGCCTAGATCACGTTGAACGAGTACACCCGGACCTGGGAAATAGTAATCTGGACTCAGTGTAGCGAAGATGATAAAATCGATATCGTCTTTATCAACCCCTGCATTTTCCAAGGCCATCTTAGCGGCCTTCACGCCCATTCCAGACGTTGTATTTCCATCGCCTTCCTTTACAAAGCGACGTTCTTTGATCCCTGTTCTCTCGGTGATCCACTCATCATTGGTCTCCATCAACTTGGACAGGTCGTCATTGGTTACCACATTCTCTGGAACATAGTAACCCATGCCTGCGATTCGGGCAGTATAACTCATGGTATTCGGTTTCTAGATGAACTACAAAGTAAACATATTCCACGTTGTCAGCGAATGTCAGCATAAAACGGACAACTTGACAGCAAATCCTCTTAGAACATTCAGTGGCATATCGATTGTTCAAACGCGTAGAACAATCATACGTTTATCGAACTAAAATTATATACATCATGAGCACCGGCAAGATCAACGTCACCGCCGACAATATCTTCCCGATCATCAAGAAGTTCCTTTACTCAGACCATGAGATCTTCTTGCGTGAATTGGTTTCCAACGCTGTTGATGCCACAACGAAGGTGAAACAACTCAGTCGCCTTGGAGAAGCAAAAGGCGAATTGGGCGACCTCACCATCAAGGTTGAGATCGATGAGGAAAACAAGCAGCTTCGCATCATCGACCGTGGTGTGGGTATGACTGCAGAAGAAGTAGATCAATACATCAACCAGGTTGCCTTTTCCGGTGCGGAAGACTTCTTGAAGAAATACGAGGGCAAGCTCGATGGTGCCGATATCATTGGTCACTTTGGTCTAGGTTTCTACTCTGCCTTTATGGTGGCCTCCAAGGTGGAGATCAAGACGCGCAGCTTCAAGGCAGAGGCGAATGAGGCTGTTCATTGGGTATGCGAAGGAAATCCTGAGTTCAATCTTGAAACGGTTGAAAAAGAAAACCGAGGAACGGAGATCATCTTGCACATCGCAGAGGATAGCAATGAATTCTTGAAAGAATCTCGCATTGGAGAACTCCTCGACAAGTATGCGAAATTCATGCAGGTGCCTATTCAATTCGGCACCCGTGAAGAAACGCGTAAAGAAGGTGATGGAGAAGATGCCAAAGAAGAAAAAGTAACGGTTCCAAACATCGTCAACAATACAGAGCCGGCATGGACAAAGGCTCCGAATGAATTGGAAGACGAAGATTATTCGAAATTCTACCGTGAGCTCTATCCGATGACCTTCGAAGAGCCGCTGTTCCATATTCATTTGAATGTGGACTATCCTTTCGACTTGACGGGGATACTATTCTTCCCGCGTATCAAGCCGAACATGGAGATCCAGAAGAACAAGATCCAGCTTTATCAAAGCCAAGTTTTCGTAACCGATCACGTTGAGGGAATTGTACCTGACTTCCTCACCTTACTTCATGGGGTGATCGATAGCAAAGATATTCCTTTGAATGTGAGCCGTTCTTATCTGCAGAACGACCACAATGTTCGCAAGATCAGCTCACACATTACCAAGAAGGTGGCCGATAAGCTAGAGGAACTCTTTAAGGCAGATAGAGAAGACTTCGCGAAGAAGTGGAACGACATCAAAGTGATCATCGAGTATGGCATGCTCAGCGAAGAAAAATTCTTCGAGCGCGCTAAGAAGTTTGCCTTGATGGCGAACACCAAGGATGAGAAATTCACCATTGATGAATACTTGGAGAAGATCAAGGAAAACCAGGTCAACAAGGATGGTGAAACGGTAGTGTTATACGCTGCAAACAAGGAGGCTCAACACTCCTTCATCAGTAAGGCCAATGCGAAGGGCTATGACGTCGTATTGCTTGATAGTCCGCTTACATCTCACTATATCCAGAAGCTCGAGAGCTCTTACGAGAAAGTGAAATTTGCTCGTGTTGATGCCGATACCATTGACAAGTTGATCCAGAGAGATGAGGAGATTAGTTCGGCATTGAGTGAGAAGCAGCAAGAAGAATTGAAAGAGACGTTGGAGTCGAACATCGACAAGAACAAATTCACGGTCCGTTTGGAAAACATGGACAGTGAGGAACTTCCACTGACCATCACAGTCCCGGAATTCATGCGCAGAATGAAGGAAATGCAAATGACTGGTGGTGGTGGAATGATGATGGGTGAGCTCCCGGAAAGCTACGAGATGATCGTAAATACGAATCACCCGTTGGCATCGCGCATCTTGGACACGAAGGATGATGCACAGAAGCAACTCATCAAGGATGCAACAGACCTAGCCATGCTACAGCAGAACTTGCTTCATGGAGAGGCGTTGACATCGTTTATTCAGCGAAGTGTGGATAAATTATAATTGGATAGAACAAACATCTCGATGGAGGGTTATTACTCTGATTCTCCACTGTGAGATTTAGTTGAATTCCGCCTAAAGCCGATGGTCGCTAGACTGTCGGCTTTTTTGGTAGAGGGTAACGGTACGCATTGCCCCCTACCATCTTTATTGGTTGGCAAGACGGCCAAGCGGCAACATGGCAAAAGTCCTACACCCATGATCTCCGTTGTAGCGTCCACGCTACTGCGGTTTAACAAAAGATTTCAGGGCTCCAGGGCTCCTGCCGACGCTATCGGTCGGCATCCCGATATCAGCTAAAGCTGATATCGGGAAAGGCTCCAGGGCTTCAAGGCTCCGAGGCTCGCTCGTTGATTAAACCAAACGGAAGGGATCACACAGACAACGGATAAACCCAGAAACGTATTAACGTTTTCTGAATCCCCTCAAACTCTTTAAACCTACTTCCTACCCTTTTGTTAACTTACTTTCAAATTTTGAATTCAAACACCATGAAAAAGACATTTACTCTAGCACTGACTCTCGTTTTGGGCTTTTGGCTTCATGCGCAAGAGCTTCCTCAACCATCGCCAGCTGCAAGCACTATGCAGCGTGTGGGCTTGACCGACGTTGAGGTGAAGTACTCTCGTCCATCTGTTAAAGAACGTGAGATCTTCGGAGGATTGGTTCCTTACGACCAGCTGTGGAGAACCGGTGCAAATAAAGCTACGGCTATCACTTTCAGCACTCCGGTGATGATCGGTGAAACGCAAGTTGATGCCGGAACTTATAGCCTATTCACTGTTCCGAGTGAGTCACAGTGGACGATCATCCTCAACAAGAATACGGAGCTATGGGGCACCGATGGCTACGAAGAGTCGATGGACGTTGCAAGGATCAAGGCCACTGCTACGGAGCATGCTCACCAAGAGAGCTTCTTGATCTCTGTGGAGAACGTTACTTCCAATTCGGCGGATATCATGATCGCTTGGGACGATCGTGCGGTAAGCTTCCCTATCCGCGTGAATACCGCAGAAATGGCTCAGCAGAACATCACTGAAGCACTTGCTGCTGATGATGCCGATGCTCGTGCCTACCTCATGGCGGCTCGTTACTACTTGCAGAACAATATGAACCCAGAGCAAGCTTTGGAGTACATTCAAACTTCATTGGAAATGGACGAGTCCAGCTGGTACTCGCACTACCTTCACGCCGAGATCCTCGCGATGAATGGTGAGTATGACGATGCCGAAGATGCTGCCGAAGATGCCAAAGAACTCGGCGAAGCGACTGCAGCAGAAGCCGGTGAAGAGTTTACCTACGGTGCGATGATCGACGGTTTCCTAGCTCGATTGGAAGAAATGGAAGACTGATAGTCATTCGTCGAAGGTCACTAGTCAATAGTTACGGCTCGTGATCCAAGAGCTAAATTTTATAATCGCCAGTTTCGTTGAAGATTCAACGGGCTGGCGGTTTTTGGTTTATCCGTTCATCCGTTTATCCGTTGTTCGTGTTATCCCTTCCATCTGGGGTGTTCAACGAGCGAGCCCTGGAGCCTCGTCAGCCCTGTAGCCTTGTTGCCCTGTAGCCTAAAAAAACTTCTCCACCTCATCCAGATCATACACCTTCAATTCCGAGTAGATCTTCTTGTGAAAGCTGTCGAGGGCGTGAAGGACCTTGACCAAGGCAGCTACTTCATCGGGTTTCAAATGCGCCTTTACGATCTTACCTACCCTGCCGAGAGGTTGCAGGACGGAGAAGAAAACACCCTGTCCATATTCTGTGAGTCGGACACGCTTGGCGCGCTTATCAGCTTCATCGGTAAACGTCTCAATGATCCCGTGTTTCTCCATCCTCTTGATGATATCCATACCACCGCTGGTCTCACCCACATTCATCTGTATCAACTCCGATTTGGTACAGCTCTTTACATAGGCGAGCGAAGCTAGATAGCCAAAGTCATCGGCCGACTTCAATGGAGAATCCTTGAAAGCCTCTCGCAAATAGTACTTGGCGTATTTGCTCAACCTGAAGATGTAAAAGCTCAAGGCACCATTGGGGTCACTCGCATTCATCAATTCAACTGGATCGAATTGATCGGATTCTACAGGATCTACCTTCGGCATCTCCCACTCCTCCGTGCTCTTGGTGAGCCATCGAGCAAAACGTTGCGGATCGGGCTTTCCTCCCTTCTCCATGTAATCATTGATGCTGGGAATTAATTTTTCCAACAACGTGAACTTATTCTCCATTAAGGCGTTGTTACGATTCTGAAACAAATATAATTAATTTGTTGCGAAAACATATTAGTTTTGCAGTAATTTTGAAGCGAAGAAGCAACAAACAGGAATGAAAAAGTACATCTCAATTGGAGCCATGCTCCTCTCATCGCTCGCATTCGCACAGGGTGTCGTGTCTGGCCGAGTATACGATGCCGGCAACAACGAAGCCCTGCCCCTAGCAGAGGTCATCGTAGAAGGAACGGACATTAAGGCTGCGACGGACCTCGACGGTAACTACAAAATCCAAGGTCTGGAACCCGGACTCTACAACATCAGGGTGCAAACCTTGGGCTACCGACCAAAGGTGGAATATGAGGTGACCGTGACGCCATCCCGGCCAGTGCAACTCGATTTTGGGTTAGAGCCATCGAGTGAACAGATCGATGAAGTAACCGTTTCAGCACAAGATCGATTCGTCCGCGAAACACAATCACCCGTTTCACTTCAAACGCTTGGTCTTAATGAGATCCAGCGAAACCCTGGCGGTAACCAAGACATCAGTAGGGTTATCCAAAGTCTACCAGGTGTCGCCTCCTCTGTGGCCTTCAGAAACGACCTTATCATTCGTGGTGGTGGTCCAAATGAAAACCGATTCTATCTCGACGGTATCGAGATCCCTGCCATCAATCACTTCGCAACCCAAGGCTCAAGCGGTGGACCAGTTGGTATGATCAACGTAAACTTCATCCGTGATGTGGATTTCTATACCTCAGCCTTCCCAGCAGAACGAGGTAATGCCCTCAGTTCGATCATGGAGATCAACCTAAAGGACGGCAGAAAAGATCGCTTCGGTGGTATCTTTCAAATAGGAGCAAGTGACATCGGTCTGACAGTTGAAGGTCCACTTTCTGAGAAAACCACATACCTCGCTAGCGCACGTCGATCTTACCTTCAATTTCTATTCGGCATCCTCGAATTGCCTTTCTTACCCACTTATAACGACTTTCAATTCAAGACAAAAACACAGATTTCTGAGAATCAAACGCTAACCATCTTAGGTCTAGGTGCCATCGATCAATTCTCGCTGAACTTAGATGCGAACGAAACGCCAGAACAGCGTTATATCTTGAACTACCTCCCTGTCAACGAACAATGGAATTACTCTATTGGTGCGAAGTACACTTACTATGGCGATGACAGCTATACGAATGTGGTACTCAGCCGTTTCATGCTCAATAACACGGCCGAGAAGTTCGAGAACAACAACCCCGATGGTCGCCAACTCCTCGATTATGAAAGTCAAGAGATAGAAAACAAGTTCCGCGTTGAAAGGATCTATAAACGCAGCGACTGGGAGGGTGTTTTCGGTATTGGATTCGAAGAAGCGAAGTACAACACTTCTACATTCGATCAACAAATCCCGAATTTCGTGTTGGACTACCAATCAGATATCAGACTCTATAAGTGGTCGGTGTTCGGCAATTACGGCAAGCGTTTCTTCAATGAGCGCTTAAATGTGAGCTTGGGCTTCCGCACCGATGCGAATACGTTCAATGCTAACATGAGCAACCCTCTCAATCAGCTTTCACCTCGCATTGCACTCAGCTACCAGATCAATGAAAACTGGACGCTCGATGGTAACTGGGGTATCTATTACCAACTTCCTCCTTACACCACCATTGGTTTCCGCGAAGGAAATGGTGAATTGGTGAATACGGATATCGAATACATCCGAAGCACGCATTATGTATTGGGAACCAGCTTCCTATTTGATTTCAATGCAAAATTCAGTGTTGAAGGTTTCTACAAGGATTACGATCAATATCCACTCCTACTACCGGATAGTATTTCTTTGGCCAACCTAGGTGGCGATTTCGGGGTAGTGGGCAACCGACCTGCAGTGAGCACCAATGACGGTAGGGCCTATGGTCTTGAGATCACCTGGCAGCAAAAGCTCTACAAAGGATGGTTCGGTATTGCCGCCTTTACCTTGGTGCGTTCGGAGTTCGAAGACAAGAATGAAGAATTCGTGCCAGCAAGCTGGGATAACCGCTTCTTGGCATCCATAACCGCTGGTAAGAAATTCGGCAACAATTGGGAGATTGGTATCCAATATCAATTCCTTGGAGGAACACCATTTACTCCATTCGATGTAGAAGCCACAGCGAATATCCAGAACTGGAACAACATCGGTAGAGCGATCCCAGACTATTCAAGATTGAATACCGAACGCCTGGGCAATTTCAACCGCCTGAATTTCAGGATAGACAAGAAGTGGTACTTGGAGCGCTTCAACATTGATATCTATTTTGATATTCAGAATGCCCTTGGTTCAAGCGTAGAAGGCCAGCCTTTCTTAACACCGCAAACAGACTCCAATGGCGACCCTGTGGTTGATCCAAACAATCCGAATCAATACCTAATGACCACATTGCCAAACTCTAACGGCACAGCGGTACCGAGTGTGGGGATCATATTTGAGTTCTGATAATCCTATTTTAAATGAATTGAGAAGGCGGGTCTGAGGGCTCGCCTTTTTTCATTTAATGTCCCTATATTCAAGAATCAATCAGACTCCCACACATGACCAAACCTTTACTCCCATTCCTTCAGTCTCTGCCCACTTTCGAAGACGTCCCAGCGAACTCGTTGGAATGGATGATAACATCCGGAGAAGTGAAGGAATATGCCGTTGGAGAATTTCTATTCAAAAAGGGCGACCCATCCGATTACATGCACATTGTTATTGAAGGTGAATTTGAAGTGTACCAGATCACCGATCGAGGTAGGAAGTTCTTCACCGAATTCAACGAAGGTGAGATTACGAGTCAACTTCCGTACTCCCGATTGAAAAGTGCTGTCGGCTTCGGCGAAGCCACTAAACCCTCAACCGTCTTTAGACTTCACAAGGACTGTTTTAGGACGATGATCTCTGATCACTTTGAACTAACGAGAGGGCTTGTACATCGAATGACTAGCCGTGTTAGGAATTTCACCACCATGCAAGTTCAGAATGAAAAGCTCGCCGCCTTGGGAAAGCTGAGTGCAGGATTGGCACATGAACTGAACAATCCCGCCAGTGCGATGGTCCGCAGCGCCGGTGAATTATCCAAAAACCTCAAGAAAGGTCCCGATAGTTTTAAGAAGATACTGAAAATAGATCTGACCGAAAAGGAGGTGGAGGGTATTCAGACCCTTTTGATGTCGAAGTTAGACCGTCCCATGCCGCAACACAGCATGATGAAGAGAAATGAATTGGAGGAAGATATGGCCGATTGGCTGGAGGCACATGGGGAATCGAACGGGTTTGATTATGCTGAGCACTTTGTGGCCTTCGGATTCGAGGTTGAAGAAATGGAGGATCTCTACCAACTCATCGGAACTAAACACCTTACTCCCACTCTCGAGTGGATGAACGGTCAGTTGGAGATCGTTCGTGTGGTTAGAGAGATAGAAGGTGCCGCTAAACGCATTGGAGAACTTGTGGGCAGCATCAAGAAATACTCTTACATGGATCGCGACTCAGATCGTCAAGAGGTGGATATCAACGAAGGGATACGATCGACCTTGACCATGCTTGCGCACAAGGCACGAAAGAACAAGGTTAGCGTGGAAGAAGAGTTTCAAGATGATCTCTCCAAGGTTCGTGGACTACCGGGTGAACTGAATCAGGTTTGGACCAATCTACTCGACAATGCCTTGGATGCCATGGAAGAAAATGGTGGTAAGCTCGTCGTGCGCACCGCATCGGATGATAACTACATCAATGTATGGATAAGAGATAGTGGTCCAGGTATACCCGAAGACATTGTGAATCACATATTTGAACCTTTCTTCACTACAAAAGAACAAGGCAAAGGAACAGGTTTGGGTTTGGATATTGTCAAGAAGATCATCGATCTGCACAAGGCCGATATCCGTGTGAAATCACAACCAGGGAATACAGAGTTTAAAATATCATTTGTTCGAGGATGAGCGACAAACTGCCTTACTGTACATATCAAAAGAACTATGCACCCCATTTTCATGCTTCAAGATGAATTGAATAGGCCTAGCTCTTGTTAGGTTCTTAAGCTTGAGTTCTAGTTGGTATGCATCTTCGATAGTCCTCTTCTTATCTTTCCACACGAGGACCAAGGGATTCCTTTGCTCGTATACGGGCTTCTGTAAGAGTTATGTCGGGCCAACCGTTCGGAGAGGTTACTCGTTGAACCTCTATAAAATCGATCTAGCTTTTCTGAATATAAAATGTACGTATAGGCCATGACTCCGAGCTAGCCCATGCGTTCTCATTTCCTCGATTCTCAGAACCAAAGTTGGAAGGATTTTATTGCGGTTACCGACGCTGCAGTCGGCACTCAGCTCCCCGATTAGCATCGGTGAACTGAGGTGGCCTGGGACTCGATTGAGAGAATAAAAAAAGGGAAGCATTTCTGCTTCCCTTTTTGCGGTGTGGACGGGACTCGAACCCGCGACCCCCGGCGTGACAGGCCGATATTCTAACCAACTGAACTACCACACCTTGATGACTATGTCATGCGCCCCATTGCTGTAACGCGGTGGCAAATATACAACCGATTCCTTTCGTGTCAAGTCTTGAGCAAAGAAAAAATTATTTTTTTGAAAGCCACTGATAACGCGGCCTCGCAGCGTATCAATACAACTTTCTGCGCTTCAATAAGTAAGGGAGTAATACCTGGTCATATCCATCGCGAATATTTGCCTCCACCCAATCGATCTTAAATTGACCACATCGCATCTCGATCTCATGGATCAACTTGTTTCGCGTCTCCTTGTACTGCTCCTTCACCTGCTCGGGATGCAATTTGATCTCCTCACCCGACTCCAAGTCGATAAAGCGATGCGGACGGTTGTCAAAGGAGAAGTCACGCTCCAACCTGCCATCCTCCACATGGAAGAGGATCAATTCGTGTTTGTTGTATCGGAAATGCTGCAAAGCTTCAAAGAGCTCATCTCCCTCCTGCTCTGCCCTCTCCAAGAAGTCGCTGAATATAACCACCAACGACCTGCGGTGAAGTCGCTCTGCCAACAAATGAAGCTGTGGCGCCAAATGGGTCGTTTTTCGCTCGCCCGTATTTCGCAAGACGTTACTCAACTCAGTAAGCAGCCTGTGATGGTGCGCCCTGTTCGTCTTCGCCTCCGTATGCAATTCGATATCCTGATTGACGGTAGACAATCCCACGGCATCCCTCTGACGTCGCAATAAGTTCATTAAGGCCGCTGCAGCATAGGTTGAAAAGGCCAACTTGTTGGGATTCTCAAAACCTATCCCCTGCGGATCCGGAAACAACATAGACCCCGACGTATCCAAGATGATCTGTGCCCTTAGATTGGTCTCTTCCTCATATCGCTTCACGAACATCTTATCCGTCCTCGCATAAAGCTTCCAATCAATATGTCGAGTAGATTCACCCGTGTTGTAAAGTCGGTGCTCCGCAAATTCAACGGAAAAGCCGTGATACGGACTCTGGTGCAACCCCGTAATAAACCCCTCCACCACTTGTCGGGCTAGGAAATCCAGGCGCTCAAAATCGCGAATACTATGTAGGTCGATCTCCTTATCGGACATACCGCAATATCAGATTATTTGAAGGGCTTTGCAACGGATGTCAATCAAAACGCAAGGCCCTAGCAGGTCGTATACGCATGATCATGTAACTCGGGATCAACATGGCCGCTAAACAAATGACCATCGTACCCACATTCAAGATCAACAATAACCATGGATCCAAGAGAACAGGTGCTTCAGAGACGTAATATGTGGAGGGGTCTAACTTCACAAAACCCCAGTAATGCTGGGCTAAACACAACCCCACACCGATCAAGTTACCCCAGAATAATCCTCGCAGGATCAAATAGCCACTCTGGTACAGAAATATGCGTCGGATCTTTTTATCAGAACCTCCAATGGATTTCAGGATACCGATCATCCGGGTTCGCTCTAATATCTATATCAACAATGCCCCGATCATATTGATGGTGGCTACCACCAGCATGATACCGATAATCAATAGGATGTTCACATCAAACAGCTCCAACCACTTGAAGAGGTGCCCGTTTTCCTGCTCCACCGAGGTAGCTGTCAAATGAAAAGGTAAGGATTCACGAAGCCTTGTGGTTTGGGGACCGAGTTCGTCGAAATCATCGATAAAAACCTCAAACCTTCCTGCTTCGTCCTCTTCCCAATCATTCAATCCACGAATCAGGTCGAGGTCACACAACACATACAATCGGTCGAATTCTTCCAGACCCGTGTTGTAGATGCCATCCACATAAAGGTATCGGGTTAGCGGTGGTTTGGGCGCTTCGCGGATGAAGTACACGACCACCTCATCGCCTAGTTCGATCTTCAATCTATCCGCCGTTGTGCGCGATATAATCACACCATCACTTTCCTCACCATCCACATATGTAGGGATCTCGCCTTCTTCTAAGGCATCTTCGAAGAAGTCCCAACGATACTCTGGCCCCACACCCTTCAATGCCACACCTTCAAAATCGGATTCAGAAGTCAGAATACCAGCCTTTGAAGCGGTCCTCTGAATATGTGTAAAACCCTCAAGCTTCTGGATGTCAGGATAGAACTCTATATCCGTATTGATGCGCTGATCTTCGTAGGATATATTGGCGTCATATGGTTGGATCTGGATATGTCCAGAGAACCCAATAATCTTATCTTTGATCCGCTGTTGAAGTCCGATGCCCGTAGCCACTGCCACGATCATCAATACCATTCCAAGGGCGATTGCCGTTATGGAAACGGTAATAACAGGACCCGTAATGGAATCCTTCGAACCTTCTGAGCGAACCAATCGATTAGCTATGAACCACTCCCAGCGCATGAATTACTTTTTCGAGGCTAAAGATATACAAATGCGATTCCCCCTTACATTCGTTTTCCTAGTATTCTCCATGTTTTCAGGATTGGCACAGTCGCCACAACCGGCAGCTAACCGGCCAACCGACTATCTGCCACTTCTCGAGGGAAAGAAAGTGGGTGTGGTGGCAAACCAAACCTCTACCATTAACGATGTGCACCTTGTAGACTTCTTAGTTGACCACAACATCAACATCATTCGTGTATTTGCTCCTGAGCACGGTTTCAGAGGCGCTGCGGCGGCTGGTGAACATGTTGAGGATTCAAAAGATAAACGAACCGGTCTACCTATCGTGAGTTTGTACGGAAACCACAAGAAGCCCTTCCCATATGAGATTCAAGATCTTGATGTTGTAGTTTTTGATATTCAAGATGTTGGAGTTCGTTTTTACACGTACATCTCAACCATGACCTATGTAATGGAGGCCTGTGCTGAGAACGGGGTTCAGATGATCATCTTAGATCGACCCAATCCCAATGGGAACCTGATCGATGGTCCTATTCTCGACCCAAAACACAGTTCGTTCGTGGGGCTTCATCCGGTGCCGATCGCGCATGGAATGACCGTAGGCGAATATGCTCGAATGGTTATTGGTGAACGGTGGATCAACAACGCAGATTCCCTACGATTGAAGATCGTTGTATGCGCTGATTACACACATGATTCACAGTACATATTACCTATCGCTCCATCGCCCAACTTGCCCAATCAAGCATCCATCATGCTGTATCCTTCCCTTTGCTTGTTCGAAGGAACACCAGTGAGTATTGGGAGAGGGACGGATCATCCCTTTCAACAGGTAGGGGCACCTTGGTTTCCAGACCTGGGTCACACGTTCACTCCACGTTCCGTTCCGCAAGCGCCACATCCTAAGTTTGAAAATGAGGTGTGCAATGGTGTGGATTTGAGTTCTTTCGGAGAAAGTTATATTCAAGCACACGGCAAGATCTATCTCTTTTGGTTGATCGAGGCCTATCGAAATGCACCGGATCAAGAGGAATTCTTCACGGATTATTTCAGATTATTGGCCGGAACTCCCCAGCTTGAAGAACAGATCGAAGCAGGTAAGAGTGAAGAAGAGATACGCGCATCGTGGGAACCTGGACTTCAGCGCTTCCGTGCGTTGAGAGCAAAATACCTCATCTACGAATAATCAAACAGACCCTGTATAAGTAGTTGACTTAATCCGTTCACTCATTTTACATAATGAATCCCCATGGTTCTGCGTACTATTGATGTGGACATTCCAACTTAAGACTACAAATCGTATTTTAGGAAATACCTGCATGAAGAGACTCATTCTCATACTGTCCTTTATCCCGTTCCTATCAGTGGCTCAAAATCTGGTAGAGAATGGAGGATTTGAACCAACCGATTGCCCGAGTGCTGGTCAATCCCTTTTCGAGATCAGTCCACCTTGGATCGACCCAAATACGAATGTAGCTCACTTCGGACCATGCAGTTTCGCTGGATCACCTACCACCAATAACAACGTAGCTCCCCAAGAAGGCGATGGCTACATCGGCTTAACTGCGTATGGTCAAGGAAATGTGGCCTACAGAAGGGATTACGCTTTAGGCCGACTTGTTCAACCTCTGGAGGCAGGTCAGCGCTACCGCGTATCCTACTGGGTACATCCAGTATTGGTCAATCAATTTTTGATAAATGCCGGAATCAATGGTCCTGATGTACTTTTCTTCGAAAACGTGGGCGACTTCCGAGCATTACAAGACGGCTCGTTTGGATATGACTCCGACTCTGCTCTTCACCCCATTGAAACGATCACCGACAGGAATGGATGGACACAGGTGTGTTTGAACTTCGTAGCTAGTGGTTATGAACGCTATGTAGCCATCGGGACCTTTAGGATAGATGCCAATGTTATTGCCGTTGATATGACAGGCGGAGGCAATCCTACTTTTGGATATTACCTAGTTGACAACTTGGTGGTAGAAGAGGTCGATGAGCCGGTACTAAACTCCCAAGAACAAATATGCCCAGACGGCGAGCTTACCCTCACCGTTCCAGATGGTCTGTTTGGTGTTTGGGAAGATGGATCTACAGAACTTGAACGAACCATCACCGAACCAGGCACGTACAGCTATGGATATCAAGACGGTATCTGCTTTAGAGTGGATGAAGTAGAAGTAGTAGAAGTGAACTGCACACGATGTGCTTTGTATATCCCAACGGCTTTTACTCCAAATGGAGATGGAACCAATGATGAATGGGCACCCAAGTTTGATTGTGATGTGATCGAATATCGATTAGAGGTTTACGACCGCATTGGAAACAAGGTATTTCAAACTTTTGATGAGAATGATACATGGTCGCCTCGTGGCGATGTGCCACAGGGAACGTATGTGGCGAGAATTCGACTGACCTATGAACTATTTGGCGATAGGACCATCTTGGATAGAACGGAAGAGGTAACGATACTTCCTTAATCGCTAATGGTTTATTCCGATATAAGGATACTACGAATAAATAGGTCTGCCCCGTGAACTCCGCTTAGTGATCTTTTACTAATTTCCCCCTACCCTATCGGCAGCTGCTGCGTAATAGAAGTAACACAACTATGATGAAACTACTTCTAACCTACTTCGCATGTGCCTGTTGCATCAGCATACAAGCCCAAAACCTCATTCCCAATGGCGGATTTGAACCAACCAATTGTTCCAATCCCGGTTGGAACTTAGGAACGAATGCGCAACCTTGGGATACCATTTCTGCCGCTGGTTATTGGCAAGATGGGCTAACCCAATTCTACGGTGACTGCTCACAAGACCCTACCTCTGGTTCTCAAAATCCAAGAACAGGACAAGGTACCGTCGGTATTCCAGTATACGGAACTCCGGCGTCAACGGACGTGCCTCATGAGTCAAGAGGATACCCCAATACCCCATTGACACAACCTTTGGTCGCGGGTCAAATCTACCAGGTATCGTATTGGGTAAGAGGGGTCTACGACCAACTGGGCATGACGCGAACGACCCAAGGACCGGGAGTACTGTTCGTCAATAACCTGGATGAACTGAACATCAACAACTTGTTCGTCATTGAAGATTCACGTGCTATGTACAACTCCGAGCTCATTTCATACCTAGGTGGATGGGTTCAAGTCTGCATAAGGTTTGAGGCCAGGGGCGACGAGAGAATATTGATCTTAGGAAACTTTAGACCCAATTCAGGCACTCCAAATATCCTCGCAAACCCTGGCGCCGACCCCAACTCTCCTTTCTCATGGTCCTACTACTTGATCGATGACATCATTCTCATTCCGTATGATGAAGATTTCCGAGTGCTTCCCGATGAGGCTGAGATCTGTCCCGATGAAGAAATAACCCTCACCTTACCCTCCAACTTAAATGGAGTCTGGGAAGATGGAACAACGGACACATCCCGAACGATCGACGGAATTGGAATGTATAGCCTTACCTATCAATACGGCGGTTGTCCGCGTACCGAAGAGATCGAAGTTACGGTGGTGAACTGCAGGCGATGCCCTGTTTACCTTCCATCGGCCTTTAGTCCGAACCATGATGGCCTGAACGATGAATGGAAGCCTCAATTTGAATGTGATGTGCTTGAGTATCGGGTAGATATATTCGACCGTATGGGTAACCTTATGTTTCGATCGAGCGATATCAATGAAGCCTGGAAGCCGGATGAGAGCGTTCAAGCGGGAACGTACGTAACACGGATTCGCATGACCTATGAGCTTTTTGGTGAAAGAGAATGGATCGATCGCGTAAGTGAGATCACCGTTCTCCGTTAAATTTCCGCTTCTTATTTTGCGGCATGAACATCGAAGAACATAGTCGGTTTATGCTCGAATTCCTCACCGAGTCACGCAAAGCGCGGTTTGAGGAAGTCTTATCCCAAAGAACTAGATCGGCCGTGGCTGTCTTGGAAGACACTGCCAAGGAACAGAACGCATCAGCTGTATTGCGCACCTTGGATGCGTTGGGCTTTCATGAGGTACATATGGTGGAGAAGAATTGGAAGGTCAAACTCAAGTCGGAGATCAGTAAGAATTCGGATAAATGGTTAGACCTTCGCAAGTCCGAGAGCATGGTTGATACGCTGCGATCATTGAAGTCAAGAGGCTATCATATTGCGGTTACTTCTCCACATGAACAGGGCAAAACCCATCGAGAGCTACCTACGGACAAACCCCTTGCGGTCGTTTTTGGTAACGAATTCAACGGAATATCAGAAGAGGCCGTGGAAATAGCTGATGATTATCTTCAGATCCCGATGTATGGATTTGTTGAGAGCTATAACTTGAGTGTATCTGTGGGCATGGTATTCAGTGCGTTGAGGTGGCAGATGGAAGAAGCTAAAACCATAGCTTACCTCAGCGAAGATGAGAAACACTTGATCCGTCTACGCTGGGCTATTCGCAGTGCGCGAAGTGGCGCAAAGGTCTATGAGAAGTGGGTTCGAGAAAACGGAGATGTGGATCTATCCGGCATACTTCCCGAACTAGAACTTCATAACTGCGGTAAATAGCAAGATTGCATAAATCAATATGATGCCTTTTCGTGCGTAAGGGATTGGCCGTAATTTCGTCATCTATTAAGTCGAGCAACAAAACAGAATAGTGTAACTTGCGCGGCAAAATTAACTGAAAGCTCATCATAAGAATTACAAAATGGCACTAGAACTCACTGCTGATAACTTCAAGTCAACGGTACTCGAATCAGACAAGCCAGTATTGGTCGATTTCTGGGCGGAGTGGTGTGGACCATGCCGCATGGTAGGACCGGTAGTTGAAGAACTATCAGGCGAATACGACGGAAAAGCGGTTATTGGCAAGTTGAACGTAGACGAACACCAGAGCATCGCTATGGAATATGGCATTCGCAACATTCCTACTCTCCTTGTTTTCAAGGGTGGTGAGATTGTTGACAAGCAAGTTGGTGTTGCTCCTAAGCACGTACTTGCGGGTAAGCTCGACGCTGCTATGTAATCATAGTTCCCATTGAGGATATAGGATCCCGGCCCTAGTGGTCGGGATTTTTTTTTGCCTGACATTCATCAGGTTTTTTTCTGATAGCAGGGGTTACCTTTAATCGTTCTTTCACCTTAAACGCATGAACGATGTTTAAGTACCTACTAGCCAGTCTGCTTCTGCTCTCATCCACCATTGTCAATGCTTCAGGGGGAGATCCCTACGCCAATGAGTTCCTAGCCATCTTCTTTTTGCTCGTGGGGGCTGCCGTTGGTGGCTTTGTTGCAAAGAAGCTAAATCAGCCACCTGTATTGGGTGAATTGATACTCGGTATCCTGGTGGGCACCATTCTCTATCAAATGAACGATCCGGTGACCATCGCCATTCGGCATTTGCCGGAGATCGAGCACATCATTGAAACACAGGAGCAGACGGATAGCTGGGAACACTCGGTGGAGCATCACTTACCTGAGCTAGGTCTGCGTCCTGATATTGAAGAAAAACTAGGCAACACGCTCCTAAACAGTGATCACCGTACCATTACCCTGCACGCCAGGTATGCCCTACTCTTCTCCTCTTTTGGGGTGATCTTGCTCTTATTCATGGTAGGATTGGAGACAAAGACCACCGAGATGATACGGATGGGTAGGCCGGCACTCATCGTGGCCGTATTGGGAGTGGTCGCTCCCTTTATCTTGGGATATCTGATCACTCTCTTCCTCCTTCCGGAAGAATCAAACAACACTGCCATTTTTGTGGGTGCCACTTTAGGGGCTACCTCAATCGGAATCACGGCGAGGGTATTGAAGGATGGTCATGTCCTTGACCTAAAGGAATCGAAACTGATATTGGGTGTGGCCGTATTGGACGATATCTTAGGATTGATCCTATTGGCGGTAGTAACCGGACTGGTAACCTCTGGTATATTCCAATGGAGTGAACTCTTCATGATATTAGGAAAGGCCATTGGTTTCTTGGCGATCATCTACCTTTTTGAAAAATACTTGATCCGCAAGACCATCAAGAAATTCTCCATTGTCGCGGGCCACAACACCTTCTTATTCGTCCCTATCTCCTTGTTGATGTTATTGGCATGGTTTGCAGATGAGATCGGTCTGGCAACCATTGTAGGTGCATTTGCTGCCGGGATGGTCATTCAGGAAAAATACTTTGATGATGTTCGCTTACCTCACCAGGACATTGAAGACTTGGTGAGTCCTATCGAGGAGATCTTTGCTCCTATCTTCTTCGTAATGATGGGCTTTCAAGTGGATGTTACGGCCTTCTTGGATTGGAATATCGTGCTCGTTGGACTGGCGATCACGGCGGTAGCGATCATTGGGAAGATCATTGCAGGATTTGCCACTCGGAGGGGTTACAACAGTTGGATGGTTGGCGTTGGGCTTGTTCCACGTGGTGAAGTAGGCATCATCTTCGCCTCCATCGGTAAATCCACGGGCGTGCTGAACGATAGCCTCTTTGCCATCATCATTTTGGTAGTCATTTTAACCACCTTGATCACACCACCGGTGTTGAATAGAATCATTGCGAAGGTGAGAAGGGAAGGGCAACAGGGCTCCAAGACACCCGGGCCCCACGGCTCCGAGGCTCCTGCCGACGCTACCGGTCGGCATCCCGATATCAGCTAAAGCTGATCGTCGGGAAAGGCTCCGAGGCTACAGGGTTCAAAGGCTGGCTCGTTGATTTCCCCAATGGGAAGGGATCACATGAACAACGGATCAACGTAGAAACGGATTAATATATCAACGTTTTCCTCAAACCCATGAAACTTATCAAACCTCCCTCAACCTCGCGTGCAATCCCTTCAAGTCGTCCGGTGTAAAGCCCGATAGTCCGGGGATAACAGCGGCTACGCGTTTGTCTTTTTCGAAAATGTGAAAGTGCTCCCTTTCTTGGTCGTTTCCATTTATGCGGATAATGATCTCCATGCGTGCATCACGAATAGCAATGTGCCTATTCTGAGCTTGATTTCGGTATTTAAGGATGAGAAAGCCTCTTTTCTCATTGAGCTCGATAGCTCGCAATCGCAAGAGGGTAAACCGAAGAACGATATAAACAAGAGGAATTCCGATCAACGATAACCAAAGTATCCACAACGTATCAAACACAAAGTAGCCTAACACAGAAACTATGGCAGCAAATGCAACCAATGATATAAATACAGCTTTCTCGAGTTTTGGATTTGCAAGGATTTCCATTGATGGGAGGATAGGTGAAGTGGAAAGATAGGAAACGAATGGATGGAGGGCAAGGGAATCAAGGCTTCAGGGCTCCTGCCGACGCTATCAGTCGGCATCCCTACATCAGCTAAAGCTGATCGTCGGGAAAGGCTCCGAGGCTCCAGGGCTGTCAATGCCGTCAAGGCTGACGAGGCCACCAAGGCTCGCTCGTTGAATTCCCCAATGGGAAGGGACCACCTTCAAAGAAATCTATTTGGGATCACATGCATCTTTCATCCGCCGGTAGGCGGAGGACCTTCTTCTCAGCCGCAAAGCTGACGAAGTCATCCCCGGCAAGCGACGGGGCCTTTTTGCCGAGGAACGGATAATCGTATGGCAAAGTGGCCAAAGGGCTAAAGGGCCATCGTAGCAGACGATGCTCGCTCGTTGTTCGAATCAACAGTCATGCTTGATTAACAACGAACTTATTATGCGCTCAAGAAAACGGAGGAACGGAGGAACACAGAAACGAAGGAACGTTTTCCCCAACTCCTAAAACCCCTCAAACCCCTGAAACTCATTAAACTCGTTCAACCCATTTTCCCTACTTTGGCAACGTAAACCCATCACATTTACTGAAACCCCGTCGACCCGATGCTTTCCACTGAAATCCTGTCTTGGTACCGAAATCTTGAATTCAAGATCGACCTTCCAAAAGACATTGACGTGCTACATCCCTATCAAGAGATGAGTGCATCCAGCTGGGCAGCCTTGGATGAGTTCTACAAACGGTATTATTCAGATAAAAGACCGAGAAAGCTACTCCTAGGGATCAATCCAGGGCGATTGGGAGCTGGACTTACAGGCATACCATTTACCGATACGCCAGCCTTGGAATCTATCGGTATCGATATGCCCGATGTAAACACTACTGAAACTTCTGCAGATCTTGTTTGGAGAGTGATCGAAGCCTACGGAGGACCAGAAAAGTTCTTCGGAGATTATTTCATCGGTGGTGTTTCACCTCTCGGATTCATCAAGAAAAATGAAAAAGGAAATTGGGTAAACTTTAATTACTACGACGATGCCAAGGTTCAAAAAATGCTAGAGCCCTTCATTCTCCACCAAATTCAATCTCAAAAAGAGCTAGTGGGTAATCCGAATACTGTGGTTTTGTTTGGGACAGGGAAAAACCTCAAGGCCATGACGAAATGGAATGAACAAGAGGATTGGTTCAGTACCATAACAGCCCTAGAACATCCCCGATTCGTAATGCAGTATAGAAGAAAGCGAATGGATGAGTACATCGAAAGATTCGTAAACACACTCATTTTGTAGGATTATTCTGATTATCAGGCAGTTGTTGAAAACTTGATAAAATTCCGACGTGTATTTCTTAACAAGAATCTATACATTGAGTTATTCAATTAAATCTCATTTGTATGAAGAAGCACGTTAAACAACTCGCCTGCGTAGCATTAGG
This sequence comes from Phaeocystidibacter sp., assembly GCA_965659725.1. Lineage (GTDB taxonomy): Bacteria > Bacteroidota > Bacteroidia > Flavobacteriales > Schleiferiaceae > Phaeocystidibacter. Next base: position 7,682 of record CBFHXG010000008.1, on the reverse strand, counting down.
CGCGGCTGTTTTAGTAGGTTGTAACAAAGAAAACCTGAATGAAGCAGTTGATCAAAACGTAACCGATGTGATCCGCTATGAATCGAGTCTAGGAATTGAAGATCATTACATCGTTGTTTTAAAAAACGACGGCCAAACGTTCAAGACCAATCCACAAACCATGTCCTACGACAATGCACAACGCACTGTGCAGTCGTTCGCAGAAGAACTCCTTACCATACACAGCATACCGGTTGAGAATATAGATCGCGTTTACGGTAAAGCTCTTACCGGATTTGCCGTTCTACTCAACACCGATGAATTGAATGAACTCCGCACCGATGAGGCTATCGATTACATTGAACAAGACAAGATCATTGCCCTCGCTCCAGGCGGTGGAAAAGGCAAGCCAGGCGGTGGTGGCGGTGGACCCGTGCAAACCACTCCATGGGGAATTAACCGCGTTGGTGGCGCCGGTAATGGCGTTGGCAAAAGAGCTTGGATCCTCGATTCAGGCGTCGACCTCGATCACCTTGACCCCAATGTGAACGTCGGCTTGAGCCAGTCATTCCTCAGTGGTAACCAATCAACCAATCCAGATGATCAAAACGGTCATGGTACACATGTGGCCGGAACCATTGCTGCCATCGACAATAGCGAAGGTGTAGTAGGTGTAGCGGCTGGTGCAGAAGTTGTATCCGTACGCGTACTCGACCGTCGTGGTAGTGGCTCTCTTTCAGGAGTAATCTCAGGTGTGAATTATGTCGCCGGCGCCGCATCTTCAAATGATGTCGCCAACATGAGCCTTGGCGGAGGAATTAGCACTTCTCTCGATGCGGCAGTTCTTTCTGCATCCAGCACATGTGTATTCGTTCTCGCTGCAGGAAATGATGGTATCGATGCCAACAACTCTAGTCCTGCTCGTGTAAATGGCCCTAACATCCTTACTGTTTCTGCCATTGATAACAACGATGGTTTCGCGTATTTCAGCAACTACGGCAATCCACCGGTAGACTATGCTGCACCGGGCGTGAGCGTTGAGTCTACTTATAAAAATGGTGGCTACTCTACCCTGAGTGGAACATCTATGGCAGCTCCCCACGTAGCAGGCTTGGTTCTACTCGGACCAATCAGCACCAGTGGAACTGCAGTTGGAGATCCGGACAATACAGCCGATCCGATTGCACACAACTAATAGGTGGGTCAAGTCGCACTGACCCTCAACAAAAAGGCCATCTGTTCATTCAGATGGCCTTTGCTTTTATATCAATTTGATGTTCTATTGAACCCGATCGTCGTACGTACTTCCCATACTCGGGTTGTCCCCGAGATATCGCTCCATCATAGCCTTCTTCACAATATTAAAGATCACCATATGAATATCCTCAGTAACCTCCATATCCATTACCGGAGCATGCACATGTAGATCAGCAATCTGCCCAATCTTTCCTCCCTTGAAACCAGTCAAGGCCACTGTTTTTACACCTTCAGATCTCGCATGCTCTAGCGCCTTCACCACGTTGGCACTATTGCCGCTTCCGCTGATCCCAATCACGAGGTCGTTCTTCCCCATGAAGTTTTTCAGGGGTTCAACAAAGATGTCTTCCCAACCAATGTCATTGGCAATGGCCATCATGCTCGGTAGGTTATCATTCAAACAGATCATCTTAAAACGACGATTCAATCCATAGCTCGCACCCTTGAGGAAGTCTCCCGCAGCGTGTGATGCCGACGCACCCGAACCACCGTTACCCATCGTGTAGATGTTTCCACCCGCCTCATAGGTAGCGGCAAATGCCTCGATCAAGGCATCGATCTGATCAGGATCAAGATTGTCTAACGTGTCCTTGACCGCCGAGATGTAGGATGAAATGTGCTTATTCGTCGCCATAATAGATCAATTTGCTTCCCTCTTGCTCGAGGTTAAACGCGAAAGGTCGTACTTTCTTTAGTGCCTCGCGTAATTTTTCGTGTTTATCAGGTGGACAAGTGAACAGCATGAATCCACCGCCTCCAGCACCTAGGAGCTTGCCTCCTGTTGCGCCAGCTGCTCGGGCCGCATCATAGATCTCAGTAATCATAGGATTAGTGATGCCACTAGCCAATCCTTGCTTTAGTATCCAATTCTCATGCATGAGGTCTCCAAACTGCTGCCAATTGCCAGCCTCAAGTACACTCTTCAGCTCGCGAACCAATCCCACCATCTGCTTAAGTGCATTGAATTTATCTTCTTGAGAGGTGTTCTTCCTTTGTTCAGCTAGTATGCTTGATGCACTGCGCTGATTTCCAATATAGAACATCACTAGGTGATCTTGTAATTCACGATGTCCCTCTGCATTCAAATGCACGGGCTCCACGGATACATGTCCGTTTGGATGAAATTCGATCACATTCAAGCCGCCATACGCAGCGGCATATTGGTCTTGCTTACCGATTGGTTCCTTCAAGATATCGATCTCTACCTCGCATGCCTCCTTGGCCAAGGTTTCCTTGGATACAAATCGATTCTGTACCGCGGATAGATTGTGCAACACACCTACGGTAAAGCTGCTCGAACTACCCATGCCTGTTCCAGCCGGAACGTCGGCAATAGAACTGATCTCTATCCCTCCCTTGATATCAAATCGCTGAAGAAGCGTTCTCAATAAGTTGTGCTTAAGGTCCTCCACCCGATCTACCGTTTCCGTTTGGGAATACTTGGTACGGATCTTATCAGGCTCAAAGAATTTGTGCGATGAGATGTACATGTATTTGTTGATACTCGTACTGAGCACCGCCCCCGGATGTTTCGAGTAAAAGGCTTCAAGGTCGGATCCGCCACCAACGAAACTGATACGGAATGGAGTTTTTGTAATGATCATGAGGTAAAGATGTCGTCAGCGAATTTACGGCCTTGAGCAATGATTTCATATTCCGACTCCAATCTTGACTTGTACAAGGTATCAGAATCCGATCTGGTCTTTCCTTTCCACTCGTAGAATCGATGGAATCTATCTTGTCGCTTAGCCTCCTCCGATTCCATGAATACCTTCCAATCGCCTAGCTCTGCCATCTCTTCATCGATCAGCGCTGGAACACCTTCAATGAATACAACAGCCTCTCCTGTCCAAGCCGCATGTATACCAAAGGCCATGCGCTCCGGATGATCTGCATATCCGGGGATCTGCATAGGCCTTCCATCCAAGAAGTCCCTCAGATCGTTCTTCATCCTGTCTATCTGGAATGTCTTCTTAACATCTTCAACCTCTCCCCTTACATCGCTCGCCAAGATCCACTGATCCAATGGTATACGGATGGATTGAATTCCATCTCTTGTCAATCTAAATTTCAAATCACTGACAAAAGAGCTCTTACCCGATCTCGATTGGCCGCCAACCATCACCACGAATGGCGACTTGCGAGTGGACTGGAATTTCTTCAAGAGGGTTTGGTAGGCATCGCTGTACGGTTCATCCAAAATGAAGTCGACGGCATCCTTCAGGTGATCGAAATGAAAATCCGGACGCGCATTCAGGTGAACGGCGCCATGCCCCGTTCTCAAGGCGATGGTGCGCACACCCGCGGCCTTTCCCGCTTCAATGTCTCTGGATGAATCACCTATCATCCAGCTTTTGCGAAGATCGATATTGAATCTCTTCGTAGCCTTCATGATCATACCCGGTTTGGGCTTTCGGCAATCACATTCGATCTTGTACTCTGGTCGTTCGCCTTCAAATCCTTTATCGGGATGATGCGGACAATAATAGATGGCATCTACATAGGCACGCTGATTGCCGAGGTCGGTCTCCATCTTCTTGTGGATCTCCGCCAAACCGGCTTCGTCTACCATTCCTCTGGCTACCACACTTTGATTGGTGGTGATAACACTCAGGTAGTCCGATCGATTGATGCGCTGGACCGCGTCGGCCGTCCATTCATACAACTTCAGGTCTTCCGGCTTATCGATGAGATCTGTATCATAGTTCAAGACACCATCCCTATCCAAGAATATGCACTTCTGTTGATGGATAAGTGATCGCCTATGCACCTTTCCACTCAACACATCTCCTTCCACCTTCTGAAGTCGGTCTGGCGTACCCATATCCTTCAAATACTCTGGCGTACTGTAGCCATACATCTTCACATCACCCACCCATTTTGGAAAGATATCCTTGCCAAAATCAGCTTTTACTCCTTTTTCAAGTCGAGATAAGACGTTGGGAGAGAACACGTAGGCGGCAGCATTCACCGCATTGTGATAGCGAAGATCGTCAGGGTGTGGCTTAGACAGGAAGCGAACCACTTCGTCATTTGGTCCAAGCTCCACCAAGTCGCTATCGTACGGATGATCATTGGGATGGATGACCAACGTGGCCTCGCTGTTCTTTTTTTGATGGAAGGCATACAATCGATGTAGGTCCATTTCCATCATCACATCTCCGTACAGAACGAGTATGTCTTCATGGATGGAATCGGAGATCTCAGCGATGCCTCCTACCGTTCCCAACGGCTCTTTCTCTTCAAAATACTCGATCTGTATATTCTTGAAGCTATGGCCAAAATGATCGACAATGCTCTCTTTCAAATGATTGACCAACAGTGTGACGTGCTCGATTCCTTGAGCTGCACACATCTCCATTTGGTATTCGAGAAGTGGCTTGCCTGCAACAGGCATCATGGGCTTCGGTATGTCGTCGCGGATCTCCGCTAAGCGGGTTCCTTTACCTCCGGCGAGTATGACTGCTTTTTTGAGTTGATCAGACATGAGCAGACCATTCAAGATTACTCATTGCCTTTCGTGTAGCCTCGAATTCTTCCACTATTTCCTTTACAATCTCGGCCGTGGGCTTCACCTCATGGATGAGTCCGGATATCTGACCGATCTCCAATTCCCCCTCATCCATGTCACCCTCAAACATGCCCTTCTTAGCGCGAGCACGTCCAAGTAATTGGATCAACTCATCTCGTGTAGCTCCATTCTGATAGGCGGTAGCAATATCTTGAAAGAATTTATTCTTTATAAGTCGGACAGGAGCCAACTCCTTCAACGTCAAAACAGTATCTCCTTCCTTTGCCCCAATAACGGCATTCTTAAAAGCGAGGTGTGCGGAGGATTCTTCGGAAGCGACAAACCGACTACCGATTTGAACACCGTCGGCTCCAAGGCCCATGGCAGCCAACATTCCCTTTCCTGTTCCAATGCCTCCTGCAGCGATCACTGGGATGTTCACTTTTTCTTTCACCATAGGAATAAGACACATGGTAGTAGTTTCGTCTCTCCCATTATGACCACCCGCTTCGAAACCTTCGGCTACCACGGCATCAACACCGGCCTCTTCCGCTTTCTGTGCGAATTTCACGCTCGACACAACATGAACTACGGTAATGCCTTTCTCCTTCAGATGGGATGTCCACGTTTTAGGATTACCTGCAGATGTAAAAACGATCTTCACTCCTTCTTCAATAATGATATCCATGTGTTTATCGATATCTGGGTAAAGCATGGGCACATTCACCCCAAATGGCTTGCTTGTCGCTTTTTTTGCCTTTCGAATGTGATCCCGAAGGATATCAGGGTACATCGATCCTGAACCAATGATACCTAGGATTCCTGCATTCGCCGATGCACTAGCGAGTTCCCATCCTGAACACCAGATCATACCGGCCTGAACGATGGGGTATTGAATATTGAAAAGAGAAGTGATCCTGTTTGCCATACAAAGTGCTTGGAAGCGTGAAAATAGGTCATTCCACACGCATCGCCAAGCCGCCAAGGCTCAGGATGTAGTTGAATTATGAGAATCAACGGTAAAGGATGAAGCGCGTAACAAAGGCCTCATCGTTTCGCTCTATTTCCAAGAGATAGGTTCCATTGGATAAAGTAGCCGGAAGCTCAATAGAGCCATTCATTGGGAAAGTAAGCGTACCAGAATGAACCGTTCTGCCCATCAGGTCAACAACCTGGAATTCCGCTCCCTCAGGAGCATCGATCCTTAAGCGCAATAACCCATCTGTCGGATTGGGATAAATGATATCCTCGCTCAACTCCATGGCACCCGACAAGGCCATGGCCATAGAGAAATCGGGAATGCCATATCCATAGTCTTCATTCGGACGATCATATCTATCTGAACTCTGACGTATCCAATTCATGATCTCGTAATTGCTAGCGCCTGGATTTGCCTCCCAAAAACAAGCAGCAAAACCAGCGATCACGGGAGAGCTGAAGCTGGTACCGTTTCCTCTGGATACAAGTCCATACTGACCCAAATGTGCCGTTAACACTCCTTGTGCCATTACATCGGGTTTAACGCGACCATCGGCAGAAGGACCTCTGCCCGAGAATCCACCTACCAGTTCCATGGAATCCACGGCACCCACGGCGAGAATGCTGTCGGCATCTGCTGGAGCACTAACGACGCGCCAATTGGAAGTCCCCGTATTACCTGCACTTGAAACGACCACCATACCTGTGCGGTGGGCCATTACGGCTCCCAGGGTTACGATTGCAGTACGACCGTCCATATCGGCAGGTGTGTAATTATTCCCCGAATCGAAGGTGGTGTAGCCCAGCGATGAATTGATCACGTCTGCTCCCAGACTATCCGCAAATTCAGCTGCAAAGATCCAATTGTCTTCTTCCACCTTGGTTTCGCTTCCTTCGTCTTCCGACCTCAGCAGGGCGTAGGAAGCCTTAGGTGCCGAACCTACAAGTCGGCCATCCAGTTCCGTCCCCATGATGGAAAACACCCGTGTTCCGTGTGTTCCTGTGGCTCGAAATACGTTGGTATCGTTGTTCACGAAATCGTAGGTAGCTACGATGCGACCTTCATCAAAAGCGCGCTTCAATCCGCCATACACATTGGCTTCATAGAATGATCCGTCCAAAACGGCGATCAACATTCCTCTGCCCTCAAAACCTTGGTCGTGTAACACTTCACCATGGACCATATACGTTTGCTGCCAAGCTTCTCCGTAATCATACCAATGATCGTCCGGCGGTGCAGGCGACGCTGCAACGGCAGATCGTGCTTCAACAGCAAAAGAGACTGGTGCTTCTTGAACTTCGAGTGATTGCACTTTTCTCAGTGGCCATTGTATACCTCTTTGAAAGGCAATGGACTTTTCCAAGTGAAGATTGGGATCAGAAACACCAACCGGTGGTTCAACACTATAGGCATTCAGCCAACGCGAATATCCATGGATCTTGTAACCCGCTAATCTCAAATATTGAGGTATACCTACGCCTGTAGGACGATTGAAATCTGTTGGTTGTATCCCTATCCCTTGTCTTCTTCTGCGTTCAATGGCGCGATCCGAAAGAGCCAACTTATTTGAATCCAACACGTAATAGCGTTTCGATTCTTCATTAGGAGATACAGAATTTGGGTGTTGTGTAACGATGGGCTCATTCATGAACACCCAATATCGATCTTGTCCCCACCCGATAACGGACAGCGTCAAGAACAACCCAAACACTAGAAATTTCTTCATCTTATTCGTGTATCACGCCAGAGCCGATCAGCTCCTCCTCGAAGTACCATGCGGCAAACTGACCTGCGGTAATGGCCTTTTGAGCCTTTACGAAGGATATATATAAACCGTTGGCTTCGCGATGCAGCGTTGCCTTTTGAAGCGGCTGACGATAGCGAATACGCACGTCGAATTCACGCGATTCACCAATACCCATTTCCAGGTCTGGACGTGTCCAATGCACATCTTCA
>CBFHXG010000007.1:0-83758 GCA_965659725.1 Phaeocystidibacter sp. | reverse complement strand
CGGCTGTGGCCCATATACGTTCCGATGCATATTCATTCGGGTCATATCCACCTACCACTTCTTGTTGCTTCAGCAATTCACGTTCACGCGATTCCATGTCATAAGAATACACGGAACTAGGTGTAGTAAGTGATGAATAACCAAAGCGCAATTTCTTGGTATCGAACTGGGGGTTATTGCCGATATAGGTGGTGTATGTTTCCTCCTCGAATTCGATGAAATGTTCTTCATCTTTATCGTTCCAAGGGATGATGCGCAATAGGTTCAACCCATTCCTGCGTTCGTCAGTTACGAGGTAGTCTTGGAAGATTTCAATGCTTTCCAGAAGTACATCCTCACGATGTGGAATCACATCCTTCCAGTTCACAACCTCAGTCTTTCCGACAGGTGTCTTCATCAATTTAAAGTTCACCGCTCCATCGTGATTGGTCCTAATGTACCAGTCGTTCTCATAGTGAGCGATGCCATATTCAAGGCCTCTCACCCTAGATTGGAAGACTTCAAAATCCCCTTCAGGGTTGGAAGCATCCACTGTTCTGTATTCATTGGACAACGTGGAAGAACTCCCAATGATGATATACTTCTTGCTCTTACTTTTATAAACGTAGGTGATGAAGGTTTCATCAGCTTCGTGGTATACCTCTGTATCAAGGCTGGCATTCGTTCCAAGTGTATGGCGGATGATGCGATCCTGACGAAGTGTGGTGCGATCCTTTGTGGCGTAGAAAAGTGTTTTATTATCCTCAGCCCAAGTGCTGCTGCCACTTGTATTTGGTATAACTTCTTCCAAGACCTCTCCTGTTTCGAGATCCTTGAAATAGATGGTATAGATCCTACGAGAAACGGTATCGACACCAAAGGCGATCATCTTGGAATCGGGTCTGATCGAAATTCCGCTCACCTGATAATAGGAGTAGCCTTCAGCCATCACGTTTACATCAAGCATGATCTCCTCCTCAGCTTCTAGGCTGCCTTTCTTCCGACAGTACAAGGGATACTGAGCTCCTTCTTCATAGCGAGTGTAGTAGAAATAACCATCGAGTTCGTAGGGCACGGATGAGTCATCCTGCTTGATCCGGCCCACCATCTCCTCATAAAGGTTGGCTTGCATTTCCTCGGTTCCCTTCATGATGGACTCGCGGTACGCGTTCTCACTATTGAGATAATCGATCACTTCTGGGTTCTCACGCTCATTGAGCCAGTAGTATTCATCTACTCTAACATCACCGTGCTTCTCTAATGAAACAGGTATTTGCTTTACGTCAGGTTCTTGAGGCATAGTAGTCTTCTCTGATTCGCAACTGAAGAGCGCAAAGGTCATAAGAACAAAAAGAATTGAGCGTCTCATCGCAAAGGAATTATTGTATTTTGCCATTCCCTAAATATACACAGCGAATGGCTATTTCACACACAACATCGATGCTACCTAAAGATAGTTTGAAGGACACCGTCATCCTCGTTACCGGAGGCGGTAGTGGATTGGGAAAATCCATGTCCACTTACTTCTCATCGCTTGGAGCTAAGGTGGTGATTTCTAGCCGTAAGCAAGAGCGTTTGGACGAGGCAGCTGCCGAGATCACAAAAGAAACAGGTGGTGAGGTCCTTGGCGTTGCGTGCGACATTCGCGATTATGCCCAGGTTGAACACCTCAGGGATGAGATCAACAATAAGTGGGGATCGCCGGATGTTGTGGTGAACAATGCCGCTGGTAACTTCATCAGCCCAACCGAGCGCCTTTCTGCCAATGCTTTTGATGCCATCATCGACATCGTATTGAAAGGAACCAAGAACGTGACCTTGGCCTTTGGAAAGCAATGGATCAGTGAAAAGAAAAGAGATGTAAACTTCCTCAATATCGTTACTACCTACGCCTGGACTGGATCTTCCTATGTAGTTCCCTCTGCCATGGCAAAGGCCGGTGTGCTAGCCATGACGCGCAGTTTAGCTATTGAATGGGCGAAGTATGGGATCCGGTCCAATGCCATCGCTCCTGGACCATTCCCAACTGAAGGAGCATGGTCGAGACTATTGCCTGGCGATACTTCCGAAAAGTTGAATGTAGTCAATCAGATCCCGCTACGCAGATCTGGCGAACACCAGGAATTGAATAACCTTGCAGCCTATATGGTGAGTCCTTTTGCCGCGTACATGAACGGCGAAGTGGTTACCATCGATGGCGGTGAGTGGCTACAAGATGCTGGTCAGTTGAACTTCCTCGATGCGGTTTCTGAAGAGGAGTGGGATATGTTGGCCGCAATGACAAAGCGAGCTAAATCTTAGCCCGCTTTCATTCCTTTTCTCTTATTGACCTCCCATCTCATTGATGGCCTGTTGAACCCTTCGCAAGGCTATCTTTGAAGGCTCGTGCGTTGGATTGTAAGCCAATGCTTGCTTGAAGTCTTCTTGCGCCCTCAACAGGTCACCCATACGCTCGTACGTGAACCCTCTGCCGTAATAGGCGCGGTGGTTAACTTGACGGGCTTGGATCGACTTAGAGAAGTAGTCTGCCGCCTCACGATTGAGGTTAAGCTCAAGGTGAATGTATCCTAGGTTGAAGAAGCTCTCGGCGTCGGTAGGACGAAGTTGGGTAGACATGGTGAATGCCTTAATCGCCTTGTTATAGTCTTTCATCCCCATGTGGAACATACCTTTCTTGTAGTAGGTAGGTTGATTATTGGGATCGATCTCGATCAAGCGATCGAAGTACACCTCAGCGGTAGGGTCATTGAGCTTAGAAAGCATCACAGCCGCAAAATCAATAGCCGGCCAATATTCTGGATCGCGCTCGATGGCCTCCTGTACGTATCGAACGGCGGCGGCCGTATCTCCGGTGAGCTCACGAATATTATTCCCCTTGATGAAGTAAGCCACGGGCTGAGAAGGGTCGATCTCAATGACCTCATTTACCAGCTTGAGGCTCTCGCGGTACTTCTGTACGGCATTGTAGAGCTCAGCAAGTTTAAGCCTGCAGTCTACATTCTGCTCATCCAACTCGATACACTTCTTCCAAGCATTGCGCGATTCGCGTGTCTGATTCTTATAGAAATTGATATCCCCCCAGGCCAAAAGAACTTTAGGGTTCAAGCTATCCAACTCCATGGCTGCACGGATGTCTGCCTCGGCATAAGGGATATTCTTCTCGGCTATATATCGACGTGATCGTGCTAGCAATGCATCTACATCAAATGGGTTATCATAGAGATACTCATTCAATGAATCGTTCTGGCGGTTGATCTCACCGGTTAGGGTATCAACCGGACTTACGGTTGAATTTTGAGGATCTGTATCCGATGAGTTATTTCCTGAATTACCACCGCAAGCAACAAGCGTGATCGCAAAGAATAGTAAGATGATGTTTTTCATGCTGCAAAGTTAATCAACCTCTTTTGGCTAAGGGTTACTAAGATTAACGAACTAGCTACCGCTAAGGTTGAAAGAAAAAAGGGTCGCTTTCTAGGCGACCCTGTAGTATGGTTGATGTGCTTATTCAGCAGATGTCTTGATCTTCTCGTGAATCTTCGCTTCGATCTCTTCCGCAAGCTCAGGGTTGTCTTTGAGCAACTGCTTCACAGCGTCTCTACCTTGACCCAGCTTGGTACCGTCGTAACTGAACCATGAACCGCTCTTTTGAACGATCTCGTGTTCAACACCTAGGTCGATCAACTCACCCACTTTTGAGATTCCTTCTCCGTACATGATGTCAAATTCAGCCTGACGGAAAGGAGGGGCTACTTTATTCTTAACCACCTTGATGCGAACGCGGTTACCGATTACATTGTCTGCATTCTTGATCTGTGAAGATCTACGGATATCAATTCGAACTGAAGAGTAGAACTTCAGTGCATTACCACCGGTGGTTGTTTCTGGGTTTCCAAACATGACACCGATCTTCTCTCTCAACTGGTTGATGAATACACATGTACAGTTGGTCTTGGAGATAGTACCCGTAAGTTTTCTGAGTGCTTGCGACATCAATCGTGCTTGGAGACCCATCTTAGAGTCACCCATCTCTCCTTCGATCTCACTCTTAGGAGTAAGTGCCGCTACAGAGTCAATGATCAAGATATCAATGGCACCTGAACGAATGAGGTTATCCGCGATCTCAAGAGCCTGCTCACCATTGTCTGGCTGAGAAATGATCAACTCTTCTGTATTCACCCCAAGTTTCTCGGCATATGTACGATCGAATGCGTGCTCTGCATCGACGAAAGCAGCAATTCCACCGTTCTTCTGCGCCTCCGCTATAGCGTGCAGTGTCAAGGTCGTTTTACCCGAAGACTCCGGACCATAGATCTCCACTACTCTACCGCGTGGGTATCCTCCAATGCCGAGGGCAATATCCAAACCGATGGATCCAGATGGTATGGTGTCAACTTCCACAACAGGCGCATCACCCATGCGCATCACGGCACCTTTACCGTACGTTTTATCCATCTTATCCATCGTCAGCTTCAGCGCTTTCAGACGGGCATCTTTGTCGCTACTCATGAAATTGAATTTTGTTCTTTGAGAAAAACAAATATAGCCCATAGAACATGGGCTATCCGTATACAAACGACTAAGTTATCGACAACTTAGGAGTAAGCTTCTAGGATCTGTTGAGCGGCCGCTTTCGACTTCACTTTGGTGATTACGTGCTCGATCTCACCTTTTTCGTCGATGACGAATGTCTCTCGGTGGATCCCATCGAATTCACGTCCCATGAATTTCTTCTTACCCCAAACTCCATAGGCATTAATAATCTCTTTGTCCGTATCAGGGATCAACGGAAAAGGCAAGTCGTACTTATCCGCAAATTTGTTGTGCTTCTTTTCGTCATCAGCAGAAACCCCAACAATGGCGAATCCCTTATCCTTGAGATCGGCATATTCATCCCTAAAGCTGCAAGCCTCAGCCGTACAACCCGGGGTGTCATCCTTCGGATAGAAATACAATACGAGTTTCTGCCCTTCGAACGAACTCAACGAGATCTCATTTCCGTTGTGATCTTTCGCCTTAAATTCCGGCGCTTTATCTCCTTTGTTCAGATGTGTCATTTGATTTTCCTTTTTTTGATCTTCATTGACGGAACAATAAGCTAAGCTAAAAGTTTGAAGAGCATGACCAAAGCAGACAAGGTAGACTTCGCAATCAACACCCTGGAGGAATTGTATCCAGAAACACCCATTCCTCTAGATCATCACAGTCCGTTTACCCTATTGATCGCCGTGCTCCTCTCTGCCCAATGCACCGACGAACGGGTTAATAAGATCACTCCAGAATTATTCAGGGTTGCCGATACTCCTCAGAAAATGGAAAAGCTCTCCCAAGAGGAGATCGCGGCCATCATTCGCCCATGTGGACTAACACCTATGAAATCGAAAGGGATCTATGAGCTTACACGCATCATCCTCAATGAACACAACGGTGATGTGCCAGCTAGTTTCGAAGCCCTTGAAGCCATGCCAGCAGTAGGACACAAAACCGCCTCGGTTGTGATGAGTCAGGGATTCGGAGTACCTGCCTTTCCAGTGGATACGCATATACACCGACTCATGTACCGATGGAATCTAAGCAGCGGAAAGTCGGTGGTTGAAACCGAAAAGGATGCCAAGCGACTCTTCCCTGAAGAGATCTGGAACAAGCTTCACCTTCAGATCATTTTCTACGGCCGAGAGTATTGCCCTGCAAGAGGATGGGACCTTCGTAAAGACATCATTACCAAAACGATAGGAAGGAAGAGCGTGATCAAAGAATGGGAAAAGGCCAACGGACCACTTTAGAAGTCGGTACTCAAAGAGAAGTAGAAAACTCGGTCCAACACATTACCATCTTCAACACCCCACGCCCAATCCACTCTACAGAAATAGCCGAGTAATCGACTCCTCAAACCGAAACCAAATCCCCCTACGATAGGCTCACGCTGGGTATCGAGCACTACTCGGTATCCTTGCGCATTTACCACACGTGTATTGATCGCATTTTCCTCAACATAAGGATGCAAACCATTCCAGGCCGTACCCACATCTCCAAATCCGATGACCTGGAAGTTGGCAAGGAAATCATTCTGAACGGGAGCATTAACCAAGTATTTAACAACTGGCACCCGAAGCTCACTATTCACCACCGCGAAGCTGTTTCCGTTTCGGATATTCTGGAAGAAGCCGCGCATGTTGGTAACCACCGTTTGGAAAACGTAATTCTGATCCCTTGCATACGGTGTATTATTGGTGAACCCTGGATTGAATTCATTGTCTACACCTCCCAAGTAATGGATCAATTTTTCATTCCCGAAAGAGGTGCCAAAGGCAAATCGGTTGGCCCAGATGATCTCCCGGTGAACAGGCATGTAGTTGCGGTAATCGATACCTGCAGTGAAAAGTCCAGAGTTGCTTGCACTTAAGTTCTCATAAAACTCCGTGAAGATCTTATAACGCGTACCGTGATAGAGATTGATCCCCTTCTTCCGCGTGTTATCGTAAACGTACGCTGCCTTGAGGACGGCATAATCCGTCAGTGTGATCGGATCCGTTTCCGGAGGTGTAACGCTACCTGCATTGTCTAGCAAAATGATCTGGCGTTGGTTTCGGTAACCGGCTGAGAAACGCATTCCAGACACCTGACTGAATGGATAGGTGACCTTGTAGTGACCTTCGTAGGTAAGGAATCGACCATTCATCGAGATCGGTTGTGGTAAGAAAGCAACCTGACTTCTTCGATAGAAGGTAAACTCCTCATCAAACCTCTTCTTACGATTGATGAAACCAAGGAAGAACTCGGAGTTCGGACTTAACGACACACCTGGAATGGGTTGAAAATCCGTTCGAAATCCAGCCACCATTCGGTAATCGTTGAACAGGTCTATCGCCCCAACCTTGAACATGGTATTGAAGCCCGTATTAATCAACCCTCCTCCAGGCGTTCCCGTGAATGGCTGATACTGTGGATAATCGAATACGTTGTCGATCTGAACCGTGAATTCATCCCTTTGGAAAGTGAGTAAGTAAGGACGGTCAGGAGGAATTGGAAAGTCCTCTCCATATAAACTATCCACATCCACATTCTGAGTGGTCCGCAATGCTGGGGTCGTTTTCGGTTGAATGATGGCCAAAGCCTCAGGTTCAAATTGATAGTCGTGGATATTCACCTCCGACGATGATCGTACATCACTCACATCCGATGGATCACCACCCGGAAAACGACTCATCTCCGTAGCCAGGTCCCTTGTGGAAGATGAAAACTCACTTGGGAATTCAAAGTTTTCGATAGACAATCGATATCTGCCATCCCTCAAATAGATCCTGGTCATGGAGTTGCTTTCCAGATCGATGTCGTAACTAAGTGTCCCAAACACTGAAGTAGGCACCTCAGCTTGACGAATAAAATAGTCGTAATGCGTGATCGTATCTACATAAGCAATAGAGCTATCTAGCTTTACAACGTACTGGTTAGGGGGCCCTATCGACGAACCGAGGTATGAAAAATGACTCTCATCTACCCTTCTGAGATCGTATTCATGGGTATTCTCTGGGGTGTTCAACCGCCAAAGAACTTGATCACTTCCTCTATCCATTCTGTAAATGAACAGATCGAAGGTCTTGGGATGAATGAATACTTCTTGTCCTGATACCAATGTGTCGTTATCGCGGTTCGACCGGAATACCACGAATCGATCGTTGTTCAAGAAGGTTGCATCCAGATCCGTGAACCCATCGTTGGTGAGAGGTCGGGCACTTCTAGCCAGGATATTATAGATGTAGATATTCGATCTGCCATTTTTCACGCCTGATACCAAGAATTCTCGACCGTCACGTGAGTATTGAATGGAACGCACCTTCTGAAAGGCGTAAAGCTCTCTCCTCTCTAATTCATCTTCTTCAACGTCGTAATAGTTCAGCCAAAGGAGGCCCTTCTCTTCAGTAAGTACGGCCAAGATCTTTCCGTTGGGATGCCAGGTCATCAATGGATAAGAATAATCGGCATTCTGGGCAATGAGATGTCCACCTCTTAACACGGTATTCCTATCGTCTTCATAGGTGTCGTAGATCGATACTCGATATTTCCCCAGTCGATTGCGCACATAGGCCACGTATCGTCCATCGGGTGAGAATCTAGGACGATTCAATCGCTCATCCCTCCTGCTCCTTCTGATCTCGAGATCTTCCATTTGGTCCTCCGAGAATTCAGGAGGATATCTTTCCAAATAGAATGTGCTCCAGTTCTTCAAAAGCCCGTCAGAGTCTACACCGATGTTGTACGATAAGCCCTTGTCAATGCTTCTTTCTAGCACAGTTGTATAGAGGATATTCTTGATCAGGTTCTCGCCGTATGTTTGTGCGATGTAGTGCCAAAGTGAATGTCCTGCCGCTCTGGCCTGATCACCGGAGAGTGCATAGAGGTGATCATATTGTTCGTAGAGCATTCCATCCACCACGAAGTTTTCCGTTTCACCATCATATGGATAGGCCATATAGGCCAAGAGGCCTTCGGTGAACCATTCCGGTAAATTGAGGAGAGTGCTATTGCGAAGGCTTTGTGTGAACCCACCATACATAAGGTTATTCATGGCCAATCCAGCGAGGCCTTCCCTCACTTGGCTTTCGAGATGTGTATAGTCACCATCGAAATAAACGAACATGCGCGTTCCGGCAAAGTGAACTACGCCTCCTGTGTTGTACGACTCATCATCGGAGGCATTCAAATTACTCTGCTTCAGTTCCGTGAGGTTATTGAACACCATCACTTGGATGCGTTCATCCAGTGGTATATCGAGTTGCTGCTCGATCACCGGCATTTGACGACTTACCATCCGCGCCACTTGTTGGGCGAGATATTGACCATCCTCGTAATGGAAAACATCAAAACGCTCGTACCGGTAGAAATTCCAATCAAAGTCTCTGTACTCTACTCTATTCTTACCAAAGGTCTGGTGCAATCCATAGTAGAATTGTCCGAATGCAGATCCGGACAAAAGCAATAGAACTACGGATGTGAGTAGAAATTTCTTCATTCTATACTAAAGGTAATCAAACCACTTCGAGATACACTAACCATTAACGAAGAACCGGGGTATTCAGTTTGCTCGGCAAATAAAAAGGCCGCCTCGAACAATACGAGACGGCCTGATCCTTCAGTAGGTAGTGGAATGAATTCCGATTACTCTACTGTCAATTTGAAAGAAGATACTTCTTCACCGTGCTTCACATTGAGCACGTAGATGCCTGGAGTAAGGTGATCTACACGGATTGGCAATTCAGAACCTGAAGCAATTACGTCCGTTTGGTTGTGAACCACTCTACCCTGCATATCGATGATGCTAGACTGGATTTCTCCGCTCACATCAGCGAATTCGAGATTTACATACTCGTTCGCCGGGTTTGGATATACCTTAATCACGCTTTCATTAGCAATCTCATCAATGCTGATTTCCATACATGCAGCTGCATTTGAAGCAGGACAAGTAATGGCACGGATATGAGGTGCATTGAGATCAAGGCTTCCGGTGAACCCTGTATACCATCTAGGGTTGCTGATGGTGTAATACATCAACGATGAGCGAGATGGTTGTGGGTATGTTTGCGAGTTTCGCAAGTTGATTGGATTCGCATCATTATTAGAGAACAAGGTAACCACAATGTAGTATGCCCCTGTGTTTGATGCATCCAGGTAAATTGGATCGCCATCCGCTGAACGAAGACGAAGATTGATGCTTCTTGAGGTAACATCTTGAGCGGTAACCGTATGTTGGGTAAACGCTAAAGGTTGCGTAGGGAATCCATTAGTGAAGTCGAATCCAGTACTATCGTAAACTGTTACCTCTACTACACCGCCCGCTACAGTAGTTGCTGATAGCCAAATATCAACTCCAAACAAGCGCTCATCCTGAACTAGATCATACCTCGATGCGATGGCCGATCCATCTGCTCCGATATCATCTGTACCAAAGCGATTATCGAAGCTATTGAAGTCAAGAGACATTAGAGAGTCGGTAACGAAAATGGTAAATGTATCTCTCGGAATAGTGGCAATGGTGCCGTTTACGCTATCTGACATTGCGGAATAAACAATGCGATAGGTACCTACCGATGAAGGAGTCCACGAGCTAGTATTGATTACGTTGTAATCAGCAATCACGTCTCTTTGAAGGCTCGCTACTGCTGGCGAACTCAATTGTTGAACCACATTATCATTGTCATCAAGGATGCTAATATCCAACTGTACATCGGTTTGAGTAGATGAACCAAAGTTTAGAATATTAGCGTCAAATGCAATTGGTCGTGTTTGCTTGAGTGTCATGATCCCAAACTTGCCTTGACCCGGTGTTGAGCCATAAATAATATCCTGAGCCGGAGCACCATCTGTATTCTCAACGAACTTCAAGGAATGCACAGGCAGGTCAGAAATCTTTATATCATCCAAACACCAGAAATAGTAGCCGTTACCATTGACGTTTCCTGGACGGCCATCGAAGATAAAACGAAGTCGCACGTTGGCAGATCCTCCGATTTCGTTACTCACATTGAACTGGAGTACTTCACCATTCTCATTTGTTCCACCAGCTCCAAGGGTACCATCGGAGTGAACAAGGATGGTATCTCCCCAAGTTGTACCGCCATCGGTTGAGAATGCTACTTGCATATTGGCGAAAAACACACGTGCATAGCTCGACAATTCGAGCATTACGTCATTCTTTGCACTGAGGTCAATAACATCTGTTGTTAGTGTACCGATGTGTGGAGCTGGAGCTACACCACCTCCAATATTAGATTGGTTACCCGAGTTATCTAGATAATCAGAATCAAAGATGATAAATCCGTTTCCGCGAGTTGGAGAAAGGATTGGGTCATTTGCAGCGGCAAAAGCGCCTCGTGAACCTTCACTTACATCGGGAGTGGTATTCGGACCTCTATACTCCCACTGTGCACCTGCAAGAGGCTGCAAGTTTCCATCAAAACCAGAGTTTGTCCACGTTGCAGGAATACCTGAAGAGAAGTCTTCAGACCAGATCACTGCCTCTGTGGGGGAAACTGAATGTTGATGTGTACGGTGTTGTCGAGCTGACTCAATGTCGAGCTTCTTAAGTTGCGCTGGCAACTCGTGTTGGGGTTCTTGTGCTACGGAGGTTAAGCCCACGGCGAGTCCCAGAAGAGATAGCGTAATCTTCTTCATGATTTGTGTTTTGCGTTTCGAGCGATGATTTTCATCGCCATTATCGATTTGTGCACGGTGTGTTAGGCCGCTACAATTTCACGTCGGATAGTAGGCTAGTTGAAGGTGAATTCTACTATTCGACTTTGATGTGAAACTGATAATGGAAAAATACCAAAGTTATGGAGGCTCAGCAACTGCAAAACATGGTCACCCTGTATAGAAAGACCATACGAGATGATAAGTAGGCATAAAAAAAGCCGCCCCGAGTGATCGGGACGGCTCTTATTAAGGATCAAGAGTGCGCTTACTTCACAGTCAATTTGAATGTGCTTACAGCCTCACCTTGCTTGATGTTCATGAAGTACATACCTGGAGTCAATTCGTTCAATGCTACAGGAAGCTTACCTCCTGGTACAGCATAGTCAGAAGATGACTTCACAGTACGACCTTGCATATCAACGATGTTGATCTCAACGTCACCAGTCATTTCCTCACCGAACTCGACGTATACGAAGTCTTCAGCAGGGTTAGGGTAAACGTCAACAGAGTTGTCGAGGTTTACTTCTTCTACGCTGATTTCCATACAAGCACTAGCGTTCGAAGCTGGACAAGTGATCGCACGGATGTGTGGTGCGTTCAATGACAAGCTGTTAGAGAAGCCAACGTACCAGCGTGGAGCTGACAATGTGTAGTACATGATAGATGAAGTCGCAGGCTGCGGGAAGCTCTGGTCATTACGTAAGAAGAATGGATTCGCACCAGCGTTAGAGAACATAGTAACTACGATGTAGTATGCTCCGGTGTTCTGAGTGCTCAAGTAGATAGGGTATCCGTCAGTACCAGTAAGGTCTGCGCGAAGTACGCCATCGTCTACCATCTGCTGCGTGATAGGGATCTGGGTGTAAGCCAATGGCTGAGTAGGGAAACCGTTCTGGAAATCGAATCCAGTTGAGTCATAAACAGTAACCTCGATAACTGAACCTGGGCTAGTTGTGGCAGACAACCAAATGTCAGCTGCAAATAGACGTTCGTCGTTTACGAGGTCAAGACGGTTAGCTATAGCAGAACCATCGTCACCAATGTCACCTGTGCCAAAACGGTTGTTGAACACGTTGAAGTCAAGAGACATCAAAGAGTCAGTAACATAAACAACTGCAGTATCTGTAGCCAAAGCAGCACCACTAACTGAGTCAGACTTAGCGATCCACACGATTGTGTAAGCATCGTTAGAACTAGGAGTCCAAGTAGATGTATTCAATACCGTGTAGTCAGCTACTGAATCAGAAGCAAGCGTTACAGTACCAGAAGTCAAAGTCTGAATGAGGTTGTTACCACCGTCCAAGATCTGAACTTCAAGTTGTACGCCTGTTTGTTGGTCCCAACCGAAGTTCAATACGTTAGCATCGAATGCGATTGGACGAGTCTGCTTACCAGTCATGATACCGAACTTACCTTCACCCGGAGCTGTACCGTAGATGATATCCTTTGCAGGAGCACTGTTGAAGTCAGTAAAGCGAAGTGCGTGACGTGGCAAGTCGCTGATACGGATATCATCGATCATCCAGAAGTAGTAACTGTTACCGTTAGCGTTACCTGGGCGACCGTCGAAGATCATGCGCAACTTAACGTTGCTCTGGTTACCGATCTCGTTAGAAAGGTTAACCTGAATAAGATCTCCGTTTGGAGATGCATTGTTTACACCTAGAGATACGTCAGAGTATAGATCAACTGTATCACCCCAAGTAGTACCTCCGTCAGTTGAAATAGCAACCTGCATGTTCGCGTAGAATACACGAGCATAGCACTCCATTTCCAACATAACATAAGGCTCACCTGTAAGGTCGATCACGTCAGTAGTCAACGTACCGATGTGAGGAGCCGGTGCAGAACCACCACCAAAGTTTGAAGGGTTACCTGCGTTGTCGAGGTAGTCAGAATCAAAGATCACGAAACCATTGCTCAAAGTAGATGAAGCAATAGGATCGTTAGTTGGTGGGTTGTTGCTAATTCCTGAGAACGCACCACGAGAACCCTCGCTGTTATCAGGAGTAGTGTTTGGACCACGGTATTCCCAAACCGATGCAGCCAATGGCTGTAGGTTACCGTCGAAACCTTGATTCGACCAAGTTGCTGGGATACCGTTTGCGAAATCCTCTGACCACAAGATAGCCTCGCTGCCTCTATAATCTGCCTTAGCTAGAGGAGAAACGGTTACCTGGGTCTCCGGATTGGCAACTTCCAATTGTGCAGGAAGCGTGTTCTCAGGCTGCTGTGCAAATGCTGCAGACGCAACAAACAGACCCAAGAGAGTCGGAGTAAATTTCTTCATGTTAAGAAATGTTTTAGTTAATCACTAATGAGCAATACGCAATATTACCCAAATTTAACAAAAATACAAACGACAAAGCCCCTAGGATTTCCTAGAGGCCTTGATAATTTATTTACCGATTGTATTTATGTACGGGTCGTTAAGTTTTTTAAGCGTACTCTTCGATAGGAGCACAGGTACAAATGAGGTTTCTATCACCGTACGCATCATCTACACGTCGTATAGATGGCCAAAACTTATTTTCCATGATATAAGGTAGCGGATAAGCCGCCTTTTCACGAGTGTATGGAAGGTCCCATGTATCAGCCACAGCCATGTTCAAGGTGTGCGGTGCATTCTTCAATACATTGTTCTGTGGATCCACCTGCTCACTGATGATGTCATCAACCTCTTTGCGAATGCTGATCATCGCATCACAGAAGCGATCCAATTCTTCCTTACCCTCACTCTCCGTTGGCTCTACCATTAAGGTACCCGCCACCGGGAACGATACCGTTGGAGCGTGGAATCCATAATCCATCAATCGCTTGGCGATATCAACTACCTCCACGCCAGCTTCACGCTTGAATGGACGACAATCCAAGATCATTTCGTGTGCACATCGACCATTCTCGCCAGCGTACAATACAGAATAATGACCCTCCAAACGCTGCTTGATGTAGTTCGCATTCAAGATCGCAAAGCGTGTACTGTCTGTAAGACCTTTCACACCCAACATCTTGATATAAGCATAGCTGATCAACAAGATCAATCCAGATCCCCATGGCGCAGCCGAAATAGAACTGATACCCTGAGAGCCTCCTGTGCGGATCTCACTATTGCTCGGAAGGAATGGTGCCAAGTGCTTCTTCACGCAGATCGGACCCATGCCAGGACCACCACCTCCGTGAGGAATGGCAAATGTCTTGTGCAAGTTCAAGTGACAAACATCCGCACCGATAAGTCCTGGTGAGGTCAAGCCCACCTGAGCGTTCATGTTCGCACCATCCATATAAACCTGACCACCAAATTCATGGATGATCCCGGTTACCTCTTTCACACTGGCTTCAAACACCCCGTGTGTAGATGGATAAGTGATCATTAGTGCAGCGAGGTTTTCCGCATGCTTCTCGGCCTTCTCGCGAAGATCCTGCACATCGATATTCCCTTTGTCGTCACACTTCACAACCACCACCTTCATTCCCGCCATTACAGCAGATGCAGGGTTGGTTCCGTGTGCTGAGGATGGGATCAATGCAATGTGACGATGACCTTCACCTCTCGATTGGTGATAGGCACGGATCACCATCAATCCAGCATACTCGCCTTGAGCACCACTGTTAGGCTGTAATGAAGTGGCATCGAAACCAGTGATCACCGATAGATCCTTCTCCAATTCGTTGATCACATATTGATAACCCTCCGCTTGTCCCTTAGGAACAAATGGGTGAATATTACCAAAGCTCGGCCAGCTCAGCGGCAACATCTCCGTGGCCGCATTGAGTTTCATCGTACAGCTACCCAACGGGATCATGCTGTGATTAAGTGAAAGGTCCTTGCGCTCCAATTTCTTGAGGTAGCGCATCATCTCTGTTTCACTCGTGTACTTATTGAACACATCGTGCTCCAAGAAGGTAGAAGTGCGTGTCAAGCTTTCCGGCAATCGCGAAGCTTGAATGAAGTCCGTATACTCCGGAGCCTCCATTTCTTTTGCCTCTGCGAGGACCTTCAGGATGTCGTTAACGTGTTCTACGGATGTATGCTCGTTCAAGCTAATGCCGATACGTGTTCCATACATGTAACGGAAGTTGATCGCGTAATCCTGAGAGATCTTCTTGAGTGTGATCTCATCTACATCACCCAACTCTACCTCAAGGGTATCAAAGAAGTGCTGGTTCAATTGCTCGTAACCCAACTTCTCCAGACCATCATTTACGGTCACCGCCGCTTGGTGAATCGTAGAAGCAATGCGCTTTAGTCCGTCTGGACCATGATACACCGCATACGCTCCGGCCATTACGGCAAGTAGCACCTGTGCAGTACAGATGTTGGATGTTGCTCGATCCCGCTTAATATGCTGCTCACGCGTTTGAAGGGCCATGCGCAACGCTGGGTTGCCATCGCGATCGATTGTCTGACCAATGATACGGCCAGGGATCAATCTCTTGAACTCATCTTTCGTTGCAAAATAAGCTGCGTGAGGACCACCATAACCCAATGGAATTCCGAAGCGTTGGGTTGTGCCCAGGACCACATCGGCACCCCACTCTCCCGGAGGAGTGAGAAGCGCCAAACTCATGATATCCGCAGCTACGGCAACGAGTACATCATGCTGATGCGCGTCTTCTACAAATGATCTGTGATCGTGAATGGTACCATCCACATCTGGGTATTGAAGGATAGCTCCGAAGAAGTCCTCGCTAAAAGTGAAATCACGGTGTGAACCGATCACCAACTCGATGCCCATAGGCTCGGCGCGCGTCTTCAGTAGCTCGATATTCTGTGGCAATAAGTCCTTTGAAACGAAGAACATATTGGCATCCGCCTTCACCTTATCGCGTGAACGTGCCGCATGCATCATGCTCATAGCTTCGGCACAAGCAGTAGCCTCATCCAACAAGGATGCATTGGCCAACTCCATGCCGGTCAACTCCACGATCATGGTCTGGAAGTTCAACAATGCTTCCAATCTACCCTGAGCGATCTCAGCTTGATATGGCGTGTAGGCAGTGTACCAACCTGGATTCTCCAAGATGTTCCTCTGGATCACACCCGGAAGAATGGTGTTGTGGTAACCAAGACCGATATACGATCGAAAGACCTTATTCTTTCGTGCCTGTTCTTGGATATGAACCATAAATTCCTGCTCTGTCATGGCAGGTGAAAGGTCCAATGGTTCGGTCATTCTGATTCCATCCGGAACAGCTTGATCGATCAGTTCATCCAACGATGAAAGCCCAATGGCCTTGAGCATTTCGTCAACCTCATGGTCACGTGGCCCAATGTGACGGTGCGCAAAAGAATGTGTTTTCATTTACGTTCGCTTCAAATTAGAGTGCAAAGGTACAATGCAGTGCTATTCTTTCCGAATAGATACATCTGCGATTTCAACAATATATAGGAGGCGTTGTTCACATCTTTCAACGTACCTTGCCAGCCATGCTCCACGCACTTTTCAGAGGTTTTGTATACAGCAATTTTTGGGTGGGCCTGTCCGTCGCTTCACTCACCACCATTTCCTTCATTCAGCGGCAGGATTGGAACTCCGATTATATCCTTCTTTGCTTCTTCTCGACCGTTGCGTTCTACGGCTATGCGCGTTGGGTAGAAACGAAGGACCTCAACCTTAGGCCAGAGCAGCACATTGCCGCATGGACCACACATAACAGGGTATTCTTGACTGGCCTATTTATAGCTTCTACAGGGGCAGCTGCATTCTATTGGTTCGGACTTTCAACACAGGGTAAGTGGCTTTTCGCAGGGGCCGCCGTCATCAGTTCATTCTACACCATTCCCTCCGTTTTCGATCGAAAAGGAGTTCGGTATCTAGCGGGGGTAAAGCTGGTCTACATCGCACTTGTATGGACATTAGTGACACTCACCATACCTGCCGTTCTAGCAGAAGAACACTACTCCACAGGCCTATTGATCCAGCATATTGAACGTTTCGCATTCATACTTGCTCTCACTATTCCGTTCGACATAAGGGATGCTAAGACCGATTCCACCGAATTACTCACACTTCCTATGTGGATAGGAATATCTGGAGCTCGAAATGTAGCCCTATCTGCTATCGCCTTAGTGATCATACTTCAGCTCTACCCCGGGTACCACCCAGGTCCTTTCCCCTATGGTATATTGTTCATCTATCTCCTATGTGGATACCTCATCCATCGATCGGATAGAGACATGCCAGATATGTTCTTCAGCTTCTTTTTGGAAGGGATACCGGTATTGATTGCCATCTGGACAATCTTCAAAACATTTGTCCTTTCTTCCATATGAGCCTAAATTAGCGTCCAAATTTGCACCCCATGACATCCCTTTCATCTCGCGAGTTCGCCCTTGAGGCCGATCAAAAGGATCCTTTAGCTAAGCTTCGCGATCAGTTTCATATCCCTCAACACAATGGGAAAGATGTAATGTACTTCACTGGGAATTCACTCGGATTGCAACCTAAGGATGCCAAGAAGTATATCAATGAAGAACTCGAAGATTGGAAGAATTTAGGTGTGGAAGGACACGTTCACGCCCGCCGGCCTTGGATGCCGTATCACGAGAATTTCTCGCGCTCGCTGGCCCGACTCGTGGGTGGTAAAGAAGAAGAAGTGGTGGCGTTGGGAACACTGACCAACAATCTTCACCTACTCATGGTGAGCTTTTACCGACCAACCCAATCGAGGTATAAGATCCTCTGTGAAGCCAAGGCATTTCCCAGCGATCAATACGCTCTCGCAAGTCAGGCTCGTTTCCACGGATTCGACCCCGATGAGGCCATCATAGAGATCGCTCCCCGCGAGGGAGAGCACACCATCAGAGAAGAAGACTTCATGCAAGCCATCGAAGAGCATGGCCATGAAATCGCCATGATGATGATCGGTGGTGTAAATTACTACACAGGGCAGGTCTTCGACATGGAGAAGCTAACCGCCAAAGCACATGAAAAAGGCATCATCGTTGGATGGGACCTCGCACATGGCATTGGCAATATCGAACTCAAATTACACGATTGGGGAGCCGACTTCGCCGCTTGGTGCTCATACAAATACCTTAACTCCGGACCGGGCTCTATCGCCGGCATCTTCATTCATGAACGCCATCACGGAATGAAAGATATTCCGCGCTTTGAGGGCTGGTGGGGTCATGATAAATCGAGTCGTTTTGCTATGCCCGACAAGTTCGAGCCCATCCCTACGGCCGAGGCTTGGCAGTTGAGCAATGTTCCCGTTCTGGCCATGGCAGCTCACCGCGCCTCGCTGGATATCTTCGACTCCATTCCATTGGAAGACCTTCGCGCTAGAGGCAGGAGATTGAGCAACTACTTAAGAAGCGTGCTCAAGGAAGTTTCTGAACTGACCAACAGACCAATAGAGATCATCACTCCAGAGATTGAAAAGGAAAGCGGATGCCAAGTATCTGTTCTTTTCCCTGGCCTAGGTAAAGATCTCTTTGATCAATTATTGGATAAGGGTGTTATAGCTGACTGGAGAGAGCCTCACGTTATTCGAATGGCCCCTGTGCCGATGTACAGTTCATTTGAAGACATCTATCGCTTTGGAGAAACATTACTCGATACGTTGAAAAACAACTAACTCATGAAAAAAGCCACTGTTGCCGGTGCAGGTCTTGTAGGATCACTATGGTCTGTTTATCTCGCCCAAAGGGGATATAAAGTTGATGTATTCGAACGTCGCCCCGACCTTCGGAAAGCAGAGTTATCAGCCGGGCGATCAATCAACTTGGCATTGTCCGACCGTGGCTGGAAGGCCCTAAAAAAGGTGGGACTCGAAGACGAGATCCACAAGGTGGCCATTCCAATGTATCGACGAGTGATGCACGCCGAAGATGGATCGCTTACCTATCAACCTTACGGAAAGGAAGATCAGGCGATCTGGAGTGTTTCACGCGGTGGCCTGAACTGCGTTCTTATGGATCTTGCCGAGAAAGAAGGCAATGTCAAGATACACTTCGAACACAAGTGTGATGGTGTCAATCTCGAGGATGGCTCCGCTAAGTTCACCGATATCAATAGTAACAAGACCGCTCAAACCGAACCAGGCTTGCTTTTCGGAACGGATGGCGCTTTCTCTGCTGTTCGCAGAACGATGCAAAAGACCGACCGGTTCTCCTATTCACAAGAGTACATCGATCACGGATACAAGGAGTTATCTATACACCCTAATCCGGATGGAACACATAAGATCGAGAAGAACGCCCTTCACATTTGGCCTAGAGGTGAATTCATGTTGATCGCTTTGCCAAACATGGACGGCAGCTTCACTTGCACCCTATTCCACCCTTACGGTGGAGAGGTGGGTTTCGATGCGCTAGACTCGGATGACAAGGTGGTCGATTTCTTCAAGAAGACCTTCCCGGACGCGTATGAATTGATGCCTAATCTCCTAGAAGACTGGCACGAAAATCCAACTAGCTCACTGGTGATCATTCGCTGTTTCCCATGGACTAAAAATGGAAAAGTGGCGCTGCTTGGCGATAGTTCACATGCCATCGTCCCGTTCTATGGCCAGGGCATGAATGCTGGTTTTGAAGACTGTACGGTATTCGAACGCATCCTCGATGAAACGGATGAGAACTGGACAGAGGCCATGCGATTATACGAGATCGAACGCAAGCCGAATGCAGATGCCATTGCAGATCTGGCGATGTACAATTTCGTGGAAATGCGCGACAAAACAGGCGACCCGACCTTCCTTCTTCAGAAGAAGATCGAACGCAAATTCTCCGATTCACACCCCGGCAAATGGATGCCCCTCTACTCCATGGTGACGTTTAGTCATATTCCTTATGCTGATGCCCTCGAAACAGGTATGCGTCAGAATAGGATCATGCAAGAGATCATGGCACTTCCCAACATTGAAGAAAGATGGCAGGATGACGACATTATGGAAATGATATTGGAGCGGATTTAATCCTTCTTCAAGGCACTTCGAACCTTCTTGAACAACTCGGATCGGAAGACAAAGTCGAGAACGGCTGGGTCATCTGATTCGAGTATTTCATTTTTATTCCCCTCCCATGCGCGATACCCTTCTTTTAATAGGATGATGTGATCGCCTATCTCAAGGACAGAGTTCATATCGTGGGTGTTGATCACGGTGGTCATGTTGAACTCCTGAGTGATCTCCTGGATCAAGTTGTCAATGATGATGGCCGTTTCGGGATCCAGACCACTGTTCGGCTCATCGCAGAACAAGTACTTTGGATTCATGGCAATGGCCCGGGCAATGGCTACACGTTTTTGCATACCGCCTGATATCTCCGCAGGAAAACGATCATGAGCACTATCTAAGCGAACACGCGAAAGACAGAAATTAGCCCGATCCCGTTTCTCACTTTCGCTCATATCAGCAAAGAAATTAAGCGGGAACATCACATTCTCTAACACGGTTTGCGAGTCGAAAAGTGCACCGCCTTGGAAGACCATTCCGATCTCCTGACGAAGTAACTTTCGCTCATCTTTCGATAGCGCCCCTACATCCCTACCATCGTACTTTATCGACCCTTCATTGATATCGTGAAGTCCAAGAACGCTTTTGAGGAATACGGTCTTTCCTGAACCCGAACGACCAATGATCAAATTGGTCTTCCCAGGGTGAAAGTTGACATCGATACCCTTGAGCACCTCTGTATCTCCAAAGCTCTTTTTAAGTCCTTTTACCTCGATCATCAGTTCAATAGAATATCAGTAATAATATAATTGAACACGATGATAGCCAACGAAGAATTGACCACAGCGGTAGTACTCGCCCTGCCTACCTCAACCGCTCCACCTTTTACCGTGTATCCGAAGTATGCCGAGATCGAAGCGATAAGGAACGCAAACATGATCATCTTGATGATCGCGTAGGTAATGTAGAATGGATTCCAACCCATTTGAAGGCCTAGGATAAAGTCGGAGAAGATCACCAAACCTGTCCAGTTACCAGCTAGATAGCCCCCCAACAAACCAAGTCCAACGCTAACAACCAGCAACATAGGGTTAAAGAACACACTGGCTGACACTTTCGGAAGGATCA
This sequence comes from Phaeocystidibacter sp., assembly GCA_965659725.1. Lineage (GTDB taxonomy): Bacteria > Bacteroidota > Bacteroidia > Flavobacteriales > Schleiferiaceae > Phaeocystidibacter. Next base: position 62,563 of record CBFHXG010000007.1, on the reverse strand, counting down.
AATAATTGGCGGAATTGATTCCCATCACCTCTAAGGCATCGATCTGTTCCGTTGTTCGCATGGTGCCGATGGTAGAAGCGATATTCGAGCCTACTTTTCCAGCCAAGATCAAGCTGACCATCGTAGGCGAGAACTCGAGGATGATCGATTCACGCACAGCAATGGCGATATAATAGTCTGGAATGAATGGATCATCAAGGTTGAGTGCAGTTTGAATGGTAACTACCGCCCCCATGAAGAGTGAGATGATCGATACGATCCACAAAGAATCGATCCCAAGAAGGTCTACCTCTCTCCAAAAGGACTTCCAGGATTCCCGCCAACTCTCGGGTTTGCGGAATACTCGCCACATCAAAAGAGCGTATTGTCCAATTCCATTGAAGAATCGATAGATCATGCCGCTAAAATAAGTTTAATTTTGTGGCTTATCGCGAACTTTCAGAGAAGTGAAAAATAACATAGTCAAAGTCTTCATTTTCATTTTCCTAGTAGGCTTGATCTCTGCTTGCGGAGCTTCTAAGGACTGTAATTGTCCGAAATTTTCGTCCATTGAAAATCAGCAAGCAGCGTGATAGAAGCTCTCCAACCCTTCTTGCCAGATGGCGCTTCAAAGCATGTTGAGTCGTTGCTCAAACCCCATTCGTTCAAGTTGAAGGTCGTTCGTCCGCGAAAGACAAAACTTGGGGACTTCCGACCTGGAATGGGTGGTAGATCCCATCAAATAACGGTCAATGGCGACCTCAACCCGTATCATTTCCTTCTCACCTTGGTCCATGAAATTGCGCATATGAAAACGCATGAAGAGTACAGAGTGCGGGTGGCTCCTCATGGAAAGGAATGGAAAAGGACATTCCAAAAAGCGATGGCACCCATCCTTGAGGATTCGGTGTACCCCGAACACTTAGAAGCCCCCATCCGGAAATACCTCAGCAACCCAAAGGCAAGTTGCTCTGCAGATACGGATCTTCTGCGTGTATTAAGAGGGGAGAACAGCGATTCAAATGGTGTGGTTACCCTTGAAAGCCTACCTGAGAATGCCATATTTCAACTACCAGGAAGGTCGCCCATGCGCAAGGGAATGAAACGAAGAACACGATTTCTCTGTGAGGAGCTAAAAACGGGACGTAACTTTGCCGTCCATCCCTTGGCAGAAGTAAAACGATTAGAGACTCAATCATGAAAGCCATTTTCTCAAACTCGGATTTCAAACTAGGTGTATTAGGTGGAGGTCAACTTGGTAAGATGATGTTGACAGAAACACGTAGGTATGATATCTACACCAAAGTGATCGATCCATCACCCGATGCACCAGCTCGATTGGCATCCAATGAATTTCATGTAGGTTCACTAACCGATTACGATACCGTGATGAAGTTCGGTGAGGGCTTGGATGTGCTTACCATCGAAATTGAGAATGTAAATGTAGATGCGCTCGAAGATCTTCAAAAGAAAGGATTGAAGGTGTTTCCTCAGCCTCAGGCCTTGCGCATCATTCAAAATAAGGCAGTCCAAAAGGAATTTTACGCCGAAAAAGGATTGCCCACTTCTAAGTTCTTCACTTTCCAAAACAAGACAGAAATGTTGGAGGGACTGGAAAAGGGAGGATGGAAAGCTCCATTCGTTTGGAAAGCCGCCACTGGAGGCTACGACGGATTTGGGGTGAACATCGTCAGAGAAGACAGCCAGATCGAAGACCTACCCGATCAGCCGGGTTTGGTGGAAGCATTCGTCCCTTTTGAGAAAGAATTATCCGTGATCGTTGCCCGAAATGAGCATGGTGAGACCATTACCTATCCTGTCGTTGAGATGGAGTTCCACCCAACGGCAAATCAGGTAGAATATGTGCTATGTCCAGCTACTGTGAGCGATGAAGTTGATGCCAAGGCACGAAAGCTCGCCTCCGATACCATCGAAGCATATGACCTTGTCGGTTTGCTCGCCGTAGAGATGTTTCTGGACAAGAATGGTGATGTATTTATCAACGAAGTAGCTCCAAGGACCCACAACAGTGGTCACCTTACCATTGAATCAAACTTCACATCACAATTCGAACAGCACGTAAGAGCGGTAACGGGTATGCCATTGGGGTCAACGCAACTTCGCCTGCCGGCAGTGATGGCAAACCTAGTTGGAGAAGAAGGTCATACCGGCAATGTGCAGTATGATGGATATGAGAAACTGTTAGGAATGCCGGGCGTTTATATTCATCTATACGGCAAAAGCAGTACTCGTCCTTTTCGAAAAATGGGACATGTTACGGTGACACATAACGAGCGCTCAGAAGCGCGAAAAGGAGCGGAAGAGGCCAAAGATGCCATTCGCGTAATCAGCAGATAGAACCTATCTTTATAAAAAATCAGAGATCATGATCGGTATCATCATGGGTAGCAAAAGCGACCTTCCTGTAATGCAAGAGGCTGCAGATATCCTCAAGGAATTGGGTGTGGAATACGAGCTCACCATCGTATCGGCACACCGTACGCCTGAGCGAATGTACGAGTACGCAAAGAATGCACACGAAAGAGGCATTAGAGCGATCATTGCTGGAGCGGGTGGAGCAGCTCACCTACCTGGAATGGTGGCCTCACTTACTCCCCTACCGGTGATCGGTGTTCCTGTTAAGTCGCGCAACTCTATCGATGGTTGGGATAGCATATTGAGCATCCTCCAGATGCCCGGCGGAGTGCCCGTTGCGACGGTTGCACTGGATGGCGCAAAGAATGCAGGCATACTCGCTGCACAGATCATTGGCAGTGCAGATCAAGACATTCTGAAGAATGTGATGAACTACAAGGAAGGCCTGAAAAAGAAGGTGCTTCGCTCAGCTCAGGAAATGGAAAACGAATAGGAGTAAGACCTGTTTTAATTAAAAACCCCGACAGATCCGTCGGGGTTTTTCTTTTTCACTTAGTTGCTCAAAGTGATTTCAACAAGGTCATCAAGTGTTCTTTCTTCCGGTTGGCCACTGGTATCCTGGAATCATCTTCCATGATCACGTAACCGCCATCGGATTGTACGTAACGCTTCACATAATTCATATTGACCAAGTGGCTCTTATGGATGCGTTCAAAGTGATGGTCCGATAGCATATTATCAAACTCCTTCAGCGTTTTACTAGCGAGGAGGTTCTTTCCTGTTTTGAGTACGAACTGCGTGTAGTTGCTCGACGATTCACATCTTAGGATATCGCTTACATTGATGATGTGCATGCCGTCTGAACTCGGAATGACGATCTTCTTAGGCGACTCTGTGGCGGAACGGAAATTCTCTAGAAGGACAGAGATGCCGGCCTGTGGGGCAACAGAATTGATCTGCTGAACCTTGCGCACAGCCTTCACCAACTCTTCCGGATCTATGGGTTTCAGGAGGTAATCGAGCGCTGAGAACTTGATGGCTTTCAACGCAAACTCGTCGTGAGCAGTAGTGAAGATCACCTCTCCATCCCACTCCACATTCTCATCTCGGATCTTCTCCAGGAGTTCAAAGCCAGTTCCTTCCGCCAATTTTACGTCCAAGAACATAACATCCGGTTTTCCAGATACTACTTCTTTAATGGCAGAATCGATATCGCCGGCTTCGTGAATGGGATTGATATCAGGACAAAATAGCTCCAGCTTTCCTCGCAGGGCAGCACGGCTATTTTCTTCATCGTCTATGATCAGTGCTTTCAGCATAGTTGGGCAGTTTGCAGTAAAACAAATCTAACCATTCTAGAATGGAGTTAAATACCAAATGAGCAATCGAAGCACATATTCGATTAAACGAATCATTCATCTTCCCAGTCGTCCGTTGATTGAAGCGGCAAATGAATGGTTACCCTCGTCCCTCTTGGATCTCCATTGTCATCGTAAAGATCTTCGGTCATCACAGCGCTCTTACCTCCAAAGGTCTTTTCAAAAAGCTCAACGCGACGGCGACTGATCTCACCTGCCAAGCTTCGGTGCTTCCTTCCACTTTGCTCTCGTATCTCTGCCGATCGTTTTCTACCCACACCGTCATCTTCAACGATACATCGAATGGAGGAATCTGACGCCTCGAAATGGATGGTCACCTTCCCCTTTCCTTGGGGTCTTAGTCCGTGTAGGATCGCATTCTCCACGTGCGGTTGAACCATCATGGAAGGCATGGATTGACCGTACAAATCCAGTTCTTCATCAACGATGATCTCCGACTCAAAGGATCCTGAGAATCGCAATTGTTCGAGTGCTAGATAATTCTTCAAAAGCTGAATCTCGGTATGGATCGGAATAACATGTTCACGCGAACTTTCTAACATCAATCGCATGAGCTTGGCGAAGTTATTCAGGTACTGAACGGCTTCTTTTGGCTCGTTCTTGAAGATGAATCCTGATATAGCATCGAGTGCATTGAACACAAAATGAGGGTTCATTTGAAGTCGGAGTGCCCGTCTCTCGAGGTCATTCCTCTCTTCTTCCAACGCCAATCGGTCTTGAATTCGTTTGATCCTCAACTTTATGTAGATCGCAATACTTCCACCGATGACCAGAACAAGTAGAACATAAAACCACCACCTCTTCCAGAAAGGTGAACGGATCACGAAGGAATATGGCTCAGAATAGAGGGTTTTTCCACTCAGAGGATCGAATGCACGCGTTTCGAAAGTGTACTTACCTGGTGGAACGCTCGTATAGTTTGCCTCTGTCCTATCCTCCACCTGTGTCCAGTCGGACGTAAGCGGAGTCAATCGATATGCGTATTGCAGGGCTCTCGGATCCGCAATATTCAAAGCGGAATAGGAAAAACGAAGGTAATTTTGATCGTAGGGAAGATCCAGGCCCATCGGCATCCCACTCCATGCTGCAATGGATTCGGCATATTCATCCCATGATCCCGGTTGTTCGAAATAGAGATCCAGTTTTACCAAGGCGATCTTACCCGCATTTCTTCCATTGCCGAGTTCTGCGGTTGGGGCTACGAGGAGACCTGAGTTGGTGCCAAAAAGAACAGACCCCTTTGCTCGAATAACGGCATGTGGGTTGCACTCCATCGATCCAAATCCTCTTGCCTCCGTAACACGTGTACCTAGGGTCCATCCATTATCCCAGGACAGGTTTTGAATGCCTAGTTCTGTCCCGATCCATATATCGTTCTCTACGACACTGAGTGACCAAACATTGTCGCTGATCAACCCTTCCGATTGAGAGATCGAATCGAGTTTTCCATTCTCCAATCGCCACAGTCCGTTGCCGTTCGTTCCCATCCAAAGAACACCGTTCGGCGTGATCTCAAAGGTTGAAGGAGATACCCTCAGCATGTCTTCTTCTGCAAAGGCATAACTCCACTTATCATCCTGCCTTTTCATGATGCGCCCTTCAAGGTCCATGGCCCAAAGCGCACCCGTTGCATCCTGCCTAATTCGGGTGATGGCGGTAGAGATTAAATTCTGATCGACGATCGTGAACCGTCCGTTCTGAAAGCGATAGATACCCGTTGTAGTTGCCACACCAAGACCTCCATCAGCCAAAGGCTCTAGGTCGAAGATGAACGCATTTCCTAGCCCATCATCCTCGCCGTAGGTTTTAAACCTCGACCCAGAAAGCGTTGCTAGGCCGTTTTCGGTAGCGACATACAACGTACCTTCTACGGTCTTATCTATATCGAATACAAGTCCTCTAGGCAATCCTTCTTGTAGACCATAAGAAGTCATCTCTCCTTTTTTATCTCTTCTTGTGAGGCTGTTCAATCCTCCGATCCACCAACTGTTTTCGTCGCTAAAGATGGCGTGCACTCGGTTATCGGCTAGACCATTCGAGACAGTGTACTTGTAAAGATCGGGTTCTACCAACCTGCTTAAACCGGTTAGTCCGCCTATCCAAATTCGCCCATCAGAGGAAACGTGCAGGCAACGGATTTTGGGTGTATTCAAGCCTTCTTCGGTACCTATGGCTATTCCACGCGAACCCTCTGGTTTATTGGCATCGTAACGTCTCAATCCATCGAGGTAGCTCCCGTACCACCATCGCCCTTGTTCATCGTGAACGATGTCTCGAACATCAGGGTGAGGCGTACTATTCTCGCTGGTATTGAGATTGGCCACGGCGAGATTCTGTCGCAGGATCAAGTACACATTGTCTTCCGCCCCAACCTGAACCGTACCATCATTATCGGGTGTGAGGAAGATGCTTCGCACATTCTTTCCATCCCACCATTTGGCCCATTCATCCCCTACTCTTTTCCATAGGCCATCGGAGGATCCGATGTAGAGGTGCTCATCGAATGCTGCTGACATCAATTCGGGATTGCCGGGTACGAAGATCTCTTCTATCGAGCCATCCGGAGCGAGGATGATGACCCCTCGGCGTTGAACGATCACAATGGATCCATTCATCTCTGTAATAGCCACGATCCGATCTGTTCCGATACCGGCTAAATTCTCGAAGGTATAGCCATCGTATTTGGTGAGGCCTTTATCTGAGCCGATCAACAAACCGTATTGCTCGGTATACAAAAGTGCAGTAACGTAGTTGGATGGGAGTCCGTCGTCCACCGTATACACCTCCGATTTCAACCCGTCGAATTGCGCCAAACCTCCCCCTTCGGTAGCGATCCACATGAAACCCAGCGGGTCTTCTGCAATATCATTGATGGTGGATACGGGTATCCCTTCTTCTGTTCCGAATGACTGGAAGAAATACTGTTGAGCGTGAGCATGGCAGCTTACGATCAGAAGGAATGCTACGAAGTAAATGCGACGCATGGCACCAAGATAAGGCATTCTGCAACGCTTTGTGAGCATTGATAGCCAGTGGATGCACGTCATGCCCTGATTTGAAATTATCCGTTTGTATCCGTTTATCATACGGCTATCGGCTTTCCGCTGCCGCATATTGCAAGGGTGAATAAGGCACTACTACTCATACTCTTTCTCTCTTCCTTTCGGCAGTTGGGGCAGGATATGGCGGGAATGGCAGGGCGCGGGGCTTGGGCTTCTGTTGGAGAGCTAGGTGGCACGCTAGGTCCTTTCGCTTCAAGCACTTCTCGCCTTTCCTGCTCCCTTCTTACCGGAACGTTGGGATGGTATGATTGGCCGGTTCACCAGTTAAGACTTAAATACGAGGGAGGTTCTACTGCGACCCTTTTGGGCGTAACGGCATCGGGAAAGTCGGACTGGGCACTCTACCACTTCCATGTTGGCTACACCCACACGATCTCTCCTGATCATCAGCTGGGATTGATCGTGCACTACACAAGAATACCCACAGAGGGAAAGAGAACGCATCTGGTAAACCCTTCATTGGTCTACCTGGGAAAGTGGAATAGCATACGCTCTGCCATCCGTATGGACGGGCTTTTGCCTTTCAGTTTGAATGATGCGGACCTCCAACTACCTCTTTCTGGAAGCTTGGAATCCGTATATGCCATCAACGAAAAGTTGAGCAGCGGATTGAATCTGACCATCTCTAATAGGGTTGACCTACAAACAAGTTTGGTCATTCAATGGGAAGCATCACAAGTATTCTCGAGGCTAATGCTCAATGATGTTGGTTCTTTCAGCTTCTATTTTGGCTACCAATTCGAAGGCATTCAGATCCTAAGCGGATTCAATCTTGGATCTAGCGTAATTCCCACTTACGAGATAGGCTTGAGTTATGTGTGGAAACGATAGGTCCTCCCTCCTTTTACTCGCGTGCCTCACTACTTCCATACTAATGGCTCAAGTAGATGTTGTCGAAGTGGTAACACAACGGATCACAGATGACAACATATTGACAACATCAGATCTCGAGATCTTGCAGGACGAGCTCTACTATTACCTCGACAATCCGATGAGCGTTCAACTCCGAGATCCAGATGAACTGTCGAAGCATCCATTGATAACATTCATTGAAGCGGTGAACATAACATACTACACGAGTAGCGCAGGCGACTTCTTGGACTGGGGAGAGTTGACCAATGTGTATGGGATCGATGCCGACTGGGTGAAGCTACGCCAGCCATTCTTGAGTTTAGGGAGGCCGACACCAGAGTGGATATCCAGCATGTCATCTATCGATGTCGTTCAGCTGAGTTTAGGTGTAAAGACGGATGACCCAAAAAAGAGAGGGTACTTGGAACAGGCTTATGCTGGCCCCGCTTTTCAGGATCAAGGCCGACTTCGTCTCGAAGCTGGTCCTTTTACCGGTGGATTACGATGGCAGCGCGATGCGGGAGAGGATTGGAATGAGCAAGGCTTCGACCACATAAGCGGATACCTGCTTTGGACACCAAGTAGAAAGACCCACTTTTCGATCGGTACACACAGGCTTGGTCAATTCACAGGGCTACTGCGCGGAGGTAGCTTTTTCTCCGCTTTACCGTCCGGGCCGAACATTCACCCTAAAGGAGGCTCGACAAGGCCAAGTGATGGCGCAAATGAAAACGAACTATGGAATGGTCTTTATGGAAGTCACACCAAAGGAAAGTGGCAATATTCTGGCTTTGTAGGCTCAATCAATCGAGATGCAAGAATAGAAGATCAGACCATTCTCAGCTTGCCAACAGGAGGCATACACCGAACGATCACCGAGATTGAGCGCAGAAAAAATGCACTTTTCCGGACCTTACAAGGTCAAATTAGGTACAATGAAGGCTACTGGAACCTAGCCTATGCTGCGCACCTTACCACCAGTGAATTGGTATTCGATGAAAGGCGTCATTTTGGAGGTCAGTCGATCTACTTACAATGGGTACGTCAGCATACCTACATCACTTCTGAATGGGCCATGGACCTCAATGGCGAGCTAGCCCTGAATGCCGCGATGAGCTATCGTGCAGAAAAAGTGGAATTCGGAATAAGAGGACATAGGATAGGTCGTGACTATCGATCGTCACTAGCGCCAACCAACTCTCCATTTATCAATGGAAGCGATGTATGCTCTTCAACGGGATTCATGACCTTTCACTTCTCGTCCATCTCGACCTCTTTTGCGCTTTATCATGCGTTGCAAGCCAACACTGGAAAGATCCGTTCCGGATACCAGGTCGATCTTTCTCAGAAGAACTATACCTCTAACTGGAGCTTGAACTGGCGCACACGGCGTACGGAAAACGAAACTCGAAGGTATGGTCGTGGTTCCATCGAATGGGTGTCGGGTTTCGTGAAAACACGATTTCGAACTGATCTGCATTTCTCCAAGCCCAGCGAGATATCGGTGGCTATAAGTGGCCAGTTCACACATCAAAAAGGAACTTTGAAAACACGACTGTTGGTTTTTAGTCATCGAGCCTTCACTGGTCTTCCCCTCTACTTGATGCTTCCCTCTACCACCCTTCAAATGAGAATAGGTGCATTGCATGGAAATGGTGCAGGTAGCTCTGTGGTGTTGGAAAAGAGTTGGGGGTCACATAAGATCCAATTCTCCGTTCAATACGATCGGAGAACCGATGTCAATAAACGAGGAAGTGGCTTAGATGAAAGACTTGGAGCCGACCAATGGCAGATAGGCCTGGAGTATCACCTGAAATTAGACCTGAGAACGTAGTCCGAGTTTCGCCATTTCCCCCCAGAAATTTGGGAAGGACTTCTCAACTACGGATGGATCATTGATCTCAATGGGGTTGAGGAATGCGACCGGGGCAAGCGCCATGGCCATTCGGTGATCATCGAAAACGTCAAACTGCGCGTTATCGAAATTGAGATTGTCAACCGTCCAATACAACGCACCGCCAGTAGAGGTCGTTTCACCTCCTAACTTCTCGATGGATTCTACCAAAGCCGCAACTCGGTCGGTTTCTTTCAACCTCAAGGTCCGTAGACCTGTCACTTTCCCCGACCTACCTTGACCTATTGCTGCCATAACCAAGGATTGAGCAAGGTCAGGGTGATCCAAGAAATCCAGGTTGAAATCGTCTTCTGGAATGGAAACCCGACTCACCTCGAGCATTTCATTAACCCATTCACATTTGAGCCCAAGCTCGGTCGCCCAATCCAGTAGGACCACATCCCCTTGAACGGAATCAGCCGACAGACCGGCCACATGAATGGTTTGACCAGATACCGCTACCCATGCAAAGAACGCAGCCGCGGCACTCCAATCTCCCTCGGTGGGACCAACGATCCTTTTAGTTGGCTTGCCATGAACGTGGATCCGAGTTCCCTCATCGTTTACTTCAACACCTGCTTGTCGCAATACAGCGGCTGTCATGTCCACATAAGGCTGCGAAACCGACCTAGACGTCCGATTGATTAACACCCCATCGTTCGTAGCTGGGGCTATCAGCATCAATGCAGAAATGAACTGACTGCTCATGTCGGCGGGTATGTACACTTCACCGCCTCTGAGATGCTTGCCATAGATAGAAAGCGGTGGATAACCCTTGGTTTTCTCATATCGAATTTCACCACCAAGATCCCTGAGTGCATTCACCAACGGAGCAATGGGACGTTCGTGCATACGATCCGTACCATGTAGGTACGTCCGCCTCTTGTACTGAACAGAAAAATAAGCCGTAGCAAATCGCATGGCGGTGCCCGCATCTTGAATATCGATCTTCTCATCAGTGGAGAGCAGGGCTTCGCGTAGTATGCGTGTGTCCCTGGCCTCCGACAGATCATTCTTTTCGATGAATTCTGGAAACAGCGCTTCAAGGATCAGCCACCTGTTCGCCACGCTTTTGGAAAGAGGCACCTCAACCTTTAAAGGCCCAGAGAGATGATCGGAAGAAAATTCGAGCTTAGTCATGTTGTGAATTCCAGCTAGCGAGTGCATCGATTATTTGATCCTTATCAATTTCGACATTCGCCACCGGCTTTCCAAGAGATTCGAGCAATACAAAGCGTACCGCACCTGATTCATTCTTCTTATCGTGCTTCAACCATGCGAGAATATCTTCCCAAGACTCCTTGGCCAACTCTGGCTTCGGAAAAATACTAGTTAAATAACCTTGTATCCCCTCTTTGATGGAAGGATCCAAACCGCAGTTCTTCACCGACAGTTCAAGCTCGAGCCACATTCCGATCGCCACGGCTTCACCATGTAGGAGCGCATGATCGGGCTGAGTTTCTAGAAAATGACTTTCTATCGCATGACCAAGGGTGTGGCCAAAGTTGAGGAACTTCCGATCTCCCTTTTCTAGAGGGTCGGATTCAACGATGTCTAGTTTTACACTTAAACTATCCCTTACTAGATCCTGGTTCTCCCTCAGATCTTGTGGTTTGCAGGACTTCACGGCCCTCCATCGTTCAGGTGACGAGATTAATGCGTGTTTCACCACCTCTGCAAAGCCGGCTATCAATTCACGATCGGGAAGCGAATACAAGAAATCTGGAACGATAAACACCCCTTCTGAACTAGAAAAAGTGCCCACCATATTCTTCACACCTCCCACATCAACGCCAGTCTTTCCACCAACGGCAGCATCTACCATGGCAAGTAGCGATGTCGGTACGTTCACGAATGGAACACCTCTCTTGTACGTTGAAGCAATGAATCCACCAAGGTCGGTTATCATGCCTCCACCAACATTGACCAACAGAGAATGTCGGTCTGCTCCCAATTCACTCAACGCACCCCAAAGTTGGTAGGATACTTCGATCGATTTAGAAGCCTCACCAGGCGGCACCTCCAACACTTCATACTCCCCTAGATCGGGTAATTCTTGTAATAGCGGAGGAAGACAGGCCTCATGGGTATTCTCATCTACCAAGAAAAACACTTTCACACCTCGGTCGTTATAGACCTTAAGCACTGAATTCAAGTCAATTACAGCCTCAAGCGTGGCATATACTTTTCCGAATTTGGTAAGTCGGTGATTCATACTCATTTTTGACAGCAACTAAACACCTTGCACATTGTGCTGTTGAGAGACAAAGATGATGTTTTTTTGATGCACTGTGAAGTATATTTGTAGGCTTGCATTACACAGAATTATAGGTAGCGAATGCTCATAAACTTTTCGGATACGGCTACTGCGTTTCGCAACATGAGTAACTTTCAGTTGCGCAAAAGCTATGTACTCTTCAGCACCCTTGGGGCCTCTTGGATCGTTCAGGTTGGAAAGGTCTTAACGGAGTTCGCCTTCAAGGCACACCTTCCGGTCAAGGGTCTGATTAAGGCCACTGTGTTCAATCAATTCTGTGGTGGCGAGAGCATCCGCGATTGCTCGAAGTCCATCGATGAGTTGATCGCAGCAGGTGTGGCAAGTATCCTCGATTACAGCGTTGAAGGAAAGGAGCGTGAAGAAGACTTCGATCGCACTCGCGACACCATCATTCGCACCATCCAATACGCTTCTGAAAAGGTTGGAGTTCCGATCTCTGTTTTTAAACCCACTGGCATGAGTAGATTCGATCTACTGGCCAAAAAAAGTGCCGGTGAACCACTTTCCAAGAATGAGCAACTGGAATGGGATCGCGTTGTTCACCGTTTCGATGATATCGCGCGTGCCGCCTACGAATCCGGGATTCCGGTAATGGTGGACGCAGAGGAAACTTGGATCCAAAAGGCCGTGGACGACATTGTTGCTTCCCTACAGATGAAGTACAACAAGGAGCGAGTGGTCGTATTGAATACGATCCAATTCTATCGCCATGATCGTTTGGCTTTCCTTCAAGAGAGCGTGAAACACGCTGAAGAGAATGGATATTTCTATGGGGTGAAGATCGTGCGTGGTGCATACATGGAGAAGGAGAGGAATCGTGCCGAGGAAATGGGCTATGAAGATCCGATCCAACCAGACAAGGCCGCCACGGATCGCGATTATGACCTTGGCATACGTTTGTTGATGGAACACATCGACAGGGTAAACTTCGTTTGCGGCACACACAACGAGGCCTCTAGCCAGCTTTTAGTTAGCTTGATGGCCGAATACGGCATCGACCCAGGTGACAGACGTATCTGGTTTGCTCAGCTTTACGGAATGAGCGACCACATCAGCTTTAACCTAGCTGCTGCAGGTTACAATGTCGTGAAGTATTTACCATTTGGCCCTGTGAAGGATGTGATGCCTTACTTGATACGTCGTGCTGAGGAGAATACTTCGGTAAAAGGACAAACAGGTAGAGAGCTAGGCTTGATCAAAGCGGAATTGAGAAGACGTCGCCAAGAGAAGCATCAACCTGCTACTATCGCTCAGTGATCCTTGCCGATCAAGGACATTCACACGGATAATCTTCGTCTAAGATCAATTCTCGAACAGTAGCCGTACTATCGCAGTTCCTGATGTAAATGCGGTGAGCGAATTCACCATCCTGATAATTAAGCAAATACTCATTACAGGTGTGATCTGTACCTCTTTGATTGTATCCAAAATCGATCTCGGAACGACGAATAGCATCGTAGAAAAAGGCGGAATCATTCTCTAAACAACTAGCCGGGCACGCGGCAGGATGCGCGAGGAGGATCTCTTTCTTCTGCAGGTCAGAAAGGACCCTATCGGTAGGAAAATAGGAACATTTAATATCTCTATCCCCAAAGAAGAAGATCACCATCAAGGTTCCCAATGCAACACCGATCAGGTAGTAACCGACACGTTTCATCATTTTCATGCCGGCAAAGATAAACCCGATGATCCAATGGCCTTTAAAAAATCATGGAAAGTGACCTATCCGAAAAGGAGGTTGCTATCAGAGTAAGGAAGGTCGAACCACTCGCCGATGGCCTTGCTCGTGAGAACCCCGTTGTACATGTACATTCCAGCGCGAACATCCTTTCTGAACCTTAGCACATCCTCTACTCCGCCTTCATCTCCGAAGGTCAATAGTAGTTGTGAGAAGATATTACTCAATGAAAAAGAAGCGGTTCTGGAAACGCGAGAAGCGATATTGGGCACACCGTAGTGGATCACATCGTGTTTCACAACGATCGGTTTTTCGTGAGAGGTCAGCTCACTCGACTCAAAACACCCTCCTTGGTCGATGGACACATCAACAATTACCGAACGAGGTTTCATCTTAGTAACCATGTCTTCTGTCACCACACACGGCGTACGGCCATCCTCTGAGCGCATGGCTCCAATGGCTACATCACATCTACGAAGCGCCTTTTCCAACAACTTAGGCTGGATAATACACGTGTAGAGCGGATTAGGCATACTCGCCTGAAGTCGTTTCAATCGAGCCAAAGAACGGTCGAAGACCTTCACATTAGCGCCCATTCCCATTGCAGTCCTTGCAGCGTATGTTCCTACGGTTCCGGCGCCAATGATCACAACCTCGGTAGGTGGAACTCCAGTGATCCCACCCATGATGTAACCCTTTCCATTGTTTACGTTACTGAGGTATTCAGCCGCGATGAGGATACTTGCATTTCCGGCGATCTCACTCATACATCGTACGATAGGCACTTGGCCCTCTTCGTCTCGAATATTCTCGTAAGAGATGGCGGTCACCTGCTTCGACATCAACTTTTGGAAATACTCCTTTGTACAGGTCTTCAGTTGGAGGGCCGATATCAACGTCTGCTTCTTTTTCATCAAGTCGAGCTCCTCCATGGATGGTGGTTCAACCTTCAGCACAACATTGCACTCAAACACCTCCTTGGATGAATAGGCTATTTGAGCTCCCGCTTCCGAAAAGTCATTATCGGTGTAATAGGCTCCCTCGCCCGCTTTGGTTTCAACCAAAACCTCATGACCGTGGGATACAAGCAGATGCACTCCTTCTGGGGTAAGAGCCACTCGATTTTCTTGCATACAGGTTTCACGGGGGACACCTATCTGCAGTCTACCCTTCTTTTTACTCACAGCAATGCGCTCCTCTTGTGGAATGAGCTGAGTACTCGAAAAGGAAAAGTAATTGGGTTCGGTCATGGTCGATCAAATGGTGTAAGTCACATGGTCCATCGCTTGGCTAGCTTGCCTTGCGTCATTCTACACAAAAATCGCGTGAGGATAAGATTCTTCAAAAATTTCATAGGGAACTTTCAGGTATGCTCACAGAGATTGTGCGCGTGTGGTCAGCATACTCGATTCGTATTAGGCTAAATTCGCGAGGCAACAAGTTAGGAATTTTTTCTGGCCATTCCACGAAACACCAGCTCCCACTCCAAAAGTAGTCCTCATATCCCATGTCCATAGCTTCCTCCTCATCTTCAATTCGGTAGAAGTCGAAATGATAGATCGGATCACCTTCCTTCGTTGCATATTCATTGACCAATGAGAAGGTAGGAGAGCTCATCGCATCTTCTACACCGAGCTGTTTACAAAGCTCCGTGATGATAGTCGTTTTTCCAGCACCCATAGGACCTTGGAATAGCACTACCCCTTTCGGAATACCATTCAGCAAAGTCTTTGCTACAGCTGGAAGCTCGTCTAATTGATCCAATTGGATTTTCACGCGGCAAAGGTAAGCGCAAAAAGTGCACTTGAAACCATTTCAAAGACTATCCTTTGCCTCGCAACCAAACGTAAGGGATGATCATCTCTTCAAGGCTCAATCCACCGTGTTGATAGGTGTTCTTAAAGTACTTGACGTAGTGATTGTAGTTGTTTGGATAGGCAAAGAACTTATCACCTTTCGCAAAAACGTACTCATCGCTGAGGTGGCGCTTAGGTAAACCGATAGTTTCGGGGTCGGATACCGCAAACACATCTCGCTTATCATAGCTCATGTTCTTGCCCGCCTTGTAACGAAGGTTGGTACTGAGATCGCGCTGGCCCACCAACTTGGAAGGCTGAGTAACATTGATCGTTCCGTGATCTGTTGTAAGCATGACGAGATCATCGGTTTCTGACACCTGACGTAGTAGATCGAAAAGCGGAGAATTCTTGAACCAACTTTCCGTGATACT
Source organism: Phaeocystidibacter sp. (assembly GCA_965659725.1). Classification (GTDB taxonomy): domain Bacteria; phylum Bacteroidota; class Bacteroidia; order Flavobacteriales; family Schleiferiaceae; genus Phaeocystidibacter. Next base: position 46,835 of record CBFHXG010000007.1, on the reverse strand, counting down.
TCGGTAGCCGCGATCGTCATCGGCCAATTCCTTGATCACTTCCATCTCGGTCTTGGAATGCGAGAGGATATCCACGAAGTTGTAGACCACCACGTTGAGGTCGAAATTCCTCGTATTGCCGAAGCTATCAGCTAGTTTCTTTCCAGCTTGATGATTGGATACCTTGGTATAATTAACACGCGTATCCTTTAATCCAAGTAGCTCCATCTGTGCCTTCAAGAAGAATGCTTCATTCAGGTTCTTCCCTTCGTCATCCGTATCATCTACCCATTTATCAGGGAATCTCTTCTCGATAGCCGCCGGCATCATACCTGCAAATAGTGCATTCCGGGCAAATTGTGTAGCGGTAGGAAGGATACTAAAGAACATGTCTTCCTTATCTACCCGAAAATACTCTTCGATCATGGGTTGTAGGACCTTCCATTGGTCGAACCTAAGGTTATCGATCACCACCATCATCACTCGTCTACCTTCTCTCAACTTTGGAGCAAGCTCTTGACGAACAAGTCGATGTGACAAAATCGGAGCTCCCTCCGCATCTTCGATCCAATCGGCATAATCGGATTCTACAAAACGCGAGAATAGATTATTCGCCTCTTCTTTTTGGGAGATAAGGATCTGTTGAAGACCCTCATCTTCGAGTTTTTCCAATTGGAGCTCCCAGTAAACCAACTTGCGGTAAAGGTCTACCCAGTCTTTCCATGTTCTCACCTCAGCCAATTCCATACTGATCTTCCTAAATTCCTGCTGGTAGGAAGAGGTGGTCTTCTCGTTGACGAGCTGTCGGTTTTGTAGATTCTTCTTTAGGGTCAGCAGGATCTGATTCGGGTTGACAGGTTTGATCAGGTAATCCGAGATCTGCTGTCCGATCGCATCCTCCATGATGTGCTCTTCCTCACTCTTGGTGATCATCACGATGGGCATGGATTCACGGATGGACTTCAATCTTTGAAGCGTTTCGAGACCGCTGAGTCCTGGCATATTCTCATCCAGGAAGACGATGTCGAACGGAGCTTCCTCCACCTTATCAAGGGCTTCGTCGCCATTATTGGATGTTTCAACTTCATAACCCTTCTGTTCCAAGAAAAGGATATGGGGTTTGAGCATATCGATCTCATCGTCTACCCATAGGATGCGGGTCTTATCCATAAACACTTCGGTTTTTCTGCAATTTAGCACCTCCAACGCAGGTAACCGTGTGAATATTTGAAGTTCTTTAGCGGAAAATCCGATCTTGTTCGAAATCTTTGCACAACCAATGTGACGTCTATGGCCTTTGAGGCAAACTTTACGAACAAGTTCAAGATACTGAATGACCCCATCTACGGGTTTATTTCACTTCCAAGTGAGCTTATTTTCGACTTGATCGAGCATCCCTATTTCCAACGACTTAGAAGGATCACTCAATTAGGCCTCACCTACCTCGTGTATCCTGGAGCCTATCACACTCGCTTTCACCATGCCATTGGGGCGATGCACTTGATGCAACGAGCGGTGGGTGTCTTGAGAAGCAAAGGGCACGATATCACTGCAGAAGAGGAAGAAGCCGTTTACATTGCCATCCTACTGCACGACATTGGTCATGGTCCGTTTTCACATGCACTCGAACACACCCTGGTGAGAAATGTAGATCACGAACAGCTCTCCGCCCTATTCATGGAAAGGTTGAATCATTCATTTGATGGTAAGCTTACCATGGCTATTCAGATCTTCAGGAATGAATATCCCAAGCGTTACTTGAACGAGTTGATCAGTTCTCAGCTGGATATGGATCGCTTGGATTATCTCCGAAGAGATAGTTTCTACACTGGAGTAACGGAGGGCGCCATCAATTCTGAAAGACTGCTTACGATGCTGAATGTGTCGGATGACAGATTGGTGGTGGATGCGAAGGGCATTTATTCAGTAGAAAAGTTCATCGTCGCTAGAAGCTTGATGTACTGGCAAGTGTATCTCCATAAAACCGTATTGAGTGCAGAATTCATGCTCGTGAATGTTTTGCAACGGGCCAAGGAGTTAGCGGCTGAGGGCGTTGAGATTCACGGCACTACTGCACTTCGCACCTTCTTGTATGAAGATCCAACTTTGGTTGACTTCGAGCAGAGTGAAACCTTATTAGACACATTTGCTCATTTGGATGATTCGGACATCATGGCTGCCATTAAGGAATGGTGTAATCATGAAGATCGGGTATTGAGTGACATCAGCAGAAGGATCGTTGATCGGAGATTATTCAGGATCGAATTACAGCGAGAACCTTTTGAAGAAGAGTATGTGAATGACATCCGCACCAAGATCCAAGGTACTTTTGGATTTACCACTGAGGAGGCTGCTTATTACATGATCGAAAAGCTGACTTCCAACGATATTTACAAGGCGGGAGATAATCAAATACGCCTACTATATAAGGATGGAACGGTCAGTGATGTGGCCGAAGCAGCTGACCAACTAAACCTTAAAGCGCTCCAGTCTTCTGTTTCTCGTCACTTTATTTGTTATCCTAAAGAGGTCTGGAAGCCTGATTTTTCGTAGGAATCAGACTATAAGCAGACATTATTTACTACCCTCGACTCAAGCGCTATTTTTCATACTTTTGGCGGGATGGAATTTAGCGCGCAACAACTCGCAGAAGTCTTGGACGGAAAGGTAGACGGCAATCCTGAGGTAAAGGTGAGTCAATTGTCTAAGATCGAAGAGGGAGGTGAAGGAACACTTTCATTCTTGGCCAACCCTGCATACGAGAAACACATCTACTCTACTACGGCAAGTATTGTCATTGTTTCTGAAGACTTCAAACCTTCGGGAAAGATCGGCACTACTCTTCTGCGCGTTCCTGATGCGTATGGTGCATTTGCCAAGTTGTTGGAAATGTACAATGCAATGCGCCAGAATAAGTCGGGCATCGAACAGCCTAGCTTTATAGCCGATACTGCCTCAACTCCTGATGAGTGGTATCTCGGCGCCTTCTCTTATATAGGAGATCACTCAAAAATCGGCTCAGGCACAAAGATCTATCCTCATGTAACCATCGGTGAAAATGTAACGATTGGAGCGAATTGCACGATCCATTCCGGTGTTCACATCTATGCTGATTGTGTCATTGGAGATCATGTTACCATTCACTCGGGCACCATTATCGGAGCAGATGGATTTGGTTTTGCTCCGAATTCTGAGAACAGTTACGACAAAGTTGCGCAGATCGGAAATGTGATCATTGAAGACCATGTCGATATCGGTGCCAATTCATCGATCGATCGAGCCACACTGGGTTCCACGATCATTCGAAAGGGTGTTAAACTGGATAATTTGATCCAGATTGCACACAATGTAGAGATCGGTGAAAATACCGTTATCGCTGCTCAAAGTGGTGTGGCTGGTTCCACCAAGATCGGCAAGAACTGCATGATCGGCGGTCAGGTTGGTATTGTAGGTCACCTCACCATCGGAAACGGAGTGAAAATTGCCGCCCAAAGTGGTATCTCTAGAAATATTCCAGACAATCAGGTAGTGCAGGGTTCTCCGGCCTACGACTATGTGGATTACAATAAGTCTTACGCGGTATTCCGCAACCTACCACAGCTAGCGAAAGACGTTCATCAGATCAAGAAAAACCAAGAACAATGAACCAACAGAAAACGCTTAAAGCCCCGGTTCATATCAAGGGTACCGGATTGCATACCGGTGTGAATGTAGAACTCATCCTTCAGCCGGCTCCATTGGATCATGGATTCAAGTTTCAGAGAACCGATCTAGAAGGCGAACCGATCATTGACGCTTTGGCAACCAATGTTGTAAGTACCGATAGAGGTACCACCCTCACCAAGGGTGATGCAAAGGTTTACACTACTGAACACGTATTAGCTGCGCTGGTAGGATGTAAAGTGGACAACTGCTTGATCCAGCTGAACGCACCTGAAACACCTATCCTGGATGGTTCCTCCAAACTATTCGTTGAAGCGATCAACAAAGTTGGCGTTGAGGAACAGGGCGCTCCACGAAACGAGTTCGTCATCGAGGAAGTAGTTCGTTACTATAATGAGGAAGAGGATATCGAGATCCTTGCTCTTCCGGCAGAAGAATATCAGGTTACCACTTTGGTTGACTATCAAACTAAAGTATTGGGTAGCCAAAACGCCCATATCGATCACATCGACGAATTTGCGACACAGATTGCCCCTGCACGCACCTTCTCATTCCTACACGAACTTGAGTTCTTGTTGGACAATGGGTTGATCAAGGGTGGCGACTTGAACAATGCCATCGTTTATGTGGATATGGAGGTGAATAATGACACCATGGCGAAGCTTCGCAAGGCCTTCAAGAAGGATACTGTGAAGGTGAAGCCTAATGGCATCTTAGATAACCTCGATCTCCATTTTCCGAACGAAGCAGCACGACATAAGTTATTGGACGTGATCGGTGATCTTGCATTGGCTGGACGTCCAATTCGAGGTAGGATCATCGCAACGAAACCTGGCCACAAGGCGAATACAGAATTTGCCAAGATGCTTCACAACCTCATTCGAAAAGAAGAATCGAGGCCAAAGGCACCGAAGATCGATCTCAGTGTTCCACCAGTTTATGAGGTTACCGAGATCATGAAGAGACTCCCTCACCGTCCACCATTCCTATTGGTAGACCGCATCTTGGAATTATCTGAAAGTCACGTTGTGGGCATGAAGGCCGTAACGATGAACGAACCATTCTTTGTGGGTCACTTCCCCGGCGCTCCAGTTATGCCAGGTGTCCTTCAGGTTGAAGCTATGGCACAGGTAGGAGGAATCCTAGCCTTGAGCACTGTCCCTGACCCGGAGAATTACTTGACGTTCTTCTTAAAGATCGATGGCGTGAAGTTCAAGAAAAAGGTAATGCCAGGAGATGTGTTGACCTTTAAGTTAGAGTTGACTGAACCCATTCGCCGTGGTATCGTACAGATGCATGGACAAGCATTTGTTGGAGATCAACTCGTAACTGAAGCCAGCTTGATGGCTCAGATCACAAAAGAAAAGTAAGATGAATCAACCTTTAGCATACGTACATCCTTCCGCTAAGATCTCCGACACAGTGGTGATCGAGCCATTTACCACGATCCATAAGAATGTGGAGATCGGTGAAGGAACTTGGATTGGAAGCAACGTGACCATTATGGAAGGCGCACGGATCGGTAAGAACTGTCGCATTTTCCCGGGAGCCGTAATTTCTGCTATCCCACAAGATCTCAAATTCGAAGGAGAGGATACCACTGCCGAGGTTGGTGATGGAACGATCATCCGCGAATGTGTTACGATCAACCGTGGTACCAAAGCCGCTGGCAAGACCGTTGTTGGAAAACACTGCTTATTACAAGCCTATAGCCATATTGCTCACGATTGCATCGTAGGCGACCACGCCATTATCGTGAATGGATGTGCACTTGCAGGTCACGTTGAAATGGGCGAATACGCCATTCTAGGCGGACTATCTGCTGTGCAACAATTTACTAAGATCGGTAAGCATGCCTTTGTAGGTGGTGGATCCTTGGTTAGAAAGGACGTTCCTCCTTATGTAAAAGCAGCGAAAGAGCCCATCTCCTATGCGGGTATCAACAGCATTGGACTTCGGAGAAGAGGGTACGAAAACGATAAGATCAATGAGATCCAGAACATCTACCGTATCCTTTTCCAGAAGAATTTCAACGTGAGTCAGGCTGCAGAGATCATCGAAGCGGATTTTGAAGCTACACGTGAGCGTGACGAGATCTTAACTTTCATTCGCGAATCGCAGCAGGGTATTATGAAAGGATTCAGCCTAACCCGTAATGGAGGTTGAGCTAAACGAGATAGGTAAGAAATTTGAGCGGCATTTTATTTTCCGCCATATTTCTGATTCATTCTCGCCTGGAGACCGCACAGCTGTCTTGGGCGGTAATGGCTCTGGCAAGAGCACACTTCTAAAGATCATTTCCGGAAGCCTTACAAGCACGGAGGGCGAGCTCGTTATCACGGAAAACGGCAACAACATTGCCATCTCAGATTATATGCGACGAGTAGCTTTCGCTGGTCCGTATACCGAGCTTATCGAAGAGTTCAATTTGAGAGAATTGACCGCCTTTCAACAGAAATTCCGACCATGGATCAACGGTCTTTCAGCCAAGGAAGTGATCGAACTTACCAAGCTGAAGGACTTCGCACATCGACCTATTGCCAACTTCTCATCAGGAATGCGTCAGCGCGTCCGCCTCGCACTGGCCATCTTATCGGACACACCCATACTCTTACTGGACGAACCTACATCTAACCTGGACGCCAAGGGTATGGATTGGTTTGAGAAGTTGCTAGAGGAATATGTAGGAGACAGGATCCTTTTCATCGGATCCAATCATCATGAAAGGGAGATCTCGCTCTGCAAGCGTGAAATCAATCTCAAAAAATGACCAGCCGCACAGAAAAGCGGATGAACTGGATATTTTGGTCGATATCCACCCTCCTTATTTTCATCGCGATCTACTTTCACCAACCTTGGCGAGATGAGGCTCAAGCGGTAAACCTCGCCCTTGATTCAACAGGCTGGTGGGATCTCATTCAACGCATCCGCTGGGAAGGTCACCCCATATTATGGTTCGCTATCATCAAGATATTTGGTGCGAGCTTAACTCCATGGATCCACGGGGCCATAGCGGCGAGCACGAATGCACTCATCGTATTCAAAAGCGGCTGGCCTAAGTTCGTCAGATGGTCACTTCCATTCACCTATTACTTCATTTTTGAATACGCTGTCATTTATCGTGATTATGCCGTTGGTATCTTCTTGCTTTTCGCTGCGACACACCTTTGGAATTCCAAGCCTTATCTTTCCTTCACATTACTTCTTCTCGCAGCACAAGCCAATTTCTTTGCGGCGATTCTGGGTGCCGCATTAGGACTAAAGTTCTTTCTAGATGAACCCAAGCATCGTCGATGGTACTGGATGATACCATTGGCCCTCCTTTGGGGATCAACGCTGATCTATCAATTCACACCACCCGAAAATGGAGGCTTTGCAAGTGGCTGGCACTTTGGGGATGCCACATTCGCAGATGCATTTTTGACCGTAGGTGCGGGCACTACCATCCCTTTCACCCTAGATGGTGTATTGCTAGCAGGGGCTTTTGGCTCGATCTCGGTATTCATTGGAATTGTTGTAACACTCCAACTTTGGCTGATATTGTACAAAAGGCAGTTGACGAGGTCGGGTTGGATCTTCTTGGGAGTGTCTGCTCTAATCCTACTTTTCTGCAGTGTGAAGATCTATGGATACCCTCGACACTTGATGCACATTTGGATCTTGTTCCTTATCCTTCAGTTCGGTGAGCAAAACAAAACTAGATCGGCTTCCCTGTGGGGGTCGAAGCTAATAGTCATTTTGGTCATTGGGCAGGTCTTAGCCGGACTCTCTCATATTTACATAGAGATCGCTAGGCCTTTCGACACTCGTTATTCCAATGCCTATCGAGTTGCTGATTTCCTACTAGAGAATGACATTCCTGCGGAAAGCGTTGCAGTTTTCCCCGAAAATAGGGTTGCAGCTATCAGCTTAAGGACCAATGAATCTTACTATTTACCGGTAATGGATACGGTGATGAATCACTTGATCTGGTCCGCAAAGAGTCAGGAGAACCTCTCACCTCGGGGTCTTCGAAGCCAACTCCTCGGTCATTTTGGGCCGAGCAAAGTGGTTTTGATCACTCCGAAGATGATGCACGAACACTTTCCAAGGGTACGCAACGAGTGGAAAACGGTGCTCGACCCGAAGAGACTGGACTTTGAGTCTTCACCCACCATTTCGGGTGAGCGTTTCTACATCTATGAAATTGACCTTTCAGAGCGACCGGAATAATAGACCGTAGATTCGCGACGATCTGGGGATGGAGTTCGATTAAGATCTCCAGGGGCCGGCCTCCGGCCACCCTCCATTCGCAAAATTACACCCCCTCCCAGCATTTAGCCGTCGAATAAACGGATACAATCGGTTAATGTCTGAAAATCGAAATTTGAATTTTGAGAATCACGTTTTTGGTAGGATAGATGGTAACTTGAGACTGGGGGCGGGCGGGGTTTACCCCGGGCGAACATCAGCATTCGAACCTGTTGAAATGGTGCACTTCTGCATAATTCACTTTGCTTTCTTCATTGCGATATGATGTCTTACTAAAAGCCCTATTTTAGCGCTTCAAACAGACATTTATGGCTACTACTTCAGATATCCGCAATGGAATGTGCATCAACTACAATAATGAGCCATTCCAGATCGTAGAATTCCTTCACGTTAAGCCTGGTAAAGGCAACGCTTTTGTGCGAACCAAGATGAGAAATCTGAATACAGGTAGACTCCTTGAACACACGTTCCCAGCGGGCACGAAGATGGAAGAGATCCGTGTAGAAAACAGAACGTATCAGTTTCTCTACAATGATCCAGATGGGTATCACTTCATGAATATGGAAACCTACGAGCAGATCACTTTGCAGAAAGATCTTATCAATGCTCCAGAGTTCTTGAAGGATGGAATGGAAACGAGCATTCTATACCATGCCGATGAAGAACGCCCACTTGGATGCGAGCTTCCAGCAACTGTAGTGCTTGAGATCACATACAGTGAGCCAGGAGTAAAAGGTAACACAGCCACTAACGCTACTAAGATCGCCAAGCTTGAAACTGGAGCTGAGATTCGCGTACCTCTCTTCATTAGTGAAGGTGAGAAAGTGGTGGTTGACACGACTACTGGGTCCTATAAAGAGCGTGCAAAGGAATAATGAAGTTCCCTGAAGCAAGAACACTGTCTGACCTAGCCGAGTGGCTCGGTTGTGAATTCTTAGGAGACCCGGACCATAAAGTGACGGGCATCAATGAGATACATGTCGTAGAACCTGGAGATCTCGTATTCGTGGATCATCCAAAGTACTATGACAAGGCTCTAGGATCAGCTGCAACCACTGTTTTGATCAACAAGGCGGTAGATGTCCCAGAGGGAAAAGGTCTGATAGTAAGTGATGACCCCTTTCGAGATTTCAATAAGATCACTCGATTCTATAAACCTTTTCAAGCAGCTCAGAATAGCATTGCTACCGACCTCCAGGTGGGAGAAGGAACGGTTATTCAACCCGGCTGCTTTATTGGTCCGAATGTTACGATTGGTGACAATTGCATTATCCATAGCAACGTGACGATCTATGGCGATTGCACGATAGGAAATGATGTGATTATACACGCTGGAACTGTACTTGGCGGAAGTGCCTTCTACTACAAGAAACGTCCGGAAGGATTCGATCGCCTTGAAAGTGGCGGAGATATTCGAATCGACAATCGCGTTGAACTCGGTGCAAGTTGTACGATCGACAAAGGTGTTTCGGGCACCACGATCATTGGAGAAGGAACGAAGATCGATAATAGCGTGCATGTAGGGCACGACACTCAGATCGGGAAGAACTGCTTATTTGCCTCCCAGGTGGGTATTGCTGGCTGTGTTATTATCGAAGACAATGTCACCCTTTGGGGACAAGTTGGAGTAACAAGTGGCATTACTCTTGGCGAAGGATGTGTTGTCCTCGCCCAATCCGGCATTTCCAAGTCGCTAGAAGCCAAGAAAACGTATTTCGGCTACCCTGCAGAGGAAGCACGCAAGAAGTACCGTGAGATGGCCGCTTTACGTGATATCCCGAAGATCATTCAGCGACTGAAGTAGTAGACGGGTTTTAAGAGTTTCAGGAGTTTGATGAGTTTGCGCGGTTTGATGAGTTTCAGGGGTTGGGGAAAACGTTAATACGTTTATTCGTTGTCTTTGTGACCCCTTCCTTACGGGATTATCAACGAGCGATCCCTGCAGCCTTGGAGCCTTGGAGCCAATAAACAAAAAAACCGTCCCCCGGGTGAGGGACGGTTCCGTTGGAATGGCAAATAGTTTAATCTAGTTGCGCATCAGTGGAATGGACATACTGCGTCTGACGTTCTGTTAGCCGCGATGATCGCGTTAACATCGTGTGTCACAGTACAAGTTAGTGCAGCAGCATCATAATCGATCTCGTCAGCTTCACCGGCGATATCGAGTAGGAACTGAGGCAAGTCACTGATAGTAGATGGGTGACCTGCACCAATGTTCTCATTCTGAAGAGCTTCGATCTCAGAAATAACATAGCTCAATCCCATATCCTTAAAGCGACGGCCTTCAGCGATGAATACTTCTTGACGTACTCTATAAAGGAAGGTCAAGAATGCTTCTTCACTTCCGCCTGCAGCAGTAGTTACCTCCGCTGAGTCAGCAGACGTGCCAGATACAGCAGGCACGGTAACCAAGCCAGCCTTACGATCGAGGACCAATCCCGAACGACCATTAACGACTACAGCATTAGTGTCAGGACGTGAACCTGGGTCACGCTCGTGACGGTCTTCTGTAGAATCGTCGAATGTATTCAATGGACGGCTATTGATGAGATCAATAAGATTATGCAACGCGGTTTCGGCACCACCAGGATTACCTGCAGCAATTGCAGCCTCTGCGATGATCAAGTGTGCCTCCTCAGCTTTCAACAATGGAATTGGAGAATCCTCAGAACCTGAGATGGCATACACCTTAGGATCAAGGAAATCCAACGTTGGTAGCGGTTGAAGGTCATCAAAACCACCACGCTCTTGAAGAGCCATTTGCATGTTATTCGTAGTGTAATCGAATCCGTTGTTGTTACCAGAAGAGTTAACAGGATCGAATTCAATGTAACGAATGTAGTCAGGGTCGGCAGCCAATGCATCATTTGCATCTGAAACGGCATTGGTTGCGTCACCTAAGTGATAATAAGCTCTGGCACGAGCCAACATAGCACCTACGTGGTTAGGGTCAGCAGCAAGAGCGTCGGTGAAAGCCTGAACAGCGCTGTTCAAGTTTCCTGTGCGACTTACAAGCGGACCTCTATCCACCTGAGGCAATTGATTGTAGTACTCACCAGCATAGAGGTAAGAGATACCTAGGTAGAAGTAGTATTCTGCCTTGGTTTCGTCTGAATACCCTGCTGGATCATTTGGTCCTACCTCGTTCAAGCCGAAGAGGGCCTTCTCTCTCAAACGACCGATACCGCGGTGGGCAACGTTGATGTCGTTATCCTGCCATTGTATGGTAAAATCATCCAAGAACTGGTTAAAGAACGTGTTGATGTTCACGTAGTTGTCTGATGCAATTTCAGAAATCACGCCAATTTGGTTGAATGTGATCGCCATTTGACGATCCAATCCGGCCTTCCATGACAGTGATGAATTCGCAACACCTACTACATCATCTTCCCCAATGTTGGGATTGATTGTTTCAAATGGGTCAGCAGCCTCACAACCCGCTATGGTGAGTGCTGCGGCAAATAACCCGGCTTTATATAGTTTCATACGATACATAGTATTAGAATCCGAATTTCAAGGTAACGATGTACATTCTTGGAGCTGATTCCGTACCGAAGGCGAAACCACCACCACCGAAGCCACCTTGGTCAGCAATACCGGCACCAGTTACGTCAGGGTCAAATGAGCTCGATACGAAGTTGAATGGATTCAATACGCTGAATCCAACAGACGTACGCTTCAATCCACCTCCTACTACATCGTCGAGACGATAAGAAACAGAGATGTTACGGATCTTAACGTAGTTAGCATCCTCTACCCAGTAACCGGCAAGGTCAAAGAAGCTTCCTGCTTCATTAGCTGCCTCTTCTGGAATACGACCTTCATCGTTTACACCTCCGAAGTAACGGAGTACGTCGTCTACGTTAACACCTTGACCACCGTACTGGTAATCACCAGCAAGTGAGAAGGTCAACTTATTGTCGTATGTGTAAAGCAAGGAGAAGGTACCGAATGTAGGAGCGAATGTGGTTCCGAGGAATGCATTCTGCTCGAAGTCTACTGTTCCGCCAGGGTTAACCGTACCCTTCGTACCACGGAGGTATCCAAGCGGCTGACCTTCCTTAACGAATGCTCCGAGGAATGTAAATCCACCTACAGCGAATTCTGGGGTTCCTCCTGTGCTTGCTACCAAGTTTTCATTGTAGTTGTAGCTAGCATTAGCAGTCAAACGGTGCATTTCAGAACGAAGGATGTCAACACCCAAGTTAACTTCCCAACCTTTGTTCTGGATTTCACCTACGTTTTGTAGCTGTGAACGCTGACCAGAAGATGGGTTAGCTGGTGGAGTGAACAATGCACCCTCAGTAGTCGTGTTATAGTAAGTCACGCTTGTGCGAACTCTGTTGTTCCAGAAACCAATGTTTGCACCAACCTCCCAAGTCTTAGCGATCTCAGATTGAAGTTCGTCGTTACCAGGATTCTGGAAATCAAATGTAGCTCCACCTAAGAATGGTGCTGCTGCGAATGTCAATTCATTGGCAAATGCACGTGGGAAGATAGATGACTCACCATAGTTAGCACGAAGCTTGAATGAGCTTATTGTGCTCTGGTCGAAAGTATTCTTGAAGAACTCTTCCTCAGAAAGGATGTAAGATGCACCCACTTTAGGAAGCGGAATCAAACCTACAGACTCACCGAATGCTGAGTTACCATCCAAACGAAGTCCTAGGTCAACGAACAATTTGTTCTGGACACCGAGGTTCTCGTTTACGAATACACCATAAGAGGTAAGTACAGAATAGAAGTCTTGTGCCTGCTGACTTGCACTGTTGTTGATGCTGATAGAACCGTCAACAACTTGAAGTGCAGTGATGGCCTGCTGGATGTCTTGCTCGCGGAAGAACTGACCACCTACCATCGTTACGAAGGAGAAGTCACCAGCTTCGGCGTTGTGCTGCAAGTTCAAGTTACCAGATACTACCGCGAAGTTACGATCAGAATCGATGATGTAACCTTGGTCGGTAGTACCAGGAGCTAAGAATCCCTTAGCGATCTGCATCGCGTTTGTCCCCACCTCACGCTGTACTGAGTTACGATAGTCCAAACCGAGGTCGAGTGACGCTGCCAAGTTTGAAGTAAAGTTGTAACGGAAGTTGTTGGAGAATTGGAAACGATTGATCTTTTCAGTGATGTCGGTCAACTCACCTTCCAAACGCAATTGCTCTTGAAGAGCATCCGCATCTGCTTGGCTAAGCGCATCGATATCACCAAAAGAACCACCTTCCAAGTTACCGAAACGTGCATACGCAGTGTTCGCGTTATAGTCACGGTTGAATTCTAGGTTTGAGTAAGCGAAGGAGGCGCTGTAGCTCAATCTTGTAGTTACTTGTGAGAAGATAGATAGGCGTAGGTTGCGACGAACTTGAGTGTTCAAGTCGTTGAAGCTATCATCTTGATAGATACTACCGCTAAATTGGTAGTTGAAGTTACGCGTACCGCCGCCGAAGCCCATGCGATACTGCTGAAGTAAGCCTGGCTCATAAAGGATGTCACCCGTACGCTGGAACTTCAAGAAGTCGCGCGTACCAGAGATCGCACCGATCTGAGCTTCAAAATCAACGCTGTTCTCACCACCGTTACCGCGCTTGGTAAAGATCTGAAGAACACCGTTTGCTGCATCTGCACCATATAGTGTAGTTGCAGCACCACCAGGAATGTACTCAATACGCTCGATGGATTCCATCGGGATATCCGCGATGGCAGAGGATTGAGCACCACCTGTTCCAATACCCAATTCAGGGTTAGAGTTAAGGTTGTCCACACGAACACCATCGATGAAGATCACCGGAGTAGTGTTGATGAGGGCGGAAACCGGACCTCTAGAACGGATGATTGATGCAGTACCTGGCTGACCAGAGCTCATTCTAATCTGAGCATTTGGTAGCTTCGACTGGATCAGCTGATCGAGCTGAACCGATGGTACTCTCTCAATGTCCTTGGCGTCGATAGACTGGATCGTCGTAGAAATACGACGCTTGTTGATACCAATACCCTGACCAGTTACAACAACCTCATCCAATTCGCTGGTGTTTGGTTCCAGCTCAACAACCAAGAAATCATTGTTGCCAACAGCAACCTCTTTGGGCTCACTTCCGAAGATCTTGAAAATCAAAGTAGCGCCATCGGCTACTTGGATCTCAAAGGCTCCATCAATGTTCGTAGCAACCGTGTTATCGGTGCCCTTTTCGGTCACTGCGACAGACGGAAGGGGCTCCCCCGTCTCGGCTGACTTTACAATACCACTCACCGACGTCTGGGCAAAGCCAGCATACGAGAATAGCATCAAAAGCAGCACACTCAACAGTGTAGCATTGCTTCTCATGTAGGTAAAATTTGTGTTAAACGTGAGTCTAATTTGCGTAGAAAAAACTACAAATGCAACGATTTCCTTTGTATCGACTGTTTAAAACACAACATTTTGAGGGGTGACAGATCAATTTATAACCCTTAAGCACGCCTAATTAACGCTGCTTCTTTCCACTAGGGTGTCTGAAAAACAAATCAATAGAAACGATGACAGCCGCAAATCCGAATACCGGACCAGCCGCCTTGTCCATGTCTAAAAAATTGTTGAGAAATCCATGAGTGAAGTAGGTAACCAAGCCTAACATGGCACAGATCGCCAAGTAGGCCACGTCATCATTCTTAGCTCTTCGATAAGAACGAATACCATAAACCATGAGGAAGGTCACAAATACAATCACCAGCAACAGGCCTGGCCAGCCCATTTCAGCAAGCGGACCAATATATTCGCTGTGGGCATTCCCTCTATTTCCAGCATTCGTAGAAATGATGGTCTTCTCATGAGGCTTCTGAAAAGGTGCATACTCAAACATGTATACACCCGGCCCCCATCCTACGTGCGGCCGCTCACTCCACATCCGGAATGCAGAAGTCCACCTATTAATACGCTCTAAGTTGGACGCATCCGTGCTCACATTCGAAATGGATTGAACGTGTTCGCCAAGGTCATCCGACGATACTTGCTGATTCTGTTCAAGCTGATTGAATATCTCTTGCCTATAGGAATAGGTCATCCCCAAACCGATCAAGGCCACCAACACCAAAGCATTGAAATTGACCCTATACCGAATCAAGAACCAAACTACCCCGGCAGCAACAATACTGATCCAAGCCGCTCGTGTAAACGACAGGACAATGGCAGCCGATAGGATCACGAACAACAAGAGCGCAATGCCTCGAAGCCAAAGGACATCCTTTCGCAGAACGAAGTAGACACTAATAGGAAAGTACATGGCCAATACCGCTCCGTAACTCGTGTGCTCCTTAAACAGCGGATACATCACCCAAACGGACGTCTCCTTGCTGAAGCCATACTGGGCGTGAACGTACATCGTATAAAGCCCTGCAATGCACAGCGGGATCAAGAAGAGCCAGTAAAACCAGCGGATCTTCCTTTCATCTTTAAAGATCTGGGTCATTAGATAGAAGAAAGGAACCACGAACCAAATTCTAGCGATTACATATTTAATAGAGATATCCGGGCGCTCACTAGTGATTGTGGTGAATAGCATCCATACGATGGTGGCAACGATTGCCACGCTGATCGGATGCCGCATGACCTTTAAGTCTACCCTACCATTATAGATGAACTTGAAAAAGAGCAAGGCAGTGATGCCCGCCAACAGAGGTTCCGTTGGTAAACTCAATCCAACATTGAACGATTTATCCGTAAGTGTTATGGATAATGGTGTGGCAAATACCACGAAGAGCATCAGCTTATCAAGAGACAAGAACGCGGCAGCCAACACAGCCAACACGAATGGTATGCCCATCAAGAGATAGTTCTCCGTGATGAGTGCTACAGCATTGATGGCCATGAATAGCGCACCTCCACCGTATATTAGCCCGTTTTGGAGTTTTTTGCTCACGCCGCTTTGCTACGTGCGTCTTTGTAAGCTGACAATCCCAAGATAAGAACCAACGTACCTACAAATGTTCCCATCATTGAGATCAAAACGATCAAGGAACGGATCGGGTAGGTCTTCTTCTCAGCTGGATAGGCCGAGTTTACCTTAAATGTCGCAGGAAGGTTCTGGTTGTAATCCACCTTGGCTTGATCGAGTTTCGTCTTGATCTTGATCTCCTCTTCCTTTAAAAGTTCGAGCTCATCGCGCATATCAACATAGCGACCACCATACTTGGCAAGGGTGTCGAGTTTGTTCTCCAAGGCCTGTGTACTGGAGTGATTTGGACCTCTCTCTACGATCGAAGTAGCCAATTGCTCGGAATATACTGCCGCTTGTGACTCGTAGTCATGAACTCCCTTCTGGCGGAGTTGCTTAAGCCCCTCTTCCAGGGTCTTGGCCTCACGCTTGATCTGATCATACGAACCTTGAACGATCTGCAAGCCGATGTACGCGCGTTCTCGCTGAATCCTTCTCTTCACTCTATCGAGAATCTTACTAATATCATTGGCGATCATTGCCGCGGTATCCGGATCCTCGTCGAGAACAGATATCTCAACCGACATAAATTCTGTGCGTCGGAATTCAACATTATCACTAAATGTTTCACGAAGCTCAGTCATCCTAAACGGACTCTCAGGGTCTATATCGTAGTGCTTCATCAAGTTAAAACGCTCTACCATTGTATCGCGGATCTCGTCTGAATTCAAGATCTGTAGGAGTTGTTCTGCTTCTTCCTCGGCACCAAACTCGAGGATGTCCTGATCGGCATATCCCGTCTGAGGAAGGATCGCCTTGGATACGGAATTGGTCGTAGATGGAAATACGATCACCGTGGATTTATACTTCGGCGGAATGAAAGCAGGTGCCGAGAAAATTGCGGCCAAGACCCCTGCTACCAAAGGAAGTATGATGAGAGGCTTTCTCCATTTATAAAGAAAGGCAACGAGGTTAGTAGATTGATACTCCATTATTCAGGTGGTTATTTCCAATGTTCGAATGAGCGATCTAAGATCTTCTCAAGTAATTCGATGTCAGGTTGATAATACTCTCGCCAACGCTGCTCGTCGATATTTATTTTAGCTGAGTGGTCTTGCCAATACTCTTTAATTCTCTTCTTGAATGAATCCGGCAAAGCCCCTTTCACCCTGTGCATACTTCTTGACCCCTTCAACAAGGCATTGAGCTTTGGATACTTAGGCACGCCACTTCGATTGGCATGGACCGTTTCATCGGGCGCAAATATCGAAACATTCAAAAAAGCAGAGAGGTCGGCACATACTTTTTGTTGAGCATATTGAATATCTTCAAAATAGATGACATGAATCTGCTCTCTGTCCCAGTGTTTGAGCCAGCTTTTAAGTTGACGCCCATACTCACCAAGCTCTAAGAACATCTGACTTTTACCCCAACCTTTGGGTTCTTTTTGCTGATCAGCCTCAATCACAGCGTCAGATGCCACGGAAATATAGCCTTCTTGCAAGGCCATCTTTAGGTGAGATAGCAATCGGTCTACCGGATCGCGCAAGCAAATAATGATGGAAGCATCAGGATATTTCTCAGCAATTAGCTTCGGAGCTTCTTCGCTTATGAGATAACTCGTACTGCTTTCTCCCAGCCACGCCGCATTTCCAGCATTGGCAAATAGCTTTTGATATTGCTTCGGATCACGAACAAAGTCGAGATGAACCTCAGGCAAGACCTCCTTCTTAAAGTAGGCATTCAAATCACCAAGCGACCTCGAGCGGTATTCTTCCTTGAATTGATTGGGGTCTATGTCCATAGAAAAGTAGTTGGGCTCCTTGATTGGACTCATATAGACCTCTGGGTGCGACCGAAGTAAGGCATCCACCGTAGTGGTACCACACTTAGCTGCACCGATCAGGAAAAGTCGTCTTGATTTCACTTGAGTCTCCAACGCCATGGTATCGGCAAAGATATGATGTGGAAGTAACGATACACCTTATATCCAGCAGCAACATTCCATAATACCATGCCTCCTGTAGTAGCAATGGCCGCTCCAAGTATGCCCGACATAGGGATCAAAATGGCATTGGCGATGAAGTTGAGCGCGGCAGTCCATAGCATGATACGCTGACTATCCTTTTCGTAGCCCGACATGTTCAATGTATACATCACGGGACCGCACAGGGCGTTGACAACCTGACCAATAGCCAATATCCGTAGTGTGAGTACTCCGCCCGACATATCACCTTCTCCAGCTGTCTCGAGCACCCAAGTTGGGAAAACCAAGAAAACGAGAAATACAGGGAAGCTCAACACCAAGTTCACCCAAGCGATCTGATGAATGATGCTCCTCAACCCCTTCGTGTCCTTATTCGTAGAAAAGCCACTGATCATCGGCGCAGCTATACTGTTGATGGCGAATTGTGAAAAGGTGATAAGTGTAGCCATCTTGAACACGAATCGATATAAGCCAACATCCGTATCCGTCATAAAGTAGCCCACCATTAAAGTGTCTGTCCAACTCATCACTAAGAACAAGGATCCCGATATCAACATCGGAATGGCCGTCCGGAAAACCCCAGCAAAATCAACTCGCTGTCCTACTGCACTGTTTAAATCAGCCTTGTGACTCCTTGCTAACATTATGAAACTAACGAGTAACAAAAAGACAACAGCGCCTATGAATGCTTTTACCGCATCGACCCCTGATGCGTTATCTGGATCTACCGTCAGGAAAAATGCCAGCCCTGTGATGAGCATGAGCGATCCATTCTGCAATAATGAGAAGTGAGTCATTCGCTTCAAACCTCGCAAGGACTCTGCATTCAGCTGCAAAAGAGCAAACGGAGGAATGGCATACGCGATCCAATGGAAGGCTTCTTGGACATTGCTTCCCTTGAAATAACTAGCTAAATCAGAAGCGAAGTACATCAAGCTGAAGGACATGATAAGACTAACACCGAGAATTACGGCAGCCGACAACGAATAGAGGCGTTTGACCTTTCCGTACTCACCTTTGACAACATAACTTGCGATGTACTTTACGATCGCACTTTCTAGTCCGAGGCGAGAGACAACCGTAATGATCATGAGAGCCGTAAAGGCTAATTCGAAGACTCCATATCCTCCCGAACCGGCCCATTTGAATACGAGAATGGTAAAAGCGTAACCACTTATGGCACCTAGTATCTTAAAGAATAGCACCAGGCCAGAGCCCTTGAGAAGCTCCATCAGCCTGCCATCAGCTAGTACTTGGTTAACGCGACGATTTACCTTATCGATCATTGAGGGCAAAAGTAAGGATGTCCCACAAACGCAGCGGAAGAGATTTTAATACTTTTGAACGATGAAAATCGCCGTCAATACTCGTTGGCTACTAAAAGATAAACTGGAAGGCACCGGTTGGTTCACACATTCCTTGATGAAAAGGATAGTGAAGGATCACCCCGATGTAGAATTCCATTTCATCTTCGATCGCAAGCCCGACCCTTCCTTCAAATACGGTGATAACGTGAAGCTGCATAGGGTACTTCCGCCAGCCAGACATCCCCGCTTATGGTCGATCTGGAACCACTTTTCTGTTCCGAGAAGACTGAGAAGGATCAAGCCCGACCTATACTTTTCACCCGATGGAATGGGTACTAAGGGCTGGAAAGGAAAACAACTACTCGCCGTTCACGATCTGAATTTCGAGCATCATCCCGAGTGGTTCCCAAAATCCGTAGCGGAATGGTTCCAAAAGCACATGGTGGAATACGCTCGCGCAGCTGACAGGATCGTTTGTGTGAGCAAGACCACGATCGCAGACGTGAATAGGACCTGGGGAATTCACACCTCAAAACTCGATGTAGTCTACAATGCTCCACAATCGAACTTCCATCCTATGCCGGATGCTCAGGTGGACCTACCCTGTGAAAAGTATTTCCTCTGCGTAGGCGCCATCAACCCAAGGAAAAATCTTGCTACCGCTGTTCGTGGCTTTACCAAATACCGACTTGCAGGTGGCGAAAGTGATCTGGTGATCGTAGGGAAGCACATGCATGCCGATGAAGAACTCGAGCGCGTCCTCGAAGAATCCCCCTACACAGACCACATTCACTTTGTAGGCAGACGTCACGGTGATGAACTCAACGGGATCATGTCGAGATCCTCAGCCCTGCTCTTCCCTTCTCTTTTCGAAGGTTTCGGAATACCTATCGTTGAAGCAATGGCCGCCGGCACTCCCGTGATCAGCTCAAATGCCTCATGCATGCCTGAGATAGCTGGAAATGCTGCACTGCTGCTTACACCTAAGGACCCCGACCAATGGGCGGTAGAAATGATGAAAATCGAAGACCCCGAGGTCCGTGAAGAATGGGTGAACAAAGGAATTAAAAGAGCAAAGTTCTTCAATTGGGATAATTCTGCTGAACGCCTTTGGGCCAACATCCTTCAAACCCTGAACAGTTAATGGCGCTGTTGGGAAATATGGAGGAAGGGAGACTTGAAGCTGGCTGCGACGAAGTGGGCAGGGGTTGTTTGGCCGGACCTGTAGTAGCCGCGGCCGTTATCCTTCCCGATGATGTCCAACTACCTCATCTCAACGATTCTAAGCAACTCACGGAGAAAAAGAGGAATGAGCTGCGCCAACTCATCATGGAACGAGCAACCGCCTGGGCCATTGGATCCTGCAGCCCCGAAGAGATCGATGAAATGAATATCCTCAAGGCTTCCTTCGAGGCCATGCACAGAGCTATTCATCAACTAAAAAAAAGTCCAGAGTTTCTACTGATCGATGGTAACAAGTTCACCCCTTACCGCGACACACCTTTTGAATGTGTGATCAAGGGTGATGGCAAATACCTCTCTATTGCAGCAGCTTCTGTATTAGCAAAAACAGAACGCGATCGCATCATGAGAGAAGCTCATGAAAAATGGCCACATTATCGATGGGATAAGAATGTGGGGTACCCAACTGTTGAGCATCGTGACGGGATCAGGAAGCATGGACCAAGTCCCATTCACAGAATGAGCTTTCAACTCTTGCCCAACCAATTAAAGCTAGAGCTCTAGCTATTGAAGCAACAGGTCGTCCAACGCTTCGTAAACTGGGCCAGACACATCCAAGTCTTCGCCCTGCTTCATATTCACGATCAAGCCTCCAAAATGACGCACGATCCTCGCCTCATCATCCAGAACGATCGTCTGCGGATGCGAATCCACATCTAGCTCCTCCGCCAGGTCGTAGTTGTCCGTTATATGCCGATAGTCGAACCCCTTCCCAACCAGAAAAGATGCAACGCTTGCCTCGGTTTCAAACGTGATGGCCACAAAATTAACTCGATCGCCATAGTGTTCCTTTAGGTTATCGAGCGAAGGGATCTCCGCTACGCACGGTGTACAAGCAGTAAACCAAAAGTTGATGAGTGTAGGCTTCCCTTTCAAGGACCCAAGAGTTATCGTCCTTCCATCCATATCGGTCAATTGAAAGTCTGGGAACGATTTCCCCAACCAATGGTAGATCGGATGGAATCGAACGAAACTGGTATCACTATCATTCGGGATCAAGTAATGAAAACGACGAAGAACACTATCTCCCTGATGCACTTCATCGAGAACCTCAACTGCGACCCTCTTCTTGCCATCGAACATCCTCTGACCAACAACCTCGGCCTTTTCCAGTATCTCCGTTCGCGTCCAGCTTGAGTCCAACTTATTGACATAATAGATCTGTTGACCGAAGCTAAAGGCCGACATCATCAAGGAAAGGAACAAGAGCTTAATGTGCATAAGTCAATATTTAGCGAGCTGGGGGTGGAGGTGGAGGCGGAAGTGATCTACTGTCGAATCCTCCTCTTGATAGGCAGTCATCCTGACTTTCAATACGAACATCGGTTAGGATAATCCTATCACCTTGAAATGTATAACTCAAAAGGAGCGAGCAATAGTCTCTACAATAGAGTCCTCTTTCCCAATTCGACTGTGCTGGTTCGAGGTAGAAATTCAACTCGAATTGCTTTAGATTATAGCTCATAAAACCGATCGGAGATATTCGAGCTGAATCGTCCAAATGCTCATTCATTTGGGTAAAATGCTCAAACGCAAGTTCAATGGAATCCGATGAGAGTGAATCGGCAATTTCGACTTCAAGTTCAGAAAAATCGCTGCCCGCCAATCCATTTACGGCCATTTGAAAGGCCCTCTCCTGATTAGCACACACCCTTTCTCCTTCCCTTTTTGTAAGCCAAGAAACATTCGTCTCCCACATGATCATGCGCCAAGCAAGGCAATTAAGGGTCAGGTCTGCCAGCAACGACGACCTTAGATCTGACGATCTTCCACCCTGGTCACGGACCATCTGAAGATCGATCTTCCAACGATCAAAATCCTGTAGGATCTCATGGGACACGAGTCCTTCTAGATCTTTATAAGTAAGCTTTTCCTTTTGAAACCCCATCTTGTTGATGGAGTTGCATATCGAATGGCCAATGACCTCAAAAGAGCTATACTGCGCCGAAGCTGAAATAAAGCCCAAACAAAATAGCGAGAGCACGAGATTCTTCATGCAGTAAAAATAGAAATTGAGTGCAGTCAAAAAAGGTCGAACCCCATCAAAATATAAGTCAGCCGCAGATTGTTCTAACCTAATACCCAAATTCCTACTTTTGAAGGAAAATCCGCACGAGCTATGTTTCAGCGCCTTAAGAGCTATGTGATCTTTACGCTCTTCCTTACCAGCATACTTGCTGTCACTTCATGCGAAAACCCACAGGAGATCGGTGATGCCATCGACGCACTTCCCATGCGGAGCGCGGTGATTATGCGTGTGAACGACCTAGATGAACTTCGCTCAGAAATGAGTCGAAACGCCATCTATGGAGAACTCGACACACTCGATCTTTTCAAAGACTTTGAAGGCTGGGCAAATGCCCTCACCTCCCACTACAACTCCTTCTGGGTGGCTGCCCATGCCTCTGGTGCTGAATCGTATGATCTGCTCTTTGCAGCCAATGCTACCGAAACAGATTCATTGCCTACCAATCTCGAATGGGCATCTAGAGAGTACGCTGGAACCACGATCTACAGTGCCTCCAAGAACGATAAAGAGTGGTACGTTGCGTCATACAAGAACGTCAACCTACTATCCCAAAGCAATCGCCTCATCGAAGAGGCTATTCGTCAGCTCGACTCCGATCACAGTATTCGTGAGGACGAAGATTTCAATACCGTACTTCGAACGACCAATAGCAAGGATCCACTCAATGTGTTGATCAATTACCAGGAGGTTTCAGGCATGCTCGCCTTTGCCTTTCCCAACGCTCCACTCTCCTATTTTGAAAGCTTGGGTACATGGGCGGCGTATGACCTTGCGCCTGAAGTTGACGAGTGGATGTTTAGCGGTGTACATCTCAATTCAGATAGCTCCAATAGCTGGCTTAGCTGTTTTGCCGACAACCGTGCTGGAAAGTTCGAAGCGCAATCACTGCTTCCATACAATACCGCCCAAGCTGTGATGATCAATATGGGAAGCTTCTCCCAGTATAATCGTAACTATCAAGAATACCTGAGGCGAGACGATCGCTTGCGCATATTTCAGCAACAGATCGATAGGCTCGATTTTGATATTAGCTCAGTACTCCACAGCTGGGGAAGTGAGTCCTTTGGCTTGATATCACTAGAGACCTCCCCAGATGCTATTGCCCAGCCTCGGATCGCATATATCAAAGCACGTGACACGGAAAAGGCCATCGAGGCACTTTCGGCTCAAGCCGACTCAAACTTCATTGAGAATCACAGAAACTACATCATCCACAAATCCGCGTACAAGAACCTGCTGCTCTTGGGGTACGGCAGGATATTCAAAGACATGATCTCTCCGTACTACACCGTACACGATGAGTATGTCATCTTTGGAAACAACCTTCTCACCTTGAAGGGGATGATCAATGATTTAATCGATGGTAGGACACTGCCCGCACAAGCTGGCTTCAACGATGCCGTTGGCGAACTCCCAAGCAATGCTCACGTAAGGATCTTACATAAGAATCCCGGCGCACTGGGCTTGGTCAGAAGATTGATCGATCAAGATGAAACCGACCAGATCGATGACCACATGGATCCCCTTTCCAAGATCGCGTGGACCGTTGCTCAATACAAGGTGGATGATGATGTGAGCTATTCGCACCTTTTCATCAAACACCAAGAGGAATACACCCCTGAGGCAAAACAGCTTTGGGCAGTTCCGATGCAAGGTGAGGTGATAGGCCGACCACAACTCGTCAAGAACCACTACACACAGAAAAATGAAGTTATCGTTCAAGATGAGAACTTCAATTTCTACCTCATAGACCACGGAGGAAAAGTCCTTTGGAAACGTCAGCTTGACGGTCCTATCCTTGGTGAAGTTGAGCAAGTCGATCTCTTTAGGAACAACAAGCTTCAATTGGCCTTCAACACAGAACAATTCATCTACATCATCGACAGGAATGGAGATGACGTAGCGCCATTCCCAGCTGCGCTTCCAGAAAAGGCAAGTGGACCAATGGCGGTGTTCGACTACGACAATGTGAAGAACTATCGATTCATCGTTCCTTGTGGCAATCGAGTTTTGAACTACTCAAAAGAAGGTACTCAAGTGGATGGTTGGGTCTTCAACAAGACAGAATCACCAGTACTTCGTGAACCACAACATTTTACGGTTGGAACGCGCGATTTCATCGTCATCCGAGAGAAAAACGGTCTTGTTCACTTGGTGAGCAGAAGGGGTGAAACCAGAATTCCGATGCAAGATCGCTTGCCAGACACACACAATGACCTCTTCCTATCCGTTGGTAGCAGCGCCGAAGAAACGAGATTGATCACCCTATCGGAGGGCGGAAAGTTAGTGTCGTTGTTCATGAATGGAACGGTGGATAGTACCGACATCGACCTGGCTGACGATCCGGGAAACTTCGTTTATGCAGATGGTAAGTACATCATCTCCCAAAATGGAAGGATCATTGTCAAGGATGAACTACATCCATTCGAAATCGACATAGATGCATCGCTATCTAAGCCCTTGTACTTCATTCGCAATGGCTCGCCAATCTATGGTGTGGTGGCCGCTGATAAAGACCAAGCTTGGCTGTATGGTCAATCAGGGGATCCGCTGCCTGGGCTTCCGCTTTATGGCGCTTCTCCGTTTGAGGTAGGTGAATTTGGGATTCCTGGGGTGCTCAATTTAATCATTGGTACGGAAGATGGGAATCTCCTGAATTACAAATTGGAGTAAAAATCAAATGGTGGCTTTCACGAGGAAGCTGCCATTGCCATCTTCATACAGGATCTCCATGTTCCAGCCATGGCCATGCAACACCTCCTCGATACTCTTAGGATCCGCAAATAGCCAGGGAAAAGACACCTCCTCATTGCCATACCTCATGCGGTAGGTTTGCTCACCGTAATACGGCAGTAATTCCAATGGATTGGATCCTTCTGGGAATTGATAGATGTAGGCGATATCGGTCGATTCAAAGAGTACTTGTCCGCCTTCACCAATCCATTCTCTCCACTTGTTTGTGAACTCCTCTAATCCTTCCAAGGTGCCGGCTAGTCCGATTCCGTTCATCAACAAAAGAACCGTATCAAAGTTGGACCCTGTGTACGTTTCCCACTTATCGCAAACGGCATCCTTCACTCCCCTTGATTTCATCACTTGGACCGCTCCTTCTGATGAATCCACGGCCACTACTTTGTGACCTCTTCTTTCGAGTTCAATAGCGTGCGCTCCTGCCCCCGCGCCCATGTCGAGCACTCTACCCTTGCAGTGGTCCAGGGCTACCTGCTCTAGTTCAGGCAGCTTTTCACCCGATCTAAAAAAGTGATCCACTGGAAGGTCTTCCCACTCGACTACCTGGGTGCGCACCTTCAACTTCTGGAGACCAAGACCGGTCCAGTAATCATGCATGGCGCGTCCAAAGAGATCATCGGCACTCATCAGTCTCGGTATCCGCGAAGAACAAGGGTTTCACCCACTCTAGGCTCTTCACCGGGTTGCATATTGTTGCGTTTATAGAGTTGCATAAGTCGCATGCCGTACTTCTGACTAATGGAATGCATGGTTTCGCCATCGCCTACGCGGTGCGTATCGTCGTAGCCCTTTCTATACTTTCGTTCTAGGAAGATGATCATACCCTCTTCTAGGTCGGAATCCCACGTGAGGTCGTTGTAATCGATCAACCTATCGATCTCCACGTCCACCTCCAAGGAAAGTCGGTTCCAACTATCTCCTTCTCTGATCAGGACATATTTCAAGCCTGACCGATGGGTAAGGACCGTGTGTTCTTCGCTAAGAAGGATCTCCTCTTCTTCGTCGTAGCGCATCTTATCGTATTGATACAACTGATAATCTTCAATGATTTTGATGAGTCGTTCGGGATAATGCCGATCGGTTGCGTACCCGGCACCCTTCAACCCTTCGGCCCAACCTTCGTAATCGTAAGGATCAAGCGTGAATAAAGCACTGTAGCGAGAACGATTCTTTAGGAATAGACTGTGATCTCGGAAGGACTGTTGGGCATTGTCGTACTTTCTAAAGCACTCATTATCCGCATCATCATCGTGATACACACGTTCACCTTGCCAATCAGAGTGACATTTAATACCGAAGTGGTTGTTTGCTTCGCGGGCCAGCTCACTCGTTCCATCGGCGGATTCAAGAATGCCTTGAGCAAGTGTAATGCTCGCGGGAATACCATATTGTTGCATCTCGCGAATGGCGGTATTCTTCCACTTTTCAATGTAATCTAAACGGCGTTGGAGGTTCTGTCCGAATGAGGCAGCGGACATCACCACTAGCAGGACGGTGGTCAAGATGGATTTCATATTCGAAAACTACAATGTTCTCAAAGGGAACGAGAGACGACCACGGCTATTTTATTCACGTAATTCGGTTGATATCATATCCACCTCATCCTCTTTCGTTTTGGTCACATCTCGGAGATCGTGTTTACGCAGCTCTAGGTAGGAATAAACGATTATTATCAGTCCTACTATCGCGAGCAGGGCATTCGCATTTCCGGAAAGGTCTACGAGACCAACTCCATCCTTAGCGACAAAGAAGCCTACGATTCCTAGTGAATAATATTTGGGCGATAGGTACGAGAAGATGGCCACCAGTGTCATTGAGATCAACACCATATGTATTCCCTCAAAGATTGATCTAGCACCAAGGTCGATGAGTATGGATATCTCCGACTCCATCCAGACCGTGATCCAGAACAACCCCACTATACCAGCGTAGATCAAGAAGATCTTCCAAAATGCATCGAAAACCTTCTTCAAGTTTAATTTGCCCAGAATGAAGATCAATATCAATGCTAGCGTGATCAAGGTACCCGCGATGTATTGGAATTGAGTGATCCATTGCCTTTTTGCCATTTGATCTTGGAATTGACAGAGTTGCATTCCTCACCAAAAGCCCACTACAAATGATCACTGGAATGAAATAGAACATCATCATAGTGAAGAAGTGAGTTGGAGCTGAATCACTCGCACTGTAACCAAGGTCGAAGAATGAGAAGACCAAACTCATGATCGCACCACCCAAGAAGCTACCCAAATTCTCAGCTAGAAATAAAACACCAGCTCTTGCGAAGAGGGTCTTTTGACTGGAAGCACTTTCAAACAACTCATAATAAACCATCGGATAGACCATCCCAATTCCAATTGGAATGGGGATCAACAGGAAGGTGGATTCAAAATTCCGGAACAGGAGTGCAGAAACAAGCGCAAGTAGCACACCCGAATTTGCCCAAAAGTGCAATCTACCAAACTGAAAGCCGAGTACGGAAGCAGCAACGACGCCCATCAGCTTCAAGAGAAATAAATTATTCAAGAAATATGTGTAGGTAGCATCTTCTGCACCATACGAAGTCTCATTGACGGAATCGAAGGTGATACTCGAGTTCAGCGAATACGATAAAAGGGATAAAGAAACGATGGCCAACAAGGCCAAAACAACGCGTCTAGAGAGCACAATCGGTGGATTTTATTCCCTCGAATATAGAACAATAACTCCCTCCTTCCCGTTGCCTTTCTTAACTTTGCAAAAAGTCGACTTGCATTGAATAACTTAGATCCGGAGGACTATTACAAGAGTCCAGAAGGTTTCATTGTGTTTACGGAAAAGTACCACCTCAAGAGGGGATACTGCTGCCAAAGCGGCTGCAAGCACTGTCCGTATGGCTTCAACAAAGGCACAGGAACATTTAGAAAGAAGAAAGGATGAGCACTGCTACCAAGCTTTCATTTGCTGAAGAGATCGAACTGGGTATTCCACAGGACCACCTTCCTGAGATGCCCGTTTTCGATCCAGAGATCAATCACGCACCGATCCGGAAGGAGATCTTGACCGCTGCGGAAAAGAAACTCGCACTCAAGAACGCCCTTCGCTATTTTCCAGAAGAGTTCCACGATACCCTAGCCCCCGAATTTGCGGAAGAACTTCGCAAGTATGGTAGGATCTACATGTATCGTTATCGTCCGACCTACGATATGAAGGCGCGCAACATCGCCGATTACCCAGCTCGTTCCAAACAGGCAGCCGCCATTATGCTCATGATCCAAAACAACTTGGATCCTGCAGTGGCTCAACATCCTCACGAACTCATTACCTATGGTGGAAACGGAGCCGTGTTCCAAAATTGGGCACAATACCGACTCACCATGCAGTATTTGTCGCAGATGACCGACGAGCAAACGCTGCATATGTACAGCGGTCACCCTATGGGCCTTTTCCCCTCCCACCCAGGCGCACCTCGTGTGATCGTTACAAACGGAATGATGATCCCAAATTACTCTCAACCAGACGATTGGGAGAAGTTCAACGCATTAGGGGTTACCCAATACGGACAAATGACGGCCGGGTCGTACATGTACATCGGTCCACAAGGAATCGTACATGGAACCACTATCACCGTTTTGAACGCCTGTAGAAAGATCGATGCATCTGGCACAACGGCTGGAAAGCTCTTTGTCACCGCCGGCCTTGGCGGTATGAGTGGCGCACAACCAAAGGCCGGTAACATCGCTGGTGTGGTAAGCATCACGGCTGAGACCAACCCAAAAGCAGCCTACAAGCGTCACGAGCAAGGCTGGGTAGATGAAGTGATCGAGGATGCCGACCGTGCCATTGATGTGGCCGAAGAATACCGCCAACAAGGTGAGCCTCACAGCATCGCCTTCCTGGGAAACATAGTAGAACTTTGGGAGCGACTCGAAGCCCGGAATATCAAGGTCGACCTTGGGTCGGACCAAACCTCCCTTCACAACCCTTGGGCGGGTGGTTATTATCCCGTTGATATGAGCTTGGAGGATGCCAACGAGATGATGGCAAAAGATCCTGAGGCATTCAAAAAAGCGATCCAGTCTACTTTACGTCGCCATGCGACCGCCGTAAATAAGCTCACTGAAAAAGGCATGTACTTCTTCGATTACGGAAATGCATTCCTACTCGAGGCTTCTCGTGCTGGAGCGGATATCATGGCTGAAAACGGTATCGAATTCAAATATCCGAGCTATGTGCAGGATATCATGGGACCGATGTGCTTCGACTATGGCTTTGGTCCTTTCCGATGGGTCTGTGCATCCGGCGATCCAGAAGATCTAGCTAAGACAGATTCCATTGCCAAAGAAGTTTTGGAAGAGATCATGCAACGTTCACCGAAGGAGATCCAACAGCAGATGGCAGATAACATCCGTTGGATCGAACAGGCAGGTCCAAATAAAATGGTGGTGGGTTCTCAGGCACGGATCCTCTATGCCGATGCGGAAGGTAGAATTGCCATTGCTCGCGCATTCAATAAGGCCATTGCGGACGGGAAGATCGGTCCAGTAATCCTTGGTCGCGACCATCACGATGTGAGCGGAACCGATTCACCTTATCGCGAGACGAGTAATATCTATGATGGCTCGAGCTTCACGGCCGATATGGCCATTCAGAATGTGATAGGCGACAGCTTCCGAGGAGCCACGTGGGTAAGCATCCACAATGGTGGTGGCGTAGGCTGGGGCGAAGTGATGAATGGCGGTTTTGGTATGCTACTCGATGGCACAGACGACGCCGACACCCGTCTTGAGCGCATGCTACATTACGACGTAAACAACGGTATTGCTCGTCGTTCTTGGGCCAGAAATGACGAAGCCATTTTCGCGATCAAAAGAGAAATGGAACGCACACCGCTCTTACGCGTAACTTTACCTAATATTGCGTCTGACGATATCGTCGACCAACAATTCTAATTTGAACCTCTTCAATTCATTCTAATGAAGAACGGGAACACTATTTTTCAAACGCTTATCGCACTTGCCGTTGTAGCTCTCTTTATTCTGCACTTCACGGGCGGAGGAGCAAATTCATCTTCAAATAACTCTTCGAATACTGGCGGTGATGCCGTAGCAGAGCCTAAGGGCAAATTCGTTTATGTTCGCTTGGACAGTCTCTTGAACAACTACGAGCTTCACAAGGAGTACCGTGAAATGCTTTTCAGTGAAGGTCAAGCCATTCAGCAAGACCTCGCTACTCGTGAGCAAAACGTACTTCAGGAACGTCAGGCTTTGCAACAGGCCTACCCAAGTCTTTCCGCAATCGAGCAACGCAAATACGAGAACGAATACCGACAGATCGAGCAGGCTTTTGTTGCCTACGAACGCAGAGTTTCTTCTGAATTCAAGGCGAAGGAAGATTCATTGGACGCAATCGTTCAAGATGACCTAAAGCAGGCGATCAACCAGCTGCAAGGGGAAATGGACTTCGATTATGTATTCCAATATCAAGGAACGCTTCTTTACGGAGATACCTTGAATGATATCACTTCTACATTGGTACAGCGTTTGAATGCTGTATATGAAAGTAGAAATGAAGACTAATGAGAATGAAGATCTCCAAAAAAGCAAAGCGGTTCACTCGATTCGTCGGGTTAGCCGCTTTTTTAGTTCTAGCTGGATGTGAAGATGATCCGGTAAATCCAGACGATCGCACGCAATGGTTGGGCGCATGGACCTGCAATGAAACGGAAGGTGCCTTCGCTCCTCAATCCTACAACATCTTTATAGACAATGGTCTACAACTGGATGAAGTTGAAGTAGCTGGCCTTTACAATCAAGGTGAAAATTTCCGTGTATATGCCAATGTTTGGGGTGATCGACTCGTGATCCCAATGCAAAGCGTAGACGGCATTACCATCAACGGCGAGGCCAGGATAAATGCCAGCGGCACCTCAGCCACCATCGAGTTCCTTGCCAACGACGGTACGGGTGGAGATGAGGTGAGTGGGACATTGTCCAGATAGTCGGATGATCGGACTACTCAAACGTTCGCATACTCGTGCGTTCGTACGTTTTTAAGTTATTCCATAAAAAAAGCCGCGGCTCTCACCGCGGCTTTTTTTATGCTTACTCGCTCTTACTCGTCTGCCAAGAAACGAGAGATAACGATCTTCTGTATCTCTGAAGTTCCTTCGTAGATCTGAGTAATCTTCGCATCGCGCATCAAGCGCTCTACGTGGTACTCTTTAACGTAACCGTAGCCACCGTGAATTTGAACTGCTTCAACAGATGCCCACATGGCAACTTCTGAAGCATATAATTTAGCCATCGCACTTTCCTTGTCGAAGTTCTTACCCTGGTCTTTCAACCAAGCCGCCTTCAACACAAGTAGACGAGCTGCTTCGACCTTAGTCGCCATTTCAGCTAACTTGAAGGAAATGCCTTGGTGCTCGATGATCGGCTTACCAAAGGCCTTGCGCTCTTTAGCATAGCGGGTAGCGAATTCAAGTGAACCACTCGCAATACCCAAGGCCTGAGCAGCGATACCGATACGGCCACCACTCAATACCTTCATGGCAAACTTGAATCCGAATCCATCTTCGCCCAAACGGTTTTCTTTAGGAACCTTCACGTCGGTAAACATCAGAGAGTGTGTATCCGATCCACGGATACCGAGCTTCTCCTCTTTCTTACCAACTTGGAATCCTTCCATGTCTTTCTCAACGATCAAACAGTTGATACCACGGTGACCTTTTTCCACATCGGTTTGAGCCATCACGAGGTATACGGAAGCTGAATTACCATTGGTGATCCAGTTCTTCGTTCCATTGAGGATATAGTGATCACCCTTATCTACTGCTGTCGTGCGCTGTGAAGTAGCGTCAGAACCGGCTTCTGGCTCCGACAAACAGAAAGCTCCGATGATCTCACCCGCCGCCAGAGGCTTGAGGTACTTTTCTTTTTGCTCTTCTGTACCGAACTTTTCCAAGCCCCAGCATACCAAAGAGTTGTTAACGGACATGATCACAGATGCAGATGCGTCGATCTTGGAGATCTCTTCCATGGCAAGGACGTAGCTAACTGTGTCCATTCCACCTCCATTGTACTCCGGACTCACCATCATACCCATGAAGCCGAGTTCTCCCATTTTCTTGACCTGCTCAGCTGGGAATTTCTCGTGCGTATCACGCTCGATTACCCCAGGGAGGAGTTCATTCTGTGCAAAGTCGCGAGCCGTGTCGCGAATCATCTTGTGTTCTTCCGTCAGTTCAAAATGCATATCTCTATTTTTTGAGCCTTTTACGTTGGTTAACACCAAACGCGCTGATATGTTGAATTTTCCTCAACGGTTGCAAATGTAGGCTTTTACGAGCATTTTTACATCGTGAACACAAGCAAACAAAACCGATCCTCAGGAAAGTGGATCACCGTAGGAACCATGTCTGGCACATCTCTCGATGGGCTCGACATATGCGTTGCCGAATTCTCTAGATCCAATGGGAATTGGACATACAAGATCATCAGTGCTGAAACTATCTCCTATAGTGAAGATTGGAAGCGAGATCTGTCCCTCGCCCATACTTTATCGAACGAAGATCTCGACCTACTCGATGATCGGTTGAGTCACTACATCGGCTCCAAAGTCGCCGACCACCTCAAAGCACAGCAGATCGAACATGTAGACCTGATCGGTTCACATGGACATACGGTACTGCACGACCCTGAGCAGGGTGTCACCCTTCAGATCGGAAACCAAGCTTCTATTCGCAAGGCGGCGGGGTTTCCCGTTATATGTGATTTTAGGAAGCAAGATGTGGAACTAGGAGGGCAAGGTGCACCACTAGTGCCCATAGGGGATCAAATGCTTTTTGGCGACTACGAAATGTGTTTGAACATGGGTGGATTTGCCAATTTATCCGTTGAGATCGATGGCGCTCGTCTGGCCTGGGATATCTGTCCATTGAATATCGGGATCAATCATTTTGCTTCTAAATTGGGGCTGGAAATGGATAGAAATGGACACATTGCAGCATCGAATCCAATGGACGGTCCACTTTTCTACAAGTTGAATCAGCTTCCTTATTTCTCCCTTACTCCTCCTAAATCCCTTGGTCGAGAGTGGATGGAACAATACGTTTATCCGGTGCTGGACCGGCTAGGTGATGTGGAAGCCATATCCACCCTATCCGGATTGGCATCTTACCAGATCGCTAAGACCCTCGAAGAGTTGGGTGCTCAGAAGATCCTTTGCACTGGTGGCGGAGTGCATAACAAGCATATCATGAGCTTGATCAAGCAGTCGATCAGTGGATTGCTCGTAGTTCCGGAAGATGAGCTTATCAATTACAAGGAAGCCTTGATATTCGCATTCCTCGGCCTACTTCGTCAACTTGAAGAGGTGAATGTACTAGCCAGTGTTACAGGTGCCAGCCGTGATCATTCTTCAGGAGTGATCTACTCCTGACCGATCTTGAATTTAAATCCCACGGCATGAACATTTTCAATGGTGATGCGCGGCTCCTTCCGAAGGTATTTTCGCAATCGGGAGATAAAAACATCCAAGCTCCTCCCCATGAAATAATCGTCATCGCCCCAAATTTGACGTAGGATATCTTCTCTTTTGAGAACTTCATTTGGCTTAGACCAGAAATAGGCGAGTAATTCAGTCTCCCTAGATGTCATTTTCGTGACCTCCTCCTTGTGATACAGACAAAGATCTGAGGGCTTGAAGACGAGTTGATCGAACTTGAATTCCTCCTGAGGTGGGTCGGCAACTATTCCAGATCTTCTCAGAAAGACCTCCATCTTTAGTATGAGTTCCTCTACCCTGAACGGCTTGACGAGATAGTCATCACCACCCGACCTCAGCGCTTCAATGCGATCTTCCGTTAGTCCACGTGCAGATGGAAAAATAATAGGTATGCGTTGATTGAACTTGCGGATCTGTCGTGCTAGCTCAACACCATTTAACCCGGGTACCATCACGTCAAAAATGCAGAGATCGTACTTCATATCCCGAAATTCTTCGAGCGCTGCATTACCATCTTCCTTCAATACTACCTCGTATCCGTGCATTCTTAGGCTGTCTGCCGTGAGATAGGCAAGGGTCACATCATCCTCCAAATAAAGAACCTTAGCCTTCATCTTTCAAACTAATCTTTATGGATGCTCCTCCGAGGATAGAATGAACGAAGGATACCTTCCAATTATGTGCATCAACTACCTGCTTCACGTAATACAAGCCGAGTCCGAAGCCCTTCCGCTTCTTACTACCCACTGATGAACGATAGAATTTCTTGAATACTTGCGTTTGATCTTGAGTAGAGACACCAGGACCGTCATCTGAAATGACAAGTGATTGAGTGTCTGAAGATATCTCAACTTTAGAACCACCATACTTTGCGGCATTCTCCAATAGATTGAAAATCAAATTCTTGAAGTGAACTTGATCGGCCTTTACCATCAAACCTTCATCCACATCATTCTTCCAATCTATCTCTGGGTAATTGATGGATAGCGCCTGGATCACCTCTTCTACCGATTCTCGGGCTGAACCTTCCACCAGCTTCAATGGAAGTCTGCTCGACTCCACTCTGCCTAATTCGAGGATCCTTTCTACTTCCCTATTCAGTCGGTCGGATGCCGTAGCCAGTGATTCGAAATATCACTTGACCCGTTGATCACTTTCAAAGGACGGGTGATCGGACAAATAATTTGTAGCCAATTGAATGGATGCCAGCGGTGTTTTGAACTCGTGAGCCATGGTATTGATAAAGTCTCGCTGCATCTCCGAAAATCGTTTCTGTCTCAAGAAAGCGATAACGGCATAGCTGTAGATACCAAGGAAAACCACCATCAATATCGTCAGCAGGATCCATTCTGAGAGAGAGAGGATGCTACGAAGCGGGTTCTATTGGGAAAACGAACCGCGAAGTAATAGACATATTCATCCAAGGTTGGAAAGTATCCTTCTTGATTCTCGCTTCCACCATCCGCTGAAACATAGCTACCATAGGCCATTTCGTCGTCTTCACACTGATAGATGGCATATTCAAAATCCTGATCGACCCGTCGGCGTTCCAGCTCAACCTTAAGGAAATACTCCAGAAGCTTGGCATCGATCTCCGCCTCGGTATTCACTGCGTAATAATCGGCCGAAACCCTTTTCACCGGATTGATCTCGGGCAGTGGTTGATCGCGATAAAGCTTTTTGACCACCTCGAGGAGTGCGATGTGAATGTCTTCATCCAATCGATCTTGCTCCGACTCGAAGGCCTTGCTCAGCCAAAGACCTTGTAGCACAAGTATTCCGGCAATAACGATAAAGCCAGAGGTTACGATGAGTTGGATGGTCTGTCTTTTCACATGTCAAGTTTAGTGAATCTGCACGTGTACCTACCCTATGGTCATGCGGTTAACAACTCGTTAACAAGCGTTCACAAGTTGTTGTGACCAACACTGGATCTGTCCATCGATCTTTGGTATGAAGCTGTGAAGCACACAGTGATCACAACCATCAATTTATCATTATGAAATCAATTAAAGTAATTAGTACTAGCCTTTTAGCCTTCGCTCTCATGAGCTTTGGAATCATGGATGCACTGGCTGTCGCCGAATGGTCGAGCACAGAAATTCAACTCGGAGAGATTCAAAAGAACGTTCCTGCTGAGGCGACCTTCGAGCTCACTAACACTGGTGATGCTCCATTGATCATTCAGGAAGTTAAGCCTACATGTGGATGCACCGTAGCGGATTATCCTCGAACTCCAATTGAGCCAGGTGCAACGGTTGAGATCAAGGCAAAATACGACGCCAAAACTTTGGGAAATTTCAGGAAATCGGTTGTTGTTCGAACCAATACCGAGCCGGGCACCTACCAACTCATCCTTTCTGGAAAGGTAGTGGAGTAAAGGTCTTAGATACTAGGATAAAGGTCTCGCTTTGGCGGGACTTTTTTATTTCCGATTCCCAAAACTTGGCAATTGTCGGTGGGGCTTAACATGAATCTAACCCACAGCACTTACCTTTGGGCTCGAAAGGTTAAGTACCTCGCACAGAACCGTTGAACAATTGCTCAAATGAAAGACCGTCTAAAAGCCTACGAACAAGAACCTGCAGAGATCGTATTCCACTGGCAAGATCCGGAAACAGAAGCCAAGGGATGGACAGTAATCAATAGCCTTAGAGGTGGTGCTGCCGGTGGCGGAACCCGCATGAGATCGGGCTTGACAGAGCATGAGGTGCTTTCCCTGGCCAAAACGATGGAGATCAAGTTCACGGTTGCTGGACCTCCTATTGGTGGAGCGAAGAGCGGTATTGATTTCGATCCGAACGATCCAAGGAAGGATGGCGTATTGAAGCGTTGGTACAAGGCTGTTCGTCCACTTCTCAAGAATTATTATGGAACGGGTGGCGACCTCAACGTCGATCAAAAGTCGGAGGTTATCCCAATCACCCGCGAACTGGGTATTCTCCACCCACAAGAAGGAGTGCTTCAGGGTCATTATAACCCTAGCGCAGAAGAGAAAGCACTTAAGATCCGTCAACTACAGGACGGCGTTAGTTTGGATGTCAACAACCCAAGTTTAACCCCTGATCCATCTGGTGATGATAAGGTTGGTGATTTGATCACGGGCTACGGCGTGGCCGAGAGTGTTCGTCATTTTTACGACATCTGGGGTGGTGACCTAAGTGAAAAGCGAGTGATCATTCAAGGTTGGGGCGTTGTAGCCGCACCTGCAGCCTACTACTTGAGTCAGGCTGGTGCCAAGATCGTAGGTATCATAGACCGTGTAGGTGGCTTGATTAACGAAGAAGGCTTCACTTTCGACGAGATCAAAGAACTCGTGCTCGCCAAAACAGGAAACTTCTTGGTGTCCGACAATTTGATCCCTTTTGAGGAGATCAATCACAAGATCTGGGAGATCGGAGCCGAAGTCTTCATTCCCGCAGCGGCATCCAGGTTGATCACGAGTGAGCAATTGGAAACGATGGCTGAAAATGGACTTGAAGTAATTTCGAGTGG
This sequence comes from Phaeocystidibacter sp., assembly GCA_965659725.1. Taxonomy (GTDB): domain Bacteria; phylum Bacteroidota; class Bacteroidia; order Flavobacteriales; family Schleiferiaceae; genus Phaeocystidibacter. The sequence goes on along the minus strand of CBFHXG010000007.1, from coordinate 9,737 downwards.
CGCCAATGTTCCGTTTGCCGATAGTGAGATCTTCTATGGCCCTATTGCTGAACATGCTGATAAAACCGTGGCCGTAATCCCGGACTTCATTTCCAATTGCGGCATGGCGCGTGTATTCGGTTATCTCATGCAAAATGATGCTGAGGTTAAGGATACCGCCATCTTCGAAGATACGAGCAACATCATCCGAGAAGCACTTCAAAAGGTACACGATAAGAGCTCAGCGCGAACTCTTGTTACCGATACTGCGTATAGTATAGCACTTGATCAACTTCATTAACCCTTTACACTAAAGCTACTCACCATGTACATAGCTATGATCGTCGTGTTTATTCTGGGGTACGCCGCCATTGCGTTCGAGCACCAGATCCACATCGACAAAGCTGCATCGGCCTTGATAACCGGTGTTTTGTGTTGGACACTTTACGTGCTCGGCGCAAATGAGATCGTGGATTTCAGCAGCATCGATCATGCGGTGATATCTCTCCTTTCCGAGCGATCGCATGAAGATCTGAGTGAAAGCCATTTCGTCTTAGAGTATGTCACACACCACCAAATGTTGGAATCCCTCGCCGAGATAGCGAGTATCCTTTTCTTCTTGATCGGTGCCATGACCATCGTTGAACTGGTTGACGCACACGAAGGCTTTGCTGTTATCACCGACCGAATCCGCACTACCAACAAGGTAAAACTCATGTGGATTGTAGCTGTATTGTCCTTTTTCTTCAGTGCAGCCCTCGACAACCTCACGACATCCATCGTGATGGTTTCACTTCTTAAGAAACTGATCGACGATCAACAAACGCGATGGCTTTTTGCTGGTCTCGTTGTAATTGCCGCCAATGCCGGCGGTGCCTGGTCGCCTATCGGAGACGTTACCACAACCATGTTATGGATCGGTGGACAGATCACTACTGCTGAGATCATCACTGGTGTTATTCTCCCTTCTCTCGTTTGCTTGGTCGTGCCTTTGGCGATCATGAGTTTTAGAACGAAAGGAGACGTGAAGCGACCAGTTCGCCAAGAAACCTCCGATCACTACTTGGATCCAACGACCTCATTTGAGCGTAACATGGTATTCTTTGCGGGTGTAGCTGGACTTCTATTTGTGCCCATCTTCAAGAGTGTTACACACCTTCCACCTTTCATGGGAATGATGCTCAGCTTGGGTTCATTGTGGTTGTTGACCGACATCCTTCACCGGAGCAAGAACCAAGCGTTCAAGTCAAAGCACAGCGTAATTGGCGTTTTGAGAAAGATCGATACTCCTAGTGTTCTCTTCTTCCTCGGAATCCTTCTAGCCGTTGGAAGTTTACAAAGCGCTGGTCAGCTTACACAAATGGCCACCATTCTCGATAATTCCATTGGAACAGATCATGAATCAGGCGTTTATGGCGTAGGTGTGATCATCGGATTATTGAGCTCCATCGTTGATAACGTGCCGTTGGTTGCAGCCTCTATGGGTATGTACCCAGTGAATCCTGAAGGATTCTTCGCCACGGATGGCCTGTTCTGGGAATTCCTCGCCTACTGCGCGGGTACTGGTGGATCCGCATTGATCATCGGCTCCGCTGCAGGTGTGGCCGTGATGGGACTTGAAAGAATGTCATTCGGCTGGTATTTGAAGAAAATATCTTTGTTGGCTATCATCGGTTATCTATCTGGAGCCGCTGTATACATCCTGCAAGAGTCTCTCTTCTAAGGAAAGCCATCAACCACATATTGTTAATATCCTACATGCACCCCGCCCTCAAGCGGGGTGTATTTGTTCTAAGTTTGGCTTTATACGCTAAAATAGCCGCCTTATACGTTTGCTAAGCGGTAACTGAACAGAAACACGGAAACAGCATGTTTTTAACGGCCTCGAACTTTCTACAGATCTCTTCCTCAGTAGACACTGCCACAGCTGAGGGCTCTACGGAGAAAACGCTATCGATCATCAGCTTGATCACAAGCGGCGGTATTGGTGGCATTGTTATCATGACGATGCTCTTCATCCTTTCGATCATCGCAGTTTACATTTTCATCGAGCGATTTGGCGCTATCAAGAGAGCCAATAAGATGGATCCAAACTTCATGAACAACCTGAAGGACCACGTTGCCAACGGCAAGATGGAAGCTGCATCGGCTCTTTGTGAAAGCACGGATACTCCGGTAGCCCGACTCCTCGGAAAGGGCGTATCTCGTATTGGAAAGAGCATGAACGACATCTCGGCATCCATTGAAAATCAAGGTAAGATCGAGGTTCAAAAACTCGAGAAGTCCTTACCATACCTCGCAACCATCTCCGGTGGTGCACCCATGATAGGGTTCTTGGGAACAGTGATCGGGATGGTATTGGCCTTCAAGGAAATGGCAAATGCAGGCGGACAAGTAGACGTTGGCTTGTTGGCTGAAGGTATCTACACAGCGATGACCACCACCGTTGGAGGTCTATTTGTTGGTATCCTCGCCTACTTTGGTTACAATTACCTGACAACACGAGTTGAAAGTGTGATCCACAAGATGGAAGTTAGCGCTACTGAATTCTTGGATCTATTGCACGAACCTGTATAATTCCGACCTATGAATTTCAATCGTAAATCAAAGGTCAGCGCCGATTTTGCCATGAGCTCCATGACAGATCTGGTGTTCCTCTTGCTCATCTTCTTTATGCTTACCTCTACGTTGGTAACTACAAGAGCATTGGACATCGTTCTTCCAAAGAGCAATGCTCAAACGGTGAAACGCCACGACGTTGATGTAACTATTTCCAAGGATCTCCGCTTTGACGTAGATGGCACTATCGTGAGTGCAGGCAACTTGGAAAATGCTATCATCAGCGCGGTTACTGGCATAGAAGATGCAGTGGTAATACTCCATGCGGATGAATCGGTTCCTACCGGGGAGACCGTTAAAGTGATGGATATCGCTTACAGGAATCGGATCAAGATGATCCTTGCTACTCAACCTAAGTAAGAACCACCATGGCCGAAAATGACAAGAGAAACGGACGCATTGGCACCATCGTATTCCACGCGGGGCTGCTGATCCTATTCTTGTTCGTAGGACTAGGATATCAAGACCCTCCACCTGAGGATGGGATCGAGATCAACTTCGGCTATGACGATGTAGGTGGCGGCAATACGGAGTCGGCTCAAATGACCCAACCGCAGACCCAACCTCAGCAAACGAATGAAAGCACCCCAACAGAAGTGGATGAAGTGGCCACACAAGAGTCTGTTGACGCACCAGCAGTAACCACCGAAGAAGAGTCAAACCCAGAGCCTCCAAAAGAGGAAGTTGAACCAGACCCTACCCCTTCCGATCGATTGAACAGCGCTCTGCAGTCTACCCGAAATGGCGAAGGTGCCGGTGAAGGCGAAACGGAAGGTGGCGGCGACCAGGGTGATCCTAACGGCGATCCAAATAGTGACTCCCGCGTAGGAACCGGAGGTAGCGGTGGAAGTGGAAACTATCGACTTGGTGGTAGAAATGCCCTAGAAAGACCAATGCCAAACTACGACTGCTCCGATGAAGGTCGAGTTGTGGTTAAGGTATATGTTGATCGAAGAGGAAACGTTACCCGAGCGGAACCAGGTGATGCCATCACCAATGGTCCTGCGACAAACACCTTCTCATCTTGCTTATTCGACCGAGCCAAGCAAGCTGCTCTGCGCACCAAGTGGCAAGGAGACGTAAATGCTCCCGAAGAGCAAGTAGGATATATTATCTACAACTTCCAGAAAAGGTAATGAACTCTCAAGCCTTCCGTGATACAGTGGAGTGGCTCTATCAGCAACTGCCCGTATATCAGCGAACCGGTGGCGCCAATTACAAGATCGATCTAAAGAAGACCGAGGCGCTCATGGGACTGCTAGGTCATCCCGAAAACGCATTCAAGAGCATACACGTTGCCGGAACCAACGGAAAGGGCTCTACATCTCACATGCTTGCCAGCATTTTTCAAGAAGCAGGCTACAAGGTTGGCCTTTACACCTCACCTCACCTTCGCGATTTTCGAGAGCGCGTTCGAATCAACGGCGAGATGATCTCGGAAGAGACCGTCATTGATTTCGTAGAAGAGCACAAACAGGATTTCCAAGACCTTCAACTTAGCTTTTTTGAGATGACTGTCGGGCTTGCCTTCGATGTATTCAGGAAGGAAAATGTAGACCTTGCCATTGTGGAAGTAGGCATGGGTGGGAGGTTGGACAGTACCAATGTGATCACCCCATTAGTCAGCGTTATCACCAATATAGGCATGGATCATATGGCCTTTCTTGGAAATGATATCCCCACGATCGCGGGTGAAAAAGCAGGTATCATCAAAAAAGGCATTCCCGTAGTTATTGGTCAGCGGCAAGTTGAAACCACTCCCGTTTTCCTCCGAATAGCCACTGAGAAAGAAACAAGTATTATCTGGGCCGAGGAAGCCATACAAACAGATTATTCATCGGACCTGAAAGGTGCCTATCAGTTTTATAACAAACGGGCAGCGGTAGCCGCTGTAAAAGCTCAAAGGGAATTCTCCATTTCTGAGGATCATATCATCGCTGGATTGGCCAATGTCGTTAAGAATACCCACTTCGCTGGCCGATGGCAAACATTGAGAGACAAGCCAAAAGTGATCTGTGATACTGGCCATAATCTAGATGGCGTTCGTTTCATCGCCGATCAACTAAAGACCATCGAGTACGAAAAGCTACATATGGTTTGGGGAATGGTAAGCGATAAGAATGTAGAGGAAGTGATGACCCTACTGCCTACCGATGCTCAATACTACTTTTGCAAGCCCGACATTCCACGAGGAATGGATGTGGAAACCTTGGCCCAAGCAGCGCGTCACATTGGTTTACAAGGAAAGGTCTATCCAAGCGTAAACGACGCCTATGAAGCGGCGCTTGGGAATGCTGGAAACGAAGACCTTATCTTCATCGGCGGTAGCACATTTGTAGTAGCTGAAGTGGTTTAAGGAAACAGCTGCTCTATCGATCGATCAACTTCTACCCTCTCAGGATGTGGATGTAAATAGCACGGTTCCTCGAACTGATGCTTCAATCCTCTTTGCGTATGCTCCCATTCAACATTCATTCTATCCACGTAGAGAGGTGTTCGATGTTTGAATACTCGGTAGCTCCCATAAAAACTCCAAGCGGCGATCAGGATCACTATAACATACATCTTCTTAGGAGCACGTCTTTGAACCAAAGCTGACCAATACAATCCAAAGAGTAAGAGGGATATCATAGGCTGATATCTCGTGGCAAACGCATTGCCGATGGGAGAATCCCCTCTGGTGACGGCATTGAGGATCCAGTACAGAAATAAAACGGTCATCAACAACCACAATCCATACTCATGGCGATTCTTCTTACGTGGACGGATCCATGGGTGAATCAAGATATAGAGTACAAAAAGTGCTACAGGAACGGATACGTATTCTACGAATGGATATGGAATCTCGAAACTAAAACTGGCGATCAATACAAAGAGATATTTCAACGACCCCAAGGCGTCCCATTCAATGGGTGATGTTTCCTCAACACCAGCAAATGGCGTGAGTAGAAAGACGAGGATCAACATCAAAAATGACCAAGCCGCAACGATGCCTGAGGTGTACCAATGTGTTCGTAGCCAATGAATGGTATAGTAGATGGCAACAGCCAGGGCAACGAGAACGGCATTGAATGTAAAGGCTGCTGCGAAGACGGATATCAACATTAGAACCAACTTCACAGGCTTCATGTATCCGGTTGAGAAGTAAATAAAAAGCAAGGTGAAGAAAACGGTGAAACTATGGATGTACGGATCAGAAGTAGCGTTCAACCACACGCCGGGAAGAAAGAAAAGCAATGGAACAAAGGCATCTGCATAACGCCACTTGCCTCTCCATTGAACGATGATCGCCGTGGCCAACATGCCTGAGCATGCCCATATGGTCATTTCTACGACTCCATGAGCCACGGCGTTCTCGAGACCTAGTCCGAATAAGATCGAGTGCAGTACGCCTGCTAATCCGAAGTGATGCGGACCATGTTGGGTAAAGAAATTCGAAAGGTGATCTCCATTTAGCACAACGCTTTGAACGATGTGCCAACTGTCGTTCCTAAAAAGTGCACTCCCAAAAGTCAGGACGACACGGATACTCCAGACCCACGAGAGCAGGATCACGAGAGCAGTCAAATAAAAAGTAGGAGGTTGTCGGAGTAGTCTTCTGATCATCTTCAGAGTTCGTAGGTCCGACTAAAGTAATATCGAATATCTTGTTCGTCGTCATACAGAATGAGATTCGTCGCATCATTTTCAAGAATGAACCCCCAATGCTCACGTGGCATATCACCATACATCGTATGTTCTACCGTATTGCGATGTCCGTGCACACGATATGTTCCGTAAATCTCGTCTTCACCGACGGTCCATCGAATGACGTTATCCCATCTATAGAATATCATTTGATCCAACGTTTCAAGTTCCAACCCTTGAACTGAATCAAGTTGCCAAACTCCTAAAAGCTGATCACCTGGCGTTGGCGGAACTTCATCGATCCGTTCCAGCAAGACTACCACGTGATTTCCGTCCTCGTCTCGTTCCCACATCATGCCCTCATCGGTCATGGTCACGTAAAAGGGTCCATTGGGGTCCGTATAGCCATTCGTATTAACTACCATCAGTTTACCTTCTTCCAATTGATAGGTCCCTATGGAATGTTGCGTCCATCCGTTACCGGAGCGCTGACTCCCATCTTCATTGAACTCCATCCATCGCTGGTTCGGAGTCATTTCTTCAATTCCCATGCTCACTTTTTTCACGATCCATATTCCCGTAATATCTTGCCCCATTAAGGATAGGGATAAGATGCTCATGAACAAGGTTGCTATTTGTTTAGCCATTGGTTTCGTGTTAATTCGTAGCATACACACTCTCTCAGCTCTGGGTCATCGATCAACGCAGGGTGTTCGAAAGTGCCTAATTGCTTCATGTTTAATTTTTGCATAATGCGTATCGACCCCAAATTCACGTTGGGAGCAATGCTTCTAAGGGATTGAAGATCTGAAATCTTAAAAAGATGGTCTACTACGGCATGGGCGCCTTCTGTAGCATAGCCTTTGCCCCAAGACGTTCTCCTTAAGCGCCATCCTATATCGGTACACGGTGTAAAGGGAGAATCATAGGTTTGAACATGAGCCCCTATAAAGCCAATGACCTCCTTAGAACTCTTTTCGACTGCAGCGAAGTAGCAATACCCGTGCTCCTTGAAATGGGCATTATTCCGATCGATGAATGCCAAGGTTTCTTCACGTGATGCGGTTCGAGGAAAAAAGCGCATAACTTCCTCATCGGAATTGAGGTCGATCAAGTTGGATGGATCCACGGATGACCAAGGGTAAAGGTCGAGTCGAGCCGAAGAAAGGAAGGGTTCACTCATAGGAAATCGGTAGAATGCAATATACGCTCAATCGACCATTCAATTCACTAAACGAGTATCACAACACGGCATCCAATTTGCTATATTCGAGTTATGAAAAGAATAATTGCACTCCTATTCATCGGCCTCTCTACACTGGCTCAAGCCCAGCACGAAGAATTGAAGCAAAAGATCGAGGCCTTCATTTCGGAACACAGCGACGAATACGAAAAAGAGTATTTGAATATCTCCGACCCTGAGATCGGGGATATTGAAGAAACGGATTTCGAGTTTGCAGACCGCTTTATGCTTAAGAGTAGGGAACGGGTAATGAGCAACCTCGATCGCGAGATCTATGCACGTTATTATGTGAATGTGTATGCCTACTACGACGAATACGAGCGCGACTATGCCATCAAGTACTGGCTAGAGAATTTCATCGAAGGCCAGAGTATTCGTCCGGGTCGTGATAAGCGTTCCTACGAATACGCCACCCCTACCATCATTATCATCAATGAAGACAATATTGCCATCTTGAACTACGAATGTTCTCTTTACGACAGAAGCACTTTCCAAGATTGGCGAGACAAGATGCTGAGCTTCTTTGGAAGTCCGAAAAGTGTGGTGATTGAGATCGAATGTGGTGGACCACTGAAATGGACTAAAAACCCGCCAGATCGCAACGATCGTCGTTGGAGATAAGATCTATTCGGTCCAGTAATCAGCTACCAGTCGGCGTTGTTGTTCTATCGACAACAGGTAATCCGTTCGAACCTTTAACCAGGTTACGGCCGATTGTACCAATGCGTTTTCTCTTGAATTCACCAGGAATACGCTACTTTCTCCTAACCTGAACCTTCTTCTCTCTGCATCAAGTAGTGTCGAAGACATCTGGTATACTTCCTGAGCTTGCAACCATTGACGAGCGAGGTTGTAGGTCTGTGTCTGCAAGCCTTGCATCTCAGCTTCAGCCTTCTGAACGGCGTCCATTCTCTTCAGCTCAGCCTCTTGGTAGTAGGCATCCGCTGCTTCGGCATTACCTCTCGCTTTTCTGAGGAAGAGAGGTATACTAACCTGAAGGCCCCACTCATACTGATCGGGAATATTCCATTCGCCCCCATCTCCTACGCCTCGAAGAATATTGTACTGCACACTAACATCCGGCCATAGCTGGGCTCTTGACCATCGGCGTTGGTTCATGGCTCGATCGACCTCAACCGTTAAAGCAGCCACTTGAGGCTGGTCGATCAGCTTGTTGTACATAGATGTTGAGTCCGGAGGAATGATGAAGTCTAGCGCCGAAATATCTGGCTTATAAGTACTTGGGATCTCCAATGGAATAGCGTCATCCGTCCACAACATAGCAGATAGCTTGGCGCGTGCTTGATTTGCTGCCGCTCTCGCTTCTTGGACCTTGATCTGACGATTATACCAGTTGATACGGCTTTCCACGGTGTCCATCTCAGGACGATCGCCTGCTTGGAACGCTCTTTTAACAAGTTCAAAACGTTCTTTGGCCAATTGTGCCACCTCTGTGTACACCTCCCACTCAGCTTCTTTCTGCGCCCACTCAAAGTAGCGCATCTTGGCCTCATAGATCACGTCGCTATATGCTAATCGCTGCTCGGCTTGCGTTCGTTCCACCACCAATTGTGCATCGCGGAGCATAGCCCTCCGTTCGTCCCAGATGAGGTCGCCTCCTACAGGAATATCTACACCAATCTTGTACAGTCCTTCAGTGGGCACGGTACGCTCTTGATTCAAGTAAGTTCCATCGGCAATCACTTGATAGGCGTTCACATCTACTCCTAGCCAAGTAGGTAATTTCAGTCCAGCTTGACCATAATTGAAGTAGTCGGTTCCCTCGAATTGCTTCTCGTTGTAATTGGCAACAATTTGTGGATCGAATGCGCCCCTCGCAGCAGTAACCTTGGCATCCGCGCGATTTATTCGAAAGGTGAGTGAACGGATCACGGGATGATGATTATCGACCCATGTCAAGACACTATCCAACTGCAGGGTATCTGCAGGGGTACTTTGTGCTGAACCGATGAAGGTAAATCCTAGCGTGAATATGCAAGCCCAGATCGATCTCATTTGACCGCTTCTTTCGGGATTTCCATTTCGACTTCCGATTTGGTGCCGCTATCGCCTTTTTTCATACCATTTCCATCGGATGGAGCTGGATAAGCTTCAGCCGGGAAGCCGTTGATCTGACGCCAAAGTTCATACCATACTGGCACCTCATCAAGCAAGATATAGGCACGAGCTCCAGTACCAAAAGGCAATCTCTCTGGCCACTCTTCTGAAGGACGGAGCAGCACTCGGAACATACCATTGCTTTCAGGAG
>CBFHXG010000006.1:0-92385 GCA_965659725.1 Phaeocystidibacter sp. | reverse complement strand
CCACAACCCGCACACACTGCCTGATAGATCTGTCCATCTGGACTAAACCGACTAGTACCACCATCTACGTGCTCACTCACAGAGCCACCGAAATATGTGGCGTAGGTGAGGGTGGTGGCATTCGCGGCCAGCGACATGAAATAGAAATCGCTTCCATCGGTGTTGGTTTGAACGGCATCGCTTGTTATAGGAAGGTTATTTGTGTTACCGCCTGTGTAGTTACCACCTTGGTTTACGTTCCCTCCCCAACCGCTCAATAGGATATTCAGGCACTCATCAACGTTGAATGCAGTGGGAACCAAACTCATGGCACTTCCTGAACCCCTGCCAAATGCTGTGGAGAAAACACTCTGACTTAGATCATTCGACATCTTGTGGATGAATTGCCGCGTTGCTCCGGAGCTCCACACACCTGGGGTCTTTGGATAATTACCCAACGTTTGCCCAAACACGTACACCGCATTGTTCTTGTCGGTGTCGATCAAGAAGGCCTGATCATATGATCCTGTGCCAAGGTAGGTGGCTGAGGTCAGGCTGCCTGCGGCGTCAAATCGAGCCACATAACCATCGATATTGTTGTTATAAGACGAACCAAAACCGTTTTGAGTAGCCGGCAGTGATTGGCTATTGGTACCACCAACGAGAAAAACGAAACCGTTATCGGATACTTTGACTCCATAGCCTTGATCGGATCCATTGCCACCGTACATGGTGCTCCAGATAACACTGGAAGCGTTGGGATTCAATTTGGTCAGTGCTGCGTCACAGTTTCCGGAATTACCACCTACGTTCGAGTTCACGAGTGGATAATCGGAACTAAAGGTGGTGGTAGCAATGTAGATATTGTTCTGATCGTCTACTACAACTTCACCTCTACTGCCATCGCCATAATTGCGCTGAATGGCCGTATTGATAGCTTCCCTTCCAGTCCCGCCGAGGTACGTGCTTCCTACGAGATTCGAGCCATTTTGAGAAAGCACGGCAACATAAGCATCCGTGCCCAGTGGGAATCGGTAGAAGTAATTTGCCGCTGAATTGCCGCTGAAAGGATAGGTGACAGGTCCTCCGCTGAAGTTTGGATACGGAGAGTTGGCAGTAGTAGGAAAATTGGGTGATCCAGTAACGCCGTAAACCACTAATTGCCCTTGACTATTCACGATCATGGAGTGAGGTTGATCACACTCGGAACCGCCCAAATAGGTGGCATAGATCAGCGATTTCCCATCTGGCGAATACTTGGAGATCGTAGCGTCGATGTATGTTTCATTTGGACTTGGTCCATTGTTAAACGTTGGATCAAAAACGCCTGTTGTAGTAGGATAACCAACGCCAAAGGTAATGCCAGCGCCATACAGGCCACCGTTGAGGTCGTAGGTTGCAGAAAAGCCCCAGTTATCCATTGTTGAGCCAGAGAACGTGGCAAACACAACGACGGGATCGATGATCAACTTGTGATTAGGATCGTATTGACCCACATCAAAAGAAGCTATGCCATTCTCGAGTTCAAATTTGATATCTACATAGACTCGAGTTCCGTTGATATCTTGATACGCCTCGGGTTGCCATTCTACGATATCTCCGAATGGCGCTTTGTAATGCAGACGATTGTTGATAAGCTCCATTTCGGTTCCTTCAACGGACCATTTGATCTGAGAAGGATCGCCGCCAGGCTTTACAATGAAGTCGTACTTGAAATGGTCGTCTTGAGAAAAGTAAAGAAGATCGATATTCGAGTAGAAGTCTTGATAGGTCAACGCACCGAACATCGGAACCTCTGATTTCCACTTGCTTTGGTCGTCACCTACAAAATAATTCCTGTGGTAGGGAGCCTTGTAGGCCGGCTGTTTCTCAGCTTGATCGTTCGAGCCCAGATATTTGACCCTATAGGCGATCTGCTGAATTCTGTCGAATGGAACTTGCGACTCATGCTCGTGGTGGTCGTCGTTACTATGCTCATGACCGTGCTCAAACTGTTCTGGGTTCAACACTCGAACGGAATAACCTCCATTCTCGAAGAAGAGTGCTCCGGAGCGAAGAGCTAACTTATACTCGAAGGGGCCATTCCACTGGCCGAGGTTTGGTTCGAAAATGGCGTGCTCACTCAATCGATCTTGCTGAACCTGCGCGGTAGCAAAGAACGTCGCTGTAAAGAGAAGCGTAGTGAGTATGTGTTTGAGCATATTATCTAAGATACGATGAGTTCATCATTTCGTTGCCAATTAGACAACCATCGTGCCATCTCCGTTTGTTTCAGCTGACTTTCATCGCGTAAATGAATACGCGTTCTTTTTTCGATTTTCCAGCGGCAAAGAGGAAATCAATTTCGCTTTCTCCCACCTTTAGTTTCTTTCGGATCTGTTCGGATCTTTCATAATTAGAACGCGATACAATGCTCAAACGTTGAGGGAGTTTCGAAATTTTATACGGTTTCGATACTTCTTTGATCGCGAAGATCCTACCGGGGAAGGACGGCAAATGTCGATCGCTCGTGTAGAGCCGCACATCCTTTATCGGTTGTGTAAGCCCGTTTTCAAAGGCCCAAGCTCCATCGAGGTTGGATTTTATCAGTCCACTTGACGGGTCATACAAGTAGGCCTTCCATTCAGATGTGTCAGTTCGAATGTTAATAGGGGATGACGTCGAGTAAATCAAGGACTCACCATCTTGCTCTAATTCCACGCACTGAATAAGGCAATCCCGATCATTGTCCTTCTCAGCGATCACCAGGATCTCCTTTACCTCTCCATTCACGGACACCACATCGATCTGAACAACGTCTTTCAATTCGTTTTGAATGGCGGTAAGGTCGAACAGTGGAGATAGCTTGACGATCAGTCGGTTGCATGACTGGAGAAGGTTGGTCCAAATCGCTCCGATGTCCGGTACCATTCGATGTAATGCCACCGTTTTCTTGCCATCTTCAGTTCTTCGTGACGGATCGATATAGATGGTTCCGTAGGAGTCTTGATTCTCGGCGAGGAACGCTTCGGCTGTGGTGATGTAGATAGGACATTCTACGTCTAATTGCTTAAAATTGTGTGCGGTACGAGCGGCCAGGTCTTCATTCGGTTCAACACCTGCACACGACGATGTCTTCTTGCTCATCTTCCACATATCGATCCCGGAGCCCAAGGTTAGATCGAGTAGGCTACCTTCAACGTATCGTGATTTGAACGCTGCCGTTATGGAGCTGCTGCTTTGGGAGAGATTATCTTCAGGGGGCAAATGGAGATCGTATCTCGCGAACCATTCCGGTAGCTTCTTGCGGATCTTATTCCGAGAACGCAGCTGTTCCACCATCCCGATCGTTTTCTTGTCTCCCTTGGCGGAAAGGATAAGTGCCGTTGGATCATCGTGCTGATGTAGCTCGAAGAATGCTTTGAACTCAGACTCAGGGTAGGGGAGCATATCAGGCGTTCCGGGAGAGCGTTCGAATGAATTTCACGTTCACATTGAACTCTTTGGCGATGATGCGCAGAACGGAGTACAAAGGAACGGCAACTACCATTCCCGCTATGCCCGCCAGGGTTCCAGCAACGGAAATGACGATAAAGATCTCCAGTGGGTGCGCGTTGATGCTGTTGGAGAAAATAAGCGGTTGTGAGATGATGTTATCTATTAGTTGAACCACTACAAAGACCGCGAGAAGCGAGCCTGCTGTGGTGAGTAGGTTCAGGTTTGGATCCATTGCAAGCTCTTGACCTAAGCCAAGCACTAGGCCAAACGAGATTCCGATAATTGGACCAATGTACGGGATCACGTTTACGGTGGCGGCGAATAGGGCAATTATGATGGTGTTTTCGAATCCTACGATAGACAGGCCGAAATAGAGCATGAGGAAGATAGATACCAACTGAAGATTGAGCCCGAGCAGGTATCTAGTGAGGGTACGCTTTGCTTTTGGCACCACCTTGCGAACTTGTTCGGTGTATTTGTCCGCTATAAAATTATCGATGGCTGCATCGGCCAGTTTTTCCTCTTTCAGGAAGAAGAATAGAATGAAAACGATCGAGAAGATAGCCACGCCAATGTTGCCTAATCCTCCGATCAAGGAACCAAAGGTAGATTTCACCGTACCGATGTTCAGCAAACTTGTCACGCTATCCCTGAGGTCGGATTCAGAAACCTGCGGCAGCACCTCCCAGTCGGCCAATAGAGTCTGTGCTGCGGAGAAATCCTCTTCGAATCGGTTGAATACCTCCGAGTAATTGATCTTCGAAAGCACTCCGACCTCCCTGACGAATTCTGGAACGATAAGTCCAGTTACACCGCTGATGACCAATACCATCACTGCGATGGTGAGGAGGCTGCAGACCCACATGGGAAGTTGCAACTTTCCCAATGGTATCTTCCTGAACAATCGAACCAAAGGCTTGCCCATTACGGTAAGTCCTGCTCCGATGATGAGGTAGATTATCATACCACGGACGGTATACAACAGCCACGCAATGGCCGCGTAGAATAGGAGCTGAAAAACGGATTTTACTAGGTCAGTTGTTTTGAACATAAACGGAACCGTTAAAGGCGTAGCTAAGAATGTTAGCGCCCATTTGCAATGCTTTTTGACGGATCTGGGGAGGATCGTTGTGGATCTCTGGATCTTCCCAACCATCTCCTAGGTCTGCCTCGAACGTGTAAAATACGGCTAATCTGCCATCCAGATAAAGTCCAAAGGCTTGAGGAGGATTGCCATCGTGTTCGTGGATCTTTGGAAGGCCTTCTGTCAATTCAAAGGGTGAAGCGAAAATCGGATGGTCTGCCGCGATCTCCTCGAGCTCGATACCCGGAAACAATGTGTTCAACTGGGGACGGATATACGGATCCATTCCATAATTGTCGTCGATGTGCAGGAATCCCCCACCTTTCAGCCATTTTTTGATGTTTTGACGCTCTGTTTCATTCCATTCGACGTTACCATGACCGGTCATGTGAACGAAAGGGTAGTTCAGTAGCTCTGGCGAACCGGCATCAACCACTTCGTAGTTTGGGTCGATATCCATCTTCAACTCCAAATTACAGAACTCGATCAAGTTGGTCAGCGAACTGGCATTTCCATACCAATCTCCACCACCTCTGTACTTCATCACCGCCAACTCATAACTGGATGGAGGGGTGAAACTTAGCAATGCGATCATCGCACAAAACGAAAGAGAAATAGCCAAGATCTTCTTCATATGAACCAAATGTACATTTTTCGATTATGGATTCATGGAACAACTTTACCTACTCAAGAACTTCATTCGCTCATTGAGGCAACCATTACCTCTTAATATTGCGTACCTTACATTGAACAAAGCAAGAACTCGAAAGTGAAAAGATTTTTACCCCTAACCATCGTCGGTCTTTTCAGTCTTATAGGTCACGCACAATGCATAGAAAGCATTCCTTACGCCGAGGATTTCAGCTCTACTGCATTCAGTATGCCTCTAAATAATCCAGCGGCCGGAAACATCCCTGGATGTTGGAATAGGAATAATACAAGCGGACTTTATTGGCGTCCAGACCAAGGAAATACATCGCAGAATAATTCAGGTCCATCTGGCGACCATACTTCTGGCAATGGAAAATACATTGTTGTGGAGGCTGATGGAACCGATTTTACCACCACGCAAACTACGATCGAAACACCGTGGGTGGACCTTTCAGGCACAACGGCTCCCGAATTGCGTTTTTGGCTTCATCAATTTGGATTTGCCATTGGAGCCATGGGCGTGCAGGTACAAACCTTTGGTAGTACCAGCTGGTCGGCCTTAGGAACCGCCACCGCCACCCAAAGCGCCAGCAGCGATGCATGGGAAGAAGAGGTGTTCCCGCTTACCGCCTACGTCAACGATACAATCAAGATCCGATTTGTTGGCAACCGCTCCAACGCTTTCAGTAGCTTTTGTCAAACGGCAGTGGATGACATCCTTGTTTGGGAATCGAATTCATGCGCACGGCCGAATAGCTTCAATGTTCAAAGTAGAACACAAACCTCCATCACACTAGCTTGGGTTTCAACTAATGGGACTGCCCCTGCGGAGATACGGTATGTAGAGGTTGGTCAGCCTATCTCTTCAGCCACGATCGTAAATGCTGGAACCAACAATCCTTTCACAGTTACTGGTCTTAATCCATCCATTTCCTATCAATTCTGGGTACGCGACAGTTGTGCAGGTGGGTATTCACTTTGGGAAGGTCCACTTTCAGCTACCACCGTTTGTGGAACGGTGAATGCGCCTTGGTCGGAGAGCTTTGAAGGTGGAGGGTTTACACCGCCAGCTCAGTTCAACCAACCAGGTAGTATTCAACAATGTTGGAATAGGAATCCGTCGTCTTCCGGATATCTCTGGATAACAGGACCTCCGCCGTTCACCTCAAATTTCACGGGGCCAAGTGCTGCTCATGATGGAACGCAATGGGCGCAGACATCTCGAGTTGGTTTTTCTACCAATAACGGTCCACTGTTGCGATCTCCAAGGATCAATCTTTCTACCCTGACCAACCCAGAGTTGCGTTTTGGGTGTATATGTTCGGTACTAATATCGACCGATTGGAGGTAGATGTGAAGACACCTACCGGCAACTGGACGAACATGATCACGATCACGGGTCAGCAACAATTCACCAACACGGCTACTTGGGAGGAACAGGTGGTCTCTCTCAGTTCTTTTGCTAATCAAGACATTTTTATCCGATTCACCGGATTTCACAATGGGTCCAATTTTAATGCTGACATTGCCATTGACCTAGTATCTGTGGAAGAGGCTCCTCCTTGTCCACGTCCAAATCCATTCAATGTTGTCGGCGTTTCCTCGAATAGTGTAACGCTCAACTGGACTAGCGGAGGTACGGCTCCGTGGCAAGTAGAATATGGAGCTCCAGGCTTTGCGCCGGGTACGGGAACGCTGGTGAATGTGAATAGTAATCCAGTGAATATTTCGGGCTTGACCCCTCAAACCTCCTACGAATTCTACATAAGGGATACCTGTGGGGCACTGGGTGTGAGTACATGGACCGGACCTGTTTCTGCGACTACCTCTTGTTTGCCAGTAACAGCACCTTGGGTAGAAGATTTTGATGGATCGAATTTCAGCAATAGTGGACAATTCAACGTTCAAGGAACTATAGACGGTTGTTGGTCGGCCCCTGGTGGAAGTTCAAACCTGTTCTGGACACCTTCTCCGGTGGCTTTTCAGCTGGCAACATCGGGACCCGTAATCGATCATACCTCCGGATCTGGTGATTACATGTATGTCACGGGTGGTGGTTTCAACGCTCCGGATACTGCAGTGCTTCGAACGCCGTTGATCGATATTTCGGCGCTGACCAATCCAGAAGTTACGTTCTGGTACCATTTGTTCGGCACCAATATCAAGGATCTCAAGGTGTACATTTGGGATGGCACCTCAAACACTTTGGAGCGTACCATTACAGGGCAGCAGCAAACCTCGGGCTCAGCTCCATGGAAGGAGGGTATTATTAACCTGGCAAATTATGTGGGAGATACTATCCAATTGACCTTCGTGATGGAACGTTCTACCATTGGGTCTGCAGTTCGAGCAGCCTTAGATGATATTGATGTTCACGAACAACCTCCATGTCCTAAGCCGACATCCATCAGCGTGGTCAATCCAACTACAACTTCGCTCGACGTAGTGTGGGATACTGTGGGAGGCACTTCATGGATCATCGAGTATGGCCCTCCAGGATTTTCGTTGGGCTCTGGTACGCAAGTGACAGCTACGGGATCACCTTTCATTATTAACGGTTTGTTATCGGGGACAACCTATGAGTTCTACGTGTACAATGATTGTGGTGCCAACGGGTTGAGCGCTGTATCAACATCCGCTCTAGGAACTACGGCCTGTGCGCCAAAGAACGCTCCATTCAGTGAAACGTTCGATGGAGCGGATTGGGTTATTCCAGCCACTTTCGGATCCCAGGGAGAAATAGGACCATGTTGGGTTCGTCAGGATACCACTAGTTATGTGTGGAAGCCATCGGATAGACAGGAAGCTCCGCTAAATACAGGTCCAGATAGGGATCATACCACTGGGTCCGGGAAGTACATGTACACCGATTTTGTGTCGTTTGGCAATAACTCTACCGTGTTTAGGACTCCGGAGATCAACCTATCTCCATTGGATACGCCTCAACTTCGCTTCTGGTACTACATGTATGGTCAGAGTATTTCAAAACTTGAAGTACAGGTGAAGCAAGGCTCAGCGCCGTGGACAACGGTGTCTACAATCAATGGTCAACAGCAGATAGGAGCCAGTTTACCTTGGCAAGAACGGGTTGTAAACCTCAATAACTATATCAACCAAACGGTATTCATTCGATTCGTCGCTGAAAAGACAGCAACTGGTTTCCAAGCAGATATCGCCATCGATGATGTAACTATCGATGAAAAACCAAGTTGTCCTGGTCCTACCAACCTCACTGCAGTGGGAGTTAGCGAAGATGCGATAGAGCTTAGCTGGACGAGTGGAGGGGGTACGTCTTGGGTGATTGAATACGGACCTCCAGGATTTGTCCTTGGAACGGGTAATACGATTACAGCTCAGAACAATCCATTTATCGTAAATGGCCTGGCAACAGGTGCGGCCTATGAATTCTACGTTAGGGATTCCTGTTCGAATGGCGGAGTTTCATGGTTTGCAGGTCCTACAAGGGCGAGTACATTTCCTTGTGCAAATGCCTGCCTCTATGAGCTCAAATTGGAAGATCAATTCTCCAATGGGTGGACCGTAGGGTTTGGCGGTGGACTCACGCACTTTGTGGACGTTATAGTGAATGGTACGACTACCTCATACACGCTAGAAAGTGGAGGTTCACAAACTTTCATGGTTCCCGTTTGCGATGGATTAGATGTCGAACTCTTCTTCCGGAGTTCAGGATTCCAGAGCATTGAGTGTGGTATTGAGTTCAGGGATCCTTCTGGTACACTCCTGTACGATAGGAACTTTGGCGTGAGCACCCTGAATACGGGCTCGCTATACACCACAACGGGTAGTTGTAGTCCAACTTGTAATAATCCAGTGGGTCTTACGATCCAGAATGTGGGTTCAACAGATGCGGATGCATTCTGGAGTTCACTTTCAGGCTACTCTAATATTGCATGGGGTGCACCAGGGTTTACTCCTGCCACACCGAATCAAACGGCTATTACGGGAGGTAGTGCTGCTCTAACTGGCCTTGCTCCAAATACGACATACGACGTTTATGTACAGGATAGTTGTGATAATGGTTTGTTGAGTAGCTGGGTTGGCCCAATTACCTTCACCACCGTTTCTTGTGCTCCACCAACCGCTGGATTCACTGCTTCGTCTACGAACTTGCAAGCTAGTTTTGATGGATCATCGTCATCGGCCAATGTCACTACCCACACGTGGCTATTTGGAGATGGTAATACGGGTGGCGGTGTGAATGAAACACATACCTATGCTACACCAGGAATCTATACGATTACGTTGATCGTTTCCAATGCGTGCGGTGTGACGGATACCGCTACACAGCAGATCGTAGTGTGTGGAACGCCTACTGCGGTATTCAACAGCAGCACGTTTGGTCTCAGTGTTACTCCTAATGCTTCGGGTTCAGGAGGCATAGGCAACGCGTACGCTTGGGATTTTGGCGATGGTAATACAGGCAATGGAGTGAATCCTACACATACCTATGGCACTCAAGGCACCTATGGTATAACTCTCGTGGTAACGGATACATGCGGAAGTACAGACACCATTGTGGATAGCGTTACGGTTTGTTCTGCTCCAGTCGCTTCCTACACGTATTCGATCGCTGGTTTCACTGCTACCTTTAATGCCTCGGCTTCATCCAATGCTGTTCAGTACTTCTGGGACTTCGGCGATGGCAACTCAGGAACGGGTGTCAACCCGACACATACCTACACGGTTAATTCGAACTACTCCGTTCTTCTTTATGCGGTGAATGCGTGTGGAGATACTGCCATCGATACGCAAGTAGTAGCCTTGTGCTCTGATCCTTTTGCGTCATGGACCTACCAGATCATCTCTTCTGGGGGTAACGGTATGTTGGTTCAGTTCGATGGTACAGCCAGTGTGGGCTCCAATTATTTCTGGGACTTCGGTGATGGTAATACGGCTACGGGAACCAACTTCCCTACGCACACGTATCAAACGCCAGGTTTGTTCTATCGTGTAACCTTGGTTGTCAGTAACGATTGTGGAGATGATGATACCTTGTCTTATCGACTGATTTCGATCGGATTGGAGGAAGAGGATGTGCAATACACATCTGTATATCCGAATCCATCTTCTGGAATATTCTTCTTCGACCATTCAAGTTCACCAACGGATCCGGTGAGTCTACAGATATTGAGTACGGATGGACGATTGGTCAAGGAAGTGACCTCATTTGAGTCGGCTGAAGGTAAAGTGGGAATTGAGTTGGATCAACCGGCTGGAACCTATCTACTTCGCGTTGAGTTCAGTGAAGGTCGTATTGAAACACACCGGATCATTATAGGCCAGTAAGCACGGATGTATAAGGTCGACATGATCGACTAAAGTCTTAAAGGGCGAGGAGGGGAATCGTTCATTACTTATCTTCGCCCTACATAAATCCGTGCTATGAAATCCATCAAGAAGCTACTCGTTGCCAACCGAGGTGAAATTGCATTACGCGTTATGCGAACGGCAAAGGAAATGGGCATCAAGACCGTTGCCGTATACTCTGAAGCCGATAGAAATGCTTTGCATGTGCGCTATGCAGATGAAGCGATCCTATTAGGTCCTCCTCCAAGTAATCAGAGCTACCTTCTTGCAGATAAGATCATCGATGAGTCGAAGCGACTCGGAGTGGATGCCATTCATCCAGGGTACGGATTCCTTTCAGAAAATGCTGGATTTTCTAAGAAGGTAAGGGACGCAGGAATCCTCTTTCTAGGCCCCAAGCCCTATGCCATCGAAACCATGGGCGATAAGCTCATGGCCAAGCAAGCCGTCAAAGGATATGATGTTCCGTTGGTTCCTGGTACCGATGAAGCCATTACGGATGTACAAGCGGCAAAGAAGCTCGCAGAAGACATTGGATATCCCGTATTGATCAAAGCTGCCGCAGGCGGTGGAGGTAAGGGAATGCGTATCGTGAACTCTTCGGATGAATTCCAAGAGCAAATGCAACTCGCGGTGAGCGAGGCTACATCAGCATTTGGCAACGGTAGCGTGTTCGTTGAGAAGTATGTGAATTCACCTCGACATATCGAGATTCAGGTGGTTGCCGATCAACATGGAAATGTCGTTCACCTTTTTGAACGCGAGTGTAGTGTTCAACGCCGACATCAGAAGGTAGTGGAAGAAGCACCATCGGCCATCCTTACACCTGAGAAGCGGGAAGCCATGGGGCAAGCTGCTGTGAACGTGGCCAAGGCGTGTGATTATGAAGGTGCAGGAACGGTTGAATTCATCTATGACGCAAGTGGAGAATTTTACTTCCTCGAAATGAACACCCGCCTCCAAGTTGAGCACCCTGTAACGGAATTGATCACTGGAGTAGATCTCGTTCGCGAACAGATCCGCATTGCAGAGGGGCACGAATTGTCTTTCAAGCAAGAGGACCTTTCCATTCATGGTCATGCTGTGGAAGTGCGTGTTTACGCGGAAGATCCAGAGGAGAACTTTATGCCAGACATCGGTAATTTGAAACTGTATCGCCGTCCTCAAGGGCCAGGTATTCGCGTAGATGATGGTCTTGAAGAGGGAATGGATGTTCCTATCTATTACGACCCCATGATCGCGAAGCTCATAACGTATGCTGATGACCGCCAGAAGGCCATCGATCGTATGGTTCGCGCCATTGATGAGTACCGCATCGCAGGTGTTAAAACCACATTACCTTTCTGCCGATTTACAATGCTACACGAAGCCTTTACTTCGGGCGATTTCGATACACACTTCGTTCAGAAGCACTACGAGCCGGAAATGCTCAAGCGTGAGGACGAAGCAGGACAAGAGGTTGCAGCCTTGATCGGTGCCTATTTATTGGAAAATGCCGGTGATAAGCCTGTACAATCCAATGGGACTTCTAACGTTGGAAGTTCATGGAAACGAAATCGCACAATGTGATCACTCGCGGTGCCATACTCCTGTTTTTCTGCTTTCTCTCAACGATAGGGTTGGCCCAGGTAGAGGAGGAGAATTCGGAGATGTTCGACGTACAATACATCCCCACGTACAATGATACCATGGTGGTGTTCAAGTACATGAAGGACGGACAAGTGCGTCAGGCTGCGATCATTGAAGGCGATACCATCCCTTGGCTAGTATTGGATGAAGTCCTGTTGATAGACGATCCTACGTTCGACTCACAGGAAGCCAGAAACCGCTACTTCCGCCTTAAACGCAAGGTGATGAGGGTATATCCTTATGCGGTCTTAGCCGGCGACCGACTCGACTCACTCAATCTCAAACTCGATAACCTTTCGGATGAGGACGAAAGAGAGGATTATATCGAAGAATACAACGAGTTCTTAGAGAAGCGATTTGAACCCGAACTGAGAAAATTGACGCATAGCGAAGGTCAGATCTTGTGTAAACTGATCTATCGCGAAACAGGACTCACCGTTTTTGAGCTGATCTCCGATTACAGAAGCAGTTGGACTGCCTTTTGGTGGAATGTCAATGCCAAATGGTTCGAGATCTCCTTGAAAGAGAAGTACTATCCAGATAGCAATGACGAGGATAAGTTAGTAGAGCAGATCCTCAACCGTGCATTTGCCCAAGAGCTTCTCCAAGAGCGTGTTCCATTCTACCCTCCGGAGAACGCCGACGGGAGATAGCGCATATTTCGAACATAGCTTGGCCTTTAGCGTTGGAACATCGAAAAAGCTACCTTTGCCTCCATGCAACACAAACCGGTTTCCATCTTTTCAACAGGACGTTTTTCCAAACTCATGGAAGATTACGTCAATGAAAAACCGAGTCTACGACATCTATACAATCGTCCTCATACCCGCAGTTCATTTGCTGATCAAATTTCTGAGAAAGCACATCATAAGGTCGATCGTGCCCTTCTAGCGGAGGTTCTCCTCGATCAATATGCAGGAATGGATATCCACGAACGATATCCCCGCGTGTTGGAGAACCTGGATCGATTGGCTCAACCGGATTCCTATACGGTAACTACCGGCCACCAAGTGTGTCTTTTTACCGGTCCACTTTTCTTCATCTATAAGATCATCAACACCATCCGTCTTGCTGAAGAGGTTAGCGAGGATACGGGAAAGTATGTTCTTCCAGTGTTTTGGATGGCAACGGAGGACCATGATTTTGAAGAGATCAATCACATCTGGTACGGTGATATCAAGTACAGCTGGAATACAGACGCTGGTGATGCTGTGGGACGGATGCGAACCGATGGAGTGGAAGAAGTGATCGATCAGCTCGCTCATGCTGTTGACGGCGGAAGATCGGTGAACGAATTGCTCGACCTTTTCCGTCGGTGTTATAGAACAGGTCAAACCCTCGCGCAATCCACACGAGAACTAGCTACTGAGCTCTTTAGTCACAAGGGTCTACTCATTTTAGATGCAGACGACATCCGTTTGAAATCCCAAATGATAGGCTATTTCAGAGCCGAATTGGTTACCCGCAATACGGTTGAACTCATCGAAGATTCATCCAAATTCCTTCAGGATGAATACTTTGTCCAGGTGAATCCTCGTGATATCAATCTCTTTTACCTCAATGAAGGCAAACGATACCGATTAACTGAGGTATCAGGTAAGATCACTACGGTTGATGGTCCTTATTCGTGGACGCCCGAAGAGGCGGTGGCTGAGCTTGAGTCCTTCCCTGATAGGTTTAGTCCAAATGTCATATTACGGCCTCTTTATCAGGAGGTTATATTGCCAAACCTTGCCTACGTCGGTGGTGGAGGAGAGCTTGCCTATTGGCTTCAGCTAAAGCCTTTGTTCGATGCTCATATGGTTCCTTTTCCGATCTTGAGATTAAGGAATAGTGTAGGCTTCATTCGAAGGAAGTACTATCATAAAATGGAGAGTCTTGGGTTGTCTCTTTCTGATATCTGCGATCCACTCTTTGAGCAAAGGAGAGCCTATTTCCGTGATAAACTTGCGTTGAATGGGGAGTTTGAGAAGATGAGAGATCAGTCGGATAAGGTCTTTCAGGAGATGCATGAATTGGCTGCGAGAATTGATCCTAGTCTCCAAGGCACCGCGCAGGCCTATAGTGCTCGTCAGCTTCATCTCCTCGAGAATTTTGAGAAGAAGATCCTTCGAGCCGCGCAGCGCAGGGAGAAAGAGGTGACCCGTATGTTTGATGAGATCCATTCCGAGGCATTTCCAAATGGCGGGTTGCAGGAACGCCGAGATTCTTGGATCACTATCCTAGAGCGTTTTGGTCCGGATATCATGGATGTTCTGTTCGATGAACTCGATCCATTTGCTCACGACTTCAGTTGGTTTGTAGAGTAGTATATTGAGCCATGGATCTTTGTGAAATTGCATTGATATCTGTGGTTGCATTAAGTGCAAGCGCGCTAACATTGATATCAGGCTTTGGCCTAGGTACCATCCTTCTTCCCACCTTCATACTTTTCTTTTCTCCACTTGAGGCGGTTATGCTAACAGCTATCGTACATGTTCTGAATAACGTGTTCAAGATATCTATGCTTTTTAAACTGTTAAATATCAAGGTGTTGATGTTGTTTGGTCTACCCGCCATCCTTGGAGCATACTTTGGATCTTGGTTAGCAACTAGAATGGATGGAACGATCGCCTACACGGTATCTTTCGGTGGAGAAGTTCAGTCTGTTTCCTTCTTCACCCTGGTCGTTGCCATATTGATGATCCTTTTCTCCATTCAAGAACTGATCTGGGGAAGGAAAGCATTGCAGTTCAAGTCGGCATTCCTGCTACCTGGTGGTGTGATCAGTGGATTCTTTGGAGGTCTAACTGGACATCAAGGTGCATTGAGGTCTATGTTCTTGCTAAAATCTGGACTGACCACCTCGGGATATGTTGCCACGGGAGCTGCGATTGCCATGCTCATCGATCTCACCCGTATTCCGCGCTATCTCTTGGCTGTAGATACACAGGTATTGATCGATCAGAAGGTTGTATTGATATCCGCTACGCTCTTTGCTTTTCTGGGTGCCTTCATCGGCAAAAGACTCATGAAGAAAGTTACCTTCCGATCGGTTCAATGGACGGTGGGCATACTGATGATGGTGATCAGTATTGGGTTACTTACAGGTTTACTTAGCTAAGTTGGTAAACACGTAATATTAGAATTGCCCCACTTTTTATTTCCCGTACTCCCGAGGGATCTTCTTTCTTGATTCTGAAGCTATTATAGAATCAACTCTTTTTATAGCTTATCGCCCTGAATAGCCGTCCGCCTACCACACCTACATCATGTGTTTTCTCCCAATGAGGAGGTGTCAGTTCTTCGATCTTCCGGTTGAGGTCGGTGAATAGCAAGCGCACCATTGGATTCAACACTCTCCGCAATATCCCAGGCTTAGCTGATTCTCGGAATTTATCCATGATGGCAATCTTGCCGCCGGGTTTGAGCACACGATCGACTTCGTTGAGACATGCACTGGGGTTGGGGATAACGGCTACGATCAAGTGAAGGATAACGGCATCGAACTGGGAATCATCAAAGGATAGATCGGCTCCATCTTCTACCTGGTAGGTGATGTTCGCTCCGTGCTTCAGATGGTTAGCCTGCGCCTTGTGAATCATGGCCGGTGTGAGGTCTGTGAATACGACCTGGATATCTTCTGGGAGATGGGGAATATCCAGACCGGTTCCTCCGCCTACGATCAGTACCTTTTCTTGAGGTTTTAGGTCGATCTGCTCAATGGAAGTCTTCCGTGCCTGATCGAAGAGTGGCTTGACCACATTGTAGATCGGCGTGTAGATGCTATAGCGTATCCTATTCCACTTTGTCCAATTCACGGATCGCTTTTTCTAAGAGTGTGATCGTATTGTCGTAGGCTCCTTCGGATGTATCACCATGACCGGGAATAACCCATTCAGATAACAGGAAGAGATGCTCTACGCCAATCGCAGCATTGTACCATTTCTCAACATTGGCATCACCGGTGTAGCCCAGTGTTTGACTTTTGGCACTTTTGATGAAGCAACCTCCATAGATACCATTCCTTCCAACTCTAACAATCATATTTCCGGGAGCGTGACCATCACCTGGGTAGACGGCTTGCACCTGGATCCCACCGAGATCGAATGTTTGTTCATCTACCAACAGGAACTCTGCGGGTTCAAACTCTCCAGCATCGATGTTATGGGCTTGGGCATAAGGATGGATAAACGTTGCAATGCCATTGGCGTGAAGCGTGGCTATTCCACCCATCCTGTCATTGTGTGCATGAGTGATCAATGCGAGGGCTATTGGCTTCGACAATGCGGTATCCGCCCAGGCCATCAATTCTGCTGTTTGACGATCATTCCAGGGCGTATCCAGTAAGATGGAAACGGAATCGCCTTCAATCACCAGATAATTTGCGGGATAGATCTCATCTCCCATTTGCTCATACGCTGTGATCAAGGTAATGCGTTCATCGATGATGCTGAACTCCATAGGTGGAATTTCCAATGGTTCTTGGGATACCGCTTGGAAGCCTATCAGGAAAAATACTAGTAGCCAGGATCTATGCATCATACTTTAGTTATGAATTGACTGATCTTTGCTTTCAATTCTTCGGGTTTAAACGGTTTGCTCACAAAATCATTCATGCCCACTTCTAGGGCTCGCTCTGCCGTATCGATCATTGCACTGACGGGTTACAGGTAAGCGACAAAATTCGTGATAACACGCAACAATGTTCACGGTTTGTACAGTTTTTTAAACAACACAAGCCGTAATTTTGTAAGGTGAGTGATCCGGAACACAGGAAGATCATCCATGTTGATATGGATGCATTCTATGCCAGCGTTGAACAGAGAGATAACCCTGATCTTCGCGGAAAGCCTGTGGCTGTAGGAGGATCGGCCGAACGCGGGGTTGTAGCAGCGGCCAGTTACGAGGCCCGAAAATACGGGGTTAGATCGGCCATGCCTTCTTCTATTGCCGCTCGTAGATGTCCAGACATCATCTTTGTAAAACCTGATTTTGAAAAATACAGAGCCGTTTCCCAGCAGATACGTTCTATCTTCTTTAGTTATACCGATAAAGTTGAACCGTTGAGTTTGGATGAGGCATATCTCGATGTTACACTAAATCATCGAGGACTCCCTTCGGCCACTCTGATAGCAGAAGAGATACGCGCCAAGATATGGGAGGAAACAAGCCTGAGGGCTAGCGCTGGAATTAGCATCAATAAGTTCCTTGCGAAGGTGGCTTCGGATATCAACAAACCCAACGGCCAGAAAACGATACCGCCCAAGGAGGTAGACGCCTTCCTAGCTCAATTACCGATTGCCAAGTTTCATGGTGTAGGAGAGAAGACGGCAGAAAAGTTCTATAAACTAGGGGTTTACAATGGCGGTGATCTACGGAAGGTTGAATTACCTCTACTGCTCTCGCGTTTTGGCAAGATTGGCAAGCACTATTATGATATCTCTCGAGGCATACACCTAAGTGAGGTAAGATCGGATCGGCCGCGCAAGAGCGTAGGCGTTGAAGAAACGTATTCCACCGACCTTGAAGGAATAGAGTCGCTGATGCAGGCCGTTTGGAAGCTTGGGGAGCGTTTAGAATACCGACTTAAAAAGAACAAGCTTAAAGGCAAGACGATATCCTTGAAGTGGAAGGATCACGAGTTCAATACTTATACTCGGAGTCAAACGATAGGAGATGCCACGCAGGATATCGACGTGATCATGGAGAGCGTACAGGAATTATTGCAGAACAACATGCCTGATAAGCCGATCCGTCTCTTAGGTGTAAGCGTATCTAACTTGGTAGATCCCGGTGAACCTATGCAGCTCACATTGCGATTCTAGGCAGAAACTGAGTCGGCGATGGAGTCATATTCCATCTCAACAAGTTCAAATTTAGAGGTATCGTCGTTGTATACCTTGCATGCATCGATGGGGCGAACGTAAACATGAAGCGTCATTGCCCGCTCATCTTGCTCATTCTCAATGAAGTGAAAGCCCATCTTATCATGCATATAGCTGAGGTCGCCCTCTTCGAGAGTTTCATCGCTGTAGGGCTTTAGATCCTCTTCAGGTCCTTTCATTCGAACTTCACGAACCTCTCCATCAACTTGATATACCCAGCAATTCTGACCGGCATGATCGTGGATCTTGGTCTTACATTCGGAATCCCAACAAAGCAGGATAAATTCGAAATCTTCCTTACGGGCGATGCAGTTTCGTGTATAACAACCGTCTGACCACGTAGCGTGCTCTTCAAACTCTGATTTAGGTATTTCGATACTTCGGAGAATAAGCCCCTGTCTGGAAGGGTCGGAATCTTCGAACGTCGATACGAGCTGCTCAATGGTCTTGATGGATTCCATATTCCTTAGGTTAGCTGAATGTAATTTGTAAGTTTACCTGATATTTCACCCCCATAATAACAAAATTTGGGTGTTTTCAAACTTTTTCCAGCATTAAGTGCGATCCTCATCGAGTTGATCGTGCTTTCTCGTAATCCTCGATAATTCCTATCGGAAGCATGAAGAAGACATTAGATACGTTCAATGCCATCGCTAAAGACCTTCTAGACGACGAATCACAAAACCCTGTAGCTGAATACATTCCTACGGGTGAGTTGTATGATAGACTAGATCTCGAACTGAATGAAGAAGGGAGTCCAGAGAACGAATTCGAGGAAACGCTACGCGATTTGATCATGAAAACGCCGAGAACGGCTACCAATGCATTCTTCAATCAACTTTTTGGAGGTAGGAATGACAAGGCGATCCTCGGAGAGTTGTTGGCCGTGATGCTGAACAACAGTATGTATACGTACAAGGCAGCAGGACCAATGATCGGCGTAGAGAAGACCATCCTCAGGAAGATCTGCGAAATGATCGGTTGGGGGGGAGGATCCAACGGCACCTTGGCTCCAGGTGGTTCCATGACGAATTACATGGCTATGGTAATGGCACGAGATCACCATAATGACAAGATCAGGTACGAAGGTGTGAGCAAAAAGCTGACGGTTTATACTTCCATTGAATCTCATTATAGCATACCCAAGAATGCAGCATTTTCTGGTATTGGTCGGGATAATGTTAGAAAGGTAGCCACGGATGCACATGGGAGAATGGATATGAATTCCCTTCGTCAGTTGGTTGAGCAAGATGTTGCCAATGGATTTGAACCTATCATGGTAAATGCTACTGCTGGTACGACCGTTATGGGTGCATTCGATGACATCAAGGGCATTCGAAAGATCTGTGATGAGTTCAACATGTGGCTGCATGTGGACGGTGCCTATTGTGGATCTGTATTGTTCACCGACACCTACAAACACTTGATAGATGGAGTTGAATTGGTCGATTCATTCAGCGTTAACGCCCACAAGATGTTGGGTACTCCGCTCTCATGCTCCATCATCGTCGTAAAAGATGAGAAGTACTTGTATGAATCGTTTTCAAACGATGCGAGTTACCTCTATCAAACGGATCACGACGATTTCAACCTCGGGAAGTTGTCGCTTCAATGTGGTCGTCGGAACGACGCACTTAAGTTTTGGACACTTTGGAAAAGCGTGGGTACCAAGGGATTGAAGAGCATCGTCGATCAACAGTTCCACTTAGCGGATGTTGCGAGGGGTTATATCAGGAAACATGATGACTATACGCTTTATAGTTATGATGAGTCGGTTTCCATCTGCTTCAATTACAAGGATATTCCTGCTCGTGATATTTGTACCGCTCTGTATGAACACTCAGAGTTGATGGTGGGCTATGGACAATTCCGGGAGGATGAGTTTATACGCTTTGTGACGGTCAATGCACAAAATGAGGATGAAGATATCATTCAGTTCTTCAAGACATTAGAAGACTTCGTTGAGCAGCACGCTGAGCTTTTTGCGCAAACTGCAAAACGATAGTCTATGGATATTGATGTAACCAAACTCGTAGTACTCGGACTTTATGTAGCGGTTTTGTTCCTCATCGGTATCGTGGCCTCGCGTCGTGTGAAGAGCATGAGCGATTTCTACGTTGGAGGAAAGAAGATCGGCTATTTGGCTGTGGCCTTCTCGGCTAGGGCAACGGGTGAGTCGGGTTGGTTGCTGATAGGACTTACAGGAATGGGAGCTCTTGCCGGATTATCTGCCTACTGGGTTGTAGTGGGTGAGGTGCTAGGTGTTGCCATTTCTTGGTGGTTCATGGCCAAACGCTTCAAGCGAAAGTCGGATGCCTACGATGCTATCACCATTCCCGATTACTTGGAGAGTCACTTCAAAGCCAATAATCACATGCTTCGCATCCTGGCCTCAACGATCCTTTCGGTCTTTGTGATCATCTATGTGAGCTCGCAGATCGATGTAACGGGCAAGGCATTTGAATCGTTGATGGGCATGAATTACTACTGGGGAGCCATCCTCGGATTCTTCATTGTTCTATCCTACATTTTTATTGGTGGATTTGTTGCTGCGGTATGGTCTGACTTGTTCCAAGGCATTCTTATGTTCCTTGGACTTGTTATCCTCCCGATCGTAGTGTTCTTCTCTATGGATGGAACTACGGGTATCGTTGAGGGACTCAATGCCATCGATCCTAGTCTTACCAATATTTGGGGCACCAGCGATGATGTGTGGATGAATGTGGCAACTATGTTGGGTTTTGCATTCATTGGCCTTGGCTTTTTGGGCTCTCCTCAAGTTTATGTTCGCTTTATGTCCGTTAAGAATGAAGCGGAGATCGATAAAGGCAAGTGGGTAGCTGTGATCTTCACGTTATTGACCGATGCTGCCGCAGTTACTATTGGTGTTCTGGCGCGTATCCTGTTCACCAAGAAAAGCGACGATCCGGAAACCATACTTGGAGTGGGGGCGGAGGATGTACTCAGTATGCTCTCTGAAAGTTACCTGCCTTACATCGTGGTTGCGATCTACGTAGCCATTGTCCTCTCAGCGATCATGTCAACTATCGATTCATTATTGGTGATTGCTTCTAGCGCTATAACCCGCGACTTTTACCAAAAGATATTTCACCCAGAGCTGAAGGATGAAAACTTAGGTCCACTTTCGAGAAAGGTGACCCTCCTGATGGCCATTGTAGCCTTAGCCATAGCGATGACCATTGCAGTGATCTATCCGAACCATACGGTCTTCTGGTTGATTATCTTCGGCTGGTCAGGGATAGCAGCCTCCTTTTGTCCGGTTATCATCCTTACCCTTTTTTGGAAGGGATTAACGGAAAAGGGAGCCATAGCTGCTATGGTGACCGGCTTTCTCTGTGTGCCGATATTCAAGTTCGTGATCCAGGGAATAGATGGGATAGGTCCGTATTTTGAGAAGTTGGACGTACTTGGACCTTCATTTGCCATTTCGATGATAGCGGCGGTGGTTGTTTCAAAGCTCACTTCGGACAAAGAACGAGTGTCGGCTTAGCAGGATTGATTAATCTACATTCAAGTCGTACTTGGATAGCAGACCGATCAGCGAATCCTGAGAAATCCTTGCGCCTTCAATTCGGTTGATCGTTGGGTCGATAATAAGGTTTTGAGCACCTCTGATGTCGGTCTTTGTTAGATCTGTCCTATCGAATAGCGTATTCAGGAAATTGCAACCAACTGCCTTGATCATACTCATCTTTGCTTCGGTGAGATCTCCGCCCACCATACTACACCCTTTGAATGAACTACGCGAAAGGTCAACGCTTGTAAATACGGAATGGTCAAGTTGACAATCTTCAAAATGAATGGAGAAATTGAAGCCATTGGTGGTGTCGAATCGAACGCCCAGCACCTTACACCTCACCATTCTGCTATCTTGAAAACTTGATAAAAGCACTTTTGCATTGCTGAGATTGCAATCGATGAACTCACATTCGGTAAACCTGACCTCGGCGAGGTCTGTATCCGAGAGATCACAATTCGTGAAGGTACAGTACTCGTAGGCACCTTTCTTAAAAGGCTTGTCTTGATACGATTCACCAGTAATCTCAAGATCGTCGAAGAATTCCATATACCAGGGATGAACAGCGAAGTAACGAACACTGCTGTATCTCTGCAACTCTAATTTTAGTCAACTCGTCGTGCTCGAATAATTCGAATGTTGATCAAATCTTCTATGGATGATCTGTATTGAGTAGGCTTTTGATGGTCGAATAGGTTATTGATCTGACTGAAACACTTTCTGAATTGAGCCAGTTGAAGGTAATCCGACCTGTGTAGATGGATGGATTGGATATAAGGAGGCTGTTTCGTGATTGGTGATACTTGGGAACAAAGCTGGTTGAGCTGTGCACTTCGGTATTTCGGTATTTCGGATTGGTTGGGAGTGCTTGGATTGGTTGGGAGTGTCTGAGAAAGGGTGGAGAAGAATACAAGCTTGGGGTATGGTAGTTTCTGGGAGGTAGAGCTTGAACGGGGAGGTGATTTCGGATGGGCAGGGGGCGTTCGTTTGTTGGGGCCCCCAACCCCGCCCCAGCTATCAAGGTATGCATTTGGTTCGGAAACATACGGTGGATAAACGGATACAAACGGCTAGTTATTCACTTGGGAAATTTCTATCACTTCGCCGAATGAAATGCCGAGTATTCATTGCTATAGATCGTAACTTGAGAACGGGGTGGGGCTGGGGGCCCCAATTGAAAACCACCGTCCAACCTGTTTACTTTTCAAGGCTTGTTCATTTCTCAAAAACACTCTCATTACTCGTGCCATCTACTTGCACTTCGCATTCTCATGGTCGGCCCGCCTACTTTTTGTCTCCTTCGTTCACCCTCCTCATTCATCTTAAGCTCAAAAAATATGGTAATGAGACCTAGGCAAGAGTTGTGTGATATCTAATAGTTCGAAGAATTCAATTGAGATCGTCTATAACCTGTTCAACGGCATCTTTTAGATAAGTATGAATTTCGCTATGAAACAAAATAGAGGGGATTACATTATCTTCTCAACTAGTTACTCTTGAATAACTTAAATTCCTAATGCTATGAAGAATGTATTACTATCTGCGGCTGTAGCCTTGGCCATGGTCGGCTGCGGAGATGGCGAAAAACCCGAGATGGCTGAGGCAGAGATGTCTGAAGCCGGCTGTCCATTTGGCTTTACCGCCGGTGAATCTACCGGGGCAACCATTCGCGGTGAAGGTCCTACGAATGGAGATTGGTGGCCAAATAAACTCGATCTAAGCGTACTTCGTCAACATTCGGAATTATCCGATCCAATGGGTGAGGGGTTCGATTATAAAGACGCTTTTAATAGCTTGGATTATAATGCATTGAAGGAAGATCTTCGTGTAGTATTGACGGACTCAAAAGATTGGTGGCCTGCGGATTACGGGCACTATGGTCCTTTTTTCATTCGGATGGCTTGGCACAGCGCCGGTACCTATCGTACAGGTGATGGTCGCGGTGGTTCGCGCGAAGGACAGCAGCGATTTGCGCCTCTTAATAGTTGGCCAGACAATGCCAATTTGGATAAAGCACGCCGTCTGCTATGGCCCGTTAAACAGAAATATGGTCGCAAGATCTCTTGGGCCGATCTGATGATCCTCGCAGGTAATGTTGCCCTGGAAGATATGGGCTTCCAGACCATCGGTTTTGGCGGTGGACGCGAAGATGTATACGAGCCAGCAAGCAACGTTTACTGGGGTGCGGAAAGTGAATGGTTGAGCGACCAAAAGCGATATACCAAAGACCGTGAACTCGAGAATCCGTTGGCAGCCGTTCAAATGGGATTGATCTATGTGAATCCAGAAGGTCCAGGTGGCAATCCAGACCCTGTTGCTGCCGCTCACGATATCCGTGAAACATTTGGTCGCATGGGAATGAACGACGAAGAAACAGTTGCCCTCATTGCAGGTGGTCACACCTTCGGTAAGACCCACGGCGCCGCAGCAGGTAGCCATCTAGCTGCCGCGCCAGCAGGAGCTGATATCGAAGAACAAGGTTTCGGATGGAAGAGTGATTACAAGTCGGGGAAAGGTCCCGATGCTATCACATCCGGTTTGGAAGTGATCTGGACTCCAACACCAGCGCAATGGAATCATATGTACTTCCGCAGTTTGTTCGAGAACGAGTGGGAGTTGACAGAAAGTCCTGGTGGTGCCAAGCAATGGGTAGCTACTGGAGATCCGATATTCATGGTTCCTGATGCTTTTGATAGCACGAAGTTCCACGCACCTACTATGCTTACTACAGACCTTTCAATGGTAGAAGACCCTGCATATCGCGAGATCTCTCAACGTTTCATGGACAACCCTAAGGAGTTCGAACAGGCATTTGCCCGAGCTTGGTTCAAACTAACGCACAGGGACATGGGACCGAAAACAACCTACTTGGGACCAGAAGTTCCTCAAGAGGACTTCATCTGGCAAGATCCTATCCCTGCACTAGATCACCCAGTAGCTAACGCTCGCGACATTGCTCGTTTGAAGGACGAGATCATGGCCTCTGGATTAAGTGTTCAGGAATTGGTTTCTACAGCGTGGGCTAGTGCAGCAACTTATCGTCACTCTGATAGAAGAGGTGGTGCCAATGGTGGACGTATTCGCCTGGAGCCACAAGTGAGCTGGGAATCAAATAATCCCGAGCAGTTGCAAAAAGTACTAAGCGTTCTCGAAGATATTCAAGCTAAGTTCAATTTAAGCAGCGGAGCTAAGAAGATATCTATGGCCGACCTGATCGTGTTGGGCGGTGCGGCAGCCATTGAGAAAGCTGCTTCCGATGCTGGATACCAGATCGAAGTGCCATTTACTCCAGGTCGCATGGATGCCTCTCAGGAAATGACCGACGTAGAGTCGATGAATTTGCTCAAACCAATGGCCGACGGGTTCCGCAACTATCAAGAGACAGAATATACACTCACTACCGAGCAGTTGTTGGTGGACAAGGCTCAATTGCTCCGATTGACACCACCGGAAATGACAGTTCTTTTGGGTGGAATGCGTGCGTTAGGAGCTAATTATGATGGTTCCGATGTAGGCGTGCTCACAGAAACTCCAGGTCAATTGACCAATGACTTCTTCATAAACCTATTAAGCATGGAAACAGAATGGTCTGCACAAGGCGATTCAAGGAACATGTTTGAAGGTCGTGATAGAAGTACCAATGAAGTGAAATGGACTGCTACTCGTGCCGATCTGATCTTCGGTTCGAACGGAGAGCTCCGCGCGATCGCGGAAGTTTATGCGGCCGACGATGCGAAAGAGAAGTTTGTTAGTGATTTCGTAGACGCATGGGTTAAGGTGATGACCTTAGACCGTTTCGATCTACAGTAATTACCAATATTCATTGTTGAAAGAGAGGGAACCGGCGGAGCGATCTGCCGGTTTTTTCTTTTTTATGATATCAATATAGATGTCATACTCAAGCTTCCCATCGTAAGCTGATCATTGAAGAAGTACATCTCATCCTTGGAGGTGACCGGTCCCATGGAATAGAGTAAAGGCAAATAGTGATCGGGTGTTGGAATGGCCGTTTGCCAAGCTGACCCCTTTTCCTGGTATCGGAGAAGTTCATCGAACCTGCGTTCCTCAAGGAGTTTGTTCACCTCGTCACGCACCTCATGGGCCCAATCGAATCCAAATTCATCCACTTCTCCCATCTTCCATTCAACCAACCTCAAGTTGTGCACGATATTACCGCTGCCCACGATGAGTATACCCTTATCCCGCAATGGCTGCAACTGCTTGGCTAGGTCCATGTGAAACTGAGCAGGCTTAGTTGCGTCAATGCTCAATTGTATGACAGGCACGTCGGCCTCAGGGAATAGGTGTTTGATCACCGACCAAGTTCCATGGTCAAGCCCCCAGTCGTGATCCAATTCAACATGACCAACCGGCTTCAAGAGTCCAGCCGTTTCCGCGGCAAGCTCAGGAGATCCCGGAGCGGGGTAGAGCACCTCGTTCAGTTCTTTTGGAAACCTATAGAAATCGTGGATGGTCTTTGGTGATGACATTGCCGTCACACGAGTGTCGCGAATGTACCAGTGAGCGGAGACGCACAAGACAGCACTGGGTTTGGATGGAAGAAGCTGAGCGGCTTTTTGAAATCCTCGTGTGAAGCTGTTCTCTCGAATAGCATTCATGGGGTTACCGTGACCAACGAATAAGACAGGCATCCGCTCTGATCTGTCCAAGGTTGATGCATAGCGTTCGAGATCAGCAAGTGTATTCATAGTGGAGTTCTCATGGAATAATGGAATGAATGTAACGAACAGTCGGCATTCGGACAGCATTTCCCCTTTAATTCCGGATATCCATTCAACCGTGTTAATAACCTATAAATGAATGGTTCTTCAAATGCGCGGGATGCACTACTTTTGCAGCATGACACCCGATACGATTCTTATCCTAGATTTCGGCTCGC
The DNA here is from genome assembly GCA_965659725.1 of Phaeocystidibacter sp. Classification (GTDB taxonomy): domain Bacteria; phylum Bacteroidota; class Bacteroidia; order Flavobacteriales; family Schleiferiaceae; genus Phaeocystidibacter. Next base: position 65,932 of record CBFHXG010000006.1, on the reverse strand, counting down.
AATACACACAGCTTATTGCACGCCGAGTGCGCGAACTCAATGTTTATTGTGAAATCCATCCTTACAATAAGATCCCTGAGCTTACTCCGGAGATCAAGGGTGTGATCTTGAGCGGTAGTCCGCATTCAACGCTTGATCATAATGCTCCTGAGCCTGATCTGACTGAGATTAAAGGAAAATTGCCACTATTGGGTGTGTGTTATGGAGCGCAATACCTAGCCCTCAAATATGGAGGGAAGGTCGAAAAATCACGTCATCGTGAATACGGACGTGCCAACTTGAGCTACGCTGATAATAGCTCCAAACTCTTCCACAATATTCCCGAAAACTCGCAAGTTTGGATGAGTCATGGTGATACCATCATGGAGCTACCTGAAGGATACGAGATCGAGGCATCTACAAAGGATGTTCGCGTTGCCGGATACCATATCAAGAGCGAGTCAACCTATGGAATTCAGTTCCACCCAGAAGTATATCACAGCACCGACGGTAAGAAGTTGTTGAGCAATTTCGTGATCGATATTGCCAAGGCTTCGGCGGATTGGACGCCAGCTTCGTTCATTGAAGATACGGTTTCGCAAATGCGTGCTAAGATTGGGAAGGACAAGGTTGTACTAGGACTTTCGGGTGGTGTAGATAGTACGGTAACCGCGGTATTACTTTCTGAAGCTATTGGCGATCAGTTGCACTGTATCTTCGTTAACAACGGACTCCTTCGCAAAAATGAATTCGAAAACGTGCTCAAGCAATACGAGGGCATGGGATTGAATGTAAAGGGTGTTGATGCTACTGAGCGCTTCATGGATCAACTCGCTGGAAAGAAAGACCCAGAAGAGAAACGCAAGGTTATTGGCAGGGTCTTTATCGAGGTATTCGATCATGAGGCCATGCTGATCGAAGATGTGAAGTGGCTTGCGCAAGGAACGATCTATCCAGACGTTATTGAGAGCGTGAGTGTAAACGGCCCTTCAGCAACGATCAAGAGTCACCACAATGTTGGTGGTCTTCCAGACTTCATGAAATTGAAGGTGGTTGAGCCAATGAATACCCTTTTCAAAGATGAGGTTCGCCGCGTAGGTAAAGAACTCGATATCGATGACGAACTTCTCGGCCGTCACCCTTTCCCTGGACCAGGTCTTGCTATCCGTATCTTGGGAGACATCACACCAGAGAAAACACGTATCCTTCAGGAGGTAGATCATATCTTCATAGAAGGGTTGAGAGAACACGGCTTGTACGACGATGTGTGGCAGGCTGGCGCAATTCTTCTTCCGGTTCAATCGGTCGGAGTTATGGGCGATGAGCGGACCTACGAACAGGTTGTCGCTCTTAGAGCTGTGGAAAGTACCGATGGTATGACCGCAGATTGGGTACATTTACCCTACACGTTCCTCGCAGAAGTGAGCAACAAGATCATCAATAGAGTAAAAGGTGTTAACCGAGTGGTATACGATATCAGTTCCAAGCCGCCGGCAACCATCGAATGGGAATAAACTGCTTATGCGGAATTGGATCCTCGGCCTCCTGCTCCTAGTTGGAGGTACTATCAGCGCACAACAAACGGTACACCATGTGGAAGCCGGAGAGACCCTTTATGGGATTTCCAAGACCTACAATGTGTCCATCGAATCTATCCTAGATGCTAACCCGATCCTGAAGGAAGGATTAAAGGAAGGCCAGGAGATCGTGATTCCCAATGCGCGATTGGTAGAGGTCGATACAGATATCATCCCCATGGATGAATCCAGATTCGATTATTACACCGTAAAGCCCAAGGAAACCATCTTCTCGCTCACAAGGGAATGGGGTATCTCCTACGATAAACTTCTGGAGCTCAATCCAGAGCTGACAGATGGACTTAAAGTGGATCAAGTGCTCTCACTCCCTGAAGGTACTTTGGGAGTTCAAGAAGATCCACGATCCGCTCAAGGTTACATACCCTACACCGTTCGGCCCAAGCAAACAATCTTTAGCTTGGTAAGGGAGCTAAACTGGACAGAGGTAGATCTGTATAGGGTCAATCCCAATATCCGAATTGATGGACTCAAGGCAGGATCTGAGATCTGGATACCAGACAATGCAGATACTCAGGATTGGCTTGCTCAATGTCAAGATACCGATTCAACACGCGCCGATTCTGCTCAGTCTATAGCGATCGATATCGCAGACCAGCCAGAGGATACGGCAAGCATTGTGACAACCGAGGATACCGCAGTAGAGAAGAAGGTTCAGAAATATAAGGTGGTGCAAGTTGAGAGAGGTCAGGATTGGTCAGATATAATCTCTCTCTACCAAACGCCAAAAGATGAATTGATACGCTTGAACCCTGAGCTCGTGAATGGCGTAAGAGCAGGTCGTTACATCATCGTTCCAAATATCATTGAAAGCAAGGAACCCGATACTGTGAATGTAAGCGGAATAGCCTGGGATTCGATGACCCTAGAACGTCTTTTAGCTGAGGAGGAGATCAAGATAGCCGTGGCCCTGCCTCTCTACCTCGAGGAAAATGACAGCATGGCTACCGCTTATCAAATGGGTGAAATGTCGCCAAAGATCTTCCCGCGTTCACGCATAGCCTATGATTTCTATTCGGGCTTGAAGATGGCCATGGATACCCTAACAGCCTATGGACTAGATATTGAAGTGAAGATCTTCGATACGCGAAATGATCTCGTTCGGATCCGTGAGATCACGGCTGAGATCGTTGAGGATGGTGATTACGACCTTGTGATCGGGCCTTTGTACTCAGCGAACGCCGAAGAAATGGCGAGATACGCACCCCAGCAATGGATCGTGTCTCCGTTGAGCCGTACAGTAAACAATCAAAACCGTCCCAAGCTTATCCAAGCGGTAGCGCCCATCTCCGCAGAGCACTTGGCCATTGCGCGCTATGTAAATGAACACGTCCAAGATGCTAACCTCGTTTTCGTTCGCAGGGATCTTGAGTCGGAGGAAAAGAGCATTCAGCGTTTCACCCAGTACCTAGAAGCATCTCCAGATCGGAATGTCTCTCAATTAGTGATGGGTGAAGATCTCTTCAATGCCTGGAGCGTGAGGAGTAAGCTAGCTGCTGGCAAACAAGATGTATTCGTGATACTGGATGACGATCCTGTATTGATGACGAGTTTCGTGAATAGCGCAGCGTCGGTTGGCGATAGCACACTTTCAATGATCACCACAAGTAGACTCCTCGGAATGAATACCTTAGAGATCGAAAAACTCAATAGACTGAATGTGTGTATCTCTGAGATCGAGAATATTGACTACCGATCGGAGGCAACGAATACCTTCCTCAGGAAATACCGCGATGAAATGAATACAGAGCCGCCGAGATTTGCCTACCACGGGTATGATATCGGCATTTACTTCATCCCTCTGTTCGCACCGGAGTTTGGTCCTGAAGTGTCTCCTTGGGCAGGTAATCAGGGGATTACAAAGATGCACAGGTTTACAGAAGACCCAAGCAGAGGTCCTACCAATGGCGGTGTGGTCATGCTCAAATTACACGACTTTACTTGGTCGAGGATTTATTGATCTGAAAATCAGAATTTTTGAGAGGTTCTTTTTAACTTCAGAGGGAATTTATTTTTCCTAACGATGTCCACACTCTCACGCCTAGGGCTTTTCTCAGCCATTCTACTTCTTTCTTCATGTAATAATGAGCCAAAGATCCCGGAAAACGACCCGGGGTTTGGTGATTATATAGCCGCACATACTTCGGGCGTTATTTCTGCATACGATAAGATCCAGTTCGAGATGATCGAGGATATCAACCCTGGGGTTACGCCAGGTACGTTGGTTGAAACGGAGATCATTGAGTTCGATCCAGATATAGAAGGAACGATTACCTGGGAAAGTCCTAGTTCCATCGTCTTCACTCCAGATGAACCACTCCCGAGCGGAGCGTCATTCCAAGGCGTATTCCACCTTTCAGCCATCTTGGAGGTGCCTTCCGAGTTCAAGGATTATGATTTCTTGATACAAGTGATTCCAAAAGATTACGATTTTCTCGATTATCAGATCGATGCACAAGACGATAAGGACCTCGCTTGGAATAGCCTCGAGGGGGAGATTTCCAGTTCGGACCGCACAACGATAGAGACGGTTTCTGAAGACATTCAATTTGACGGTTACAGCAAAGAGGAAATTACATGGACATATGAGTCTAGTTCAAATCGCTTCTCTTTTCGGATCGACTCTGTCGAAAGAAAAGCTGAAGGATATGATATCGAAGTGCGTTTTGGAGATGAAGTCCTCGAAACAATGCGCGTTCCTGGTCTTAATGAGTTTGAAGTACTCAGCGTCACCTCTCAGCAAATACCTCGACAAGCCGTAACTATCTCGTTCTCAGATCCACTCAAGGAAAGTCAGGTTACGACCGGACTATTTCAATTGGATGGTGAAGATGTGACAAGTTTGACGATCAGCGGATCGAGGGTCACGCTTTACCCTAACAGCCGACTGAATGGTTCGATCACCGTAACCATAGCTGAAGGAATCGAGAATTCCATGGGCTTCCGATTCCCGAAGACCTACACCACCAACGTGCTATTTCAAGCTCGTAAACCGGAGATCCAGTTTGTGGATGATGGAAACATAGTACCGATGACAGGTGCAGTCAAGATCCCTTTCAAAGCAGTGAACCTACAGGCTGTAGATGTGCGCATCTATAAGGTGTACACCTCCAATATCCATCAGTTCTTTCAGGTGAATGATGTGAACGATAACAACGAGTTTAGAAGAGTAGCCCGACCGATACATCAACAAAAGGTGGATCTCACCACTGAGAATGTGAACTACGGAGAGTGGAACACATTTGCTATCGATCTGAATAAGATGGTGACCCGTGATCCCGGAGCAGTTTATAGAGTGGAAATGAGTTTTCAGAAGGCATATAGCCTCTATCCATGTGATGAGGATGAAGATTCGGAGCCAGAGCCACGTCAAGAGATGTATGACGTAAATGCCGATTACTTCAGTCCTTACTACAATAACTACTACAGCATCAATGGCTACGACTATCAAGAGCGAGATAATCCATGTCACGTTTCTTACTACAACAGCTCACACATTATCACCAAGAATATCCTTGCGTCCAACTTAGGTTTGATCGTAAAAGGAAATGATGGAAAGTATTCAGCCTACGTTACTTCCTTGGATGAAGCGAAAGGGTTTTCCGGAATAGATATCGTATTCTACAACTATCAAGGACAGGAGATCGTTCGTGCGTCTACTAACAGCGAAGGAGCTGCATACCTGGAAACAGACGCTGTCCCTTTCCGTGCGGAAGCACAACGAGGCAAGGAGAGAGGGTATATTACACTCGATCCATCGAAAAGCCTTTCTGTATCTAACTTTGATGTAGGTGGATCTGATGTAAGTTCTGGGATTCAGGCCTACATGTATGGTGAGAGAGGAGTATGGCGACCAGGGGATACCATCTTCCTCAATGCCATCTTGAATGATGAGGATAATCCATTACCTGCGAATCACCCAATGACCTTCACGGTGAAGGACCCGGAAGGGAAACAGGTATATAGAAAGGTGACAAGGAGGGGGACAAATGTGATCTTCCCATTCCATTTTACGACAGACAGAGAAGGCAAGACGGGATTCTACTCTGCCACGCTAGAGGTAGGAGGAAAGAATTTCTACAAGTCACTAAGTGTGGAGACCGTTCAGCCAAATCGCTTCGATATTGAAGTGACCGCCGAGGATGAGGTGGTGAGCCCTGAGAATAACACGATATCCGTCCACGCCGAGTGGCTTACAGGAGCCCAAGCATCTGGTATGAAGACGATCATAGATGGTAGATTGACACAAGACTATTCTGGTTTTGAGGGTTACGATGGATATCACTTCCGCGACCTTACACGATCTACACCATCTCTGCGGAATTCTGAACTCTACAACGGTAATCTCGATATGAGCGGGAATAAGATCGTTGAGCCTGATTTCGGCAATTTAAATTACGCTCCAGGGATGTTGAATCTCAACCTAACGACCAAGGTCTTTGAGCCGAGTGGTAGGTTTAGTGTCAATGGCACCTCAGTGAAAGTTGCGCCATTTACCTCTTTTGTGGGTATTAAAATGCCGGAGCGAAATCAATACGGGTACTACGAAACGGAGAAGAAGCATGTATTGCGATTGGCCAATGTGGGTCCAACCGGAGAAGCAGTGAGCGGCCGAGTGAAAGTTACCATCTACAAGGTAAGCTGGTCGTGGTGGTGGAGCGCGCGTCGAGGAAATTCAACGTATCTCAATAATAGCTCGCAAGAGCTGATTAAAGAGGAACTGGTAAACACGGTCAACGGAGAAGCTCGAATGGAATTTTCGATCGGTGATAATCACTGGGGAAGAATGTTGATCGTTGCAGAAGATGTTGAGTCTGGACATAGATCTTCTCAGCTCGCTTACATCGATTGGGGCTGGGGGAGAGATCGTTCAGGTAGAGCAGGTGGAGAGTCTGTAAATATCCTCAATGTTCAATCCGATAAGGAGAAATACAATGTGGGTGATGTCGCTCAGATCTCTGTGCCTTCGAGTGCAGGCGGCCGACTCATCCTTAGCATTGAGGGTGGTCGTCATCAAATAGAGGATCACATCTTGACGACGGAAGCCGGTAGAACTGTGTTCAAGCTGCCGATAACGGCAGACATGGCCCCAAATGCATACGTGCACGCTATGATCCTTCAACCACATGAGCAAACGGCCAACGACCTCCCTGTTCGCCTTTATGGCATCATGCCAATAATGGTAGAGGATCCCAACACACGATTGACCCCTGTGATCGAAACAGTGGACGAAATTAGACCAGAATCTACCCTGAACGTAAAAGTGAGTGAAGAGAACGGCAAGGAGATGGAGTACACCATTGCATTAGTCGATGAAGGTCTGCTTGGTCTTACCAACTACAAAACACCACAACCATGGGATTACTTCTACGCTCGAAGATCACTTGGCGTGCGCACATGGGATATGTACGATTATGTTCTGAATGCTTTTGGTGGACAAATTGCACGTATGTTGGCGGTAGGTGGCGACGGTGCGCTGAATCCTGATAATGAAAGAGGTGCAGATCGTTTCGTGCCGGTAGTGAGACACCTAGGTCCGTTTAAATTGAAGGCAGGAAGTACAGCCGATCACCAGGTTTCCATTCCGAATTACATCGGAAGGGTTAGGGTGATGGTGGTAGCTGCGAATCAAGACGAAGCCTATGGATCGGCTGAAGAGGATATCCGCGTCGTTCAACCTCTGATGGCACAGCTTACCATGCCACGTGTGCTTGGTCCTGGTGAGGAAGTGAAGATCCCTGTCACCGTCTTTGCGATGAATGACAATATCAGGAATGTCAGATTGCAGATCGAAACCACCGGTTTACTTAGTGCTGGATCTACTCGTAAGGATATCACTTTCGATGGCGAAGGCCAGCAAACGGTATTCTTCGAAGGAAAAGTAGCAGAGGGACTAGGGCTGGCAGCGGTGAAGATGACAGCTACATCTGGTAGGGAGCGAAGCACAGATGAGATTGAGATCAGTGTTCGCAGTCCGATAAGTTATCGAACAGAGGAGTTCATTATCGACATTGATAAAGGTCAAACTATCACCCACACAGCAGAGCCATTTGGAGTAGATAATAGCAATACCCTCACCGTTGAGGTGAGTAGTTTACCAGCACTCAATCTGGGAGAAAGGTTAGATTACTTGATCGGTTATCCACATGGATGCTTAGAGCAAACTACCTCAAAGAGTTTTGCTCAATTGAATTTAGAGAAATGGGTTGAAATATCTGCTGATCAAAAAGCGGAGATCAAGCAGAATGTAAGAGAGGGTATTTACAAACTCCGTCGGATGCAGCATAGCAATGGTGGGTTCAGGTATTGGCCATCTCATACGTATGCAGATCATTGGGCGACAACCTATGCAGGTCATTTCTTGATAGAAGCTGAACGATCTGGATATGCACTTCCTGAAGGGATGAAGGAAGGTTACCTTCGCTATGCATCACAAGCAGCGCGGAACTGGTATAATGCAACGTATTACGGTTACAATAACGATCTGAATCAAGCTTACAGACTGTATGTTCTCGCTCTTGCAGGAGAACCAGAGATCGGTGCCATGAACCGTATGCGAAATAAATCGAATCTCACCCGACAAGCCGCAAGTCGCTTGGCATTGGCCTTCGTGTTGATCGATGAGCTAGATGCGGCTCGAGAGCTGATGGCAGCTCAGTGGACAGCTCCAGACAACAATTACTACTATTATAGCTATGGCTCTTCTACTCGTGATCTAGCCATGGATATCGAAACGTATCTGGGTATGGGCAATCGCTCAGAGGCACTGAGGTTGAGCAGAGAACTGATCACTCAACTTTCAGAGGGGTATGCGAGCACGCAAACCATAGCTTATAGCTTACAAACCCTTTCGAAGATCTATGATGGAGACGGCGATTCTAACCTTGAAGTGGACCTTACGATAGGAGGGGAGAAGCATGAGGTGTATACATCCTCAACCGTAGTTCGGTACACTGTGGAAGATTTTGACGGTGAGATCAAGGTAGAGGCTAAGAACCTTTCAAATAATCCTGTCTATATCCGTGTCCTCCGTAATGGTGTGCCTCACTACGGCTCTGAACAGGCATATGCTGAACGCATCACCATGTCTACTACCTACATTGATCCGCGCACCAATGAACCATTGGATGTTACCCAACTCAAAGTAGGAGACCCGATCCGTGCCGTAGTTAAATTATCTCGTCCAAATTCGAGCAGGGATTACGATAATCTCGCACTCACTCAGATCTTCCCGAGTGGTTGGGAGATCACGAATAGTAGGATGATAGCAACGGCTACCAACGATAACACTACGTATCTCGACTATCAAGATATTCGTGATGATCGCGTATTGAGTTACTTCTCGATGTATGGGTACAATAAGCAAAGCGTAACCCTCACCGTAGATCTTACCGCGAGTTATCCAGGTAAGTGGTACTTGCCTCCAACCACTATCGAAGCGATGTACAATGATGCCGTGAAAGCGAGCAACCAAGGCCGATGGGTGGAAGTCGCGATCGAATAAGGAAGGCCAGAAAACGGTTCTTGAGAAAAGCACGACCCTTTGTGTGGACAGCCTCCGGGCTGTTCACCATTTGGTGGTATTTCTCTATTCCGTCTGAGTTATTCACCACACCCTATGCCACCGTAACCGAATCTTCTGATGGACGCTTGATGGGAGCACGGATCGCGATGGATGGCCAATGGCGATTCCCACTGATCGATAGCGTTCCAGAGAAATTCGAAGCCTGTATCACACACTTCGAGGATAGGAATTTTAGGTATCATCCGGGAGTAGATCCCATCGCTATCTTTCGAGCCATCTCACAGAACCTTCAAGCAGGAGAGGTGGTGAGTGGTGCATCCACACTATCCATGCAAGTGATCCGACTCTCGAGGAATAATCCATCCAGAACGTATTTTGAGAAGATCACGGAAATGCTTCGTGCAACCCGACTCGAAGCTGGTTATACCAAGGATGAGATCCTTCGCTTCTATGCTTCACATGCGCCATTTGGAGGCAACGTAGTAGGGCTCGACGCCGCAAGTTGGCGGTATTTCAGAAGAGCGCCAAACCGACTGAGTTGGGCTGAGATGGCATCTCTGGCCGTATTACCGAATGATCCATCCAATATTCGGCCCGATAGGAATCGAGAGGCTTACAAGGCTAAGAGAGACAGGTTGTTACTCACTCTATTGAATAAAGAAGTGATCGATAGTACAACCTATCGCATTTCTCTACGTGAACCGCTACCGTCGGAGCCTTATGCATTGCCGGATATTTCACATCACTTGACGGAGAGGCAAAATATTGAACACAGAGGAAAGAGGATAAAGACGGATATAGAGTACGATCGCCAGTTTGAACTACAAGCGATAGTCGATCTACAAGCCAATAGGTGGAGAAGGAATCAAGTACATAATTCGGCTGCCATGATCATGGAGCTGGAGACAGGCAAGGTCATAGCCTATGTTGGAAATACCATCAACCCGGAATCCGACGGCTTTGAGATAGATATGCTGCAAGTCCCCAGGAGTACAGGGAGTATTCTTAAACCCTTTCTCTATTCGGAGGCCATGGGCAGAGGGCTCATTTCTCCACGTTCCTTACTCACCGATATTCCTACACGAATAGGCTCGTTCACACCAGAGAATTTCGATGAGATCTACAGAGGAGCGGTTACAGCTGAACAGGCACTGCAATTGAGTTTGAATGTACCAGCTGTTCGCACGTTGCGAAAAACGGGTGTTGGCCATTTTCACGATGTGCTGAAGCGTTTGGGGATGAATGATCTCAACCTTGCCTCGGAAAGTTACGGCCTCTCTCTGATCTTAGGTGGAGGGGAAGTGCGACCTGCGCAGATCCTTGATGCCTATCGCAATTGGATACTTGTGGGAAATCAAGACGATTATACACATACCATTTGGGGTGATTCTATTCGCAATCCATCCGACTTTGATGGTGATCCCGTTTCTGTCTACAATACACTTCAAATGATGGAAGGGGTGGAGCGACCAGCGGAGTGGAGATACTTCGGAAGAGCCGAGGGTAGGAGAATAGCGTGGAAGACAGGAACGAGTTATGGTTTCCGCGATGCTTGGTCGGTTGGGACCGATGGAAGGTATTTGGTAGTAGCGTGGACTGGGAATGCCACCAATGAAGGGCGTCCCGGAGTTATCGGGGTAGAAACATCAGCACCTATGTTATTTAGGATCTTCTCCACTTTGCCAAGCGGCGATTTTATAGAAGAGCCTTTAGATGAAGAGAAAACGGTCCAACTTTGTGCACAAAGTGGGTTTAGAGCAGGAGTAAACTGTAGCAGCAGCATAACGGAATATGTGGGATTTCAAGGTGTAGAACCGTGCCCGTTCTGCAAGCATATCTATCTTAACAAAGATGGCGAACGCACATCGCTTAATTGTGCAGAGGAAGAGGTATTGGATACTACTTGGATGATTCTGCCAGCGGGAATGGCCTATTATGCTATGAGATCGGGTTCCGGATACGTTCCACTCCCCGCATGGAGTGAGAATTGTTACGGAGGGGAGGAGGAAGCCCTGGAGTGGATCTATCCAGCCATCAGTGGCGAGATGATCAAGCAAACGCGCGACCTAGATGGAGTTCAAGGTCCAGTGGTGCTGGAAGCCGGACATCGAATTCCTGATGCTACCTTGTTCTGGTCGGTGGACGGAGAATTTATTGCACAAACAAGAGGAGAGCACCGTCTCAAAACAATGCTCTCCCCAGGGATTCATTACCTCACCATTGCAGATGAGCAAGGAAATACCTCTACTGTACAGGTAGAGGTGCTCGATTAATACTCATCCTCTTCGTCTCTTAAGGTAGACGATAAGTAGCTGTTAAATAGATCGTTAAATTGGAATCCGGCCGTCAGGCGTTCCCGCCCAAGTTTAGCATGCTCCGATAATCCCCAAAGGACAAGCTCCATGTAAAATGGTTTTTCCATGTCGTTCAAATCCTTCATTCTAGCATCTATACAGTGTACGAGAGGGCCGACCTTGTTCAAGGTAGATGCGTAGTCCTTTTCGGTTAGATCATCTCCAAGATCGATGGATTTTCCTTCTCCAAACCAGTTCATGATACCTAGATACGGATTGTCGTCATCTGCTCGCTTCAGTTTAGCGATCGCGGGGAAAATTTCTGGGAAAACGGATTTGATAGCAGCACCGATCAAGCTTTCAGCCACACCAGCCGCACCTTCTTGTTCTCCCTCGTATACCAACTCTACCTTACCCGTAATAGATGGAATGGTAGCCATGAAGTCGGACAGACGTATGGTCGTTTTCTGCTCTTTATTGATGGCCATTCGTCGCTCTGCGGAAGACATGAGGTTTTCCATAGCGGTGAGTGTCATTCTCGCAGAAACACCGGACTTCGCATCGATGTACTCATTGTCACGTGCTTCAAATGCGATCTGCTCGAGGATATCAAGCGCAATTTCAGGTACATGGATATTGTCCTTCTGCTCTTTGGTCAACCTTGCTTCTTGAGCCGTAATTCGCCTAGATATTTCACGCGTTTCAGGGTAATGTGTCAAGATCTGACTACCAATACGATCCTTCAATGGTGTAACGATCGATCCGCGATTGGTGTAGTCCTCTGGGTTGGCGGTGAAAACAAATTGAACATCTAAAGGCAATCTTAACTTGAAACCTCTGATCTGGATGTCGCCTTCCTGAAGGATGTTGAAGAGTGCAACCTGTATGCGTGCTTGAAGGTCTGGAAGTTCATTGATCACAAAGATGCAGCGATTGGCCCTTGGGATCATTCCGAAATGTAACACACGCTCATCGGCATAACTCAGCTTGAGGTTGGCAGCCTTGATCGGATCAACATCTCCAATGAGGTCGGCCACCGAAACATCGGGTGTGGCCAATTTCTCAGCGTAACGATCATCGCGATGAACCCAATCGATTGGCGTTTTATCGCCTTTCTCAGCTACCATGGCCCTACCAAAATTGGAAATAGAGCGGAGAGGGTCGTCGTTCACCTCAGATCCGGCAATGATCGGCATCCATTCATCTAATAGCCCTGTCATCATGCGTGCCAAACGCGTTTTAGCCTGACCACGAAGACCAAGTAGATTGATGTTGTGCCTAGATAGAATAGCCCTTTCCAATTCAGGGATCACAGAGTGTTCGTACCCCCATATCCCTTCAAATGGTTGATCACCATTGGCAAGTGCTTTGAGTAGATTGTCGCGCAGTTCATCTTTGATAGACCTGCTTTTGTAATCTGATTTCTTTAGCTCTCCTAGCGTTGAAGCGTTAGGCTTTGACATATTATCGTATGTTTTTTCTTCTGTTTCTCTCGTAATCTTCAAAAATGAATGAGCCCAGTCCACGCAGTCCGGTGTAGAAGGCCTTTCCCTTGTTAGCATCAGTGAATTCCCGTACAAATTGCTGTAGATAAGGGTCTTGTGCGATCATGAACGTAGTTATCGGCACATTCAATCTCCTTGCTTGTCCTGCCATATTCAAGCATCTGCCCACGATATATTCATCTAATCCAAAGCTGTTCTTGTAGTAGGATCCATCTCTTTCTTTCAAACAACTCGGCTTTCCATCCGTGATCATGAAGATCTGCTTGTTGGCATTCTTCTTTTTCCGAAGGATGTCAAGTGCAAGCTCCAGCCCTGCTACGGTATTGGTGTGATATGGCCCCACCTTCAAATACGGCAATTCAGCAATTTCGATCGGCCAGGCGTCGTTGCCGAATACGATGACATCCAATGTATCTTTTGGATAGCGAGTCGTGATCAGCTCACTCAATGCCATGGCTACTTTCTTTGCCGGGGTTATGCGATCTTCTCCATAAAGGATCATAGAGTGGGAGATGTCGATCATCAATACTGTAGACATTTGAGTCCGGTAATGTGTGTCCTCCACTACAAGGTCATCCTCCGTTAAACCTTCATCAAAACCACCGTGATTGATTTGTGCATTTCGCAAGCTTTCTGTCATGTTGATCGATGAAAGGTCATCACCAAACCTATATTCTCGGTCATCACCCGTTTTCTCGTCGCCTTTGCCCGACTGAGAGGTTTTGTGATTCCCCGAAGCAGATTTCTTCAACTTACCGAAGATCTGATCGAGGGCTCCTTTGCGAATAAGTCGCTCAGTTTTAGCGGTGATGGAGAGATTCCCACCAGGACCTCTGCCTTGCCCATCTTCTTCGCCGCCTTCACCCATATCTCCAGGGTCGATCTCTTCACGAAGGAAACCTTTATCAATGAGGTCATCTAAGAAATCGTCTATGGAGTATTCATCGTCGGTGAGCTCGTACTCTTTGTCGAGTTCTCGCAACCAATCGATGGCCTCGTCTACATCGCCTGATGTATGCGTTATCAACTCCTTGAAGATCTCTAAGAGCTTTTCAAAGGGTGACTTGTTTTCTGGAATGTATTCTTGAAATCGCGTTGTGCGCATGACTGATTCAACAGCGGTTGTTTGTATTTGTTTGAAGGGCGAACAGGCCTTTCCATATTTATTCGATCATGGGTATAACAAAAGGACAGTCAGCATAACCCAATTGGATGGAATGTGATGGGAAGGTCCAGATGTAGGGTTTAAGTTTGATGGTGGTATCTAATATTGCTTTAGGGTAGGGTCTAGTGGTGGTGTTTTGTTGTGGGGCCCCCAGCCCCACCCCGTTCTCAAGTTACAAGATACTAACGTAGAACCCAGCTATTTCATCTAGTTAATTGAAGGAAAAACGAACCGGTCAATAACTACCCGATTGTATCCGTTTATCATACGGATAATTCAGATCGAGGTGCGTAGCTTTAAAGTAGGGGCGGGGTTGGGGCCCCCCAACATTACATAACCCCTTATCACCGTCACAAGCCCCTCCAAGAATTCCATCATCTCCCCATATCCATTCTGCAAGCCCTTCATTTACGCTCTATCTCACAAGCTTCATCCAATCCCATCTCATTCTACCATCTCCAATACACGACACTGTTCAAATTTGACGAGCCAGGGTTATTCGATCTTTTGAACGGATCAACATTCCCATATTCAGTCCTTCGGACGTTTGAAGCTAACCAAATAAGCATAGCCGCAACATCAACCTTCGTTCGACGTTCCGTTTATCCTCAAGTCCTTAGAAAAATCAAGAGGGTTATTGAATAGTGTATGTATGAAAAAGTTGCCTTGACACTTCTGAGATTGAGGAATGGCCTGAGAAGACGACCTTGCCATGGTCGCTCACGAAAGAACAATATCGACTTCATCGTACTTGTAACAATCCACTTGTATATTTATGCGGATATCAGATCAAATAGAAACAGTGAAGGAACCTATAGTTTTTGAAGAAGATGGACACCCGAAATTACGGGTGTATGAGGATCACTTTGAAGTGAAGGACGTAGATTATTGGGAGTTTAGGTCATTTACCTACGATGAGGTAAAAAGCGTTGAATTCGTTGATCCCAGGCATTATTGGTGGAACCAATTCATTATGGCAACCAGTATCCTGGCGAACCTGTTCGCCAGAAAAGGACCTGAGAGCATTCGCGTGAAATTGATAAAGGGTGGAGATTGGACATATAGGATAATGAAGCTCCCCACTGAGGAGTTGAGAGAAGTGGTCCGAGAGATAAGAAGAAGGATAAAGTCCAAACAGAATGGAAATAGCACATATTAATTACGAAGGAGAACTGCACTGCAAGGCAACTCACTTGAAGTCAGGGAAAGAGATAGAGACCGATGCCCCAACTGATAATAACGGAAAGGGAGAGGCCTTTTCTCCAACGGATCTGCTCGCAACCTCATTGGGTTTGTGCATGATCACAATTATGGGAATCAAGGCTAGGGATATGGGGTTGAATCTAAAGGGAACAACAGTATCGGTAGACAAGGTTATGGCCAGTGATCCTCGTCGGGTTTCCGCTATCGGCCTTACCATTAAGGTTCCTCACGATCACTCTGAAAAGAATAGGATCATCCTCGAAAGAGCAGGCCTAGCTTGTCCGGTTGCTAAAAGCCTGAATCCCGATCTAGAACAGAATGTAAAGTTCGACTGGGGAAAATAAGCTGCGGCAAGCACGTTCTTGGTGCCTACCGCAGTCTATGCTACTGCTCGTCGATGATGATCGGATTGGTGTTTCCGTTGGTAATGATGATCTTGGCATTTTCCGATTTCGACAGTTCAAGGAAGGCTTCGATCCTTCGCATCTCAATGATCTGCGAGGTCAGTCCTTCCGAGAGGATGGTTTGCGCATCACGCGTGCCTTCTGCCTCAATGATCTTGCGTTGCGCCTCCAATCTCTCCTCCTGCAGTACGAACTCCATTCGCATGGCATCTTGCTCAGCTTGAAGTCGGCGTTCAATCGATGCTGCCAATCCAGGAGGTAATTGAATGCTCTTCATCAGTACCCCTTCAATAACGATCCCTTGATCTAGAAGCGTGTTGTTCATTCGCTCCATGATCGCGTGTTCTATCTCAGATCGCATTCCAGAGTGCATATCCTTGGCAAAGTATTGAGCGCATACATCGGCCGAGGCAGATCGGAAGATGTTGGCAACGATGGATTCGTATTCTAACCCGATCGTGCGTAATACCAGAGGTACATTCGCTTGGTCGATACGGTAAAGGATAGAAATAGTGGAGTTGATACTTAAGCCTTCCTTACTGGGAATGCTCAGTGTCAATTCCAGATTATTGGTTTGAATGGATGTTTTAATCACGCGCGTTGTGAAAGGGAAATACCAAACAGGTCGTTCGATGTATACCTTATCATCCAATTTCCCTAAGGTTTGCTTTACAGCCGCTTCCCCTGGTCGCACCACTGCACAGCTTTGAACAATGAAAGCCAAGAGGAGAATGAATGGAGAGTAAAAGAACTTTTTCATAGATATTGGTTTATGTGGATTAATATTTCCATAACGCTTTGTTATGAAACATCATGGATCAAAAAGTGTTCCGATCTTAAACGATTAGATGATGGTCACCTGCGAACTCTCAACACATCCCTGAGCTAGAGTCCGTATACTTTCTATCTTTGCAGTTCTTAATTCAAAACACAAGACATGAGCGATATCCGCACGCTAGAACCAGCTTCCGTTTGGAATCATTTTGCCGACTTGAATGCAGTACCTCGACCTTCAAAAAAGGAGGAGAAGGTCATTCAGTTCATGATGGACTTTGGGAAGAAACTCGGACTAGAAACGGAGAAGGATGAAGCAGGAAACGTATTGATCCGAAAGCCGGCATCCCCGGGTATGGAAGATCGACGCGTAACCGTGATGCAGTCGCACCTCGATATGGTTTGCCAACAAAATGCTGGTACGAACCACGACTTTGAGAATGAGGGTATCGACATGTATGTGGATGGAGATTGGGTGAAGGCACGAGATACTACCTTGGGTGCCGATAACGGAATGGGCGTGGCATCGATCATGGCCGTGCTGGCAAGTGATGACATTGCACACCCGCCTATCGAAGCGATTTTTACCATCGATGAGGAAACAGGCATGACCGGAGCCCAAGAGCTTCGACAGAATTGGTTGAAGGGCGACCTTCTTCTAAACTTAGATACAGAGGATGACGATGAACTCACCATCGGATGTGCAGGTGGTATTGACATTACAGGTAGCGGGAAATTGACTTCCGAATCACCGATCAATGGAACTGTTGGACGCAAGATCTCCGTTCGCGGATTGAGTGGAGGACACTCTGGAATGGACATTATCAAAGGTTTGGGTAACGCCAATAAGATCATGAACCGCATCTTGGTTCGCCTCAATGAAGTTGCAGATGTTCGCGTGTCAACCATCGATGGAGGATCACTACGCAATGCCATACCTCGTGAATCCTTCGCAGAAGTGAGCATCATCGCAACAGATGAAGAAGTGATCGGTAACGCATTCAAAAGAGTGGTAAGTGAGATCGTTGCCGAATACGCTACAACAGATCCCAATCTCGATATCCAATGGGAAGAGGGTAATCTGCCAAGTAGCGTTCTTACGAAGAATGACCAAGAATCTCTCTTCGCAGCGATCTACGCCATCCATTCAGGTATCCATCGTATGAGTCCAGATATTGACGACCTCGTTCAAACCTCGAATAATCTTGCACGTGTAAGTCTAAAAGATGGAGTTGTAGAGATCTTATGTCTTACGCGCAGTGCAGTGGATACCGAGAAAATGGACATGGCTGCGGCTATCCGTTCAGCGATGAAGATTTCAGGATTGAAAGTGGAATTCAGTGGAAGCTACCCCGGTTGGACACCAGACCGTACTTCGTCGATCTTGAAGACCATGGAAGATCTGTACAAGGAGATGTTCAATGAAGACCCCAATGTTTTGGCTTGCCATGCTGGATTGGAGTGTGGCCTCCTCGGAGATCGCTATCCAGGTATGGAGATGATCAGCTTTGGTCCTAATATCCGCGGAGCGCACTCGCCAGACGAAAAGGTTCAGATCTCATCTGTTCAGAAGTACTGGAAGTTCCTATTGGAGACATTGAAGCGCACGCCAAAGGCAAGTTGATCTGGCCTTTTCGTACCTTCAGGTGAACTATTCACACCACTAAATGTTCAAGGGTCATGAAAGCGCAATTGCTCATTTTATTTACACTGATAAGCACATCATTCATGGCACAACAACTGGAAGTAGGGGATACTATTCCAAATTTCACACTGCTCGATCAAGATAGCACCGAGGTAAACATCGCCGATCATCTCAACGGTGATCCGATCGTTATCTATTTCTATCCTAAGGATGATACACCCGGTTGTACGCGTGAGGCATGCTCGTTCCGTGATAGCTACGAGGCCTTCACCGATGAAGGTGTAAAGGTGTTCGGCATTAGTTCGGATTCACCGAGTAAGCACAAGAAATTTGCGGAGAAATACCGACTTCCATTCACACTCCTTGCGGATGTAGGAGGCGCCATCCGTAAACAGTTCGGTGTAAAAGGTGATCTGTTTGGTCTCATTCCAGGTCGAGTTACCTTCGTAATCGATGGAAATGGGGTAATCCGACATATCTTCGATTCTCAAACAAGAGCAGAGGCGCACATGGAAGAGAGTCTTGCCGCGATCAGACGAATTAAAGAAGAAGAATAATCATACCTTTTGAGCATGGATACCGTCTTACACATTGCGGTCTTTATCGGAACATTCTTCTTCATGGAGTTTACTGCCTGGGCAGCTCACAAGTATGTGATGCACGGTTTTCTATGGGTCCTTCACAAGGACCATCACGTGAAGGAACCTGGCTTCTTCGAAAAGAACGATGCCTTTTTCTTGATCTTCGCCAGTCCAAGCTGGCTTTGCATCATGTTAGGGATGATCTATGGTTATGACTTTGTGGTAACTGCAGGATTCGGGATCTTAGCCTATGGATTCGCGTATTTTCTTGTGCATGAAGTGTTTATACATCAGCGTTTTAAGTGGTTTAGGAACACGGATAATCTCTACTTCAGAGCCGTCCGAAGAGCGCACAAGATGCATCATAAACACCTGACTAAGGAGGATGGCGAGAGCTTCGGAATGTTGGTGTTCCCAATAAAGTACATGCGAGAAGAACGCAGAAGAGCGGGTAAGCTGAGGTCAATATGAACTTGGAAACACCGTATCTCTACCTTTACTTGATGGCCTTTACTCTGGCGGTTCCATTGATCCGCAGTTTTGAGTCTAGAGTGGCCTATTACCGTTCGTTCAAGGCTCTGTTCTCCGCCATAGCTCTTACTATGGCTGTTTTCATTCCATGGGACGTGTTATTCACTCACTTGGGTATTTGGGGGTTCAATCCAAAGTACCTTAGCGGGATCTACATCTTCAATCTCCCCTTAGGGGAATGGCTGTTTTTCATCCTCGTGCCCTTCAGCTGCGTGTTCATTTATCGCGTCCTCAACTACTTCTTTCCGAAGGATTGGATAGGTCAGAGAACTTCTAGAATGCTCGCTCAGTACTTCGTTTGGTTATGCTTGACAATAGCCTTCTTAAGCTGGGGTAAGTGGTACACATTCTCAGCCTTCTTATTCTTGGGCATCCTTTTCGCCATTCATGTTTACTACCTACGGGTAACTTGGCTTCCTTCTTTTTTCAGGGCCTATTTGGTTATACTGATCCCTTTTTTGATCGTAAATGGTGTACTTACGGGTACGGGAATAGAAGAGGAAGTGGTGTGGTACAACAACGCACATAACCTTGGGTATCGCCTAATGACGATCCCCGTGGATGATATTTTTTACGGAATGGGTTTGATCTTCATGAACATCACGCTGTACGAGTATTTTAGAGCGCGATGGGATAAGGGATGATCCTTATTCAGAGAGATGAGTCCTCAAATTATCTAAAGATCTCTCGAAATCCTCACGGATCATCTTCTCAAATGTGCGCCTCATGAAGCGGGCATAAAAAGGCAATTCACCTCGAACGGTCCATGTGAGCTTCGATCCCGATTCCATTTCTTCAACCTTGGCTGTAGCTCTCGAAGCTGCCCACCCAGGAAGTGACAATAAATATTGAACAGAATCTGCACTCGTTTTCTCTATCTCCAACCTTCCACCAGCACCGCTTTCCATCTTCCAATCCATGTAGGCCCTCTCGCCAGAGGAAGGGCTTGAGAAGATCACGGTCATGTTGGAATCTCGTTGCAAAAAGGTAGTCCAATCTTCCCAATTGCGCAGATCCGCGAACTCGTCATGAAGCGCATTTGCAGAAACATCGAATTCCGCCGTAGCAACGGATTTGTAATCCCCTGAAAGTGTTAGGTTCCAAAGAAGAAAGGCTACCATCATGGTAGACATTACGATCATGGCGATCTTCATCGTGCGCATAGTGGAAATCTTTAAGCGTTTACAAAAGTAACGCATGATGATGTAATACTTGCAATTACTAGGCTTTCGTCTGTAGAGTGCAGAGAAAATCAAGTATATTCAGCCTCCCTTTATCTCAATACCTCGATTATGAACATTAAATGGATGATTCCGGCAGCCTTAGCGTTCTCGCTTTCCGGTTGTCAACAAGACAAAACATCTAGCGAAGTGAGCACAGAAGAAGATTTTCAGTGGAAGCTTGAGCAATTCGCAGATATCGGAATTCTGCGATACAAGATCAACGGGTTTGATAAGCTTACTCCACAGCAAAGAATGTTGGTATACCACCTAACTGAAGCAGGACTTTCAGGCAGGGATATCATCTATTCAACGAATTACCGTCATAATATGGAGATCCGACATATGATCGATCATGTGATGGCGAATTACGAA
Source organism: Phaeocystidibacter sp. (assembly GCA_965659725.1). Classification (GTDB taxonomy): domain Bacteria; phylum Bacteroidota; class Bacteroidia; order Flavobacteriales; family Schleiferiaceae; genus Phaeocystidibacter. The sequence goes on along the minus strand of CBFHXG010000006.1, from coordinate 45,136 downwards.
GGTGAAAAAACCGGACAATGGGATGAGTTTGAAACCTATGCCAAGCGCGTTTGGTTCTCCAATGGTATCCACCATCATTACAGTAATGCGAAGTTTGAACCGGGCTTTACCGCACAGTACCTCGATGAATTGCTCACCGCTACTGAAACGACGCTTTCTGATGAAGCACGCCGTGCGATCTTCGATTCTGAATTCGACGCGAAGAAGGTATCCAAGGACCCTAATTCTGACATCCTCTTGGCTAGTGCCGTTAACTTCTATGACCCAGGAATCACAGAGCTGGAAGCCAAGGAGTTCTACGCAGCAAAGAGCACTACAGTAGATAGTTTACGTCCTATCTCATTGGGCTTGAACAGCAAGCTCGTGAGAGCCGAGGATGGTTCCCTTCGCGAGGAGGTTTATAAGGTTGGCGGTATGTACTCCGCAGCCCTCGAAAAGGTGGTCTATCACCTTGGCGAAGCCGTTAAGTATGCCGAAAATCAGGCTCAAGCCGATGCGTTGAAGCTGTTGATCGAGTATTACGAGACAGGCGACCTCGAGAAATGGGATGAGTACAACATCGCATGGGTCAAGGCTACGGAAGGTGATATTGATTACATCAATGGTTTTGTGGAAGTGTACAACGATCCGTTGGGCTACCGTGGGTCGTATGAAACCATCGTTCAGATCCGCGATTTCGAAGCTTCACAGCGAATGGCCGTGGTAAGCGAAGGTGCTCAATGGTTCGAGGATAATTCACCGATCATGGACGAGCACAAGAAGAAAGAAGTGGTGGGCATCACCTACAATATCGTTACCGTTGCAGGGGAAGCAGGGGACGCATCTCCAGCTACACCAATCGGTGTGAATCTACCCAATGCCAACTGGATCCGCACCGAACATGGCTCTAAGTCGGTTTCCCTAGGTAATATTGAGCATGCCTACGATATGGCTCGTGGCGAAGGCTTTTTGAAAGAGTTCGCTTTCACCACCGAAGAGCGCGAACGTGCAGAGCAATACGGTACGGTTGCCAGCAAGATGCACACAGCACTTCACGAGGTAATTGGTCATGCCAGCGGTAGAGTGAACCCAGGTGTGGGTACCACCAAGGAAACATTGAGGAATTATGCTTCAACGTTGGAGGAAGCTCGGGCCGACCTCGTAGCGTTGTACTATATCCTCGATCCTCATCTCATCGAAATGGGGTTGGTAGAAAATGATGGTCCAGGTAAGGCCGAGTTCGATAGCTATATCCGCAACGGCCTCATGCTTCAACTTCGCCGTTTGAAGCCAGGTGAGAACCTCGAAGAAGATCACATGCGTAACCGCCAGCTCGTTGCTCAATGGGCATACGAGAAAGGCAAGGATGAAAATGTGATCGAAAAGAAGGTAGTAGAGGGTAAAACCTATTTCGTTATCAATGATTACCAACGACTACGCGAGTTGTGGGGTGAACTGCTCCGCGAGATACAACGCATTAAGTCGGAAGGCGATTACCAAGCAGGTAGGGATCTTGTGGAGACGTATGGAGTGCGAGTAGACCATGAGCTACATGCCGAGGTATTACGCAGGGTAGAAGCACTTAATCAACCTCCTTACCAAGGGTTCGTAAATCCAGTACTTACACCAGTTATGGAGAATGGTGAGATGGTTGATGTTGAAGTGAATTATGTTGATGATTTCACCGAGCAGATGCTCTATTACGCTAAAAACTACAGCCACCTGTAAACAGAGCGGCTAGTCTAGATCTAAAAAAGCCTTTGGTCATTCTGATCAAGGGCTTTTTCAATAATATGCTATGCGTCTTTATGAGGCTTGAAGGGTAACCGATCTCAATGCGCCTACTATTCCCAACGGTGATTCGGTCTTACTTACATAATGGGAAGCGCCTAACTCAAAAACCATCTCGGAAACATTGTCGGAGGTAAACAGTGACGACAATACGATCACTGGCACTTCACTCTTTAGGTCTATCTTGATGTGCCTAAGAAGATCAAAACCACTCTTGATCGGCATATCAAGGTCCGTGATAACAGCGTCGAACGAACCCGATTCAAAGATCGTGATCGCCTCTTCACCGTTATTCGCCGTCTCAAAAGTGTAACCTTCTTTACCTAGAAGTATCGAAAGCGCCTTGAGCAGGAAATTATGATCGTCTACTATTAGAATATGGCCCATTAACTGTGAGATATGGTAACAAATATCTAATGTTCACAGGTTGTCATCCACCTCTTTCGACGAATGGGATGTATGTTTCGATAAATGGAACGAGGTAGGTCTTTACAATAAGTTAAGACGATCCATCAAGCCTTGTCGATTTGAACGACTGATAGGGATAACAGCTTTGCCTATAACGAGCGAGTTATCCTCAATATCCACCACCTTACCTAGGTTAACGATAAAGGATCTGTGCACCATGTAGAAGTCGTATGAAGATAGCTTCTCATCTACAGCTCGCATGGTGTTGTAGGTGATGTAGTTACCAGTGTTTGTAACCACTTTCACGTAATCTCCTACGTTTTCAATGAAAAGGATATCAGATATCATGATCTTCACTAATCGACCGTCCGACTTTACGAAGATGTAATTTGGCTTATCGCGAACCACACTCGTTTCAGATGCCCTGCGGACTGCTTTCGTAACGGCAGATTCAAATGCACTATTCTTGACCGGCTTCTTTAGGAAGTCGGTGGCTTCAAATTGGAAAGCATCGAACGCGTACTCTTTATTCGCTGTAGCGAAGATCACTTGCGGTAGAGCCGGACTGTTCTCCAACAGGTCCAGTCCACTGTTTCCAGGCAATTCTACATCCAAGAAGATCAGGTCGATATCATTGGAAGTGAGAAAGTCAACGGCATCTTCACTGTTGCCAAATGAAGCGATCAACTCAACACGATCATCCTTTTTGCAAAGAACCTCTAAATGCTTGAGTGCTAATGGATCATCTTCAATTATTATGGAACGAAGGGTATTCACTTATTCAAGAATTGCTGGAGGTTGGTGGTTTCTTTTTCTAGATGCTTAAGTGTCTCAGCCATCTCTTCTACAATACTACTAATTTCTGGCAAAGCAGTATCAAAATCTATTTGGCCAGTTTTGATCTGACCTTCAATTTTAGTGCAGTGATTTGTTAACGGAGTATTCCCAATCATTGTGAAGTTAGGTTTGATCCGATGCAAGATCATTCGGCAGCCCTCCAAGTTCTTGGTGTTCATTTCTACCTTCAAAGCCTCGATCACCAGGGGGATCTGACTTACGAATAGCTCGAACATCTCAAGCGCGTGCTCGAGATCACCTTCATAAAAATGGTCTAAAACCTCCGTCTCCAAGGGGGTTGAAAAGCTGAACTTCATCTTGCGCTAGCGAGAAATACAATGGGTGAATATAGCATTTTGTAGGAAAAGACTTACTACATGGTTGTCGGTCTTTTCTGTTCATCATATGCTATACTTGCAAAAGCTAAAAAAGGTTGTCATGCTCGACTCACTTCTTACTCTTGATTCTCTTGTCGCATTCCTAACCCTTTCCTTCTTGGAGATCGTTCTGGGAATCGATAATATCATCTTCATCTCCATTCTATCTAACAAACTACCGCAGTCTCAACGAAGAAAGGCCAGAACGCTGGGTATTATTTTAGCCTTGGTATTTAGGATTTTGATGCTTTTCGGGATCACATGGATCATCAAGCTGACGACCCCCTTGTGGGAAGATGGACCGGCTATCATCAATGAGATCAGTGGGCGCGACCTCGTTCTTATCTTAGGTGGACTCTTCCTCTTGGCAAAGTCAACCAAGGAGATCCACAAGAAGATCCAACCCGAATCTGAAAGTGAAAAGGAGAGCCTTGAATCTCAATCGAATCGTGGACTGACCTCCGTGGTTATCCAAATAGCCCTCCTCGATGTGGTGTTTAGTTTTGATAGCATCTTAACAGCCATTGGAATGACGCAAGAGATCGCCATCATGATCGCTGCAGTTATTGTTTCTCTGGTGGTCATGCTCATCTTCGCGAAGCGCATAGCAGAGTTCATCGAAAAACATATTTCACTACAAATATTGGCTCTTAGCTTCTTGATCTTGATCGGAACCGTGCTTGTCACCGAAGGGTTTGACGTTGAAGTGCCAAAGGCATATATCTATTTTGCCGTAGCCTACTCTATCGTAGTTGAGCTTCTCAATATGAGGGCGGATAAGAAAAAAGCGAGGAAGAAAGCGCTTCAAGAGGAGGGATCAACGCAAGAATCCAACTAAGGTGAAGTAATCGGAAAGCACAGTCCGTGCGGCTTCATACTCGCGCTTACTGGGTTGATAGATGTTCCCTTGATTGCTGAGCACAGAATAGGCGTGGGCTGTATCGATGTGGGAATACCAGCGATGGGCGATCTCAGCATATGCCTCCCTATTCATGTGGTGAACGTCCATCTTAATGGTATCCGTTCCTAAGATCAATCCGTCACCATACTCTGAAGACGAAGTATCCGTGACCTCCAAGAAAACCATGGCCTCATCGATCTTCCACTGTTCTACCAACATGGGGCGGATCGAGAAGGGCGCATCATCATCCCATTTCTTGTATCGATGGATATGGATACCCTGGTCGGATTTCTCCGATCGCACATACCAGTAGGAACGCATGTTCTGAAAATAGAGTCGGCTATCGGAAGTGGTGCTGAATGTAAACTGGTCCCACGACCTTAACTTGGGTTCATGTGGGAAAAGGAAACTGATAAGCAGGAGGGTTCCAACGAATATCAATACACCTCTAAGTAGCTTCTTTTCATTCATTATTGATAAAACAAATCGATACAGACGTTGTTCTCTTGCCTTACCTTAGTAGCATGCAAGCAATCGTCATTGGATCTGGTATCGGTGGAATTGCCACCTCCATACGCTTGGCCATTCAGGGATACCGAGTTACGGTATACGAAGCCAATAGTTATCCCGGTGGTAAACTTACAGCATTCGAAAAAGACGGCTATCGATTTGATGCCGGTCCATCTTTATTTACGCTTCCAAATTTAGTAGAAGAGTTGTTTGAGTTGGCTGGAGAGGATCCAAAGACCCAATTCAAGTTCAAGAAGAAAGATGTTGCCTGTGAGTACTTTTGGAAAGACGGTACGCAACTCACCGCCTGGGCCGATCCCAGTCAGTTTGCCGAAGAGGTTGAAGAGAAACTAGGCGAATCTCGATTCAAGGTTCTACAACACCTAGATGACGTCCGCAACCTCTATCAGAAAACAAGTGGCTTATTCCTGGAACGAAGTTTACATCGTTGGCAAAGCTATTTCAATTCCGATGTGTGGGAAGCTCTGAAAGGAGTTCATAAGCTTCATCTTACCAACACAATGCATGGCGTGGCCAGTAAGCGATTTCGATCAGAAAAGCTCATTCAACTGTTCGATCGCTTTGCTACCTATAATGGTTCCGACCCCTACAAAGCACCTGGCGTTCTCTCGATGATCCCTCATCTAGAACATCATCTCGGCACCTATATTCCCGAAAATGGAATGCATCAGATCACGCTTTCGCTCGTCGAACTAGCGAAACGTCAAGGTGTGGCTTTCGCCTATAATTCGCCCGTGGAGGAGATCCTCATCGAAGATGGCAGAGCGAAAGGGATACGTTTAAAGGGCGGAGAAGAGGCCTATGCTGAAGTGGTGGTTTCTAACATGGACGTGGTTCCAACCTATAGAAGATTGTTACCCCGACAACCCGCACCTGAGAAAACGTTGCGCCAAGAACGGAGTAGCTCTGCACTCATCTTCTACTGGGGAGTGAATCGTGAGTTCCCCCAGCTAGATCTTCATAACATATTGTTCTCCAGTAATTACAGGAAGGAGTTTCGACAGATTTTCGATGAAAAGGTGCCACCTACAGACCCTACAGTGTATATCAATATCACTTCAAAAGATGTAAAGGGTGAAGCGCCAGAAGGTTCAGAGAATTGGTTCGTTATGGTCAATGTCCCGGCGGATTATGACCAAGACTGGGATTCGCTTATTCCTCAAGTGCGTAAGAGCGTCATCGATAGATTGAATCGTCAATTCAATGTGGATATTGAGCAGCATATCGAGGTAGAAGAGCTATTGACGCCAAAGTTGATCGAGTCGAAAACGTCTTCTTTCCGAGGAGCCCTCTACGGTGCCAGCTCGAACGATACCATGGCAGCTTTTTTTCGTCATCCTAATTTTTCGCGCAAGATCGATGACCTTTATTTCGTAGGTGGAAGCGTGCATCCCGGCGGAGGTATACCACTTTGTATGCTATCTGCACGTATCGTTGATGGATTGGTAAAGGAAAGGGCATGAGAAGAAAAGGAATGAATGTCTATCTCGCAGGTGTCCTGATCATCCTGCACGTTGTCGGGATCTTCGGTATACAAAGCGGATCAAGAGAATGGTTCTTAGACCTTACGCCTGTAAACCTGCTTCTTACCTTTTTCATCGTCTTGCTCTCCATGCAGAAAGCAAATGCATTGCCTCTGATTGCATTGGTAGTTCTTTCATTCTTAGGTGGATTTGGTGCAGAGTACATTGGGGTACATACCGGACTGCTATTTGGAGATTATGCCTACGGCGAAGGTCTTGGCCCTGCTTGGGAAGGTATTCCTTATGCCATCGGTATGAATTGGGCTATGTTGATCTTGATAACGAGAAGTCTGTCCAATCAGATCAGCAATAATCGATGGATACAGCCGATCATCGGTGCGTTTCTGATGGTTGTCCTAGACCTCTGGATGGAGCCGGTTGCACCTATCCTCGATTATTGGTCTTTCAATGGTGTAGCTCCCTTCTCCAATTATGCGGGGTGGTTTGGGGTGGCCCTGCTCTTACATTACATCGGAACTTTGCTCGGTGCACACAAGTGGGATTGTAAGGCGGATGTGCTGGTCTACACCGTACAATCTGCATTTTTCTTGGTCTTGATACTCGTATAACGATCACAAAAAAGGCCATCCCGATTTCTCGAGATGGCCTGTGGTTGTGTTCAGTAGTGCGATTTAGATCAATACCCCAGGGTTCTGGTCGGGTCTCAAGATGATCGAATCCATGCTTGCACTTTCTTCACGTTGTGGCATTTCAGGACGATCGCGACGGATCGGGGTAGTAGGACCTGCATCCTCATCCTCCATGTCCTTAGCCTCTTCGATCCATTCTTGCTCCCATTTGTCAAGACTAGTATCATCTTCAGAATCCCATTCATCTGGACAATCCTTACAAGCCAAACCTTTGTCGGTCATGATCCATACATGGTTCACCATGCGTGAGTCATAGGTGTTGGTCACATTGGAGATATCATCGATGGTGTAACGAACGGATTCATCAAGGAATACACTGTATCCCACAGGAATGTAGAGGACAACATCAACTTCTTGTGCTCTGAACTTATCGTCCATGTCTACCTGAAGGTATCGGTCCATGTAAACCTTAGAACCCTCCTGTCCGAAGTCGAATTCGATATTGGAGGCGAGGTCAGATGCTTCTGCGCGACTTCTTCCACGGGCTTCACGGATCACCTCGATATAAGGCAGTTCTTCAACAGTCTTGCGCACATCGAAATCTACATTATCGATGATCAGGTTATTGTTCTCGAATCCCCATTCGGCTCTCCTTGGGAAATCATAATCTTGATCATTCACATATACTTCGATGGCGGTTGAGGTGTTGGCATTGGCGATGGCAAAGCTACTTTTTTCTCTATCGTACGACTTAAAGTCTCCGGCCGTGGCAAATCCGAGGATCACAAGCATGATGAGTCCTACGAAGGAGGCCAATCCTGCAACGGTCATCACTGCCTTATTCTGTATACGATAGTTGAAGAGTATCCTTGCTGCCAAGTATACCGTACCAGCGATAGGTGCGATCATGGCCAACACCAAGCTGATCCAAACGTAGGTGTAGGAGTAACCGTGTGGAAGGATCACTTCGAGGTAAGAATACGCCTCTGTTACACTCATATTCACTCCATTGATATCCACTCCATAACCGATGGCGGCCGAGATCAAGGATACAATGGTAAGCACGGCAACGATGAGGAATAGGATCCCAACGATCTTCAAGGCAACCTTAAGAATGGAAACGATGATGCTGAATATCGCAGAGAAGAGGTCTTCAATCGCTTTTCCAATTCGGTTTCCACCTTTGCGGATCTTGTCGCTTTTACCGAGGTCGTTCAAAGATTCTGAAACGCTTTTCATTTCCTCCTTGACCGTTTTTTCGATGTTGGTGATGTTGATCTTTTCGCCCTTCATCTGAAGCTTCTGAGCTGTAGTCTTAGCCTCTGGAACTACAAGCCAAAGGATGATATAAAGCCAGAACCCAGTACCTGCACCAATGAATAGCGCAATGAAGCCTAATCGGAACCAGATAGGATCGATGCCGAAGTAGTGAGCAAGACCGGCGCAGACACCACCTAGGATGTTATCATCGGTATCGCGGTACAAACGCTTCGGGCCGCGGTATGATCTTCCATAGGTCTTTCCACTCGAAGCAGTTGTGCTTTGTTCTTCTTCAAGGTTTTCATCCGCATCTGCGTAATCCTCAGGCTGACCCATTGTTTGGATGATGGCATCAACGTCGGATTGATCGATCACTTCTCGCTTACCCGCCAAACGTTCATTGAAGATCTCAGCGATACGCGCTTCGATGTCCATCATGATCTCATCACCGCCCTCTTGAGTGCTAAATTGCGCCTTGAGTCGAGCGAGATAGTCGGTAAGTGACTTGTAGGCCTCTTCATCCATGTGAAAGATGACACCGGCCAGGTTTATGTTGATTGTTTTGTTCATGACTATGAGTTCTTGGCTGTGGTAACTTCAACGGCTTTCACAAGCTCATCCCAGGTAGTTTGAAGCTCATCGAGGAACTTCTTTCCTTCAGAGGTGATACTGTAGTATTTTCTAGGAGGACCACTTTTGCTTTCTTCCCAGCGATAGCCGAGTAGTCCTGCATTCTTCAATCGAGTAAGAAGAGGGTAGAGGGTGCCCTCTACAACGATCATCTTACCTTCCTTGAGCGCGTCAATGATGTCTGAAGCATAGGCATCTTTCTGCTGAAGGGTGGAGAGTATACACATCTCGAGCACCCCTTTGCGCATTTGCGCTTTGGTGTTCTCAATCTTCATGACTCATTTTCTTATTACCGTAAAGTCGCCGTAAATAGTGATGTAAACGATCTTGTCGCCCTCACCTGTGATCGTCAAGTGGATCTCATTTACAGGAGCATCGAACTCGGCTACCCAAACGACAATTTTGTTGTTGTCCTCCTTGAGTGAAACCGATTCAAGGCCTTCAGAGCTCAAGGCAGATAAAATCCTTTGGGCGATCTCATCCGACTCAGACTCGTCGTTGTCCATCACGCTCACTTGAACACGATCGGACTCTCCTGTAACCTCGATCCCCAATTCCTCGATATCAACCTGACCATCAAAGATCTGATCGACCGACTGATTCATCGATAGCGAAATGACTCCATCTTGATCGGATAGGAGATCATGGATACGATCACCCACTTCTTGAGCGTGTGCCGACCATGAAAATGCGGATAGCATTAGAATGGAAATTAGAGTTTTCATTGTGTTTTAGTTTTTGTTGATGGTTCAAAGATAGAAAGAATATGGTACTATGCAATACAAAGTACTAAAATAAATATAGTACTACTTGTAAGGATAGTACCTTAAAACCAATAAAAACAAGGGTTTCCGAATAATTGCGGATTATAGATCCGCCGCTATCTTTTCACCAGAGAGGATGCTCTGGTAGTAGAATCGGCTTTGAGAAGGGGAGATGCTGACCTGTGTGATGGCCGTAGTTTGGACACCTGGGCGATACATGCAGATATTGGTTTCGCCGACACCCTCACCGCCGTTCAAGTGAAAGTCAAGTACAGAGTTTTGACCAGGCGTTGGATTGTTGTCCAGCCAATCTTCAAACCACATCTTGCGGGTAGACTGCATGCTTTGGGTGTAGAGCGGTGCGCTTTGCCATATATGCGTCCGGTTGGTTTCGAATTCCTCGGTGTACAACTCTGATCCATCCCACGAGAATCGCTTTATGATCGAATGATGGAATAAGAACACGGAAAATGGCTCTAGTCCTGCCGCATCCTCGGCTGTTAGGCCTACCGGCTTGTTTTCCAATGCGATCTTGGGAAGTAATCCTCTGCTATGGCGGTAGGGAGGATTTCTATCATACGGCACATAAGCGCCATTGAGTACACATATGACGTATTCTCCATCTGTCAACATCCACGTACCATCACCATCGGGATCCCTCGGGTAAACAAGATTGCCAGACCTAAACGGGAAGTCGGGCCTCCCACGTTTGGGTGATTCATCTCGGTTCTGGGTTACTATGTATCCCTTATCCTTCGGTAGGAACGTCAGCGTGCACATGCTCTTCTATCGGCTCTTTCTTTATATAAGGACGTACAATGAGTCGGATGCCTTTATCGTATGAGAAATACGAAGACGACCAGTTGACCAATGCCACAATTCGATTCCTGAAACCAACCAGTTCCATCAAGTGCACGAACATCCATACCAACCAGGCGAAGAACCCACTGAAGTGTAATCCCGCGATATCCACCACAGCCTTGTTCCTTCCTATGGTGGCCATCGCTCCTTTGTCGAAGTATTTGAACGGCTTCAATTCGGCGCCCTTTCTCATCTTCAAAAGGTTCTTGGCCAAGAGACCACCTTGTTGAACCGCCGCAGGAGCAACCATTGGATGTCCGTTTGGATGGCTCTCACTTTTCATCAGGGCCGTATCTCCAATAGCATAAACAGATTGCATTCCTGCGATTCGATTGTACTCGTCAACCAATATCCTTCCTCGCTCCAAAGCGCTTTCGGGAATGCCGGCTAAGGTTACGCCCTTTACACCTGCAGCCCAGATCAACGTGCTTGCAGGTAATTCACGGGTTTCAGTATAAACGGTTTCGCCATCGTAATCCTTCACCATGGTCTTTGTCCACACCTGAACCCCCAGTTTCTCTAGGCCCTTTAAGGCGCGCTCTCCCGAATTATCGCTCATTCCATTGAGTAGTCGAGGTGCGGCCTCAAGAAGGTGAATGGACATCCTCCTAAAATCGAGATCTGGGTAATCTGCCGGAAGCACGTGAAGCTTCAGTTCTGCGATCGCGCCAGCAAGCTCAACTCCCGTTGGACCGCCACCAACGATCACATAGTTCATCAATCTTTCGCGTTCTTTTAGGTCGGCAGAAAGGAGGGAGGCTTCAAAGTTCTGAAGGATCAGGCTGCGCAGATTCAACGCTTCGGGTAAGCTCTTCATCGGCATGGCATTCTTCTCAACATTCTTGTTGCCGAAGTAATTGGTAGTGCTTCCCGTAGCAATCACCAAGTGATCATACCGTACCCACCCATGGTCGGTCTTTAATTCTTTTTCCTCTTCATTGATCTCTAAAGCACTGGCCACGCGGAAATAGAACTCCTTTTTCTTGTGAAAAATCTTCCTCAAGGGATAGGCAATCGAATCAGGTTCAAGTCCAGATGTGGCTACCTGGTACAGTAGGGGCTGAAAAGTGTGATAGTTGTGCTTGTCGATCAGCAGAATCTGGAAATCCTTTGAGGATAGTTTCTTGGCTAGCGTGAGGCCTCCGAAACCGCCCCCGATGATGATCACTCTTTCCTTTTTAGATTCGGGTATGTTGAGTGCAGACATAATTACTTACAAAAGGGTTAGGTAGCGTTCGCGAAGTACTTCTACGTGATGACGAGTGTGGCCGGATATGATAAATGCCAAGCTCCTAACGGTAAACGGATTACCACCAGCTTTCATTTGCCGATCGAACTTATCATCCACAATATTCTCAAAGAAGTGAACTGTGGAATCTCGCTGGACGCGAAACCACTGGATGATGTAGCTAACGTCGACTTCTGGCGGTTGATTTTCCGTGACCCAGCTGTTGTGATCGAAGCCAGGCAATTCACTTTGCTCGCCCCTCGCTGCCCATAAAGCTCGGTTCAACATTACGTTCTCCACGTCGATGAGGTGCAGAAGTACTTCCGCTACGGTCCATTTGCTTTCAGCATACCTCAAACCGGCAAGTTCATTGTTGAATCGTTCGCTCTTGAACATTTGAACGAGCTCTATACCACTGTCGATAAGAGCTACGCGCGCATCCTCTTCGGGAACGAGGTCGATGTATCGTCCGTAAAAGGATGCATATTCAGTTTCTTTGGGTCTCATATTCCGGCTTTGGTTTTTTCATTTTGATAGGTGTCGTCATCCCAATCTTCATCCAGCGCCTTTTGCAGGAGATCCGCTTCTCGCTTGTAGCAATCAAGGTCGTTTGGATCAATGACGATCTCTCCACTGCAATGCTTACAGCGGGAAGTCCACTCCGTTTTGTACGGAATGGTTGGAATAAAGAATAAGGTGATCCAATATCTTACTTTACTGAGTATGCGAAAGGTACGTTTCCCACAAAACGGGCAATCGGATTCGGATAGCGGCCCATGGTCGGTATGCGTGCGGTCCCCAATTCCAAAAAATAGGATCATAGATCGATCAATAGGATTCTGTAAGCGGTGAGATGAACGAATATCGTCGACGTACCGTGCCCACCATCGTTTCTAGGAAGACTACCACTATCTCTTCTTCTCCAACCTCATCAATATAGGTGAAGGAGAGTTCTATTCGAACTTCATAGATATTCCGAGTGCCCTCCATTTCAGCCACCCATATGCTGTCAAGCTCGATCTTCGCACCGCGGTTGACCTCGCTCACGTAGATCTCCTGAAGATCGGCCATTTCTGTATGGAACCGCTCTAATTCGGCTGGGTATGAATCGTTTACCTCTCGCTTGAATTCCGACTTGTCGCTGGTGCCTAGAGGCTGACGATTGATGAGAAGGTGGTATTCTTCAAGGGTGATGTAAAGTGAATCAGAAATAGGAAAGGCGGTAGTCAGTGCATTGACCGTTTCTTCGGCTAGTTCTTCGAGGGTTCGCTGTTGGCCGAATGATGTAAAAGACACACAAACAACAGCTAATACTATGCTCCATCTTCGCATGAAACGAATATAGCTAAAACCCTTGGGATAGACTGCAATAAAAGAAGGCCTTTGCTCAGAGCAAAAAGGCCTTCAGAGGAACAATGAAACACCAATGAATCTTAGAAATACCTAGCGTATTTCGTTCTATATCGGAATAACACTTCGTTGATCACCTGCGAAACACTCTTGTTCCTTTCAGGTGATGCATATACGTAGTGAAACTTGCGGATTTTGTGGGTGTTCTCGATACGGTGATACGTATCTCGAATGAGTCGCCTTCTTTCGCGAGGGTCGTCGACCAGGATCAGATCTTCAGACAATTCATCAATGATCTGTTGAGCGATCTTTTGGATGGAACCAGAATTTTGGACGCCTCCAATTATTCGCTTGAACACATCATTCCTGACTTGCCGTGGATCGGGTTGAGCGAGAATCATAGTGTTAGGTTTTGGTGGTTAGCTACACTCCTCGTAGGAATGCTCCTATAAGTATACGTAAAAAATGCGTAGAAATCCAAACATTAAGTACAGGTGATGTACGGATTTTGAACAAGTTAGAGGGTCACCAACCCGACTCTGCATCGTTCAAAACACGATCTTTTGCTTGTTCATCGAGGTAGGCTTGGTAGCAATTCAGGAGGCTTACGAGGAGGTCGTAATCGTTGTAGGTGGAAATAGGTTGATCCCTGAATTTACAGCTCCAAGCAAAGGCTTCGAGTTCTTGGGCGGTGAGACCTGTCACCTCCATGAGTATTTCTCGGTTGTTACCCTGACGTAGCTTTTGTCGGTATTCATTTTCAGCTTGAAGTCTACGTAATTCACGCAACTGGCGAGGTCGAGACCCGAAGTAATAATAGAGGAGGTCCACCGGCGAACTCAGTGAAGGCTGAGCCATATCCTGCGGGTAGCTGATGTTCTCTTCATCGGGAATATTGGGTTCCTCCAAAGGCATTCTCCTTGGTAAGTTCGTCGTTAGCTTGTAGGCGTTCACACTTACCTCGTCGATAAGGTAATTCCTCGGTTTCATCTTCACCATACGAACGATCTTTTCATTGATGGTATCCGGAACCTTTACGTAGGTGAAGTCGTAGGCCAAATGCGAGAAAACAATAGAATCTCCAGGCTCAACTGCGATCCTAAAGAAGCCTCTTTCGTTGGAAAGTACATTGAGTTCCGATCGCATGTTCACCACATAAACATCAGGCACGAGATCCCCTTCTTCGTTCCTAACGAATCCCTCAAAATAGAGCTGAGCAGATGTTGCCGAAGAGACCGCCAACAAAAGGAGTATGAGATATGAGCGAACTTGCATGATCATGTTTTACAAATGAACAAAATAGATGGACTCCGTGCCGAATATGCTCGGTTCATCACAAGACTTTAACGATATTCGCGTAGAATTTCACTTCAACTGAATATATATGTCAGACGATAAAAAGGTCATCTTCTCGATGTCCGGAGTGAGTAAGATCCTCCCAAACAACAATAAGACCATCATCAAGGATATTTACCTGAGTTTCTTCTATGGTGCCAAGATCGGTATCATCGGTTTGAACGGTTCCGGTAAGTCAACTCTTCTAAAGATCATCGCAGGGGTAGAAAAGAACTACCAGGGCGACGTAGCCTTTTCTCCAGGATATTCTGTAGGTTTCCTCGAGCAGGAGCCAGAACTCGATGAGTCGAAAACAGTGATTGAGATCGTACGCGAAGGTGCCGGAGAAACCATGGCCCTCCTCGATGAATACAACAAGATCAACGATCAATTCGGATTGCCAGAGGTTTACGAGAATCCGGAAAAGATGGAAAAGTTGATGGGTCGTCAAGCAGAACTTCAAGATCGTATCGATGCTACCAATGCATGGGAGATTGATACCGTCTTAAAACGTGCTATGGACGCATTGAATTGCCCAGATGAAGAGACACCTGTAAGTGTGCTTTCAGGAGGTGAAAGAAGACGCGTGGCGCTATGCCGACTTCTACTGAAAAATCCAGATATCCTTCTATTAGACGAGCCTACCAACCACTTGGATGCTGAATCGATTCTTTGGTTGGAGCATCACTTGCAGCAATACAAGGGCACGGTAATCGCTGTAACGCACGACCGTTACTTCCTCGATAACGTAGCCGGTTGGATCCTAGAACTCGATAGAGGTGAAGGCATCCCTTGGAAAGGAAACTACTCTTCTTGGTTGGATCAGAAGACCAAGCGATTGGAGCAGGAGGAAAAGCAAGCGAGTAAGCGTCGCAAGACCTTGGAGCGCGAGCTCGATTGGGTTCGTATGAATCCAAAAGGTCGTCAAGCGAAGAGCAAGGCGCGTTTGAGTAACTACGAAAAGATGCTCACCGAAGAGCAGAAAGATAAAGAGAGCAAGCTCGAGATCTTTATTCCACCGGGACCGCGTTTGGGGAATAATGTGATCGATGCCAAGGGCGTGCGTAAGGCCTACGGAGAGAAACTTTTATATGAAGATCTCAACTTTAGCCTTCCACCAGCTGGTATCGTTGGTATCATTGGTCCAAACGGTGCGGGTAAGACCACCATCTTCCGTATGATTATGGGACAGGAACAGCCGGATGCCGGCACATTCGATATAGGCGATACAGTCAAGATTTCCTACGTCGATCAAACCCACGAGAAGATCCAGCCAGAGAAGTCGATCTATGAGATCATTGCGGATGGTCAGGAGCAATTCGAAATGGGTGGACAGATCGTGAATGCGCGAGCTTATCTAAGCCGATTCAACTTTGCTGGTGGCGACCAAAGTAAGAAGGTTGGTGTGCTTTCAGGTGGTGAGAGGAACCGCTTGCACCTAGCCATGGCCTTGAAAGAAGGTGGTAACGTATTGCTTCTTGATGAGCCTACCAACGACTTGGATGTGAATACCTTGCGAGCATTAGAAGAAGGTTTGGAGAACTTCGCAGGTTGTGCGGTGATCATTTCTCACGACCGTTGGTTCTTGGATCGTGTATGTACACACATCTTGGCATTTGAAGGCGATTCTCAAGTGTACTACTTCGAAGGTTCATTCTCAGAATACGAGGAGAATAAGAAGAAGCGCTTGGGTCTAGGTGACGAACCACGCAAGTTCAAGTACAAGAAATTGATGAAGGACCAGTAACATGCGCGTTACGTTTTAGAAGTACTTTAAGAGCATGAAATCCCTACGATTAGGCTTCGCGCTCTTTTTGACTCTTTTCTACTTGCCTTCCCTTGAAGGATTGATTCATCAACCTTAAAAAGCCCCACCATTCATCGAACTGTGGGGCTTTGTCTATAATGAGGATCAGGAAGTCGCTAGTCTCGTACTCCGAACTAGTGACGAGCGACTAGCCTCTATTCTTGAACGAGCGACTCGGGTTTCGTTACACGAGTTGAATTGCGATTCATTAAGGCAACTACTTCTATCCACGGAATGAAGTTGATAGCCGACATCCGTATTTGATTCACCTTGAGGTTGCGGATACGATCGTCGAACATCGCTTGTACCTCTGGCAAGGCCATGAAGGCATTAAGATCTTCTTCGGATTTCCAGAGCGTCATGAAGTACGACGAACGGAATGTCCATTTTGAGCGCAATCCACGGTAGCCTTGAGACTTTTTGGCAATGTTATGGAGACGCTTTTTTTGTGAGAGTAAACGAACGGACTGGAGTGGATTGGTCCATTCGTTGCGAGTGATGAGTGCAATCATTCGTTCCTATTTGTCCTATTTTGTTGAGAGCTTCACAAAGGTAAGGCGCGAGAATCTCCCTTCCGCACTTCATTTATTATGTAACTATTACGTAAAAACTTACGCTGAGGTTGTTACCTGATTTTCAGAGGTGTTAGTTGCGATTCTTGTTGCCATCCCTCTGAATATGAATGCGTGAAAGGGTAAAACCGAGTACCAATATAGTCGGCCTCCCAAGCCTTTGGGTCGAAATGTAGCCGTTTGCGTCAGGGTGGAGATGTCACCATTTTCCACGATCTTGAACGATAACCAGGCATCACCAGGAAGTTTCATCTCCGCAAAGAGCAACAGCTCACCCGTTTGAGGGTCAGCCTTGATCACCCTCCAAAAGTCCAAGGCGTCACCCGGAATGAGTTGAAACCTATCTCGCCGTCCCCTTCGTAATCCAACACCACCAACAAGCTTATCCAGCCATCCTCTTAGTTTCCACAATGGGGTGGCATAGTACCAACCTCGCTCACCTCCAATGGAAAAGATGTTCTGTTTTACCTGATCCGCTTTATCGGTTGGAAAATCGATGTTCTTGATGTCCTTGAAACAACCGAACTTAGGCACTTCTACAAAGTCGGCTGTTCGAATATCCTGGGTACCTGCAACCCTCGAATCTTTCCATGAAGACATTACTAGATTCTGGGCGATCTTGCTGAATGCAAGCTCAATACTCCCCTTGTAGTTAATGAGATTCGTGGGTATATGCGATCGAATGCGCTCGTCTTTGGCGATCACCTCAACCTTCATACTATGCACCAAGTTTACCGCCAAAGGATACGTGGTGCTGGTAACGAAGTACAGCCAATAAGAACTGAGATTGGGCGTCATAATGGGTACGGTGCGTATCCACCTGCTCAACCCGCGAACCTCTGCAAATTGCAATAGCATCTCTCGGTACGTGAGTACATCAGGACCACCGATCTCGAATTCTTCGCCTCTCGTATCAGGTTCATTCAGCACCCCACGCAAGTATTCCATTACGTTGCGGATGGCGATAGGTTGACATTTTGTATTCAACCACTTGGGTGCGATCATTATAGGTAATTTCTCGACGAGATCGCGTATGATCTCAAAAGATGCACTTCCAGATCCTACGATAATGCCGGCCTTAAGTATTGTTACAGGCGTTTTTCCCGATTTCAATATCTCCCCAACTTCCCGTCGGCTTTTTAAATGTTCAGAGAGCTCTTCACTATTATCGATACCGCCGAGATACACCACTTGTTGACATTCTGTAACATCCATATAGGAGGTGAAATTCTGAGCGATCTTTTTTTCAGCCTTGGAAAAACCGCTAATGGACGAACGCATGGAGTGGATGAGGAAATAGGCGGCGTCAATGTCCTTTGGAAAGTCATCAGGCACCTTCTCGATGAAATCGTGCTCCACGATGGTGATCCTATTCCGAGCAGATTCAGGTAATTCTAACCTGGATGCGTCCCTTACAGCAGCAATAATATCATGCCCATCTTCCAATAAGATAGGCAGTAATCGCCTTCCAATGTACCCATTAGCACCTGTGAGTAGGATCCGCATATCAATTTAACTCGAAAATCAACATTCAGTTCATATAGGTTATACGTTCAATGTGAAAAGAAAAGCGTATTTTTGCGTGCAATTTCAGACCAAAATTGCAGCGTTCTATGGCCAATTCAGGTAAAGTGATTGGTGAATATCTCACCTACGACGACGTTCTTCTCGTCCCTGCTTATTCAGAAGTGCTACCACGTAATGTGGACATCAGCACAAAATTTACGCGAAATATTGAATTGAAGACTCCTATCGTGTCTGCCGCAATGGACACGGTAACCGAATCGAACATGGCCATAGCCATTGCTCAGGACGGAGGTATCGGTGTGCTTCATAAGAATATGACCATCGAGCAGCAGGCGATGGAAGTGCGCAAGGTGAAACGTGCCGAATCGGGTATGATCCTCGATCCAGTTACTCTAGGTCCAAATGGTACTGTAGCCGATGCCAAGGCCATGATGGCTGAGTACAAGATCGGCGGTATTCCAGTGGTGGATAATGACCGCAAGCTTGTAGGCATCATCACGAATCGCGACCTCCGCTTTGAACGCAACGACAATCGTGCTATCGAAGATATTATGACCAAGGATAAGTTGATCACCACTGGTGAGAATACATCCATGGAAGAGGCAGAAGATATCCTTCAACGCCACAAGATCGAAAAGCTTCCTGTCGTGCACGAAAACGGTAAGCTCGTTGGTCTGATCACTTACCGCGACATCTCCAAGATGAAGATCAAGCCAAATGCCTGTAAGGATGAGTTTGGTCGTTTGCGCGTAGCGGCAGCCGTAGGTGTAACCCCAGATGTTCTCGATCGCGTTAGCGCACTCGTAGAATCACAAGTTGATGCCGTGATCATTGATACCGCACACGGTCATACCAAAGGTGTGGTAGACGCCCTCAAGGCGGTCAAAGAGAAATTCCCGAAACTCGATGTAGTAGTAGGAAACGTCGCTACCAAGGAAGCAGCGAAGTATCTAGCAGAAGCTGGAGCCGACGCCGTGAAGGTGGGTATAGGCCCAGGTTCCATCTGTACTACACGCGTTGTAGCCGGTGTAGGTGTACCACAGCTCAGCGCTGTAATGGAAGTATCTGAAGCCTTGAAAGGAACAGGTGTTCCAGTTATTGCCGATGGCGGCATCCGATTTACAGGCGATATCGTAAAAGCTATTGCAGGTGGTGCCGATTGCGTTATGCTCGGTTCACTCCTTGCAGGTACCAAAGAATCTCCAGGCGAAACCATCATCTACGAAGGTCGTCGCTTCAAATCGTATCGTGGTATGGGTTCCGTTGAAGCCATGCAACAAGGATCGAAGGATCGCTACTTCCAAGATGTGGAAGATGACATCAAGAAGTTAGTTCCAGAAGGGATCGTTGGTCGAGTTGCCTACAAGGGCGAAGTATCTGAAATGATGTATCAATTCATTGGTGGACTTCGCGCGGGTATGGGATACTGCGGATCTAAGAATATTGAGACCTTGAAGGATTCAGCCCAATTTGTGCGCATAACCGCAGCCGGTGTAGCTGAATCTCATCCCCACGATGTAACGATCACGAGAGAGGCTCCAAATTACAGCCGTTCATAATAGCATACTTTGGCGCATTCGCCGATTTAAATGCAAGCCCAACAGCAGGTGCCGATCAACATGCATCCACTGTTGGGCTCTTTCTTTTGGTACACCTATTCCTGTTCCATTATATGCTTGAGCTGATCGATCTTCTTGTAAGCGTCTTGGAAAAATTGATATCGATATTTCTCTCCCACAGAACTGATCAAGGTCGCCTTGCCCATCATATTCTTGAACCACGTTCGGGTTTGATCCGAGTAGATAGAGTGGGTGGTCTCTAACATATTAAAGGTATGGTGACCTAAGAACACGGCACTTATGTCTTGTAGCTCTACCAGTGCACAGTTCGTTGTCAGCTCAATCTCACTGATGTACATTTCATACTTTCCGCTGTCCTCGTCATCCGACTTCCTACCTCTCGCTGCCGTCTTTTCTATGCCTTCTATCAACCGACGCATATCGTTCAAAACTTCGAGAGCCTCTTCTTGCGATTCGAATATTCCAGATTCCCAGTAGTACTGTATTTGTCGGAGGGTACTATTGATAGTGGACCTCGACCAAAGCTCGGCTGAATCGATCTTCTGGTATTCCTCGTAGATCTCCCTTCCCATCGCCTGAAGGTTCTCCGGGATTGTATTCTCACTGAACTTCTGATGGAGCATTTCCTCGTTGCTCATAATGCTGCGCATCCAATAGAAGATCTTGAATTCCGCTACACGATCTAAACTCACGTTGTGAAAGACGGGAATATCTTGACTGCAATAAAGGATTCGAGCATTTTCATCCTTGCTGATCTTCCTAAGGTTTTCGAGAAGTCGCCTAAGGTAATCCTCCATACTCTTGAAATCAGGAGATAGGGGAGAATAGCCGAATTGCACGATACCCATCACTTCCTCAGAAAGTCCCCCCAAGGAGATGTGGTAGCTCTCAGCAAGCTTGTAGGCCTCATTCAATGTTAGCGGAGTCTCTCCACGGATCCTGCGATAAGCACTATCCATGCTGATGTCTAGTTGTTCTGATAGCTCTTGTGCAAGGGAAGCTGAGGCGGGTAACACCGACTTTATCTGACTCAAAAAATCGGCTTGGATGGATTTATTTTGAGAGAGTTCTTCTTTTTCTCGCATAGCATGAGAATTGCAGATTATTGTTTTGCAATATTCACAAATCTACATATCCGATTTGCATTTTTTGCAAATTTCAAGTGCTTTCATCAATGAAGGAGAGTGGTTTTACGGATTTATCGCTTTAAATGTTAATGCCGACCGTAAAATCCGTTATGCAGGGATAATAAACTGCTCTAGGTTTGCTGTGTAATCAAAACCACAGAGCCATGAGAAAATTAGCTCTTATTATCAGTTTGACTGCCTTTAGTACAATGACAATGAAAGGGCAGAATTCCAATGCGATGAACAACGACCGTGAGACCATTGCCGTATTGAGCATGGATTCAAGGGGTTTGAACATCGACAATGTATCCATGGGTAATTTAGTTCGGCTTGAACTAGAAAAGACCCAGCGTTTCGAGGTTATGGATAAATATGACGTAGCTCATACGATGGAAGAAGCGGGCATAGATATATCAACTTGCTTTGGTAAGAATCAGCTTGTAGAAGCAGGGCAGATATTAGGTTCCCAGAACATGCTCACTGGAGCAGTAGAAAAATTCGGAGAAAAGATCATCTATACGTTGCGCTTGATCGATGTTCGAGGGGCGCGTATCGAACGAACTTCTGTGATCGAGTTCGTCAATCAAGTTGAAGATATCCAGACGATGACAACACTGATCGTTCAGGATCTACTGGATATAGAAATGGATCAGGTGAAATATGAGATGCTTGCCAGCTTTGATAAACCGATCACCAATAGCAGGACATCTGTCAACTTGAACGGTCCTCGATTTGGTATACAGGTCTTCCAGGGCCAGGTTGCTGATCGATTGACCGCAGCAAAGTCGGAAGGAGGATTTGGTATGAACTATCCGGTTATGTCCGTATTCGGTTACCAGTGGGAAACTCAGTATATCAGTGCTGGAGACTTCCAAGCTCTTTTTGAATTCATTCCTACCGTGAATGGTATTGAAACTGGAAATCCATCTTTTAGCTTGACCGTGCTACATGGTATGCGCTACGATGGTTGGGAATTTGGCTTTGGACCGGCTTTCCGAGTTACCCGAATGGGGCAGGGTTATTATGATGAATCCGATAATTGGGTGTTGTCCGATGAAGTACCTCAAGGTGTAAATGCTGAATTGATCACTAATATTGATAGTCGCGGTCCAGTGAAACTCAATACTGGATTGATCCTCGCGCTGGGCAAAACGATCCACTCTGGATACCTCAACCTCCCGATCAATGTGTATTGGTCGCCTAGCCCACAATTGAACTCGAACATCTTTGGTGTGATACTTGGCTTCAACATTGCCAAGGCTCCCGTAAACCGCACACCCAACTCTTAAGGCCTCAACCCAAACCAATTAGGCGAAGTGGATAAGCCCCGCAGCAATGTGGGGCTTATCTCGTTGTGACCTATCGTTCTCGATCAGATGCCCCTTTGATGATATCATCAACCACATCAGGTTCCAGAAGGGTAGAGGTGTCCCCTAAATTTGAGGTGTCCCCTTCTGCTACTTTTCTCAATATCCTACGCATGATCTTTCCAGAACGTGTCTTAGGAA
The DNA here is from genome assembly GCA_965659725.1 of Phaeocystidibacter sp. Lineage (GTDB taxonomy): Bacteria > Bacteroidota > Bacteroidia > Flavobacteriales > Schleiferiaceae > Phaeocystidibacter. The sequence continues at coordinate 22,650 of CBFHXG010000006.1, read as the reverse complement.
GACCAGATACGAGTTGGATCATATCGGGTTTAGCGATCTTTCCGATCTCTTCTACTACGGTTTCGATGATCTCTGCTCGAAGGATATCACTATTCGACACCTTTTCCTTGGTCACTACATAGGCATAGATTCCTTGTCCTTTAATGTCGTGCGGGTAGCCTACAACCGCTGATTCAGCCACCTGATCATTGGCATTGATGGCGTTCTCGATCTCGGCCGTTCCAAAACGGTGCCCCGAAACATTGATGACGTCATCCACACGACCAATAATTCGGTACATGCCGTCCTTGTCACGTTTGGCACCATCACCAGTGAAGTAATATCCGTCGTAGTGACTAAAGTACGTTACCCTGCAGCGATCATGGTCGCCATAGGTGGTACGCAGTATGCTAGGCCAAGGATGTTTTATGCAGAGATAGCCTTCTACTTCGTTTTCTTCAATCTCCTTGCCTTCTTGATCGATCAGCACAGGTTGAATGCCAGGAAGTGGCTTACCTGCATGGGCTGGCTTCATTGGGCTATGACTTCCCAAGCCCGAGATCATGATGCCTCCGGTTTCGGTTTGCCACCAGGTATCCACAACAGGGCATTTTTCTTTGCCAACGTGGATGTAATACCATTGCCATGCTTCTTCATTGATTGGCTCGCCAACTGTACCGATCACACGAAGAGAATCCAGGCTGTAGGACAGGACATGGTCGTCTCCCATAGCCATCAGTGCGCGGATTGCGGTGGGGGCGGTGTAGAACTGATTGACACCGTATTTATCGCATACCTGCCAGAATCTACCTGCATCGGGGAAGGTTGGAACACCCTCGAACATTACAGTCGTAGCACCATTCAGTAGAGGTCCGTATACGATATAGGTATGTCCCGTTATCCAACCTATGTCTGCCGTACACCAGTATATATCACTTTCTTCATACTGGAAAACGTTCTTGAAGCTGTATCCGGCATAGACCATGTATCCACCGCAGGTGTGCACAACTCCTTTGGGTTTTCCGGTTGATCCAGAGGTATAGAGGATGAAAAGCATGTCTTCACTATCCATCGTTTCCGCTTCGCATACTTTATCGGCATCCTTTAACTCTTCGTGCAGCCAGTGATCGCGACCCTGGACCATATTTACGGCCCACTGTGTGCGTTCGGCAACCAGCACGCGTTCAACCGAAGGACAGTTTTGCAAGGCCTCGTCCACCACTCGTTTTACGGGAATCTCTTTAGCTCCACGGTAAAGTCCGTCACTGGTGAGCACCATCTTAGCCTGTGCATCATTGATTCGATCGGCCAGGGAATGAGCAGAAAAGCCAGCGAACACAACGGAGTGTATCGCTCCGATCCGGGCACAGGCGAGGACAGAGATCGTCAATTCAGGGATCATCGGCATGTAGATGGCCACACGATCTCCCTTTTCAACTCCGTGTTTCTTGAGCACATTGGCCATTTGACAAACCTTTTCGTGAAGTTCACGATAGGTATATCGAACGAATCGCTCTTTTGGGTCGTTGGGTTCCCAGATCAAAGCGAGTTTATTTCCACGCTCCTCAAGATGTCGGTCGAGGCAATTCTCGGTAATATTCAACTTGGCATTCGTGAACCACTTAACGTCGGGATCCTGAAAGTTCCAATCGCATACTTTGTCCCATTTCTTGATCCACTTGAACCTTTCCTCGGCAATGTCACCCCAGAATTTATCGGGATCATTGACACTTGCGGCATAGGCTTTCTTATACGTTTCAGGAGAATCAATATGGTAGTAACTCATGTTGTTGGTATCAAGTTGAGAATTTGAAAATAGCACATTCGCGGCAAAAGGCGTTGTGGGATGGCAAACGGATCGAACGTCAAAAAAAAGGGACCCCGTAGGAGTCCCTTCTTTTCTATGATGATGATCGGATTAGACCTTGGCTGAAACCTTTGGTCCGCCGTTCAAGATCTCTTCACTTGCACCATCGGCAAACTTGCTGAAGTTCTTTTCGAACTTGCCTGCTAAGGTAAGTGCTGCTTCGTCGTACGCGTCGCCGTTGGCCCATGTACGACGAGGGTGTAGGATCTCGTCAGGTACGTTTGGACATTCAGTTGGCATATGTAAGCCGAATACTGGGTGCTCCTTATACTTTTCATCATCTAGCTGGCCATTGAGTGCAGCTGTGATCATGGCTCGTGTGTACTTGAGCTTGATACGGGAACCCGTTCCATATCCACCACCAGACCATCCTGTGTTTACCAACCATACATTAACACCTGCTTCTTGCATCTTCTGAGATAGCATTTCGGCGTAAGCGGTAGGGTGGAGCGGCATGAATGGCGCACCAAAGCATGCGCTAAATGCTGCAACAGGTTCGGTGATACCTGCTTCTGTACCAGCAACCTTAGCGGTATAGCCAGAGATGAAGTGGTAAGCAGCCTGACCTGGGGTGAGCTTCGAGATCGGAGGCAACACGCCAGTGGCATCTGCGGTCAGGAAGAAGATGTTCTTCGGATCATGACCTACGGATGGTACTTGGATATTGTTGATGTGTTCGATCGGGTAGCTCACACGAGTATTCTCTGTGATCGACTTATCGTGGAAGTCAACTTCGTTGGTACCTTCTTTGAACGTTACGTTCTCAAGAAGTGCACCTGGCTTGATCGCCTTGAAGATATCGGGCTCTTTCTCCTCGCTGAGGTCGATGACCTTCGCGTAACACCCTCCTTCGAAGTTGAAGATGGCATTGTCGGATGTCCATCCATGCTCATCATCACCGATAAGCCTGCGGTTTGGATCTGCGGAAAGAGTCGTTTTACCTGTTCCCGACAATCCGAAGAAGATGGCTGTATCTCCATCTTCGCCTACATTGGCAGAACAGTGCATTGACAATGTGTTCTTCTGATGTGGAAGTATGAAATTCAAAGCAGAGAAAATGCCTTTTTTCATTTCCCCTGTATAACCTGTACCTCCGATGAGTGCAGTTTTCTTGGAGAAGCTGAGAATGGCAAAGTTGTGTTGACGCGTACTGTCAACTTCAGGATCTGCCTTGAATCCAGGAGCATTGATAATGGTCCATTCCGGATCGAAGTTAGCCAACTCCTCATCGTTAGGATTGATGAACATGTTGCTAACGAACAAGTTGCTCCATGGCAATTCGTTGATTGCACGGATCTTCATCTTGTAACGATCATCGGCACATGCGTAAACGTCGCGTGCGTAGATCTCTTTTCCAGAGAGGTAATCGGTTACTTTCGCGTGTAGACGGTCGAAAGCCTCCGGATCGAAGCCAATGTTAATGTCTCCCCACCAAACGTGGTCTTCTGTGATTTCGTCGCGCACAATGAAACGGTCCTTAGGAGAACGTCCGGTAAATTCACCAGTGTTAACCGAGATCGCTCCTGAATCGGCACGAACGGCCATGTTTTTTTCGATGCTGATCTCTGCAAGTTCTTCTGGACTGAGGTTCCAATGAACTTGCGCATCCCGTATACCCAATCCCGTGAGGTCAGAATTGGACGGTTTGATCGCTTGATTACTCATGAGTTAAGAATCGACTGTTGGGTTATGGTAGCAAAATTAGAGACTTATTGGTTAAATCATTCTCATTTTCCTGACTTTTCACGAACAATGTTAATTAGAAGTAAAGCCCATGCGATGATGAGCAGAGTTCCTCCCAAAGGAGTAACGAGACCTAAGAAGCTTAGGTCTACTCCCATCAATACGTCTAAGGTTAATAGATAGATAGAGCCCGAGAAGAGTATGATGCCTATCAACATAAAATAGAAGACGGCCTTTTTGGCGTGTGGGATCATGGAAAGGATCAACAATGCTAGACCGTGATAGACCTGATACCGCACGGCGATAACATAAGCCTCTACCAAGCCAGGTTCAAGCTTAGCTTTTAATGTGTGAGTTCCAAAAGCTCCGGCTATGATGGCCAGAAGCATTAAAGTTGCTCCTGCGAGGAGGAAGTTTCGTTTTGCTGTTTGAGCCATTGTTTAAATTGACTTTGATATGGTGGATAAAGGAAAGTTGAAGCCAATTGTTCGTAATTCTCTTTGTCAATGCACTTTGGATAAAGCGTTTGCAAGAGAAGAAAACGAGCTGGGTCGAATTGTGAGGTTTCTGCCAATTCTTTGATCTGGGCTACAGTTAGATCATTGTGATCTGCCCAATTTAGGATAAGCTGACTTCTACTGAACTCGTATTCCGTATTCTCAAGTTCTTCTATCAATGCTTCGAAGGTTTTGGTTGAACCGATAGCCCCTTGTACTGGTGTGGAATCGATTCCGGTTTCCGTGAGGATAGGAACGAGGGAGTCGTTAGGAATGACATAATGATCGTCAACCACATTTTTGGGTGGAATCATTCCCTCCCAAGATAACCAGGTACCGATCTCAGTGGCTTTATCAGAAAAACTTCCTGAACGATAGAAGAGGTCATACCCACCCACGCCGTTTTCCTCGATCACATAGCGGCGTTTTTCAGAGGTGTTGAGGTCGATCGATTTTTGTGTCAGCACAGTATCATCTGCAAGAATATAGAGGCGAACCGGTTCACTTCCTGTTAATCTCACAACGGATTGTGTGGAGGCTAACGGACTTATGAGGGAATCCATGGCAACTTTTACGGGAAAGGGACTCTCGATCTTTACAACCTGTGCTTGTAGCATACAGGAAATCAATAAGGTAAAAAGGAGTCCGTAGTAATGTCGTTCAACCATGGTCGAAAGCTAAGAAAAAATGGAGCTTAACGCTTGCTGGGTGTGTTCAATTTATAACTTTGAGATCCATGAATCGTGAACTGATGAACGCTTAATCAAACATGAAAAATATTCTCTTGATCGGAGCTGGAAGATCTACCAAAAGCCTCGTACAATACCTATCTCGATTTGCAAACCAGAATGACTGGAACATCACTATTTGTGATAGAGATAAATTCTTAGCCGAAAAACGAGCGAGTATCCATGAACGTATAGAGGCGATCAGTCTGGATATCATGGACGACGATGCCCGTAGGACTCAGATTCAAAAGGCTGATCTTGTAATCAGCATGCTTCCTGCCCACATGCATATACCAGTCGCCGAAGATTGCATCCAATTTAAAAAGCATATGGTTACTGCCAGCTATGTGAGCAAGGCAATGGAAGCGTTGAACGATGCTGCGATGGAAGCTGGAGTTGTTTTGATGAATGAGATAGGCGTTGACCCTGGCATCGACCACCTCTCAGCCATGAAGGTGCTGGATGAGATCCGCGACAATGGTGGTGAGATGACCATCTTTGAGTCGTTTACTGGGGGCTTGGTGGCACCGGAATCCGACAATAATCCGTGGGGTTATAAATTCAGCTGGAATCCGCGTAATGTAGTGCTGGCAGGAGCAGGTGGAGCCGTTAAGTTCAAGCAGGAAGGTAAATACAAGTACATTCCTTACCACCAGTTGTTCCGCAGAACGGAGTTCATCAACGTACCGCATTATGGTCGTTTCGAAGGATATGCCAACCGAGATTCGCTTCGCTATCGCGGGGTGTATGGTTTGCAAGATATTCCAACCATATATAGAGGAACCCTCCGCCGACCAGGTTATTGTCGGGCATGGAACGTATTTGTACAATTGGGTATGACCGACGATAGTTATGAGTTAGAAGGAGTGAAGGACTTGACCCACCGCTCCTTCATCAACACATTATTGGGGTATAATCCGGATGACTCTGTCGAGTTGAAGCTCATGCATTACCTGCAGATCCCTCAAGATTCTGAGGTTATGGAAAAGCTCGAATGGCTCGGTATATTCGAAAACACTCCGATCGGTTTGGAATCGGCCACACCGGCACAGGTCCTACAGCACATCTTGGAGAAGAAGTGGGCCATGGATCCAGAGGATCAAGACATGATCGTAATGTGGCACAAGTTCGGCTACCGTATGAACGGAGAGTTGAAGATGATTGAAAGTTCGATGGTGCGAAAAGGCAAAAGTGCCGACGATACAGCCATGGCTGAAACGGTTGGCCTGCCGGTTGGTATCGCCACCCGAATGATCTTAGAAGGTACTATCACCACTCCAGGTGTTCACCTCCCTACCACAAAAGAGATCTATGAACCTATCCTCGAAGAACTCGCACAAGAAGGGATCACCTTTGAGGAGAGAGAGGTAGAGTATCAGGGGTACTAGAGTTTGAGGAGTTGGTGGGACGTTGACACGTTAATCCGTTTATCTGTTCCTCTGTTGTCTCTGTGATCTCTACTTTGAAGGTTTCATGAGTTTCAGGGGTTTGATGAGTTTGAGGAGTTGGACGGTTGAACCCATTCCATTTGAGAATTCAGCGAGTGAGCCCTGAAGCCCTGGAGCCTTTCAAAGGACCACATAAAACTCCCTCAGCAGCTCCTCGTACTCTCTTGTCCATTGCTTGATGTCGGCCTCAACGGCCAATTCCTCTAGTTCTGGTGATTGCAGGGGAAGTTGAGGTGAGAACTCGAGTAGGCGACGTTTCACGACTCCGCCAATCCTACCGCGAACCTTGACACTCCGGTTGAGGTGGAGATGGACTTCTTCGGCGCGACCCATGAATTCTGGAGCTCTGTCCTCCGGAATAATAACGGAGAGGACCCCTTTTGGGGTGAGTAGTTCTGAGGTGTGTCGGACAAGCTCATTGAAGGGGAGGCCATCATCATGACGAGCCTTATCCCTTTCGGAAGAACCGCTTTTACTACTCTTGTTGAAGAAAGGTGGATTGCAGACGATCAGGTCGAAAGGCGAATTTGATTCGAATTGCTGTAGTATGGTTCCTTGGAGTGATATCCTTGAGGCGAAAGGAGATCGGTCGATGTTGTCTTGTGCCTGTTCCAAACACCCGCCCGGAAAGTCAATGGCTGTAATCTCCGCTTTCGGAAACCGCTGTGCGCACATGAGCGCTATAAGTCCAGTTCCAGTTCCCACATCGAGAATGCGTTCTGGGGATAGGTCGCCTCCTGCCCATGCTCCCAGCAATGATCCGTCCATTCCCACTTTCATGGCGCACTTGTCGTGATGCACCGTGAATTGTTTGAATCTAAAGAAAGGATTTCCCATGAGTTATTTCGCTTAACTCGGTTCGTCGAGGAAGTTGAACAAGCGAGGGCGCAAAGTTCCGTAATAGATGATCTGGCCTATTCCGAGTAGAATAAAATAATCATTCTGTTCGAGGAGTGAGAAGGTGAGTAAGAGGAAGGTTCCTACTTGCACCATTACCCACAGTACGATGTATCCGCCTTGTAAAGCATGAATGCGCTCGAGGATATCGGATTCTTCAGATGAGTTATCTATCCTTTGCTGAAAAACGTTCCAAGCGACGTAATCCAAACCAATTACACCGAGCGGTATAGCCCAGTGGAATAGATTGGTGTAATCGAAGTTTAGGATAAACCCATCTCTGAGGAAAAGCAACACAACACCCAGGTATGCTAGCTGCGCAAATAGCAGTAACAGGAAGATATTCAACAGTGTTCTCGGATCGAGAGGAGGTTGCTTCATGCGTTCATTTCATCGATAAACATCGAGTAGTCCGTCGGGAAGTTGAAGGTACAAACTCCGCGTGGATCGGTCAATGGATTCGATGAAGTCGTCCACAAGAGGGACAAGGTATTGAGTATCTTCTTGTTGGATGGAAAGCACAGCTTGACCTGGCTTATCGATGATGTTCTCAACGACCCCGATTTTCTCGCCATCAGCGTAAACATCGAAATCTTGGATCTCGTGATAATAGAACGACTTACCGTCGAGTTTAGGCAGACTTGAAAGAGGAAGAAATAGATCCTTACCCATTAAGGCTTCAGCTTCCTTTGCGGATCTGGACTCTTCAAAGCGGAGAAGAAGTTGATCCTTTTTGAGAAGTTGAGAATGGGTAATAAAAAAAGGAATCAGTCCTCCGTTTTGCAACAGTAGGACTGATTCCAAGTTTTCGTAGTGCTCTGGGCGATCGGTATCGATCTTGGCAACTACATCGCCTTTGTAGCCATGCTGACGTCTAATGGTTCCGAGAACGAAACAGTCTTCGGTACGCATTGCGTCGGTCTGGAATTACTCGGCTGATTTCTCTTCTTCAGAAGACTCTTCAGCTGGTGCCTCTTCGGCAGCTGGTGTTTCTTCTGTAGCTTCAGCGGCTGGAGCTTCTTCAGCAGCGGCTTCTGCACCTTCAGCAGCCTCCTCTGCAGGAGCCTCCTCTTCTTCAGGAGCATTTTTTGCTGCGATAGCTTCTGCACGCTTCTTGTTTGCTTCTGCTTCAGCTTCTTGACGAGCTTTGCGCTTCGCCTCATCAGCTTTAGATAGATTCTCACGCTTCGATTGGATTCGATTTTCTTTCTCTTCCAACCATGCGTTGAATTTCTCTTCAGCTTGTTCTTCCGTAAGAGCTCCTTTGCGAACACCTTCCAAGAGGTGCTTCTTCATCATAACTCCTTTGTAAGACAAGATAGCTCTAACAGTATCACTTGGCTGTGCACCTTTCATAACCCAATCCAAAGCTTTGTCGAACTGTAGGTCAATTGTTGCAGGATCAGTGTTAGGATTGTACTGGCCGATCTTCTCGATGTAACGTCCATCACGCTTTGCACGTTTGTCAGCAACTACGATGGTGAAGATGGCGCGGCGCTTACGGCCGTGACGTTGAAGTCGAATTCTTGTAGACATGGTTAATCGTTAAAAGGGTCCGAAACCCAGTTGATTAATAACTAATTGTTTTGAGCGTGCAAATATCACCATTTTCCTGAAAATAAAATGCGCTTCCGTGAAAAATTATTCCTTTGATGCTGAGGATCTAAAGAACCGAAGGAGCAGCCATGGCAAGAGTGCAAGGTCGGATAACAAGGCCGAGATCACCACACCACTGATCACTACGGCAAAGTAGAATTGCTCAAGGAACGCACTGAAGAACTGTGGCGTAAAGGCAGCGATCATCACGGCTGAACTCAAGGTCATGGCCCTTCCGACCTGAGCGTTGGTCTCTTTCACGCTCATGTGAACATCACCCGTTTCAATGAATTTCAATCTGAATTTCATAAGGTAGTGGATCGTATCATCTACGGCAATCACGAAGCCGATCGTAAGGATGAGGGCCGTGCTTGTGCCCAGCGGTATATTCAGGTAGCCTATGACGCCCAGGGCAATCAAAAGCGGCAACACGTTAGGGATGAGTGAGAGCAGTAACATGCGGAGGGACCTGAATAAAAGTCCCATCAATATGGCAATCACCACAAATGCCAATGCCAAACTCTGAAACATATTTCCCACCAACATTTCATTGGTGGTGTCCATTAATACCGAATTGCCCGTAAACTGTAGTTCATGGTCATCGGAGATCAGGTCCAGTTCTCTCTGAATGCTTTGTTGAATGGCTAAGGCGCTATCTGTCTTGACATTCTCTAATCTTGCCGATATTCTCAACCATTTGGAATCATAGGATACAAATCGTCGATATCCCGTGCTATCTTCCTCATACCACATGTCTAGATCCCTACTCAATTGAGCATAGGTGGCGGCCAGATCGAAGTAGGAGGGAACCCCACCGTACTTCGACATATTGATGACAGATGGAGCATCCGAAGCACTGATCACAGAGCCAATAGCAGGATGAGACCGAATATGATCTGTGAGCTCTTTCACCATCCGGAAATCCTCAATCCCATCCACATAAGAGGTATCCGTTCTCTTGATGCCAATATCTAAATACCTCGCTCCACCGAAGTGTTCATCAAAGAAGTTGAGGTCCTTTTTCAGCGTGGCCTCTGGATCGATCTGCCAGTAGTTCTCTACTCCCGAATCAACTTTTAAGGCTCCAAGTAATGCGATGGCAATAACACCCAGCGTGATCAATGGCACCGCAAATTTGCGATTGGAGAAACGATAGGCTGTATCCCCTAATTTTGTCCACGATCCATTGGTAGCGGGCTTTGGCAGCAACCACTTCTTGTTTGAGGCCCTCAAGAAAATTGGTATAACGACAATGCACACCCCAAACATCATCACAACACCCCAGCCTGCTTCCCAACCAAAGTTGCGGATAGGCAAGATCGGTGTGGTCAGCAAGCTCATGAAGCCAATGCCCGTGGTAAGCGAAGTAAGGAAGGTGGCATAGCCGGTCTCTCTCCATGCCTCTTTTACAGCCTCCTTCAGAGGTAGGTCCAGATGCAATTTCCATTGGATCTTCGCATACAGGTGCACCACATCACTCAACCCTACAATAAGCAAGAGAGGAGGGAACAACACTCCCAATAGGTCAATTGGCCAGCCCGCCCATCCTTTCAAACCAAAAAAGCCTAAGACCCCAAGCACGATGGCGATTGCAGGGAGCAATATGCTGCCTACTCTTTTGAATAGGAGCCATAACATCAATACCAGCACGATGACGCTCCCCAAGATACCCTTGAAGGTTTCATTTTGAAGCATTTCGCTGTATTGAACCTCGCCCCAATATCTCCCAGCCAAGTGAGCATCTGGGAATCGCTGGAGTAACAATGACTGCATCTCCATCAGCCTCGCATAAATACTGTCTTGAGGATAGTCTATATCAAATTGAACCACCAAAGCTGGATACCTACCCGTTTCAGAGACCAGCTGATTCTTTAAGAAGGGCAGTTCCATAATGCGCGTAGAATCGAAAGCAGAGATGCTACCATCCATTACCAATCGTTCCGTTCTGAAGCCGAGTGCGTCTTTTATGGGGAGTTGCACATTCGTTAAGCTCAGCACGTTTTCAACCCCATCGAACCTACCTACGGTGTCTGTCAACGCCGCTACCTGTTTTAAGGTGTATGGGTGAAAAGCATGCTGTTCTGTTTCAGGCATTAACCAAATAGCCTGAGGGTCGCCGCTAAATTGTGTCCTGAAGGTTTGGAAAAAGGTGGTAACCGGACTGTCTTCTGTATAGAACCGAGTGTAATCGAAAACGAAATCGAGTCGGGGGACACCTGCTATTAGAAATATACTGACCAACGCTGTGCCTACGAACCACTTTCTGGGCGCATTCCAAATGGATCCTGCTAACCTCGAAAAGAACTTTCCAGGTCGATGTGCCGATCTCACGTTAATTGCTTTTGAAGTTCACAAAGATATCTGGGTGTATGTAACAGTCGTGTTCCATACCAACTGAAAAGGGCACCATCAACGGTGGCGGCTTTTATGTTGAATTCCTTTTTGAAGAGATCAACGTGTTCTTCGTTGAATGGATAGGGCTCAGACGATAGTAGTATGAGGTCGGGATCGAGCTCTCGGATCTCGGATTCTTCCATTTTGGGATATCTGGAATTTGGATCGATGATCGCGTTTTCAAAGCCCGCTTCTTCGATCATGGAGTGGATAAATGTGTCTCTGCCTACCGCCATCCAAGGATCTCTCCATATCAGATAGAGCACCTTCAAACCGGTCTTTTCTAGGGGGGCAGATTCAAATGCATCTTTGATCTTCGTAACCCAGTGAAGTGCAGTATCATTTCGATGCGTTAACCCTCCTATGCTCAACATCATATCGTAAGCCGAGCTGAGGTCCTTTACATCACTCAGCCAAAAGGGATATTGCTTTTCAAGCTCGTAGACCGTTTTGCGTGTGTTCTCCTCGGCATTGCCAAGGATCAAATCGGGTTTTAGAGCTGCGATGCGCTCGGGGTCGGGATCCTTTGTTCCGCCCACCCTGGACTTTTTGTAGAACCATTCAACAGGGCGCTCGCAAAAACGGGTAATGCCTACCACATTGGAGTCTAAGTTGAAATCCGCAAGTAGTTCCGTTTGAGAGGGCACTAAACTGATGATACGCTTGGGATATTCCGGCGCATCGACCTTTCTTCCAAACTGATCTACTACTTCCATTCTAGCTCATAGCGGCAACGAGATCGTGACGAGAAAGGATGTGATATTCATCTTCTCCGAATTTCACGAGCACGGCGCCTGTGTTCTTATTGATGTGTTTAGCTACGTCGCGGATCTCCTCTGTAGGTTGAACCACTGGAAAAGGCTTGTCCATAACCTTCTCGATTGGCTGATTGGCAATGTTAGGATCCTCTAGGATAGCCGATAACAATCGAGCATCATCGAGGGAGCCCACGAATTTCCCACCGTCCGATACCGGAACTTGAGAAATGTCAAGTTGACGCATTTTCTGTACCGCGTTACTGACTGGTTCGCCGGCACCCACGGTTGCCAATGGAAGATGGCGATGCTTATCAACCAAGTCCTTGGCCAATTTATTCTTGTGGTTCAAGAATCCTCTTTCTTCCATCCAATCATCGTTGTAGATCTTGCCTACATAGCGAGAGCCATGGTCGTGGAAGAGTACAACGATCACGCTGTTTTCGTCGAATTCGTGTTTCAATTGGCGGATGGCTTGGAAGGCAGATCCGCACGACCAGCCCAGAAGGAGTCCTTCTTTTCTTGCCAATTCACGGGTAGCCAACGCTCCGTCGCGATCGGTTACCTTTTCGAACTTGTCGATCAGGCTGAAGTCCACATTCTTGGGAAGAATATCTTCACCAATTCCTTCAGTGATGTACGAGTAGATCTCTTTCTCGTCGAATTCACCTGTTTCGTGGTACTTCTTGAATACGGATCCATAAGAATCAACTCCCCAGATCTTTACGTCTGGATTCTTCTCTTTCAAATAGCGAGCAACACCGGAGATCGTTCCACCTGTTCCCACACCTACTACAAAGTGAGTGATCTTTCCATCGGTTTGTTCCCAGATCTCAGGACCTGTTGACTCATAGTGAGCCTGTCGGTTTGAAAGATTGTCATATTGATAAGGATAGAAGCTATTCGGGATCTCCTTATGTAATCTATCGGCAACGGAATAATAGCTTTCAGGATGTTCGGGTGCTACATTGGTTGGACAAACATGAAGCTCGGCTCCCATGGCACGGAGGATATCCATCTTTTCCTTACTCTGCTTGTCGCTAAGCGTACAAATCAACTTATACCCTTTGGTGATGGCTGCAAGTGCGAGACCCATTCCTGTATTACCACTGGTACATTCGATGATAGTTCCGCCCGGCTTCAGATCGCCTCTAGCTTCTGCATCCTCGATCATTTTCAGTGCCATTCGGTCTTTTACGGAATGACCTGGATTGAAGTATTCCACCTTGGCTAGTACTTCACCCGGTATATCTTCTGCGATCTTGTTGAGTCTGATCATCGGTGTATTTCCGATGGTCTCGAGTATATTGTTGTAGATCTTCTTTGTGGGCCTCATTGAGCTCTATTTGTTGACTATTAACAGCACTTGTCTGTATTCGTTCTAATGGTATTCAGAAAGATGCTCTTGAAGGATGATATATCTGATATCCTCGGAGATGCATCTTCATAAGCGGCTCGCAATTTAATATGTTTACGGGGCTCTACCGAAGATTATCAACCTAAATACGAACTACCATGCGTGCACGCACAAGATGGCTTATTCAAGGAGTTGGTGGATTGGTGTTGATTGGAGCTGGAGCCTCCATCAGCATTGAATCAGGATTGAGAAAAATGCAATCGGAACCTTGGTTTTGGTTAGGGACGTTAGGCCTGATCATTCTGTGCAGCGGTGTAAGTCTGGCTGCAGATTCAGTGCGATTCCGGATACAGCATCAAGACTCAGAACGGCGAGGCTGACGTGTTTCTCTGTTTCCCACCATCAATTCATTCTCGCGATGAATGATGTCTTCCAAAGAAGTGGCCTTGAGAAAGTTGACCGTTTGATTTCGCAATTCAACGATGGCATCGCGAATGCCACAAGTTTCCTCGTCCACGCATTCTTCGCACTTTTCGAAGAATTTATAGGTAGCACAGGGGAGCAGGGCGATCGGACCGTCAAAAAGGCGCATTACATCGGCTAGGTTGATCTCCTCGGGACGTTGCAGAAGGTAATATCCTCCACCTTTCCCCTTTTTAGAACCTAGTATACCATTCCGTTTCAGGTCGAGCAGGATTGCTTCCAAGAACTTACGCGGTATATGCTCTTCTTCTGCGATCTCTTGGATTACTACCATTCGATTATCCTCTTGCTTAGCTAGGTAAACAAGGGCATTGATGGCATACTTTGATTTCTTTGAAAGCATTTATGAGAGCAGTCTTTGGCGGAGTAAGAATTCCAACTGGTCATTTGCGATCTCGAGCTTCTTGAGTAGCTCCTTATTCTCCCTTCTCAAGGCGTGTACCTCGTAAGCGGATTCGATGGCCGATCTCAATTCACCTTCGTTCCAGGGCTTTGTGAGGTATCGGTAAACTTGACCTTTGTTGATGGAATCGATCACAGCGTTGATGTCGGAGTATCCCGTAAGCAGCATTCGCATGGGCTCCTTGTCGCGTTCCAAGACCTTGATGAGAAACTCAATCCCCGTCATTTCTGGCATGCGTTGGTCGGTGATGATCACCTGCACCGGGTTTTCTTCAAGGATTTTCAAACCTTCCTCCCCAGAGATGGCGGTGTGTACCTTATAGATACGTCTGAATGTAGCTTTGAAAGACCGTAGGTTGTTTTCCTCGTCGTCCACATAGAGGACTGAAATCTTATCTGGGGTAGTTTCTGACATAAATCGTTTGCTCTGGCCCCTAAATTATCCAAACAAATCAAATTCTTGTAAATTCGAGAACATTGATTGTGAATTTTAAACGAAATTCACCTACAGAGAACAACACTAACCAACATTTATGGCACTCGGTGACACGCAACCGGCAACGGACCACACCACCTATCAACCGAGCATTCAGGAAGTAAGAAAAGGAACAGGCATTCCTGATGCATGGAAATCTGCAAATCCTGAAGTATTGGATCTTTTTGAAGCACAACTGGAAGAGTGGTTCAAGATCGATCGTCCTCATCAACCGTATTCACAAGAAGAATTACAAGAGGCCATTGCAGATTATATAGATAACGAAAATGGATCACTTGGCAACTGGGTCTATTATCCCTGGCTGAATAAGGTGATCCGTGTTTTAGATTACACCAAGTACAAGACGGTTCGCACATCGAGGAATCAATTTAAAATAACTCCGGAAGAGCAGGACGCCCTTTCCAACAAGACCGTCGGAGTAGTGGGCCTTAGTGTAGGTCAGGCTGCTGCTGTAACCTTGGCAATGGAGTCGATTGGTGGTACCATTCGCATAGCGGATTTCGATACGCTTGACCTGAGTAACCTAAACAGACTCAGAGCAGGTTTACATCAGTTGGGGATGCCGAAAACGGTGATCGCCGCTCGTGAGATCGCTCAGATCGACCCATATGTTAACATCGAGGTCTTTCCCGAAGGCATCCATCCCGATAATGCTCAAACCTTTATGCAAGGACTAGATCTCTTGGTAGAAGAGTGTGATGCCTTGCCGATCAAGGTATTGTTGAGAAAGATGGCAGCCCCTATGCGAATCCCCGTGATTATGGATACGAGTGATAGGGGTATGGTGGATGTGGAAAGATTCGATCTGGAACCGCAACGCCCTGTTTTTCACGGAAGAATTCAACCCTGGGAGGGAAGGAATCCTGCAGAATTTACTGAAGAAGACAAACGAAATTTGTTATTTGCACTCGTAGACTACGAGAAAGCGAGCGAAAGAGCGAAATTGTCGTTTGCTGAGATTGGAAAGAAGATCACTACGTGGCCTCAGCTGGCATCTTCCGTAAACCTAGGCGGAGCAATGATGGCAGAGACCGCGAGACGCATCCTGCTTGGGCATGACGTTAGGTCGGGTCGTTTCTACGTGGATCTTGAAGAGCTGATTGGAAAGAATGAGTGACATGCTAAATCAACCGGAAGTACGGATCCGGGCTTTTAGGGCTATTGACGACCCTGAGAGCTCGCAACGCTTCATTGATGGTCACCGTAAGGTCCTTGAAGTTCACGGTGTAAAGAAAGTTACATCGGCCAACCACGCCTGGGCTGAAAATCCCGCTGTTTTCGTAGTAATCGTGGAATCTCCCGATCGCAAAAAAGTGTATGGTGGAGCCCGCGTGCACGCAGCAGGAGGCACGCAACAACTGCCCATCGAAGAAGCTACTGGTTTTATAGACCAGAAGATCCACGATATCGTTCGTGAGCTGGCCATTGATGGTACAGGTGAACTCTGTGGATTGTGGAATAGCCTCGAAGTTGCTGGCCTCGGTGTTGGCAGTTTCTTTGCCACACGGGCAGGGGCTGTGATCACAGAACAAATGGGGATCAAATCCCTTTTTGCACTCTGCGCACCATACACCGTTCGTTGGGCCGAAAGAGTGGGGTGTAAGATCCTTACCGAAGTAGGTAACCAAGGAACCTTCTACTACCCGAAACTAGACCTTCTTGCTACCGCCGTCCTTCTGGAAGATACGACAACCCTCGAGCACGCAAGAGGTAGTGAACAAAAGAAGATCAATGATTTAAGGGCAAATCTACAGCAAGTAACGACAGAGGTTTCCCCAGGTAGACGAATCGAAGTAGACGTGGAATACGACTTGCTTTTGCCATCGATCAAAGAAAACGAATTCAAAAATCCCTTTGCAGAGAACCTGACTAAGTCATAGAAGGATGAAAAAGTACCTATCCTTACTTCTTACCCTTTTCTCTCTTGTAGGTTTAGCTCAGGTTGATCATTGGTTAATCACCGACGAAAACAAGCTGGGTTATGTTGGCTTGAATACGCAGTACTATCGCGATTCCACAAACATCGCAGAATTGTCTGATATTGAGTTGGTTGATTTCAAGAAAAGCACAGCAGAAGTACTGAATTTCAACAGGGATAAGTCGGCCTATTGGTTAAAGATCCCCATCGTAAATGAAAGTCGGAACAGAGAATTCTTCCTACAGTTAGAACATCCGCTCATCGACTCCCTGGAAGTGTATATGTCAGGTTACGAGCCTACCTATAAGACCGGCGACAGATATCCATTCTCCCATCGTCCCATTGAACATCCTACCTTCTTATTTCCAGTTGAACTCGAGCCTGGTGATAGTACGGTGATCTATCTGCGGGTTCGAAGCATGGATCAACTCTTCTTGCCGATCCGAGTGGGTACGCAACGCGCGATCACAGCCGACAATGGGAACAAGCAGGTTTTCCTGGGTATCTACATTGGCGTCATATTCGTCATGTTCTTTTACAACTTGTTCATCTATATCACTACGAGGGACAAGAGTTATTTATCCTACATAGCCTATATCTTATTCATTGGATTGACCCAGATTTCACTGGAGGGTATTACCTATCAGTATCTGTATCCAAACAGTCCTGATTTTTACAACGGAAGCATCGTGTTCTACTCAGCGTTCGTGGGTTTTTCAGCCATAGAATTCGCTAAGATCTTTGTACAAACGAAGCGATTTACCCCAAATTTCCACAAGGGGCTATACATATTCCAGGCGTTGTATACGTTCGCGATCCCAGCGTATCTGTTTGGACTTACATCGTTGAGTTATGCTTTGGTAGATATTGGCGCACTAACGGTTAGTTTGTACGCGCTCGTATTCCTAACGATCATTGCTCGCAAGGGCTACCGACCTGCTAAATTCTTCCTCATAGCATGGACGGTCTTCCTGGCTGGCCTGTTCATCTTTGCCCTCAAGAACTTTGGTGTTATTGAGTATAACTTTTGGTCCAAGAGCATCTTGGAGATTGGCAGTGGCGTGGAAGCCATCTTGCTTTCCATTGCATTGGCAGACCGTATCAACACGTTGAAGAAGGAGAAGGAAGCGTCTCAGGAAGAGGCACTTCGTGTATCGAAGGAGAACGAACGTATCGTTCGCGAACAGAACGAGCTTTTGGAGCAAATGGTTCGCGAGAGAACAAAGAAATTGGAGGATACTCTGAGCAATTTGAAAGAGGCTCAAAGTCAGCTCGTGGATGCAGAGAAAATGGCATCACTTGGTCAGCTTACTGCAGGTATCGCCCACGAGATCAACAACCCGGTGAACTTCATCTCGGCCAATATTGGTCCACTCCGCAGGGATATGGACGATATCAAAGAGTTGCTTGAGTGGCTTGAAAACAAGCTGAGAGAAAGTGAGAATGCGAAGACCGTCGAAGAGCTCGAGCAATTCAAGGAGGAGATCGAATTTGATTATATCATTGATGAGGTGGATGACTTGCTACAGGGCATGCAGGACGGTACCGATCGGACGGTTGAGATCATCAAAGGATTAAAGATATTCTCAAGGGTGGATGAACAGGATATCAAGTTCGTTGATCTTCACGAAGGCCTGGATAGTACGCTTATCTTGTTGAATAACAGCATCAAAGACCTGATCGATCTAGAAAAGAACTATGGAGCACTTCCAAAGGTTGAATGTTACGCAGGTAAATTGAATCAGGTATTCATGAACATCATTAATAATGCGGCTCAGGCTATCAAGACCAATCCTGATCAAACAGAAAAAGGTAAGATTACTCTGACAACGGAAGCACTAGATGATGACCATATTGCAATACGAATTTCAGACAATGGACCGGGCATGCCTGAATCGGTCAAAAAGAAGATCTTTGAACCATTCTTTACTACGAAACCGGTAGGCGAAGGAACTGGACTAGGACTCTCGATCGTTTACAACATAATTCGGAGTCATAACGGTGAAATTGAAGTCGAATCAGGGGCTGGCAAGGGAACTACCTTCATTCTTACGCTGCCTGTACAACACATACAATAGTAAAGGATATGGCGAGCAGCAAACCGCACGTACTTTACGTAGATGATGAGCAGAATAACCTGAACTCTTTCCGAGCTAATTTTAGGAGAGAGTACAAGGTGTATACCGCTATATCAGCCAAAGAAGGCATGGAGATCTTGGCCAAAGAGCCTATTGAGATCATTGTAGCCGATCAGCGTATGCCTGAAATGACAGGTGTAGAGTTCTTCGAAAGTGTTGTTGGCGATTATCCAGATTGTATTCGTATCCTCTTAACGGGGTACGCCGACATTGAGGCAGTGATCAACGCCATCAATAAAGGACAGATCTATAAATTCATCTCTAAGCCTTGGAATGAAGACACGCTCAGGGTAGCGATCAACAATGCCAAGGATATCTACGATGCACGTAAGGAACTCAAGGAAAAGAATCAATCTTTACAGAAAGCCTACGATGAGCTAGATCGTTTTGTGTACAGCGTTTCGCACGACCTTCGTGCGCCACTTGTGAGTATACAAGGAGTGATCTACCTCGCCAATCAAGAGGTCAAAGATGAAAAAGCCCTTGAGTACTTTAAGATGACCAAGGAGATGGTGGATAAGCTCGATGAGTTCATCCATAACATCATCGATTACTATAAATCGACGCACTCCGAGAATATGTTGGAGGTGATCGAATTCGAAAAGATGCTCAAGGATATTGAGGGTGAATACCGTTACCACCCTTCCATGGAGGGAACCACATTCACTTGGAATGTTCAGGATAATGTACCGTTCAAGTCGAACGAAGTGAAGGTGCGTATCATTCTTAATAATCTGATATCCAACGCCATCAAGTATCGGAAGGAGGGGGGTGAAGAGCATACGGTAGATGTAAAAGTTGAAACCGACGAGAACAAGGCCACACTTACCGTGGTTGATTCTGGCGTTGGGATTAGCAAGGAAAACCAAGAAAAGGTCTTCCAAATGTTCTATCGCGATGCGAAAGGAAACACAGGCTCAGGCTTAGGCTTGTACTTGGTAAAGGAAGCGGTCAAACGCCTCGGTGGATTGATCGAAGTTCATTCGGACCTTGGTGAAGGAACCAAGATGTATGTGGAGCTCCCCGCTGATGATGAAATGGTATAAGAATGTCCGTCAATAACTCAAATATTGGGATCATCTTGATCGATGATAGTTTAATCGATCGCACCATCGTGAAGAAGAACATGGAGCTATTTCATCCGGAAAAGCCATTTGTCAATTTTACTTCTGCTCGCGAGGCTTTGGATGCATTCGAATCGGGTGTAGTTTTAGAGGAGGCTGAGAAATGTGTGATCCTGCTCGATATCTACATGCCTGAGATGAATGGGTTTCAATTTGTGGATAGATTCAATGATTTGAATAGTGTGTCTACAAAGCGTTGTTGCATTATGATGCTTAGTTCGAGTATCGATAGTGGAGACATGGACAAGGTGGCTGGTCGTGAAAGGGTGCACAAATTCATTAGCAAACCGCTAAACGAGGCCGTACTAAAACAGGTCATGGCTGATGCAGAGACCTATTTCTCCGTGAACAGACAAGACTGAAGCCAGAACTCACCTTCGTAGACATCTCCCTCTACTGGCGCTGAATGCGCGTTCTTCTTGTGGATCCAAATACGGATAGGAGGGAACTCTGAACCTAGGATATCCAGATCTGCGAACCACCCCAGGTGATAGAAGCTTTCTGCTTTCTCCACATTCCTTAAGATACCCCCTTCGAACTCATAACTCGTGAGGTCGTCATTCCTTCCATCTACATTCTTTATGCTCCCCTTCTTGGAGGTGGAGGGGGTAAGTCGGTATACCAAGCCCGACAAGCCGAGTTTGATCGGTCCTAGTTCACATCCCTCGGCCATCTCCCACACATTCTTGCAGAAGGTCCGTAACGGCATCCCATTATGCTCTAAATGAACAGTATGCTCGATGGAAGATGGTGACCACTCATCTACTTGAAGAAGATTGAATTCCTCGAAATGAATGGGTTCCACACTAGGGTAGGCAGTGATCAGTCGATTTTTGCGAATAAACGAATGCAAAGCATTTTTGCCATTCCGGTTGATCAACCATTCCGTATCACCTCTCTCTTCTTTGAGCTCACTTTCATCGATCTCAGTGAAGATGATACTTGGGGTTTCGCTCATCCAGTCGTGACCAAACAATGCTGACCAATGGTCTCTATGTCTAGATAATAATGACGTCTCCTGCATTTAATCTCTTACTAAGGGCGGCTCTTTCTTTATCCGTAAAGTTCGTTCAGCAATCCAGCTAGTCGGATACCAGCCTGAAGTAACCTGCGATTGAGACCTTCGATGTTCTCGTAGTTATAGCGATAACCCATTCTGTCTGGGTCACCCACATCATAGACGGATTCTCTCATGGCCATGGATTCATGAAGCCACTCTTCCATAGGGGTGTTCTGCCATTTCGAGATCTGGTCGGGTGTTGCAATATTGATCCAGTCTGCATATTCCGTGTAGGACAGCTGAGTTCCGTCGATCATTTCAGAATCCCACACGCGGTGAAGGTTCGAATTCTGACCAAACCACTTGACCTTTACGTCATTTCCACCGCGGTCTTCGCCATTACCCACGTGTAAAGGTTGGTGCACATCACCTACGAGGTGGATCAAACTCTTGAGGGCTTCTTGCTCTGTCCACCCTTCAAACTCACCATTCTTTATTTGCTCGATGATGCGTTGCATAGCTTCATACGCATCCCCTTCTTCTGGAGCGCCCACTTCGTGGTAGTGTTCACCATCTGGAATGGTCACGTAGTGCCAAGCACGCATATGGTCGTAATCACTATTGGATTTGATGAAGTCCATCCATGTACTCGCCATAGCTGGTGTTTCATTGCTTAGGATCGAGATCACTCGCTCTTTCGCTGCAGGGGTCATGTGGCGAAATGCGATCTCGCCGACAACACGGTGACCGGTTTGTCCCCATGCCAGTGCGGCATGACTAAGAAGAGCAAGGGAGATGGAGTAGAGCAGGTGCTTCATGGTATTGGGAATGTGATGTTTTCTGTCAGGCAAACTTCGCGAATTAGAGGATATGATAAAAATCATATTTGACCATGATGAACGTCATCACTAAGCCCTACTACCTCATTTACCTTAGCATCAGAATAATAACAGGATCTCAATTGGCATCCTAAAACTTTTAAGCCATGATAAACAAGACCACATCCCTGCTTTGCGCCCTTCTTTTGACCGTTGTTTCTTACGGTCAGACCTACAGTTTTAGTAATCAATCTGAAGTATCTGTGGAAGGAACTTCGAATGTTCACGACTGGTCTGCTGTAGTTGAGCAGATCAATGCCAGTGGAAATTGGAATCAAGCACTCTCTAACCTACGCGTTGAATTCGTAGTTGAATCTATGGCCAGTGGCGATAGATTGATGGACAAGAGAATACACAAGACCTTGAACGCTGAAGATCACCCAAAGATTATCTTTGAAGTGGTAGACTCTTCTAGAAATGGGGCGGATATGACCTTAGTTGGAGACCTCACCATCAATGGCGTTAAAAAACGCATCACGGTTCAAGCCAAGGTGGAAACACTTCCCGACGGAAAATTAAAAGTAATCGGCAGTCACCCTGTATTATTCACTGATCACGGCATGGAAGCCCCGAGCTTCATGTTTGGAGCAATGAAGGTTGGTGATCAGGTGACTATCAAGTTCAATGTAATTGTAACACAGTAAAAGCAACCACTTAACACCATTAATTATGAAATCTGTGAATCTTTTCAAATCAGCCTTCGCCGTTCTGATGATCGGCTTCGGAACTCAGGCTGTAGCACAACAACCTGAAATGCAATACTACCGGACCCCGGGGTTCGAAGGATTGAATGTTTTCGAAACATCAAAGGACAACGATGTTCCTTTCAACGGGTTTAAGCTACGTGTAGGCGGCGACTTCGCCCTTCAATTCCAAGCCTTGAATCATGAAACTGGATCTGGCGATACACTAGTAGATCTTGGGTCTAACTTTAACTTACCTACTGCAAACTTGAACTTGGATGCACAAGTGGCAGATGGTGTTCGCATGCACTTGAGAACCTATCTATC